>JBCAXJ010000004.1:0-128192 GCA_038534135.1 Pseudomonadota bacterium | reverse complement strand
CAACCTGGCGGCTGAACGTCTGGAAAGCGCTCTGCGACTGGTACGACGTTCAGCCGCCAGGTTGCGCCCTCTCCCAACGGTCCGCTCGCGGGCGTTCTGGAATTGTCATCATAGCGCGATAGACCACAGCCGAAGGTTTCCGGGTAAACTGCGTGCTCGATGAACGCAGCCCAGGCCTCCTTGAACGCGATCTGGCGTGCGGGTTCGTTGGCCGGACCGCTGTCGCCGCCAGAGATTCCGACGCCCTTGTAGCCGTATCCGCCATCCCAAGCGCGTTGCATCAGGATATGGCCGTACTCATGAGTCGCGGTCAGACCGCTGACCCACTTCGGAACCTGAATGTTGATGCCTCCGACGTTCTGCACTTCGCGGGACTCGAACGTCGAAATCGCGACCTCATCCGGGGCGCGCGCCGTCGCCGTGCCGGATTTCGTGGATGGATAGGTGAATTCAACCTCGCCAAACTCGTCCTTGTAGAATGGGATCTCATTGTCGCGGTGCAGCGTCAGAACCGAATCCACCACCGCGGCGTAGTAGTTCGCGGCGATCGTCAGATCCGTCGCATTGGCCGAGTTCTGGCCCGCGGGGTTGAAGTTCATGCGCCCCACGTCGACCACATCTCCGGAATTTACTTTCAACCGGTTCTTTTCCGACGCGCCAGGGTGATACAGCGAATAGACATTGCCCTTCGCGTCACGCATCGAGAAGCACCAGTCACCGCAGAACCGCATCCGGACGCTCAGCTTGATCGTCGCCTTCTTCAGGCTGTCGGATTTGCAGTCATCCGTGGTCGGAATCGTGACAGAGAACTTGCCAGCATTGTTGACCGCGACGCTGGCGATGACCTTCTCTTTCTTGCAGTTCCAAGCGGTTGGCGCGAAGTATCCCTTATCGATCTCGATAACGTCGACCACCATGTATTGCGCGCCCAGCCAGTTGACCGAGCACACGCGGCCATCGTCGCGCACGCCATTGGGGTCACACCGTTCGCCGGGCGCTCCGTCCGGGTTGCGGCGGCTCTCGAACAGCCCGTGCTTGCGCCGATCGTTGTAGAACACCGTCCCGGAAATCGTCGCTGTTCCAGGGGCGGAAGCCGATGGCGTGGCAGAGATCGTTACAGATGGGATCGGATCGGCGACGGTCCGTGTCGGCGAACCAACCGGATTAAGTTGGACCTGCTTTGCCGCAAGTGGCGTATGTGACAGCAGCAAAGTCGTAGAAAGCGTCGCAGCGATTAGAATTGATCGTCGGAGCGTACCGCGCTTTTCATCGACAGTTTCTGCGGACTGATTATCGGCGTGAGATTCTTTCTGAATATTTAGTCTGAACACTTTCCTTTCCTCCGTTTGTAATTCACTCGAGAGGAAAATTGTCCCACAATTTTAAAGCGACCAAAGTCGCATTTGTTACAATCTCTATGCGATATGTGCGGATGGCCTGTAAGCCGGGTTCTGTCCTGATCGCTCAGGGATGGCCATTCATCTGGGACCACGGTTGCCCGTAGCCTCGTGCAGTCTACCCGGGGACCGGGCCGGAGCGCCCCGGGCCGCAACCCTGCGGTCCCCCTATATGACCTTGCTCCCGGTGGGGCTTGCCATGCCGGTCCCGTTACCGGTCCCGCGGTGAGCTCTTACCTCGCCGTTTCACCCTGACCCCGGCCTGCGGGGCGGTTTGTTCTCTGTGGCGCTATCCCTGGGGTTGCCCCCGCCGGGCATTACCCGGCACCGTATCTCCGTGGAGCCCGGACTTTCCTCGACACCGCATGGGTGCCGCGACCATCCAGCCATCCGCGCGAGCGACTTAGAGCTTCGTGATGTGCGGGTCAACGGCTGGCCAGCGATGCGCAAGCTTCTCTGCATGGGCGACCCCCGATGCAGAAGGGGCGCATGTGGCCTGCCCTGGCAGAAACCGCATCGCAAACGCAGACCAAACATCCAGCAGATCTTCGTCCCATCCATGCCTGTCCGGTACGGGATATCCGATCAACCCGGCAGCATTTTGGAACGCTGCACTGTCTCCAGGCGCGTCATCATCGATATTGGGATCAAGCCACACAGCCAGATCCTGCATCGCCAATCTGCGCCAGTCGAATTTTTCACCCGGATCGATCTTGCGTCCAGGCGCCACGCACGCATGACCAACCACCCGCCAAGCCGGGATCGACCACCGTTCGATGATCTCTCGGAGCACGTTTTCAACAGAAGTCATCTGTTGCTCCGGAAAAGGCGGATATCCCGCTCCATGGCCCGGATTGACGATCTCGATCCCGATGGAGTGCGAGTTGACGTCTGTCACGTCGCCCCACCGGGAACGGCCAGCATGCCAGGCCCGCCGATTCTCGTCGACCAGCGCGAAGACTGTTCCGTCAACATCGATCACATAATGAGCGCTGACCTCCGCTGCGGGATCGCAAAGCCGATCAATCGCAGCGACCGCGTTCTGCATCCCGGTGTAGTGGAGCACCACCATGTCCGGTCGATCGACACCGCGCCGGTCCGTATGGTTCGGCGAGCGATGATCGCGCACTGACGCCATGGTCGGTTGAAGGTGTCCGTGCATGGGGGTGGCACTCTCAATGATTCCATGCGAAGCCTAACCCTCGAGGAAAAGAAGGTACAGGAACGACGTGAGTTTGCGCCTTAACGTTTCGGCGTAACCATGATATTTGGCTGTAACTTTTAAAGGCGAAAGCTCTTGGGGAGAGCAGAGATGAAGCTAGGACGGCTTGCGCAGACTCTGGGGGTCGGAGCGCTCGTGTTATCGGGTCTGTCAGCGTGCGGTATCGTCTACACGTCACCGAGCGTGTCGGACGGGTCGGCATTTGGTGACAACGGTTCCGATTTGAATGTCGAGATCATTCCGCTGACCTATGAGAGTGCCGTGGCGGCAAACCTCACCCCTTACGTTCCAGCGCGGCTTCCGTTGGGTTTCCAGCCCGATGCCGCGCAACGCATCGTAGCGAGCAAAGGGATCAGCATCCCGGATTTCGGACCATTGCCCGCCGTCCCGACGCAGGCGGGCGCACGACCGGGTTTCGTGCCGGACAATCTGCCGCCGATCGAGCCACCGCGACCCTACATGATCGGTATCGCAGATGTCCTGCTGCTGTCGGTCAACGGAACAACGGCCACACTGGATGCATTGCCGGGTCTGATTTCCGCACAATCGAAGCGTCAGGGCTTCGTCGTTCAGGATGACGGCGCGATTGCCATACCCGATGCTGGCCGCGTCCGCGTTGCCGGACTGACCTTGCAAGACGCCGAAGCCGAAATCTTTCAAACGCTTGTGAGCTCCGGCATTGATCCGTCGTTCTCGCTTGAGATCGCCGAATTCAATTCGCAGCGGGTGTCGGTCGGTGGACAGGTTCGTCAGCCAACGCTCGTGCCGATCACGTTAAAACCGCTGTATTTGCATGAAGCCGTCAACGCGGCTGGCGGTCTCGCGGTCATCGATACGGACGTTGCAAAGATCCAACTGTTCCGGTCGGGCCGAAGCTTCCAGATCAGCTCTCGCCGGTTTGTTAATGATCCGGCTGTGCGTCAGATCGTTCTGCGGGACGGTGACAGCATCTATGTCGGCTCGGACTTCAACGAAGAGCGCGCGCGAAACAGCTTCCTGGAGCAATTGCAACTGCGACAGCAGCAGCAGTCGCAGGTCAACCTCAGGCTTCAAACCGCAGCTGCACGCGCGCAACTCGAGACCGACCGCCAGTCCCTGGCCGACGCAAGGATCGCGAGCGAGCGCTCATTGTTCAAGGATCGCCTCGAGCTTGGAGCCGTAAAGCGCGACTATGCGTATCTAGCCGGCGAGGTGGTGCTGCCGAAACGCGTAGAGCTTCCGTTCGAGACCAAGTCCAACCTTGCCGACGTTCTCTTCAGCGAGCGTGGACTGAACATCAATTTCGCGGATTACAGCGAAATCTACGTCCTTCGGCGCGCCAAGAACCCTGCCGAGTTCGGATCGGTTTCAGCCTATCATCTGGACGCTGAGAACGCCGCGAACTTGGCCTTGGCCGACGTCTTCGAAATCCATGCCGGCGACATTGTCTTCGTTGCGGAGCAACCGATTACGGCCTGGAACCGCGCGCTGAGCCAAACCTTGCCAACCCTCTTCACAAGCCTCGCGAACGCAGCGTCCGGCTTCTAGTGTGAGATGGCGCTGGTGCCTATTGCTAAAGAGCGGTCGCTGGGTAGCTAATCCAGCGGCATACTTAGACTTAGTCTAGGTAATCGTCGAATTCAGGCACGGCAGGCCCGGTCTCGGACAGGAAGCTTACTTGGGTGCCGTAGACCTTGAGTGCTGTGAGCGTGCCACTCTGGTAGGCGCCGGTGTCAACCGAGATCCGGCCATCGCGGACCAAGGGCTCTTCGACAATCGTATGCCCATGGACGACCCATAACCCGTCTGTGCGCGCATGTTGATAGAAGGACGGAACGCCCCAGACGAGCGCATCAATCGTCTGTTGCGCCGGCGAAAGACCCGGATCCGCTCCCGCATGTGTGATCAGCAAATTGCCGTTCAGGTGCCACGGCTTCAGGTCCTCGATGAACGCGAGATGCGGCCCGAGTGCCAGCTGGAATGTCTCTGCAACACGGCGCAGTTCGTGATCGTCACTCAGGTCGCCGACCCGGCCTATGTCATAGCTCTGAACAGTCTCGTACCCACCGTACCGGAGCCAGCGACGCCCCATGACCGGGTCATTGATGAACTGCAACATCATCAGTTCGTGGTTGCCGACGAGGAAGTGCGTTTCCAGTTCGGGCCAATCCTGCACGGCCATGAGAAACTCGATCACGCCGCGGGTTCCTGGACCGCGGTCGACCATGTCGCCGACGAAAACCAACTGGGGTGTCGCTCCGGTTGACGGCTGAGAAGCGGCGTCCTGCATAATCTGGTCTATAAGCGGAACAAGGACATCGTCGCGGCCATGTACATCGCCGATCACGTAGATCGGGCTTTCCGCTTCGATCGGTGGCAGCTCCGGCGCACTTCTTCGGAAGAGCCGACTGTTCAGAAATTCACCAAGCAAAGTCCTCTCCCGCCAAAAGTGCCGGGGATATAGTCTTCTGACCAGGCCAGTGCAAAAAACCGGCTCTGCTGCACGCGCTGTTGCCGTGCGCGAATCGCTCGCGCTCGACGTTATGAGCGACCTGATGCATGTCGGCAACGGATTTTGCAAGCTTGTCATATACGTGGTCGCAAGATGACAATCTCATGTGAACGATTACACTCTAAGTCCCTACTGTTATAGCGCAGCTCAACCTGTAGTTTCCTAACTAGATTAATGGCAAGATTTAACTCAAATCTCTGGAAAACTTGACGTATTGTCGCTCCGGCGATACGGGAGATGCGGGTGATTGGGATGCGGTGCAGCATAGTATGCATTGCGGTGTGGTGAACGTCAGGTTCATCGTTCTTTAACGTAGACGATTTTTGCTAGGCAACGTGCCCTTATATGGCGGACTAGGTCGGTATGGACGGCAATGCACATCTTCTGCCGGAAGAGCTTCACGATGAAGCGACGCGGCGGCGCAAGGCAATGCCGAAGGGGTACCTTGGCGCGAAGCGCATGTTTGATGTGGTGGTCGCAATAGCCGCGCTTCCTGCAATTGCTTTGATCGGGGTGATCCTGTTGGTGCTCAATCCGTTCTGGAACCGCGGACCGCTGATTTTCGCACAGATCAGGATGGGACGCCGCTGCAAGCCGTTTCGCGCCTTCAAGTTCCGGACGATGACGGCAGCTCCGGAAATTGCGCGCGGACCCGATGATCCACTCGAGACTGAGAGGATCACGAAACTTGGGCAGTTCCTGCGTCGATCGCGGATCGATGAGTTTCCTCAGTTCATCAACGTCTTGCTTGGCGAGATGAGCGTGATTGGTCCGCGACCCGACTACTGGAACCATGCGATCCATTACTCGGAGACAATTCCTGGATATCGCCGTCGCCATGCGATGCGTCCAGGGATTACCGGGCTGGCTCAGGTTGCGAACGGATATGCCGAGGGGCTTGATGCGACGACGATCAAGACCCGACAGGATCTGAAGTACATCGACACGGCCGGTTTCCGGACCGATGCGTGGATATTCTGGCGCACAATCAAAGTGATGATGACCGGCTTCGGAGCACGCTGAACCGCGTGATCCTCTCCGTTCCGCGCTACTGTTGCGGACTATTGCGAGCGTGTTGGATCATTCCCCGCAGTTCGCGCGGTTTTGTCTAGGTTGAACTCACTGAGATATGCCGACACGAGTTCGAACCATGCACCAGACTGTTGAAGCTCGCGCAATCCGCCGTTCAGCAGCTCCAGAACGCTCTCTGAATGGGGATATGCCTTGTGCAGAACGGCATGAATAGGCTCATAGCTGCGTAGATCGTCTATCTCGACAAACCCGTCCGGCACCGGCGCGGAATAGACAAGTGGCGCCGGCATCGAGACGCCATCGACTCGCCCCTCGCGCAGGTGAAGCCAACACGCATCAGCGTCCGTTTCGGAAACGATCCCTTTCAGATCAAAACGCCGTTCCAGATCCACGGCCACGAACCCTCCGGGTCGACATAGGGTCTTACCATTCCAATCAGCCACCCTTTTGCTATCGCGCAACGGGCTTTCGCCCCGGACGAAGATACGCATCTCGATCTGGAAGATCGGCGCGGAGAACAAAAACGCCCCACAGATATCTTCAGAAATGCTGCCCACTGGAAGCTCTTCTGCGCAGTCCGGCGCCAGCCAAGGATATGACATCGCGAACTGTCCCATCGGAAGGAGGACATCCAAGTGCGCGCGCCGATCGTTCACGAAAGCCAGATCAACGGCGGTCGCGCGATTTCTCTCGGCAATGGACGCACGGACCAATGCCCCGATGAGTCCACCGTCCGGCAGGTCTGGTCCAGCCAAAGGTTCAAGTCCCTTGGCACTCAGAACGACCAACCGCTCCGGCAAACCCGGTGGAGTGTCGATGGCAGAGGCCCGGGGCGTCAGCTCAGAAGCTGACGGGGCCGGAGCATCCGATCGCGAGGCATTGGCTTCTGGCAAACTCTGATTGCGCGGAAGGCCGCGACTGGTAGACGGCTTCGGCAGAGAGGCAGTCTGATCAGTGGCGTCCGAGGATTGTGCCTCACTCGGCGCCTGCAGCGCTCGGGTCTTTTCCCTTGCTGCCCGCTCCGCCCGGCGCGTGCCAAGTTGATCCTGGTCAGTCGGCGTCCGGCCCGCAGCGGCGAGTGCGTCAGTTCGATTTTGGATCTCTGATCCGGCACATGGCAAGAAAATCAGTTGTCCAACTTCGATCCGCGCCGGGTTCGAAATGATGTCGTCGTTCGCCCGGAAAAGCTCTCGGTAACGGTCGTGTCGATAGGTCTTGAGCGTGATCCCGCGCAGGGTGTCCCCCGCTTGAACTCGGTAGAACGTCCCGCAGGCGTCATTCGATTGCGCCGGCACCTCGTAAGCATATGAAGTTAAGACTGCTGCGATCGAAACACAGAGCATCCCGAGCGATTGCAATGATAACGCGCCAACCCGCATTCGCGCTCTCCCGCCGAGCCCCACCTCGGTCCTTGGCGCAATCTAAGGCACGCGCGGCCGCGCGTCCTAATCAAATCGGCGTTCAAACTGTTTGATTTCTGGACAGATTCGTGTGGCGCACCCGGTATCCGAAGCGCCTCGGGTTAATTGCAAACCGTATGGTTGAATTTGGGTTCGCTGCGCCGTCGAGATCTATCGAAAGCAACACCGGTGATGTGCACCAAGCCTGATTGGAAGAACTCATAGCAATCGGGTGAGGCTCGCGTTTCAAGCGCCGGCGCGTACGATGCGCCGTGTCCCGCCGCAGCCTACACCCTAAGCCGGTCTGCCGAAGGTCGTGAACCATTCGCCTCGTTCGTCAGAAGAAGCGTCATGCCATCCGCATCGGTCACGTGCAGAAAATCCCCGGGTGCGGGATCGGCAACGTTATCTGCCATCCGCGCGCGCCATCTCAAACCATCCACCGTGACGGTGCCAAGCGTCCCGTTATCGAAACCATCTACGACGACGACCTTTCGCCCGATCAATGCCGCGCTCCTCCGGTTCAGGCCCGGCCGCTCACTCGTGGGTTTTCGCAGGAAGACAAGCTGCCGTCCGACAACCGTGAAGGCGACAGACAGGATTGCAAACCATAGCGCCTGTGCTGTCCCCGAGAGTCCCGGATCGATCCACATCAGGAGACCGACTGCGAGCGCAGCCAGACCGGGCCAAATCAGGAAAAAGCTGAAAGTCAGCACCTCGACGATGCCAAGCGCCAACGCGAGCGCGACCCACCACCAGGGCGATATGCCAGTCAGGAAACCGAACAAGTCCAACATGTCCTAGCCCTGCTTCCCACCAATCTGCTTCGTGAGTTCGGCCACGCCTGCGACTGCACCGGCAAGTCCTGCCGCCTCCAGTGGAACGAGCACGGTCTTAGAGTTCGGCGATGCCGCAATGTCACGCAGGCTTTTCACGTACGCCTGAGCGACGAAATAGTTGACCGCTTGCACGTCGCCATCCGAAATCGCCTGGCTGACCATCGCTGTCGCCTTTGCTTCGGCCTCGGCTTCCCGCTCGCGCGCCTCAGCATCCAGGAATGCGGCCTCCCGGCGCCCTTCTGCCTCACGGATCTGGCTTTCCCGCACGCCTTCCGCTTTCAGGATCGCGGCCTGTTTTTCACCTTCTGCAGTCAAGATCTCCGCGCGCTTTTCGCGTTCGGCCTTCATCTGGCGCCCCATGGCCTCGGTGATGTCAGCGGGCGGTGCCAGATCCTTGATCTCGACACGAGTCACCTTGACCCCCCAGGGCTGCGCGGCCTCGTCAATGACCGATAACAGGCGCGCGTTGATAGAGTCCCTGTTGGACAGCGTCTCGTCCAGATCCATCGAGCCGATCACGGCGCGGATGTTGGTCATCGCGAGGTTCTGGAGCGCCAACTCCAGATTGCGCACCTCGTAGGCCGCCTGGCTTGCATCAACAACCTGGTAAAACGCCACCGCATCGGCATGAACCATCGCGTTATCCTTGGTGATTACCTCCTGCCCGGCGATGTCCAGAACGGTCTCCATCATGTTGATCTGGTTGCCCACGGTCTCGATCAGCGGAACCAGAAAGTGCAGGCCAGGAGTTAACGTCCTCGTGTAGCGCCCGAACCGTTCCACCGTCCATTCTTCGCCCTGAGAAACTGTCCTAACAGCGCGGAAGATGACAATGAGGACGAACAAAACAAGCACCGCAACAGCGACGCTGAATACCGGGATTCCCTCGATCACGTGCAGACCTCCAATAACCGTTGACTATACAATATCATGTGGCGACCGCGACACCCATACACAAGCGAACTTTTGCGATGAGCTTTATATTGCTAAACGATTCAGTCTTACTTTAATGAACTGCGCAAAACTCGCACCAACGGATTGCTGGTGTGACGCCAGCGATACCTGAGGCGCTAACGTTCGATTGAAAACATAACAAGCACGAACACCCAGTGAACTACTCGACAGTGCATGCAAGGGTTCTGCTGATATGAGCCAGCGGGCGGCCTGACTCGCCGCGCCAGGTATTGAACGCGTCTTGGGTGGCCCGAAGGTCTCGCTGGGAACTCGGGGCCTTAGCCACAACACCCTCTCTGATCAAAGCCTTAACGACGTCGCCACCCAGCACAAAACTGTCCTTCCCCATGAATCTGAGGGCGTACATCCCGGTGTTACCGCCGATCCTCGTTCCGCGTTTCTTCATCACCGCAATCAGCCCGATGAAATCGTCTGACGGCCACTCTGCGAAGAAATTCGCTGCACTGCCATGTTCCTTCGCGAGGTCCGCGAAGAAGATCGCATTGTCGCGCACGGACAAAAGCTTCGCTGCGTGACGGATGACGCGCGTATCCTTGAGAAGCACATCAAGGTCCTCGTCCGACATCATGGCGCACCGCGGAACGCCGAAACTCCACAGTGCGTCTTCGATTCCCGGCCACTTGTTGCTGACGACTTTCCAGTTCAGCCCGGTCGAGAACACGCCCTTGCTAAAGGTCGCCAACCAGCGGTCGTCCGGGATCGCCCGCAACTCTTCGACCGTTTTCAGGTCAGGCATCGTTGCTTCAAAGGCATCAACGCCACCCTTGCGGGCCGACGCCTGCTCGAAGAGATCGGCGAAGGGTGTCAGGGTCATCGCAACCTCCTTTCCAGAACCTAACGTGAACATGACAGTGCGTCATTGTCCAGCGCCCCGTCGATCGTGCATGTTACAATTCGTAACAAACCCGTGAGGCCATCGCCGGAGCTGCCAGCGTCCCCCCTTTAAAGCAGCAGGTACAAGCCCAAATTCATGGGCTCGTACGTGACTGAATGCTTGGAGACACACATGAAACTAACTTCGATTGGTAAGGCAATCCTGCTCTCCGGTGCGCTCGCCGTCGCGGTCACCTTGGCCTATCACGCATCGACATCGCAACCAGCAACCGCTGCCGTCCCAGCAGCGGTGCTTCCGTCGTTCGCTCCTCTGGTCAAAGCGACACGCCCTGCGGTCGTAACAATCAAGACAACGGGCACCGCACGCGCAAATGCCGAGATCGATCCGCAAATGCGCGAGTTCATGGAACGCTTCTTTGGGCGGAACTTCCCCGGCGAACCCCAGCAGCGCAACCGTCGCCCGCAGGGGCTGGGCTCGGGCTTCGTGATTGATAGCAACGGCACGATTGTGACGAACAACCACGTCGTTGAAGGCTCCAGCGAAATCACAGTGGTCTTGTCGGATGGTCAGGAGCTTAGCGCGACCTTGATCGGAACTGACGCGAAGACCGATCTGGCCGTACTCCGCGTCGACGCCGGAGGCACTCTGCCGACAGTGCCCTGGGGCAACTCGGACAACGTCGAGGTCGGCGACTGGGCGATCGCCATCGGTAATCCCTTCGGCTTGGGTGGCACCGTGACAGCGGGGATCGTATCCGCCCGCGGTCGCGACATCCGGTCCGGGCCCTACGACGACTTTCTTCAGGTCGACACATCGATCAATCGCGGCAACTCGGGCGGTCCGCTGTTCGATCAGCAAGGCAATGTCATCGGCGTCAACACTGCGATCTTCTCTCCTTCGGGCGGGAGCGTTGGAATCGGGTTCGCGATTCCGTCGAACCAAGCGCAAGAGGTTGTCGCTGACCTGATCGAGAACGGATCGGTCGAGCGTGGATGGCTGGGTGTATCGATTCAACCGGTGACCGAGGAAATCGCCGCGGCGATCGGCCTTGACGCAGCAGAAGGCGCGCTGATTGCAGACGTTGTCGACGGCGGGCCGGCTGAACGTGCCGGATTGCGTCGTGGAGATGTGATCCTGGGTTTCGGTTCTAAGTCGATCAATACGGTGCGCGATCTGACACGTTCTGTCGCCGACACCGATCCGGGTACGCAAACGAACATCCGGTTCCTGCGGAAAGGATCCGAGCAAAACCTGTCGATCCAAACGGGCAAGTTCCCGGCCTGAAACAATCTGCCCGCCAGACGTCGAACGTGCTGGCGGGCAGGCCTCAGTCTTGCACTGCTTACGCGCGCGAAATCCTGATCTGTCGGAGTTTCTGGTTGGGCAGTTCCCGGCGACGAGATCCATCGTTTCGGGCGCGTAGCCGATCAATCCTCTGGCGCACACATCCAGATCCAGCTTTGATGGGTGTTGAGAGATGCCCAGCGGTGGATTCAACACATGCCCTCATCCAATCCCTAGCATCACCTTAGAAATGACTTCGGATTGGATCGCGCTTGAAATGTACGATGCAACCTCCGCCGATGTCGCAAAGCACTGCCCGATACGACCCGATCCGCGAACTGGGCATCATCTCATCCAGGATCCGAAAAGGGTCGAGGACGGCGCCACTGCCAAAGCCATGGCTAATCTCGGGTAAGATATTCACCCAAGCTAACCAATGCTTATGAGTTTCCGGTCATTTTTCAGGAGATTATAGTTGTGTTGGATAGCACCTGCGGATGAGTGATCGAACCCCGGACGATTCAATCGCAAGCATGAAGCGAAAGCTGCGCCAGTACGAAATGGCGGAGCATATGGGAGATATCGGTCACTGGTATTGGACTGTGGGGAGCGAAACAGTCGAGTGGTCGCCGCAGACGTTCCGGATCCACGGGCTCGAGCCGAGTTCCGATGCTGTTCAACTCGAGAGAGCGATCGCGTTCTATCATCCGGAAGAACGGGCGATGGTCGAGGAAACGCTCACTGCAGCAATCGACAAAAGATCCTCGTTCGACTTTCAGTCTCGGCTGGTCCTGTCCGACGGCGAGATCAGATTCGTTCGATGCGAAGGTGCATGCGAGCTTGGTTGCGACGGAGAGGTCAACGCCGTGTTCGGTGTTTTCCAGGACGTCACCGATCGTTGTGAAGTGGACGCGAAGATGCGAGCGCTTCAGGATCAGCAGGCTGACTTCATCGAAGTCTCTACCGACTGGGTATGGGAGATGGATCGCGATCTGCGGTTCACATACATGTCACAACAAGTCGAAGAGGTCACCGGGGTTCCCGCGCAGTTTCACATCGGCAAGACCCGCAGGGAGTTGATGGCGGATAAAGAACTGTCGCTCGAGATGGAAATGCATCTTGCCTGGCTTGATACACACCAGCCTTTCAAGGATTTCCGCTTCTGGCGGGCCGGGCCGGATGGCACCCGGCAGTACATCTCGTCAAGCGGTAAGCCGTTCTTCGACGAGAATGGAGATTTCGAGGGCTATCGTGGGGTTGGTCGAGACCTGACGGATTTCCAGAAAGCCAAGGAAGAGCTGCTGGCCGCCAACCGAAAACTGAACGTTGCAAACAAGGCTAAGTCCGATGCGATGGGACGGCTCAAGGAAGCCAACGCGCAGCTGGAAAGCCACAACGCCGAGATGCAGACCGTCCAGCGCGAGATCGAACATCGCGCGATGCATGACCCCCTTACGGGCATCGCCAACAGGCGCTTTCTGGACACAAAACTCGCCGATCTGGCGCAGCAATGCAGCGTGGACGGCGGCTGGCTGGGCGCGCTTCACATCGATCTCGACCGGTTCAAACAAATCAATGACACCCTGGGTCACGCCGCGGGCGACGCAGTTCTCAGGCACGTCGCCAGCGTGCTAGCAGAGAACGTGCCGCAGGATGACTTTGTCGCGCGGGTCGGAGGCGATGAGTTCGTCGTGATCAGTACCGGGCACGGTGGAGACGAGATGCTGGGCAGCCTGGCCGCGCGTCTGATCGACGAGTTCAGTCAACCGCTGACGTTCGAGGGGCGTGAATGCTGGTTCGGCGCCTCTGTCGGGATTGCAACAATGCGCGGTCAAAAGATCGATCCCAAGGGCTTGCTGGTAAATGCCGATGTCGCGCTTTATCGGGCCAAGAACCGCGGACGCGGCTGCTACACGTTCTTCTCCGACGAATTGCAGCAGGAGGTGCTCGATTACAAGGTCATATCGGACGGCATCCTCGCAGGTTTGAGCCGATCAGAGTTTACGCCCTGGTTCCAACCTCAGGTTTGCGCGCAGACGTACGAAGTCATCGGCGTCGAAGCGCTCGCAAGATGGGAGAGCAGCGGCCGTGGAGTGCGCACACCGGATACGTTTCTGACAATTGCCGAGGACCTGAGCGTCGTCGCAACGATTGACCGCATGATCCTGGAAAAGTCGGTTATCGCCATGCAGGATTGGGCGCGCGGTGGCCTTGTGGTGCCACGGCTTTCCGTAAATGTCTCGTCCAAGCGTCTGAAAGACGATAAGCTTATCTCGAGCCTGCAAGAAATGGATCTGCCGAAGGGCATGATCTCATTCGAGCTCCTGGAGTCCGTCTTCCTTGATGATGTCGATGAAACCATCAGTTGGAACATCGACATGCTCAAAGAAATGGGAATAGACGTCGAACTCGATGATTTCGGCAGCGGGCACGCCTCTCTGATCAGCTTGGTGAAACTCGGCCCGGACGCGATCAAGATTGACCGGCAACTGATCGCAGCCATGACCCTGGACGATGCCCGATTGAACCTCGTCCGTTCTATCGTGGACATTTGCCGCTCTCTCAATGTTCGGGTTGTGGCGGAAGGTGTGGAAAACGCGCGCGAGGCCGAACTGCTGCGGCAAATGTCCTGCGATATTCTCCAAGGCTATTTCATTGCGAAGCCCATGAGAGCCAATGAGTTCGACAGGTTCTTAAGGAACTGGAAGCCAAGTGATTTCAAGGAAACCACAAGTCACCTTGTGAGTGCGGGCCTTGGGTGAGCACGATGTTCCGTCCAAACGGATGCCGGTTGGAATCCGACTGTTCGACGCTGCAATCCGTGTCTGATCCCAACATAGATGAAGCCGCGTTCGGCCGCTGTTTCGGCTGAGCAATGCAGCAAGACACCGCTAAAGCGGTTCGCTCAGGCAATCCCGCAAGCCAAGGCCCAGGTTAAGTAGCAACTGCCGATAGAGGCCCGGACCGCGCTCCAACATATCCCCAAGCGGGTCCAACGTGCCCGTTTGCACACCATGTTCTTCGGATAGTGTCTCTGCCAGCGCCGCCGGCATCTGAGGCTCAACAAAAACGCAGGAAACATCGCCCTCGGCTAGCAGTCTTGATATCGAGCGGACGTGGCCCGCGCTTGCCGCTGCACCATCGTTCGGGAGTATGGCTGTCACCGACTGCACCCCAAACCGGCTTTCAAAGTAGTGGTACGCATCGTGCAGAACGATAAATCGTTTCTGTCGCAGGGGATCAAGAACACTGCGGAGCGTGGACGCCGCCTCGTCAATCCGCTGTTTTGTCATCAGAGCATTCGCCTCGTACGCGATGCGGTTCTCCGGATCCAGTTCGCTCAGCAGTGACGCGATTGCATCCAGCCATGTCTTGGCGTTCTCCGGATCCAACCATGCGTGAACCTCGGTCGAATTATTTTGGTGACCATGGTCATGCTGGTCTTCGACAGGCACACCGACCTTGTTCTCGGACGAATTCGGTTCGTGGTCGTGATGCTTGTGCTCATTGTGGTTGTCTTCAGATGCCAGTTTCGTTTCTGAACTGGCGTGCTCATGATCATCATGATCGTGCCGTCGATCGATATGATCTGCCCGGCGGTACTGAAGGAGAACTGTGCCTTTCACGTCCAAAAGGGAAATGCGTTGAGCACTCGCTGCGAGGGACTGTATGGATGTTGAAAGCCAGGGCGTGAAATCCTCGCCCACCCAAATGACAACGTCGGCCTGCGCAAGCATGCGCGCTTCGGACGGTCTGAGCGCGTACCCATGCGGCGATGCCCCCGGTGGAAGGATAATTTGCGGCGCCCCAACACCGTGCATCACCGACGCGACGAGAGAGTGCACCGGAGCAATGTCCGTGACGACACGCGGCGGGTTCGCGACCGCGGCAAGCGGCAAAAGCGTGGCAATAAAAAAGGCGAGAAGGTGCATATCGAAATCCTGAAACGTTGGAAAGCAAGCCTGTTATCATATAACATTCTTGTCATATACCAATGCAACTGCGACGAATTATGCAGGTCCCAATCAGCGAGGCGGCACGAGCATGACGGAAAACCCACTGGCCTTCGTCGACCATGAACATGGCGGGTGCATCGCGCGAGGGATGGCGGATGCCGAGGCGCTGTGCGAAGCGCGCTCTCTGCGCTTGACACAGGCGCGCAGACGCGTTCTCGAGATCCTGCTCCAGGAGCATCGCGCGATCGGCGCATACGAGGTTCTCAACCACCTCTCCGAGTCGGGAGAGAATGCCCACCCCCCCGCAGCCTACCGGGCGTTGGACTTTCTCGTCGAGCACGGACTCGCCCACAAGATCGAGTGCCTGAATGCGTTCGTGGCCTGCAATCGTCCGGGCGAGGGTCATGCTCCCGCCTTTCTCATCTGCCGGGATTGCCGAGGCGTCGCGGAGACAGACGCTTCCTTGAACAGCACCCCGTTGGACTCGGCGGCCGAAGACGTCGGCTTTGCCGTCGAACGCACGTCCATCGAGGTCGAAGGCCTTTGTCCGTCCTGCAGGCCGGACGCTGCGAGATGACGCTGATAAGCGCAGAAGACGCGAGCGTTCGTTTCGGTGCGACCTACGCCGTGCGCGACGTTTCGATGTCAATCAATGACAGCGAGATTGTGACAATCGTCGGACCAAACGGTTCCGGCAAATCCACGCTTCTACGCCTTCTCGTTGGCGCATTGCCTCCGACGTCCGGTCGCGTTGTCCGCCGACCGGGCCTGAAGATAGGATACGTTCCGCAAAGACTGTCGCTCGATACGACCTTACCGATCACTGTGGAACGGTTCCTGTGCCTGCCGCACCGCCAACCAAAGTCCAAGCAAGACTACGTATTGGGCATGGTCGGTCTGTCCGATCAGCGACACGCCCAAGTCTCGAAACTATCTGGCGGGCAATTGCAGCGCGCGCTCCTGGCCCGGGCCGTGCTCACAGAGCCAGAGGTTCTAATCCTGGACGAACCGACGCAAGGTCTGGATCAGCACGGGATCTCGGACTTCTACGCATTGATCTCTGGCGTCCATTCGGATTTGGGCTGTGCCGTGCTGATGGTCAGCCACGATTTACACGTCGTGATGCGCGCTTCCGATCATGTTATTTGCATGAACGGTCACATTTGCTGCCAAGGCGCACCAACCGATGTCTCGGATTCGCCAGAATACCTGGCATTGTTCGGGGATCGCGATGCGCGGTCACTCGCGCTCTATAGCCATCATCACGATCACGCCCATCACCACGCAACACACACTCACGACTGATGGAAGCATTTCTGATCCGTGCAGCACTGGGCGGCGCCGGTGTCGCCCTCGCGGCTGCGCCTCTTGGGTGTTTTGTCGTTTGGCGCCGTATGGCTTACTTTGGCGATGCGACGGCTCATGCCGCCCTTTTGGGGATCGCCCTTTCGTTGGCATTGTCGATGCCAATTCTTCCTGGCGTCCTGCTGGCCGCGTTCGCAATGGCGGTCAGCGTTACCGCGTTGACGAACCGGGGATATGCTCAGGATACGGCGCTCGGCGTCCTGTCGCACGGGGCCCTCGCGACAGGCTTGGTCGCAATCTCGCTCCAAGGCGGCATGCGCGTTGACCTGAGCGCGTACCTGATTGGCGACATCCTGGCGATCGATTGGACAAACGTGATGTTGATCTGGGCGGGAGCCTTGCTGGTGATTGGCGGGATCTACTGGCGATGGTCCGCCCTGCTAACGGTGACGCTTCAGCCGGACATGGCGACAGCCAGCGGCCTTAAGCCAGAGCGTGAACAGATGGTTCTCACGATTGGCCTTGCGATCGTCGTTGCGGTGGCCATCAAGGTGGTTGGGGCGCTGCTGATCTCCGCCCTGCTGCTCATGCCGGCGTCTGCCGCACGCGCGTTCGCCCGAACACCGGAGGCGATGGCCATTCTTGCCGCCGCCATCGGCGTTGCGTCTGCTCTGGGTGGCCTGGAAGTCTCGCTGCTGCTGGACACTCCGACGGGTCCGACCATCGTGTGCACGGCAACCGCGATTTTCGCCGTGTCGGTTCTGCTACGTCCGTGGCTGGCCATCTCCGACTAAGACCCGATCTGGACGGAGGTCAGGCCACGTGCCATAGCCTCGCCTCGAAGCCATCGCGAGGATGATATGCCATTTGACGACACCATCAGGATCGCCCCGTCAATCCTTGCGGCAGACTTTGCCAATTTCGGTGCCGAATGCGAGGCGATCGTTGCCCAAGGCGCAGACTGGGTTCATGTCGACGTGATGGACGGACACTTCGTGCCGAACATTTCGTTCGGTCCGGCCACCTGCAAGGCAATCCGCCCGCATGTGAAAACCGTTATGGATGTCCACCTCATGATCTCGCCGGTGGACGCCTACATTCAGGACTTCGCCGATGCCGGTGCCGATATCATCACGGCTCACGTCGAAGCCGGACCGCACATCCATCGCACACTGCAAGCAATTCGTGCGTCCGGCGCGAAGGCCGGTGTCGCCCTGAACCCCGGAACGCCCGCCGATTCAGTCATGCATGTGCTGGATCTTGTTGATCTGATCTGCGTGATGACCGTCAATCCCGGCTTCGGAGGGCAAAGCTTCATTCCCATGATGGACAAGGTGCGGACCTTGCGCACGATGCTCGGTGACCGGCCAGTTCAGATCGAGATCGATGGCGGCGTGACGCCGGAGACGGCGCCACTCGTCACGGCGGCGGGCGCAGATGTCCTGGTTGCAGGCTCTGCAGTCTTCAAGGGTGGCTCGGTGGATACACCGGAGGTCTACGGCGCCAACATTCGTGCCATCCGGGAGGCAGCGGAAGCCGCAAGGACGACCTAACGGATCGGACGCGCGGGCAGTGGGGCTTCTGCCGGAGCCTCGGGCAGTACATCGACCAATCCGCGTTCGGAGGCCTCTGACAAAGCGAGATCGCCATTGCCACGTCCGAGCCCAGTTTCCTCGCCTTCCAAAGCCCCTGCGCGCGCGCCGAGATCTTCAATCACTGCTCCTGGAATAGCGGCGTCGCTTGCAGACAGTTTTTGCGCGCTTGCTGTCTCCGAGAGATCCCCATCTCCACCTTGCGGCACGCCGCCATCAGGCACGACCCGTGTAGAACTCGCCGCCTCCGCATCTGCACCCTTGAACCTCTGAAATGTGAGCACGCCATCGCGTGTCACGAGGCGCCCCGCCGCTACATTTCCATCGCTCACACCAGAAAGATCGACGCGGTCCGCACCGATTTTTCCATTTGCGATGCTGATCTCAGCCTCGGCGAGAGCGAAACCGATAGCCTCTGTCCCACCCAATTGGGCGGTTGAAGTGTCACTTTGGTTAGAGAGTTCGCCGCGCGTGACCGACACACTCCCGACACCCACCGCATTCGACCAATCCAATCCATCGACAGTCTTCGGGACTGTGATCTGAACTTGTCCGCCCATCGTCCCGGTCAGCCCACGCATGCCCGTGTGGCTCAGAAGCTCCTGAGCGTCGATCTCGGCCGCCGTCAGTTCAATCTCGACCGTCTTCGTGTCGGTCATGTCCCGAACTGTTCCGGCGATCGTTCCACCAAACACATCGAGCCGTTCAATATCCCCAGCTGTCGCATTCGATAAGCGTTCGATCTCGAGAATCGTACGCCCAATCTCAAAGTCACGGAAGGAGGATCTGGCTGCGGACACTTCGATGACGAAATCACTTTCCACCTCGGCCAGCGCACGATTCAACAGCGCGTTCTCTTCTGTCCAGGCATCCACGAATTCCGACACCGGAAGCTCCGAAAGCTCACTTCGCACGCTGAGCATGGGTCGCTTTGGACGCAGGTCCAGCGCCGCGCCTCCCTCAAAGGTGTCATTGTCGAGTTGCAGCGTCGCGTCCGCCAGTGATACGCCGTCTTGCGATGCGGAAAGTCGCGCACGAAGCGATCCACGGCGCGCTGATGTGATGGCGTAGGCGCGCGGCAACAGACCAGCATCGAAGACACTGCCCAGATCGAGAACCGAGACATTCATGTCTCCCGTGATCGCCGGTCCTTGCAAGACACGTCCGTTCAGATGCGCCGAAAATAAACCGCCAGCACGGCTCACCGCTTCAAGCGAAAGGTTATCGGTCTCACGCCATCCCTCGTCTCCGCTGAGCGTGAGATCCAGCGTTATCGGGGTCTCGCGGATCGAACCCACCCATCGCGTTCGTGTCAGCAAGCGTTCGTTCAGGGTTTCGACCCGCGCTTCCAGTTCAAGGTCCTTCAGGTAACCCAATTTCGGGTTGGCGGGCTCCGCGCTCAGCCACGATACAAGACCGGCTGGATCTTCGATCTTCGCGGAGAGGCTTCCTTCAACCTCCGGTGCTTCAAGCAGATCGACCGGCAAGAGGCGGCCGCGAAAGCTAGCGGTATCATTCTCAACGGAAATGTCTGCGTCGACATAAGTCCAATCGCCCCGTGCCAACCTGTCTGGTGACGTGACCTTCGCGGTCACGTCTATGCTTCGGTCGCGCCATCGCCCGGTGAAATCGATCCGCATCGGATGTGCACGACCAGCGTAGTCGAGCGCGACGCGATCCAACTCGAGTTGCTCGTCCACGCGATCGCCAACGCCCTTTATGATCAGTGAGGCATTTCGCAGGCGCAAGAACGACAAAGAGGGACGCCGCGTTGGGATGGCTGGCAAGTTGATGCCCTGATCCGTTGCCGTCACGGCGATCACAGCGTTCTCCAACCAGAGCGCGCCGACATTCAAAGATCCAGTCAGCAGGCCCTGGGGTGCGATCGTCAGGATTGCCTGCTCTGCGAAGATCAAGGGCGGCGCTGTCTCAGCCGCCGCTGTCTCCGTGATCCCAATCTGACCAAGTCGCCAGCCCGGAATCGGCCAGAGCACCGTCTCGATCGTTCCCGACGTCTCGAAACGAAACCCACCTGTTCCTTCAAGATCGTCCGTCATCAGTGACAGGACCTGGGCGCGCGGCATCAGGTACAACAGCGCCACACCGCCCACGATCAGAAGGCACACGAACACAGCCGACGCCCGCAAAACCCGCCGCAGAAGCCGCATCATGACCGGATCGAGTCCTCACCCGGTCTGGATCTGTTCAGTGTGCGTGCGAGGATCGCGACAGGCAGAAGACCCAGAATGACAATCGCGAGCGCTGCGGGACCGGCCTCGTCCAATTGCTCGCGGGATGCAGCGTTGTACACCGTTGTCGCCAATGTCTCGAAGTTGAAGGGTCGCAACAACAGCGTCGCGGGCAGTTCCTTCGCCGTGTCCACGAAGATCAACAATGCCGCCGTAAGCAGCGACCCTTGGATCATCGGCACATGGATGCGAAACAGGACGCGCCCGCGGCTCGACCCCAGGGTGCGTGCCGCCAACTCCATCGAGGGTGTGATCCGGCCCAGCGCGCCATCAATCGCACCATGTGCGATCGCCGCAAAACGTACCGTGTAGGCAAAGACGAGAACGGCGCCCGTTCCTGTCAGAAGCAGACCGATCTCGATCCCCGTGATCGCCAGGATGTTGTCCGCCAGCCAGTTGTCGAACCAAGCGAACGGGATCAGAACACCCACGGCAATCACTGCGCCGGGTGCCGCGTACCCCAGAGCCGTCGCTTGTGCCGCCCATCGTGGGAATGTGAACGTCGAGGTCCGAGCGCCATAAACCATGAAGGTTCCGATCACGCAGGCCACACAGGCCGTCGCACAGGCCAGCGTGGCCGTTCGCAACAACGCCTGCCAGAACGATGCGTCCGACCAGGCCGACATTGACCCCAGCGCGTGCCATGCGACCACCGCGGTCGGTGCCAGGAAACCGCAGATGACGGGGACCAGACACAAGACCGTCGGGATATAGCGTCGCAACCCTGATGGCATGCTGCGTTGAATCGGACGGTAATGCCGCGACGTGTGGTGGAACTTGCGGCCTCGGCGGGCAATCCGCTCGACGAACAACAGCGCCAGAATGAACGCCAGCATGACCAGAGCGATCTGCGCCGCGCCACCGGCGTTGTAGGTGTCGAGCCAGATCGAAAACACGCCTTGCGTCAAGGTTGCCACGGCGAAGTAGTCGACCGTCCCAAAATCCGCGAGCGTCTCCATGCAGACAATCGCAGTCCCAGCGAACACTCCGGGCCGTGCCAGCGGAAGGCCGACCCGCCAGAACACGCCCCACGGGCCGCAGCCCAAGGCGCGTCCAACCTCGAGCGCGCAGACCGATTGTTCGCGAAAGGCCGCCCGCGCAAGCAGGTAGACATAAGGATACAGCACCGTCGTCAGAACAAAGGCCGCACTGCCGAGCGATCGGATCTCTGGAAACCAGTAGTCACGGGCCGAGGTCCAGCCGAAAACCGATCGCAGTGCCGTCTGGACCGGTCCGGCATACTCCAGCAGATCGACCAGCGCATAGGCCCCGATATACGCAGGCATGGCCAGCGGCGCGAGCAAGGCCCATTCCAGCCAACGGCGCCCTGGAAACTCATGCATCGTGACGAGCCACGCTGCGCCAGTGCCAATCGTGGCGGCACCCAAGCCGACGAGAACAATCAGAGCAACCGTGTTGCTCAGATAGACCGGCAAGGCATGCGCGAACAAATGCGGCCAGATGTTCTCGGTCGGAAAGAACGCCATCCAGACCACCGCGAGAATCGGAGTCAGCAGCGTTCCGGCGATCATCAGCGCGCCAAAAGTCCACATATCGGCCATTGGCCGGGACCGTGTCGGTCGGACAACGTCAGTCATGGGCGCTGCAATACCGGACCATCTCGCATCTGTCTCCGCCGATTTTGGGACGCTTCAAGCGGGCGAAACAGCTTGGGGCGCTAATGCCTCGGTCCCGAAGACATCCGGACCTGGCCCGTTCTGGCGAAGCGCAGCCAGTTTGGCCAAGGCTTCCGTGCCGTCAGGACGGTGCTGCGGTGCGATCGGCCAGATCGCGAGGTACGCCTGGCTGGCTGGCTCGAACCATTCATCACGCCGCAACCGGAACCGCTTGTGCAGGGTTTGCCAGGTAAAGGCGCGCAGGCTGTTGACATCCGACCAGACCGACAGCGTGAATGTCATGCGCGGATCTCCGGGGAACTTCGGTGCATCCGGCCCTTCTTCGTCGATCAGTCGCCACAGATAACCGGGAGATCGCGCCGCCAGCGCATTCATCCGATCGATCATCCCGGTAAACTCCGCCATGCGAGAGTCCTGCAGCGGCCAGCGCGCCCTCGCGACGTTGAACTGAGCAATGGTCATTGGCGGTGGATCCTGAACTCTTGCGGTCGCTTTGGAAAGTATGTGACCAAGACGGCGCATGCAATCGATCGGGGGCGGGAATGAGCGAGACTTGGGACGCAGCGCGCATCGACGCCTTCCTGGACGAGGCCTTCGCACCCTGGGTCAAATTGCTTGGTCTTCGCACCGGCGAGATTCGGTCGGACGGCGCGCAGTTCACACTGCCCGAAAATACCGATCTGGCGCGTGGCGGCGGAGAAGGCGGGGGCGTGATCAGCGGCCAAGCTGTCGCTGCCGCGGCGGATACATGCTCGGTGCTGACGCTCATCGCGGTCAACCAGGCCTTTCGGCCATGCACGACCGTCGATCTGACGACGCATTTCATGCGGCCGCTGCCCGTTGGCGACGTCGATATCGCTGTTCATGCCCTGTCAAACGGACGCCGCATGGCGACATTGCGGGCCGAGTTCCGGGGCGGCAATGGGAAACTGGCGGCGGTCGCAACCTTGGCATTCGCCTACCTCGACACCTGAAATTTGGCGCGACGTCTCAGACAGCGTCGAAATCCAGCACCACTTTGGGCGTCTTCGGCTGCGCCTGACAGGCCAGGATGAACCCGGCCTCCTGCTCCCATGGCTCCAACGAGAAGTTCTGCACCATGTCGGCCTCGCCCTCTGCAAGACGGCACCGACAGGTCGCGCACATGCCGTTTGCGCAAGAGTATGGAAGGTCCAGACCGGCACGCGCGGCCGCCTCGATCACGCTGCCATCCTCGGCGGTCAGTTTGAAACTGCGCCGTGCTCCATCCAGCACGATTTCGATTTCCGTACCTGCAACCGGGCGCGCGCTGGCGCGGGCACTCGCAACCGGCGGTGCCCCAGACGGCGTAAACAGCTCGTACTTGATCCGCTCCTGTGGCGCACCGAGATCCCTCAAGGCCGCCGAGGCCGCCTCGATCATCGGCTGCGGGCCACACACATAGATCGCATCGTACTCAGCCGGCGTGATCAACCCACGTGTCGCCAGTGTCTCCAGCTTCTCTGCATCCAGGCGCCCGTTGAACAGTTCAACATCCTGGGCTTCCTCGTCCATCACATGGGTCAGCAAGAACCGGGCCATGAAGCGGTCCTTCAGATCCTCCAGCGCCGTGCGGAACATCACGCTTTCGGTCGTCCGGTTCGCGTAGCACAGCGTGACCGTGCTGTCCGGTTCCCCCTCGAGCACCGAACGCGCGATCGAGACCATTGGCGTGATCCCGGACCCTGCGGCCAGCAGAAGATAGTTGTGCTCGCCGCCAACCGGCGCCGTAAACCGGCCCTGCGGCGTCATCACCTCCAGCGCATCACCCGGCTTCAGGGTCAGCGCGTGGCTCGAAAAGCGGCCGCCCTCGATCCGCTTCACGCCGACATCCAGCGTCCGGCCGCCGATCGGCGAGCAGATCGAGTAAGACCGGCGCACGTCTTCGTTGTCCACGTCGGCCCGCAAGGTCAGATACTGCCCTGGCGTGAAGGCATAATCGCCGCGCAGCGCCTCTGGGATGTCGAAGGACAGCGCAACGGATTCGGCCGTGTCCTGACGCACATCCGCAAGCGTCAACGTATGGAAACGGGGCGCAGCTATCAGAGCCTCCCGGTCAAATGCATTTGAAGTAGTCGAAGGGTTCAGCGCAGCTCCGGCAACGCCAAAGCGCCTTACACGCGGTTGAGCCAAATTCCGAGACACGCTCGGTATCTTCGGATCCGCATTGCGGGCACGCGACCACCGGATCAGAGAACAGCGATCCTTTGCCAGTCCCTTTCACCGGTGGTGCTATCCCGTAGGCGCGCAGTTTTTCGCGACCCTCGGGCGTGATCCAATCCGTCGTCCACGGCGGAGAGATCACCCGCTCGATCCGCGCCTCGAAACCCGCGTCACGCAAAGCCGTCTCGATCGCGAGTTCGATCGCCAAGACCGCCGGACAGCCCGAATAAGTTGGTGTCACTTTGGCGACAGCGACACCATCGATCAGGTCCACGGACCGCAGGATCCCCAAGTCTTCGACACTGACCGCTGGAACCTCGGGGTCGAGCACCGCTGCCGCTGCCGCCCAGGCCCGACGCTCATCGAGCGAGAGATCGATGACAGCGCTCACCACTGCGCCCCGGGATAGGACCGCTGCATGTACTGCAGTTCGGTCAGCAGAAAGCCCATCTCCTCGCCATGGCGGCCATCGCGCCCACCGGAAATCGATGCGCGCGGCACATGCGGCTCGATCGTCGCCTCGGAGAACACGGCCGCAATCTGCGCATCCCATGACGCGCGCAACGCCGGGTTGTCAGGCAACGTCTGAGGCGCGAGCGTCGAACTCACATCATCCGGCGCGAACATCTCGTCGACATAAGGCGCGAGGTCCTCGACCGCCTGCGCCATCCGCGCAGCACTTTCCTCGGTGCCATCGCCAAGACGGATCACCCATTCAGCCGAATGGCGCATGTGATAGGCGCTTTCCTTGACGGCCTTGGCCGCAATCCCAGCGACCGTCGCATCATCCGAGGCGCAAGCAGCCTCCCACCAGAGGTGCATGAACGACGAGAAGTACAGCTGCTTCAGCATGGTGTGCGCAAAGTCACCGTTCGGACGTTCGACCAGCAGCAGGTTCCGATACTCGCGCTCGCGCCGCAGATAGGCGAGGTCGTCTTCGGTCCGCCCCTGCCCTTCGACCTCACCGGCATAGGTGTAGAGCGCGCGGGCCTGCCCCAGAAGATCCAGTGCAATGTTGGGCAGCGCCAGGTCTTCCTCCAGCATCGGTGCGTGCCCGCACCATTCCGAAACCCGATGTCCTAGGATCAGATGATCATCGGCCACGCGCAGCAACCCGGTCAGCAAGGCGTCGCGATGGTTCATCACATGTGCCCCACGTCTTCGGGGATGTCGTAGAAGCTCGGATGGCGATAGACCTTCGTCTCGGCGGGCTCGAACATCTCACCCTTGTCGGCTGGATCCGAGGCGGTGATATCCGCAGACCGCACGACCCAGACCGACTGGCCCTCGCCCCGTCGCGTGTAGACATCGCGCGCGGCCTGCAACGCCATCACCTCGTCTGCGGCGTGCAAAGACCCGCAATGACGATGCGCAAGACCGTTCCTCGGCCGAATGAACACTTCCCAAAGCGGCGTTTCGTCCGTCATGTCGTCCTCCTACCCGCGCCCGCGTTCATATCCCAGACCGGGGCCGGGAACCGGGTTCAATGATTGTCCAAACGCCAGCCGGTGACCGTCCGAATCGATCACATCAAAATCGATACATCCGTATTCGGTCGGCGTGTTGATCTCGGTCGTCTCGATGCCGGCCGCGCGGAACTCATTCATCAGAGCCTCGGCATCATCGACATAAACGTAACTGTGCCACCATTGATTGCGCGGCAGGTCCGGCGCTCCGGAGCGATCCAGCGCCAGCGTCACGTCACCGCGTTGGACGATACAGAAGCCGGGCGGGTCGCCCCAGGTCCCATGGCTTTCGAAACCCAGGCGCTCGTAGAACGCAACCGAGGCGAGGACGTCCCGCACGTTCAGGATCGGCATTGCGCGACGAAAGGCCATCATGCACCCGCTCCGACGCCTTGGTGCCGCAAGCCGTAAACGCTCAACCGATCTCGTGTTGCCGCTTGGCGGCAGCTATGCGACACGATCTGGGCCTGTGCCACAGCACGGGCTGCAACGTGAGATACCACTGATTTCAAAGGGTTATGCAGGCCCACGCAAGAATGAGCCCAGCCAAAGTCGATCCCATGAGCACAGATGCCCACCAAATCCCGATCGTTGGCGTTGTCCGGTTCTCGGTCCTGACAGCCGGCCCGTCCGACTTTCGGAAAGCCGCTGAACTGCCGATCGAGCAGCGCGCGCGCGTCTTGTTCGACCCAGCGCATCTCGAGACGCGGTTCAGAACGTTCGAGGCCCTTACGCTGCCGTCTCTGACCGCGCAAAACGTCGAGACCTGGCGCGCCGTGATCCTGTACTCCGACTTGCTCCCGCAAAGGTGGCGCGATCGGCTCCTGGACCTCGTGGCGCCGGACCCGCGCATCCTTGCGGTCAAAATGTCGCCCGCCGATGCGATCGCGCCAACGCTCCACCGGGTTGTGTGCAGCATCGATGAACGCTGCGCGCGGCGTTTCGCGATGTTCCGGCTCGACGACGATGACGGTTTGAGCTCTCGTTTTATCGAACGATCGCAACAACTTCTGCCTTTGACCGAGAGCGCTGCCTTTGGGATAACGTTCCCACGCGGCTTTCTGATCGGAACAAGTCCGGGCAGTAGGCGGATCTCGCTCGCACCCTTCAAGCGCTTTGGGATCGGCTGCGGACTGACGATTGTCGGTCCGAGCAAACCTGATTTCGGTGTCTTCGATCTCGGCGTTCCGCACCAACGTGTCGATGAGGTCGCCCCGACGATCTCGGAGTCTTCTGAACCCGCGTTCGTGCTTTTGATGCACGAGCAGAACGATTCCGGGCAGGACACCGGGCGCCACGCGCTGCTCAGCAAGGCGAAGCCAATGTGGCTCAACGCAGCGAAACGGCGCTTGGGGCCATCCTTCGCGCATCTGAGGCTGGAAGAGCTTATCGGCTAGGGGCACCGGCTTACTCGGCGGCGACTGCCGCCAAAGCCTTGCGTTCTTTGCGCTTTTTGGCATGCGCAAGGGCTGCTTCTCGGACCCAGGCGCCGTCGTCCCAGGCTTTCTTGCGGGCCTTGACGCGGTCGCGGTTCATGATGCCGCCACCCTTAACGACGCGCCAGAACTCGTCCCAGTCGATGGGGCCGAAATCGTGGTGGCCACGCTCTTCGTTCCATTTCAGGTCCGGGTCGGGGAAGGTCAGCCCCAAGTGCTCGCCCTGAGGAACCGTGGCATCGACAAACTTCTGCCGCAATTCATCGTTGGTGAAGCGTTTAATCTTCCACGCCATCGACTGATCGCCATGTGTAGAATCGCTGTCATGCGGGCCGAACATCATCAGTGATGGCCACCACCAACGGTTCAGTGCGTCCTGTGCCATGTCTTTTTGGTCGTCGGTACCTTTGGCCAGCGTCATCATTATTTCATAGCCCTGCCTCTGGTGGAAGCTCTCTTCCTTGCAGACGCGGATCATCGCACGGGCGTACGGACCATAGGAACAACGACAGAGTGGGATCTGATTCATGATCGCGGCGCCATCCACGAGCCATCCGATCGCGCCGATATCCGCCCAGGTCAAAGTCGGGTAGTTGAAAATCGAAGAATACTTCGCCTTTCCGGAGAGCAATTCCTCGGTCATCTGCTCACGTGACACACCAAGTGTCTCGGCAGCCGAGTACAGATAGAGGCCGTGGCCGCCCTCGTCTTGCACTTTAGCAAGCAATGCTGCCTTGCGGCGCAGAGATGGCGCGCGGGTGATCCAATTCCCTTCCGGCAACATGCCGACTATTTCAGAATGCGCGTGCTGCCCGATCATCCGGACCAGGGTCTTGCGATAGCCTTCCGGCATCGGGTCGTTCGGCTCGATCTTCTCGTCCGCATCGATGCGCGCCTGAAATTTCTCAAGGAATTCAGGTGTTTCCTCGGTCTGGCTGTCGGCCCCGATCAGTCCCTGGGAATACATGCGAAACCTCCGTGTTTCAGATCTTATATATTACGAAAATTCCTAATGCAACGCGATTTCGGTAACATATTAATGCCAGCGCGCTGTCCCGCGAGGCATCCCGCTTTGATACCGCAAAGGTAGTGCAAACGTATTCCTTTGATACCGCATTCGTAACAACGCGGAGTCGATAGGCGAAAGGTTAACGCCGCTCCGTTGTGTTGTAAGCTAGGTGCGGCGTGAGTCAGAGGTCCCGGGGTGGCGGAGCAGCATTTCATGCCGCACCGCACACGGGACCGAGCCGGGTGGTTATCGCCCGATGTCGGCACCGAAGGTGGCTTCCAGTTCCGCCAGCGCCGGATCGTCGGGGAAGTGCGCGCGGAGGAGGCGCACGTAGTTGACGGCACCCAGTTTTGTGCTGGGATGCTCCTTCCCAATCGCCTTGAGCTTGATTTCGAGTTGTTCGGCGTATAGCGGGCGCGCCTCGTCATACCGGCCCATGTTCTGCAGCAGGAGCGCGAGATTGTTGAGGCGGATGGCGTAGTTTGGATGCGTCTCTCCGATGGTGGCCTTGTCGATCTCGATGGCCTGGCGGTAGAGCGGTTCGGCCTCGTCGTACCGGCCCATGGCCCGCAGCAGGCCCGCGAGATTGTTGAGGCTGGTGGCGTAATCCGGATGCGCCTCTCCGATCGTGGCCTTGCCGATCTCGATGGCCTGGCGGTAGAGCGGTTCGGCTTCGTCATACCGGCCCATGGTCCGCAGCAGGCCCGCGAGATTGCTGAGGTGGGTGGCGTAGTCCGGATGCGTCTCTCCGATCGTGGCCTTACCGATCTCGATGGCCTGGCGGTAGAGCGGTTCTGCCCTGTCGTACTGGCCGAGCATCCGGAGCGAAACCGCTTCGCACGAAAGCGCAACCGCATAATCGCTGCTTTCGCGTCCAGACTCGTCAATTGCCGCGCCTTTCATCAAGCCTGCGACGCGCAATGCCTCGTTGCCATTTCCGAGTTTCCACAGAAAGTCCCAATGCCAGCGCAGATTCTCAAAGGTCGGCGTTAGTCTTGCCGACTTGTCAAAATGCTTCAAGGCATCGTGCCAGCGCACTTCCTGTTCGGCGATCTTGCCGCGTTCGAAGGCGGCGGCGGCGGCGCGGTCAATGCTCTCCTGCTCCATCGCCTCGACCTCGGCGAACAGGGCGTCGGCCTTGGAGCGGTCGCCCTCGTAGAGCGCCTGCTTGGCTTCATCGATCTTCTGCTGGGAAATGCCCTCGCCGATATCGGACAAGCGGTTGCGCAGATCGGTCAGTTCACGGACTGCCCGGTCATAGGAGGTCTGCAGGTCCGTGCGTTGGCTTTCGATGTCGGCGATCTGGCGGCGCAGAAGCTCCTGTTCGGCGCTGGAGACCTTGGCGAGGTCCGCGCGGATCTGCGCCTCACGCCGGGCAAGCGCGGCTTCGTGCTGCTCGATCGTATATCCCTGGATGATGGTGACAGTGCTGTTATCGCCGGTGACCACGGCGTTGCCGGAGCCGGTGCTGACCGCCGCGCCGTCCTCGGCTTCGACCGACTGGCCCGATGCGGGCGGTGCGGCGAGGCAGAGCGCGAGCAGGAGCGCGCCGAGCCTAGTCATTGTTGCTGCCCTGATTGGTCTGGGTGCCGCGAATGTTGACGGATGTGTTGTCGCCAGTGACGACGGCAGCGCCGCTGCCGGTGCTGACAGCGGAGCCTCCGGACGCCTGAATCGATGTGTCTCCCGTCAGGCTCACGACGCCAAAATAGATCGCGACGGCCAAGCCGACCAAAGCGACGACCAGGCTTGTCCATTCGAAGGATGACCACTTTGACATACGCAACCCTCCCGGTGGTGCGTATTGTACCGGAGTGGGGCAAGGGCGTCCAGCGATGGCGGGTTGAAGCCCGCCCTGCTGGTGGACGGTGAGTCCGTGTGCCATGGCATGGTGCACGGTCAAGATGGGCCGGGCGCCCATCCTACGACGTGAAGCGGGTGGCGAGGGTCTGCTGTCCGTCGTCTGGCGTGGCTGTGGGCCACCATGTCTCGGAGGTCTCGACCAGTGCGGGGTAGAGGCGGGCGAGGGCCGTGTGGCATGCCTCGCCCGGCCAGTCAGCGGCGACCAGTCCGGCCGGTGGCACGGGGTGGCGCAAGGTCAGGCGGCGCCAAGCGTGGATCAGCATGACCCGGAGTGCCAAGGCGTCGAGTGGCGGTAGGGCGCTGGCGTCCTCGGGCCTTACGGTGGCAATCAGGTCGGCGAGAGATCGGTAGCCCCCGGCCAGGTCCGCGTCGAAGGCGGCGTCGCAGACCCAGGCGGGGACCTCTGCCGGCGTGGCGCTGAGCACGAGGTCTCCGGCCGCGCGGCAGCCCGCGGCATCCTCGGGCGCGATCAGGGTGACCTGACGCCCAAGGGACAGGCTGGGGCCGTCGGGGTCGGGGCCACCGTTCTGCGAGATGGCGATCAGCCAGGGCGCGTCGGCGTCGGCGAAACGCGCGCGATAGATCTGGCGCGTGGCGGGCGTGAAGACCGCGCGACCGCGTTCGGACAGGGTGTAGAAGCTGTTGCGGCCTTCGCGCGTGCGCTCGACCCAGCCGTCGCGGGCGAGGCGGGACATGGCGGTGCGCAGGGCTCCGCCCTCGATGCCCATACGCTCTGCGATGGCTTGCAGTTCGGCCATGGCGGCGCGCCCGCCGCGCGGCTGGATACAGTCGCCGAAGATGGTGACGACGATGGACCAGACGCGCAGGCGGCCTGCGTGGAGGGCGGCGATGAACGGGGCCAGCGGGTCGTCGGTGCTCATGGGGTTTGTCTAGCCGGTTTTGCCGCAGGATCAAAAGTGGCGTCAAAAGCAGGGTGAAAAGCAGTGTCAAAAGCTGGCGGCGGCTGACGGCCTGCGGTATGCGCCGCGCCGGGCGGAACGCAGAGGAGCGGACATGCGCGCAGAGGACATCATCATCGGCACCCATGGCGGCGCGGCGGCCGAGGCGACCGGGACAGCGGTCATCATCGACGTGTTCCGAGCGTTCACGACAGCGGCTGTAGCGCTCGGCAACGGGGCCGAGAAGATCTTGATGCTGGACGATCTGGACGAGGCCTTGCGGCTGCGGGACACAGGCGTCGGGTCGCGTTGCATGGGGGAGCGCCAGGGGATCGCGCCCGAGGGGTTCGATTTCGGGAACTCTCCGCACGAGATCCGGGATGTGCGGTTCGATGGCGAGACGCTGTTGCAGACGACGACGAACGGGACGCACGGGATCGTGTCGGCGGCGCATGCCAAGCGGGTCTATGCCGGGGCGTTCGTGACGGCGGAGGCGACGGCGCGGGCGATCCTGGCCGATCCGGTGCTGCCGGTGTCGCTGGTCGCGATGGGCGATGGCGGGCATCGGCGCACGGACGAGGACGAGATCTGTGCGCTCTATCTGCGGGCACTGCTGTGCGGGCGGGCGCCAGATCGGGACGCACTGCGAACGCTGGTCCTGAGCATGGCCGATCTGAAGGACACGCGCGATCTGTCGGCGGAGGATGTCTCGGCCTGTTTGCGGGTTGATACGGTCCCGTTTGCCATTCGTGTGCAGCGCGAGGGCAGTCATGCCGCGGCACACGCCGAGCCGTGATCCTCATCTGCGACGATGTGCGCAAGAACCGGGCCGCATTCCGCCTTCACAAAAGCTGCCCAAGATTCCAGAACCCAGCCCGAGCGCAGCAGGTTGCGGGGGCACGCGCGCCGTGATACCCGCAGGCGCGCTTGGGGCGGGTTCATCGCTCCGATCATTCGAGACCTCAGCCGCGACGTCTTTGTTTCGCGGCGCATGAGCGGGAAGGCCGAAACACGTGACCGCTGCATCAATTACAGCTGGCGCTGCGGGTCGTTATGCAACGGCTCTTTTCGAGTTGGCGTCCGAGGCAGGCAGCCTGGACCAGACCGAAGCGGACCTGAAGGCGCTGGGCGCCGCGATCGAGGATAGCGCGGATCTGGGCAGCCTGATGCGCGACCCGATCTACACGCGTGAACAGCAGGGCAACGCCATGGGCGCGGTCGCCGCCAGGATGGGGCTTTCGCCACTGGTCCAGAATGTCATCGGGCTTATGGCATCGAAGCGCCGCCTGTTCGCCGTGCCAGCACTGATCTCGGTCTTCGAGGCCCTGATGGCCGACCATCGCGGAGAGATCACTGCCGAGGTTACTGCAGCGCGGCCGCTGTCCGACACGCAGGCCAACGCGCTGATCGAACAGATCAAGGGTGCCATCGGGCGCGAAGTGAAGCTGAATGTGAACGTCGATGAAGCCATCATCGGCGGTCTTGTCGTTAAGGTTGGCTCGCGGATGATCGACTCGTCGATCCGGTCCCGGCTGGCCAATCTCCAGAATGCAATGAAAGAGGTCGGGTGATGAGCATCCAGGCATCGGAAATCTCCGCGATCCTGAAAGAACAGATCCAGAATTTCGGCCAGGAAGCCGAAGTCTCGGAAATCGGCCGGGTTCTGTCGGTCGGTGACGGCATCGCCCGCGTCTACGGCCTCGACCAGGTTCAGGCCGGTGAAATGGTCGAGTTCCCGGGCGGCATCCGCGGCATGGCGCTGAACCTCGAGATCGACAATGTCGGTGTCGTGATCTTCGGCGACGACCGGACCATCAAGGAAGGCGACACGGTCAAGCGGACCGGCGCAATCGTTGACGTGCCGGCGGGCAAGGGCCTGCTGGGTCGCGTGGTCGACGGTCTTGGCAATCCGATCGACGGCAAGGGCCCGGTCGTATTCGACGAGCGCCGCGTTGCCGACGTGAAGGCGCCCGGCATCATCCCGCGCAAATCGGTGCACGAGCCGATGGCGACCGGCCTGAAATCGATCGACTCGCTGATCCCGATCGGCCGCGGCCAGCGCGAACTGATCATTGGCGACCGCCAGACCGGCAAGACCGCCGTGGCGCTCGACGCGATTCTGAACCAGAAGAGCTACAACGAAGCTGCTGGCGACGACGAGAACAAGAAGCTCTACTGTGTCTACGTGGCTGTCGGACAGAAACGCTCGACCGTGGCGCAGCTGGTGCGCCGTCTCGAAGAGTCGGGCGCGATGGACTACTCGATCGTCGTTGCAGCAACCGCGTCTGATCCAGCGCCGCTGCAGTTCCTCGCACCCTATTCTGCCACGTCGATGGCCGAGTATTTCCGCGACAACGGCATGCACGCGCTGATCATCTACGACGATTTGTCGAAGCAGGCCGTGTCTTATCGCCAGATGTCGCTGCTGCTGCGCCGCCCGCCGGGCCGCGAAGCATTCCCGGGCGACGTCTTCTACCTCCACTCGCGCCTGCTCGAGCGCGCAGCGAAACTGAACGAAGACAATGGCGCGGGCTCGTTGACGGCTCTCCCGGTGATCGAGACCCAGGGCGGCGACGTGTCGGCGTTTATTCCGACCAACGTGATCTCGATCACCGATGGCCAGATCTTCCTCGAGACTGAACTGTTCTATCAGGGCGTCCGCCCGGCCGTGAACGTCGGTCTTTCGGTGTCACGCGTTGGATCGTCCGCGCAGACCAAGGCGATGAAATCGGTCGCAGGGTCGATCAAGCTCGAGCTTGCGCAGTACCGTGAGATGGCGGCCTTTGCCCAGTTCGGGTCGGACCTCGATGCTGCGACCCAGCAGCTTCTGAACCGCGGGGCACGCCTGACCGAGCTGCTGAAGCAGCCGCAGTATTCCCCGCAGACGAACGCCGAGCAGGTCTGCGTGATCTATGCGGGCACACAAGGATATCTGGATGACATGCCGGTCGGCAAGGTCGGGCCGTTCGAGCAAGCTCTGCTGACCGAGCTGCGCACGAACAAGTCCGCACTTCTCGACGACATCACGAACAACGACCGCAAGGTCGAAAAAGACCTGGCGGACGAGATCAAGAAGGTCATCGAGAGCGTCAAGTCGACGTTCGCTGGCTGATCCGGATAGCGGGACGGGAGAGACGGCGTGCCGAGCCTCAAGGACCTGAAGAACCGGATCAACTCGGTCAAGTCGACCCGGAAGATCACGTCGGCCATGAAGATGGTGGCCGCTGCCAAGTTACGACGGGCGCAAGAAGCGGCAGAAGCCGCACGTCCGTTCGCCGAGCGCATGGAAAAGGTGCTCGGCAATCTGTCGAAAGCTGCCAAGGATTCACCGACTGCGCCAAAGTTGCTGGCAGGGACCGGAGCGGATCAGGTCCACATGCTGATCGTGGCGACGTCCGAACGCGGCCTGTGCGGCGGCTTCAACAGCCAGATCGTGCGCCAGGTGCGCCAGGACATCACGCGCCTGACGCGTGAGGGCAAGACGATCAAGATCCTGACGATCGGCAAGAAGGGCCGTGAACAGCTGAAGCGCGACTACGAGGCGCTGATGGTCGATCACATCGACCTGTCGCATGTCAAGAAGCTGGCCTACGAGAACGCCGCCGAGATCGCAGCGGATGTCCTGAAGCGCTTCGACGCAAAAGACTTCGACATCGCCACGCTCTACTTCAACAAGTTCGTCTCGGTCCTGACGCAGGAGCCGACGCCCCTGCAACTGATCCCTGCGGTGTTCGAGGACGATGGGTCGGAAGGCACAAACTACGAATACGAGCCGGACGAGGAAGAGATCCTCGCAGATCTTCTGCCGCGCAACATTGCGACCCAGGTCTTCCGGGGTCTGCTGGAGAACGCAGCGTCCGAACAAGGCTCGCGTATGACAGCGATGGACAACGCGACGCGCAACGCGGGCGAGATGATCGACAAGCTGACCATCCAGTACAACCGCTCGCGGCAGGCCGCGATCACGAGCGAGCTGATCGAAATCATTTCAGGCGCCGAGGCGCTCTGAGGCACGAGGAGACTGACATGAGTGCAGTTGGCAAGATCACCCAGGTCATCGGCGCCGTCGTCGACGTACAGTTCGAAGATCACCTGCCGGCGATCCTGAACGCGCTGGAGACGGATAACAACGGCAACCGGCTGGTTCTGGAAGTGTCGCAGCACCTGGGCGAAAACACCGTGCGCTGCATCGCCATGGACTCGACCGAAGGCTTGGTTCGCGGTCAGACCGTAAGCGACACGGGTGCTGCCATCGCGGTGCCGGTCGGCGACGTCACGCTCGGGCGCATCCTGAACGTGATCGGCGAGCCCGTGGACGAAGGCGAACCGCTTGCCGCGAGCGAGACCCGCCCGATCCACCAGCCTGCCCCGGAATTCGTCAGCCAGTCGACTGAATCCGAGATCCTGGTCACCGGCATCAAGGTCGTGGACCTGCTGGCACCCTACGCCAAGGGCGGAAAGATCGGCCTGTTCGGCGGCGCCGGTGTCGGCAAGACCGTTCTGATCATGGAACTGATCAACAACATCGCCAAGGTGCACTCGGGCTACTCGGTCTTCGCAGGCGTTGGCGAGCGGACCCGCGAGGGCAACGATCTCTACCACGAGATGATCGAGTCGAACGTTATCAATCCGGACGACCTGACGAAGTCGCAGGTGGCGCTGGTCTACGGCCAGATGAACGAACCTCCGGGAGCACGCGCCCGTGTCGCCCTAACCGGCCTGACGCTGGCCGAGCAGTTCCGCGACCAGTCGGGCACGGATGTGCTGTTCTTCGTCGACAACATCTTCCGCTTTACCCAGGCGGGTTCCGAGGTGTCGGCACTTCTGGGCCGCATTCCATCGGCTGTGGGCTACCAGCCGACGCTGGCGACCGATATGGGTGCGATGCAGGAACGCATCACCTCGACCAAGGGCGGCTCGATCACCTCGATCCAGGCTGTTTATGTGCCGGCGGATGACTTGACCGACCCCGCACCTGCCACGACCTTTGCCCACCTGGACGCCACGACCGTTCTGTCGCGCCAGATCGCCGAACTGGGCATCTACCCTGCTGTGGATCCGCTCGACTCGACCTCGCGTCTGATGGACCCCGCGATCGTGGGTGAAGAACACTACCAGGTCGCCCGTGACGTGCAGGGGATCTTGCAACGCTACAAGGCTCTGCAGGACATCATCGCCATTCTCGGCATGGACGAACTGTCGGAGGAAGACAAGCTGACCGTGGCCCGCGCCCGGAAGATCCAGCGCTTCCTCAGCCAGCCGTTCGACGTGGCCAAGGTGTTCACCGGGGCCGACGGCGTTCAGGTGCCGCTGGAGGACACGATCAGCTCATTCAAAGCGGTCGTGGCCGGTGAGTACGACCACCTTCCGGAAGCTGCGTTCTACCTGGTCGGTGGCATCGACGAAGTCATCGCCAAAGCTCAGCGGATGGCAGCAGAGGCCGCCTAAGGTACTCGGGGAGACGCGGCCATGGCCGACGCAATGACATTCGAGCTGGTGAGCCCGGAACGCAAGCTGGCATCGGCTGATGCCGAGTCGGTGACGATCCCCGGCATAGCGGGTGACATGACGGCGATGGCCAACCACGCGCCGTTCCTGACAACGATGCGACCCGGCTTCGTGACCGTGCGAAACGGCGGGTCCGAGGACCAGTACTTCGTCACCGGCGGTTTCGCCGAGATCTCGGACAACGTGATTTCGGTGCTCGCAGAAGAAGCGGTCGAAGGGTCAGCAGTGACAGCCGAGTATCTGGACAGCCACGTCGCTGCGGCGGAATCGGCGCTTGAAGAAGCAGGCGAAGACCGCAAGCAAGCAGCGCAGCAACGGGTGAACGACTTCATAACGCTCAAGTCGATCATCTGATCCGACTCAATGTGTTGCCAGTGAAAGCTCGCGCCTGAGACGGTGCGGGCTTGTTTCGTTTCTACCTATGGTGCGTGTTCCCCAAAGTGTGATTGTGGATTCTGACTAAAAATTCAGCATATTATTGAATTTTGGGCAGCCGAGATTGAATGATTTTGGGAAGTGTGCTCCAATTATGACGGTTTGATAGCGTCTGAAATTGAGGTGGGGCACATGAACAGTCTCAATCCGCTCACGCTAGCATTGGCAAGCGGCGTGGCGAAGATCTTTGACCATATTGAGCAAAAGGGCCCGATGTGGTCCGGCGCCGGCAAGCGTTGGGCCAAGAAGGTCGTGCCATTCAGCGAGCCATTCATCCATCCGCCAACGGTCCAGCTTTCGATCTCGGTGATCGATGCGGACAGCAGCCGCAACCTGAGGCTCGATCTGCAAGCGGAAGATGTCACGTGTGACGGCTTTACGGCCGTGGCACACACGTGGAGCGATACGCGGATTGGCCGTTTGCAGGTGAACTGGACGGCGATCGGCAACCGGGTCGAGGGGGCAACGCCGGTCTGGAACGTCTGAGACGTCTCAGGTCCAGCCACCCAGCTTGCCGAGCGGCCTGAGAATGCTCAGGCCGTCTGCTTTATGAGATCCGCAAACTCATCGAACACACCGGTATAGGTGTCGCGCTTGAACGGCACGATCTTGGTCACAAGCTCGTCCGGCGCCATCCAGGCCCATTCCCGAAACTCGGGCTCTTCCGTCTCGATACTGATCGCGGTGTCGGGCCCGCGATACCGGATCGCGAACCACCGTTGCGTCTGACCGCGGTAAGCCCCGTTCCAGAGCTTCGTCACCAGGTGAACTGGCAGGTCATAATCCCGCCATTGATCGCTTTCGCGCAGGATCTCGACCGCTGACGGACTGATCCCGGTCTCTTCCCGCAACTCACGCAAGGCCGCTTGGGCCGGGGTCTCGCCCGGGTCAATTCCGCCCTGAGGCATCTGCCAGGCGGCGTGCATGCCTGCGGGCGCATCAAGGCGCTGACCGGCGAAGATCCTGCCATCGCCGTTCAGCACCATCAACCCGACGCACGGCCGGTATGGCAGGCTGTCGATGTCCATTCCCAGCGCTTACTTGGCGCTGAGATCGTAGATCGCCAAACCCGCCAGAAGATCCAGAGCATAGGCGAGCTGGAAATCCTCGGACCGAAGCTGTGCCGTCTTCTCGTGGCGGCTGCGCTCTTCGTCGAGTTGCCGCTGCTCATCTTCGCTCAGCTCGTTCTCGAGTGACCCGCGCAGGTCGGCCTCGGACCGGGTCCGGCGATTGGCCTCCTCGTCGGCATCGGTCACGCGACGCTCCTCGACCAGGATATCAGGCTCGATGCCCAGAGCCTGGATCGACCGGCCCGACGGTGTGAAGTAACGCGCCGTGGTCAGCTTCATCGCACCCTTGTCGCCCAAGCGCATCACCGTCTGAACCGAGCCCTTGCCGAAGCTCTTGGCGCCCAGCACGATCGCCCGGCGCTGATCCTGCAGCGCACCGGCGACAATCTCGGAGGCCGAGGCCGAGCCTTCATTGATCAAGACAACGATCGGCTTGCCATCGGTCAGATCACCGGCCTTGGCATTCACGCGATCCGCTTCGTTCAGATCGCGGCCACGGGTCGAGACGATTTCCCCGGTCTCGAGGAAGGCATCCGACACGGCTATCGCCTGGCTCAGCAGTCCGCCGGGATTGTTGCGCAGATCGACGATATAGCCCTGAAGCTTATCCTCGCCAATCTCGTCCTTCATCTTCTCGATCGCGGTTTCGAGATTGTCATAGGTCTGTTCGTTGAACGTCGTGATGCGCAGCACCGCGACATCGCCCTCGGCGCGCGCCCGAACCGCACGGATCTTGATGACGGCGCGGGTGATGGTGACGTCGAACGGCTCCTCCGCGCCTTCACGGCTGATCGTGATGATGATGTCCGAGCCGACCGGCCCGCGCATCTTCTCGACCGCTTCGGCCAAGGTCAGCCCCAGCACCGACTCGCCGTCGATATGTGTCACGAAATCTCCGGCTTCCAATCCGGCGTTCGCGGCAGGCGTCTCGTCAATCGGGGCCACGACCTTGACGAAGCCGTTCTCCATCGTGACTTCGATGCCGAGCCCGCCAAACTCGCCCTTGGTCTGCTCGCGCATGTCCTGGAAGTTCTGCGGCGGCAGATAGGCCGAGTGCGGATCGAGCGATGTCAGCATCCCCTCGATCGCGGCCTCGATCAGCTGCTGCTCGTCGACCTCTTCGACATAGTTCGACCGCACACGCTCGAAGATGTCGCCAAACAGATCGAGATACTCGTATGTGTTCTTCGCGGAAGTGTCCTGGGCGGTGACGGTGTTCACCATCATCGGAACCAGTGCTCCGAGAGCAACACCCGCCATCATCGCCATCATTGTCTTGCGCATTATCCGCCGCGTCCCTTCGTTGTGAAGTCGAACCAGTCTGTCGGGTCCATGACCTGCCCGTCTCGTCTCAGTTCGATATAGAGCATTTCTTCGCTGATCTGATCACGATCTGTCGAGGCTTCAAGCAAAAACTCCTCTGATGCGGGAATTGGCCCCCCAAGCCCGCCCAAACGTTCCCCTGTAAGCACGGTTTCACCGACAAGACGGTCGACCGAGGCCAATCCCGCCATGACGATCAGCAAATCCTGCTGTGGTTCCAGCACGACGACGGTCCCGTAATCGATCAGCGGACCAGCATAGCGGATGGTGCCGTCCCAGGGGGCCGAGACCTGAGCATAGGCAGGGGCCGTGATCGTCAAGCCGAAGCCCTTGCGGCCCCAGGGATCAGGGTCGCCGAACCCCGCCGTCTGTCGGCCCGCCACGGGCGGCTGCACGAACCCGCGCGCTTCCTCGAACGTCAGCAGTACGCTCGGATCACTTTCCGCAGCGGACGACAGCGTGCTGGCCAGCGTATCGATGGAATCGGCCTGTGCAGCAACCGCAGCCGTCTGTTCGGCCAGTTCACTGCGGGTGGCGAGCCCTTTGCGGCGCTTTCGGCGCAGCGCTTCGGAGGTACGACCCCGCAGTTCCTGGAGCGTCGCCAGAGCGCCGCGTGCCTCGATCCGGGCGACATCCTGGTTCGAGCGCAGGCGCTGGAGATGGGCCAATCGTTCCCGCAGGTCCTGGATCCGCGCGCTCAGCACAGGCGAGATGTCGGCCATCAGACTGGCGCCGCGTGCGGCACCAACCGGCCCTCCCGGAAACGCGAGTAGGGCAGACCGAGGCGCCATCCCAAGCGATTGCAGCGCCGCGATCAACTCCTCGAGCCGTGCGCGATCTTCCGAGATTGCATTTCTCAGCCGCGACTCGCGCGTCGCCATGACCCGCAAGCCGTCACGGAATGCCGCCAGCGCCAGTTCATGCGCGGTGACAGCCTTCCCCAGGGCTGCGAGTTGGGCTGTTCCCGAGCGTGCAGCCTCGAGTTGGTCCTGTGCCACGGACAATGCCGCCCGGGCGCGGTCAATGTTCGGGTAACCTGGCGATTGCCCAAAGCTCTGATCGGGCGCGGCGGACAGCAATACGCCCGCAGCAAGCACAGCGCATGTTTTGTGGATCCATGCCGCCGTCATGCCGTCATCCCGGACGCCGCAGCAGCGAGCGGCCCGTCATCTCGGCCGGTTGCTCCAGATCCATCAAGTGCAGAACCGTCGGCGCGAGATCCCCGAGCCGCCCGTCCGCGAGCACGCAATCCAACGACTGATCGCCATATTGCACCAGCACCAGCGGAACCGGGTTCGTCGTGTGGGCCGTATGGGGCCCACCGGTGACCGGGTCGCGCATTAGTTCGCAGTTCCCGTGATCCGCCGTGACCAGCATCGCACCGCCCGTCTCCTGAAGCGCTGACAATGCCGCCCCAAGACCCGCGTCAACCGCTTCGCACGCAGCAATCGCGGCGTCGAGCGACCCGGTGTGCCCGACCATGTCGGGATTGGCGTAGTTCACAACGATCAGGTCATAACCATCGCGGATGCCCGCCGTCAGCTTCGCGGTAACCTCGGCCGCCGACATCTCGGGTTGCATGTCATAGGTCCGCACCTTGGGCGATGGTGCCATTTCGCGGTCCTCGCCCGCGTCCGGGGTCTCGATCCCGCCGTTCAGGAAGAACGTGACATGCGGGTACTTTTCGGTCTCGGCCAGGCGAAGCTGGCGTTTGCCATTCGCGGCGACCCATTCGCCAAGCGTGTTGACGATCTCCTCCGGCGGGAACATCGCAGGCATCCAGGCATCATGCCGGTCCGAATAGCTGACCATGCCCAGCGTTGCGGCAAAGTCCGGACGGGCCGAGACGTCGAACTCCGCGAAAGCCGGATCGAGCAGTGCCGACAGGATCTCGCGCGCCCGGTCAGCGCGGAAATTCCAGCAGATCAGCCCATCGCCGTCCATCATGCCCGCGAAGTCGTTCAGCACCACCGGCTCGACGAACTCGTCGGTGATGTCGGCCGCATAGGACCGCTCGATCGCCGCCAGCGCCCCTTCGGCCGCGGTGCCTTCGCCATCGGTCAGCATCCGGAAGGCCTTTTCGACCCGGTCCCAGCGCTTGTCGCGGTCCATCGCATGGAAACGCCCGCAGATCGTTGCAATCCCGGTGTTGGGCATCCCCGAGATGTCAGCCAGAAACGCTGCCACCTGATTGCGGGCCGATTGCGGCGGCACGTCGCGGCCATCCAGAAACCCGTGGATCGCCACGGGAATACCCGCACGCGACAGGATCTCGGCCAGGGCCACGACATGGGAATGGTGGGCGTGAACCCCGCCGGGGCTGAGCAGACCCATCAGGTGTGCCGTGCCGCCCGACGCCTTCATCCGTGTCATGAACGCGACCAGAGCCGGGTTCGAAAAGAACCGGCCATCCCCGATCGCGTTGTTGATCTTGGGCAGATCCATCCAGACGACCCGGCCCGCCCCGATATTTGTGTGGCCAACCTCGGAGTTGCCAATCTGCCCCGCAGGCAAGCCGACATCCTCGCCGTGCGCGACCAGTTGAGACCGCGCCTCATTGGCCCAGATCCGGTCGAAATTCGGCGTCTTCGCCTGGGCCACGGCATTGTCTGCGGTCTCGGCCCGCAAGCCCCAGCCGTCGAGAATGCACAAGATGACCGGTTTCAGTGCCATTTGGGTCTCCGCCCGAACTGCCTCGCCGATGGTCTACCCGAGCGGTCAGAGCCCGGCAACATCTCAGGCCCGATGATACGGGCTGCCCGCAAGGATCGAGACCGCGCGGTAAAGCTGTTCCGCCAGCATCACGCGCGCCAGCATGTGCGGCCAGACCATCGGGCCGAACGACAGCAGATGATCGGCGCGCTCCCGCAGTGCCTTGGTGTGGCCGTCCGCACCGCCGATCAGGAACAGCATCTCGTCCGATCCGCCGTCCCGGGTGCGTTCGATCAGCTTGGCCAACTCCGGCGAACCGAGCGTCTTCCCGCGTTCATCCAGAGCCACCGCAACGCTTCCGGGCGCAATCCGCTCGATCAGCCGTGCCGATTGCGCTTTGCTTTCCTTGACCTTGCGCTCGTCAATCTCGTGGAGATCCATCGGACCCAGCGCCAAAGGGCGGCCTGTCGCATCAAGCCGCCGGGCGTACTCGGTGATCAGCGTCTGTTCAGGACCGGGCTTCAGCCGGCCAACCGCGGCGATACATAGCCGCATGTCAGCGAGCGCCCCCCACGGGACGCCATGGTTTCACCATGTCAGCCGTTCAGGCCTGTGCCGATACGCGCGCCGTGATGTCCGGCGCCTGCATCCACATCTTTTCGAGCTGATAGAACTCGCGCACTTCCGGGCGGAAGACGTGGACGATCACATCGCCCGCGTCGATCAGCACCCAATCCGCGGCCTCCAACCCTTCAGCGTGCGGACGCACCCCGGAATGCAGCTTCAAACGGTCCATCAGCTTATCGGAAATCGCGCCGACATGCCTGGTCGAGCGGCCCGAGGCGATCACCATCGTATCGGCCTCGGACGACTTGCCTTGCAGATCGATGTCCACGACATCCGTCGCACCATCATCGTCCAGCGATTTCAGAATGAGATCCAGAAGCGTTTCCCGGTCGGGTCCGGTCCCGGGCAGCTCTGTGTGTACTGTGTGCATCGGGCGCGTTGTGGTGCCCGCAGCGGTCATGTCACTCAGGATCGTGTCCTCCATTCGGGCCCATATCGATCGATGGCCCTGCAAGTAAAATAGCGGGAATTCGTGACAATCTCAAGAACGCGCGGCGAAAGGGGTCCGCCACGCCATGGATTCACTCAGCGGTTGCCCCGCACGATCTGCTCGTATTCCGACGAGATATCGCGCGCCAGGGCGCCCACTTCGAAGCCGTAAGGGCCGATTTCACCGACCGGAGTGACCTCGGCGGCGGTGCCGGTCAGCCAGCACTGCTCGAACCCTTCCAACTCGTCCGGCATGATGTGGCGCTCGTGCACCTTGATGCCGCGGCGATTGAGCTGCCCGATCACCGTCTCGCGCGTGATGCCCGCCAGGAAGCAGTCCGGGTCCGGGGTGTGCACCTCGCCGTCCTTGACGAAGAAGATGTTCGCACCGGTCGCCTCGGCCACATAGCCGCGATAGTCCATCATCAGCGCGTCCGAACAGCCCTTGGCCTCGGCCGCGTGCTTGGACATCGTGCAGATCATGTACAGCCCGGCCGCCTTGGCCTTGCACGGGATCGTCTCGGGCGACGGGCGCTTCCACTTCGAGACGTCGAGCTTCGCGCCCTTGGTCTTGGCGTCGCCGTAATAGGCACCCCACTCCCAGACAGCGATTGCCAGGCGGATCGGGTTCTTGGCGGACGCTACCCCCATGTCCTCGCCCGCGCCGCGCCAGGCAACCGCACGGACATAGGCGTCCTCCAGCTCGTTGGCGCGCAGGCACGCGTACTTGGCCTCCTCGATCTGCTCGACCGTCCATGGGATCGGGATGTCCAGTTCATTGCCCGAGAACAGCAGCCGCTGAGAATGCTTGACGCTTTCGAAGATCTTGCCGCCATAGGCGCGCTCGCCCTCGAAGACACTGCTGCCATAGTGCAGGCCATGCGTCAGCAGGTGTACCTTGGCACTGCGCCAGTCTACCATCTTCCCATCCATCCAGATGAAGCCGTCGCGATCGTCGTATCCGGTGCCGTCAGCCATGGCGCAGTTCTCCGATAGGCCTGAAGGTCCGATTCAGGCCGTTGTGTTTTTGTTGCGTCAAACAGAGCGTGCAAGATCGAATCTTTCAATTTGCACGCCGAAGCGGGTAACATTGGCCTTGAGATTAGTCAACAAGGCTGACATAAATCGTGAGAGGGTCCGCTTTTGCGGGGAAATCGAGACAGAGCCGCATGAATGCTCCCAAACTGAAGGCACCGGCGTCCGGCGCGCCCGATGACGCACAGACACCGTCCGAGGCGGAGTTGCGCCAGGCGATTGAACTGTTGTTCTTCGCGTATCGCGACTTCACCGGCGATCCGGACGCGGTGCTGGCCGGACGCGGTCTGGGCCGCGCACATCACAGGGCCGTCCATTTCATCAACCGCAGCCCCGGGATCACGGTCGCAGGGCTGCTGGACATTCTGCGCGTGACCAAGCAGTCGCTGAACCGGGTCCTGCGCCAGTTGATCGAGGAGGAACTGGTCGAGAGCCGCGAGGGCAAGACCGACCGGCGCCAGCGCAATCTTTATCTGACCGAGGCCGGCCACGCGCTGGAACGGGAACTGTCGTCACTGCAGCGCGACCGTGTCGGTCGAGCTTTCCGCGCAGCAGGGCCCGAAGCCGTATCCGGCTATCGCGAGGTGATGCGCCAGATGATCGACAGCGCCGGGCGTGACATGGTTCTGGGCCTGATCGAGCGGGGCGAGACATGACCGCCACTGTCGATATCTCGCATGTTCTGGTCATTGATGACGACGAACGCATCCGGGATCTGCTGAAGCGCTACCTCACGCGGAACGGATATCTTGTCACCACGGCGCGGCATGCGGCACACGCCACGCGGTTGCTGGAAAGCCTGTCGTTCGATCTGATGATCGTCGATGTCATGATGCCGGGCGAGGACGGGTTCTCGTTCACGCGCCGCGTCGTTGGCGAGATCGAGACTCCGGTGATCCTGCTCACCGCGCGGGGCGAGACCGATGACCGGATCGAGGGACTGGAGGCAGGCGCCGACGATTACCTGCCAAAGCCGTTCGAACCCAAGGAGCTTCTGCTGCGCGTCTCAGCCATCCTGCGCCGGTCGGCACCCGTGGTGCCCGAAGTCGAACCGCCCAAGCATCTGTCTCTGGGAGAGACGAGCTACGAACTCTCAAGGGGTGAGTTGCGCCGGGGTGAGGAATCGATCCGTCTGACCTCGACCGAACAAGCCCTGATGCGTGTGTTCTCGCGCCAACCGAACGAGGCTGTCAGCCGGATGCGATTGGCCGAGGAACTCGGCGGCACCTCTGGCGATGTGCAGGAGCGTGCCGTCGACGTCCAGATCACCCGGCTGCGCCGCAAGATCGAGCGAGATCCCAAGAACCCGCGCTATCTGCAAACAGTGCGCGGGGCCGGTTACATGCTGACGCCGGATTGACCCACAGGCCGCGTCGCCCGGCTGGACGGCGCGGAGACATCGCCAAGGCCCACGGTCATGAACGACCCGGGCCAGAGCTGGCACATCATTTCAAGATCACGAAGGTATCGCTCTTTCAGGCGGTTCCGTTCCTCCGGCGCCCAGGGGTTGAAGCCCGCAAACCCCTTGTCCTTGCCGTACAAGCGCATTGTCCGCCTGATTGTTTCGGGCCCCAGATCTTCCCCGCGCTCGGCCATCGCCATAATCTCGTCAATTGCTTTCTGCGACGGACCGGGAACCGGTTTGCCGGGCACTCTCGACAATTCATCGGCGGCGTCTGGTCCGATCAGTTCTTCGAACACCGCGCCCTCGACCTCGGCGAATTGCTCATAACACCAGAACCGCAGGGTCGAGTCCGGTGGCAAGGCCTCCATCACCTCGACCGCAAGCTCGGGCCAGCCGCGTCCATCCCGCAGGAGGGTTTCGCGCAAGTCCTGTTCGAACGGCATGTATTTCCAGCCATTCAACACCTGTCCATAGGCCGAAACAAAGAAGCTCTCGTAACTTCGCACGGCCAGCAACACCTTGACCGGCTGCCCCTGAAGCGCGCGGAACAGCGGTTTCAGTTCCCGCCCTGCATCCTTGTAGAACCCGCGCCCCGACATGATCGGACGCAAGGACCCGATCAACTGTTCCTCGGAAATCAGCAGGCGCTCGCGGCGCATATCGCGGGCGTTGTCGATCAGGTTGCGCAGAACCCAGGCCCGGGCAGACCCGCGCGCAACCCGGCTTATCACGTGATCCCGGCGCGGCGCAGTCGCGAACATCGGACGGAGTGTTCTTGGATAGGCGTAGCCGATATGATGCCGCTCCAGCGGGACGACATTGCGCTCAAGCCGGGTCTGGACATATGTCGACGCCGTCTTGTGCGCCCCGATATGAACGACAATCTCCACCGCGCGACGCTACTCACTCAAACCTTGATGGCTCATAGATGCACAGGAACCCATAGAATTTGGTTAACCGGCAATCCTGACGGACGGCGCTGGCGGTTCTGCGTTTACCTCTTGCGGCAGGACAGGTTAGGGTCGCGCCATGACAGTCCGAGTTTACACACACCCGTCCTCGCACCTTCACGTGACACCGCCGGGGCACCCCGAACGCGTCGCGCGGATCGAAACCGTTGATCGCGTGCTTGGCGAAGATCGCTTCGCTGGATTAGACCGCGCGGAACCGCCAAAGGCGACCGAGGATCAGCTGAAGCGTGCGCATGACAGCGGGTATGTCGAAAAGATCTACGCGGCCTCCCCCGAGGACGGGATCGTCAGCCTCGATGCCGACACGCATATGGTTAAGGACAGCCTCGACGCGGCCCTGCATGCTGCTGGCGCGAATGTGGCGGCGGTCGACGCCGTCATGGCGGGCGAGGCGAAGGCCGCCTTCTGTGCCCTGCGGCCGCCCGGACACCATGCCGAGCGTGACCGCGCCATGGGCTTCTGCCTGTTCTCGAACATCGCGATCGGCGCGCTGCACGCAATCGAAAGCCTCGGCGCCGGTCGGGTCGCGATCATGGATTTCGATGTCCACCACGGCAACGGCACGCAGGATGTCTTCTGGTCCGATCCGCGCGTGATGTTCTCGTCAACGCATCAGATGCCGCTTTATCCGGGCACCGGCGCGCCGTCCGAGACTGGCGAACACGGCAACATCGCGAACGCACCCCTCGGCCCGATGACCGGCGGGTCCGAGATGCGCGCGGCCTTCGAGAACCGCGTTCTGCCCGCCATCCGCAAGCACGAACCGGACCTGATCATGATCTCGGCCGGATTCGACGCGCATGTGAACGATCCGCTGGCCAACCTGATGTGGACGGCCGAGGACTTTCGCTGGGCGACCGAGCGGATTGTCGATCTGGCCGCCGAACTTTGCGACGGGCGGGTGGTCTCGACGCTCGAAGGCGGTTATGACCTCGACGGTCTGGCCGAAAGCGTTGCAGCGCATCTCGAGGTGCTGGACGCCCACGCGGCTTGAAACGGGGCCGGAAGACGGTGAGGACGGGATGAGCGACAAGGCGGAAAAGCCGATCGCAGAGATGAGCTTCGAAGAGGCTTTGGCGGCACTGGAAGACGTGGTGCGCGCGCTCGAAGGCGGTCAGGTGCCGCTCGAACAATCGATCGATCTGTACGAACGCGGCGAGGCGCTGCGCAAGCACTGTGATGACCGGCTGAAGGCGGCTGAACTGCGGGTCGAGAAGATTGTCGCGGCAGACGGCAAGGCCACTGGCACAGAGCCGTTCGAGAACGCCTGAGCCATGACGTTCACGGACCAGCTTGCCTCGGTCGCGGCCGAGGTCGAAACCACGCTTGAACAGCTTTTGCAGCCGTCCGGGACCCTGACCTCCGGCGAGCCGCCGCTGTGGGAGGCAATGCGCTATGCCACGCTGGGCGGCGGCAAACGCTTGCGCGCGTTCCTTGCGGTCGAATCCGCTGCGATGTTCGATGTCGACCGCAGCGGCGCCCTGCGTGCGGGTGCAGCCGTGGAATGCCTGCACGCGTATTCGCTGGTGCATGACGATCTGCCCGCGATGGACGATGACGACCTGCGCCGGGGCAAGCCGACCACGCACAAGGCGTTTGATGAGGCGATTGCGATCCTGGCCGGTGACGGGCTGCAAACCCTGGCGTTCGAGATCCTCGCCGATCCCGCGACACACCCCGATGGCGCGGTTCGGGCGGAGCTATGCCTGGGCCTGGCGCGCGCTGCCGGTGCGCCCGGCATGGTCGGGGGCCAGATGATCGACATCGCCGCGGAAACAGCAGCCAAGCCGTTCGATCTGCCGACCATCACGATGCTGCAGGCCAAGAAGACGGGTGCCCTGATCCGCGTGTCGTGTGAGGTCGGCGCGATCCTTGCGCAAGACGCGGATGCGCGCAAATTGCTTGCAGATTATGCGGAACATCTCGGCCTGGCCTTCCAGATCCGCGACGATCTCCTAGATGTTGAGGGAGACGAAGAGACGGCGGGCAAGCGGCTGCAAAAAGATGCCGAGGCAGGCAAAGCAACATTCGTGTCAATCCTGGGTGTCGACGGGGCTCGAAAGGCCGCGGCGGACGAAGTCGATGCTGCCAACGCGGCTTTGGCAACGTTCGGAGACCGCGCCCAATGGTTGCGCGAAGCCGCTGGTTTTGCCATCAATAGAATAAGTTGACAGTGGAGTGTGAGTCTTGACTGACACGATGGCGGAAAGACCAGCCACCCCGACCCTCGACCGGGTCCGCTTTCCGGGCGACCTGAAGGGCATGTCCGACGCGGAACTGCGGCGTGTTGCCGACGAGTTGCGGGCAGAGACGATCTCGGCGGTGTCCGTGACGGGGGGACATCTTGGCGCGGGTCTCGGCGTGGTCGAGATCACGACGGCGATCCATGCCGTGTTCGACACACCGCGCGACAAGCTGATCTGGGATGTCGGGCACCAGTGCTATCCGCACAAGATCCTGACCGGGCGGCGCGACCGTATCCGCACCCTGCGCATGGGCGGGGGGCTTTCCGGCTTCACCAAGCGCAAGGAGAGTGAATACGACCCGTTCGGCGCCGCGCACTCGTCGACGTCAATCTCGTCGGCGCTGGGTTTCGCGGCAGGGCGCGAACTGGGCGCGGATGTCGGCGATGCGATCGCCGTGATCGGCGACGGTGCGATGACCGCGGGCCTGGCCTACGAGGCGATGAACAACGCCGGCTGGCTGAAACACCGGCTGATCGTCATCCTGAACGACAACGAGATGTCGATTGCCCCACCGGTCGGCGCGATGTCCCAGTACCTGTCGCGGCTCTATGCCAACGGGCCGATGCACGACCTGAAATCGCTCGCCAAGGGCGCGATGGATGCTGTGCCCGGCCCGCTCGGCGAGATGCTGCGCGAGGGTGCGCACCGGGCCGAGACGATGCTGAAATCGGCCACCGTCGGCGGCACGATGTTCGAGGAACTCGGCTTCGACTATGTCGGTCCGATCGACGGACATGACATGGAGCAGTTGCTCGGCGTGCTGCGGGCCGTGAAGTCGAAGTCGACCGGGCCCGTTCTGATCCATGCGATCACGACCAAGGGCAAGGGCTATGCGCCGGCCGAGGGCAGCGCCGACAAGGGCCACGCCACCGCCAAGTTCGACGTCGCCACCGGCGAGCAGAAAAAGGGCAAATCCAACGCGCCCGCCTACACCAAGGTCTTTGCCAACGCGCTGATCAAGGAAGCCGAGAAGGACGATCGCATCGTCGCGGTCAATGCAGCCATGCCCTCGGGCACCGGCGTCGATCTGTTCGAACAGGCCTTCCCGAAGCGCACCTTCGATGTCGGGCTGGCCGAACAACACGCGGTCTGCTTCTCCGCGGGGCTGGCAGCCTCGGGCATGAAACCGTTCTGCGCGATCTACTCGACCTTCCTGCAGCGTGGCTATGATCAGATCGTGCACGATGTGGCGATCCAATCGCTGCCGGTGCGCTTTGCAATCGACCGCGCGGGGTTGGTCGGTGCCGATGGCGCGACCCATGCGGGCTCGTTCGACGTGGCCTATCTGGGCTGCCTGCCGGGCTTCGTGATCATGGCAGCGGCGGACGAGGCCGAACTGGTTCACATGATCCGCACAGCCGTCGAGATCGATGATGCACCCTCCGCCGTACGCTACCCGCGCGGCGAAGGCGTGGGCGTCGATATGCCGGACGAAGGCGTGGCACTGCCCATCGGCAAGGGCCGTATCGTAAGGGAAGGCTCGCGGATCGCCTTGCTCTCGCTGGGGACGCGTCTCGCCGAATGTCTGACAGCCGCCGAGGAACTGGACGCCAAGGGCATCTCGACCACGGTCGCCGACGCCCGCTTCGCCAAACCGCTGGACCGCGACCTGATCCTGGACCTGGCCGCGAACCACGAAGCGCTGATCACGATCGAGGAAGGCTCGGTCGGCGGCTTCGGCTCTCATGTTCTGCACCTTCTGGCCACAGAAGGCGCATTGGACCACGGGCTCAAGATCCGCCCGATGGTGCTGCCCGATGCCTTCATCGATCAGGACAGCCCGGCAAAGATGTACGAGTTCGCCGGTCTGACTGCGCCGTCGATCGTCGCGACCGCCCTGCAAATGGTCGGCGTGGAAAGCATCGCCGCCCGGGCGTGAGCCGCGAGATTGCCGATTTACTCCGCTTCCAGAGACAGCGATAATGCTGGGCGTCGAGGGTGGCCGGGGGGATGCGTATGGCGCTTGAGAAACTCGTAGCGCGCGTGCCGCGTGTTCTGGTCGCTGGCCTGTGCCTGGCAGCTCTCTCGGCCTGTGCCGGAGACGGTGTTGGCACGGTGGGCGCGACGCAAGACGCGGCGGCCGCAGCACAGTTCGAAACGGCCTCGGACCAATTCAGTGCGCTTCAATCCTCGGGCCTGCGCGGCGATTACACAAGCTTCGCAGATGCCCTGAAAGCACCTGATCCTGCTCCTGTGATCGCGGATCTCAGGCGTAGTTTCCGGGGAGAGCCCTTCGATGTCTACACGCGCCGCGCCACGGTTGACGACGAGACGGCACGGCGAGCGGTCGAGCTGCGCAGCACCAAGGGGCGGCTCTATCTCTATGTCGAGATGCGCCGCGTCCCGGGCGGATGGATCGTCGAGGACTACGCGCTTTCGCGCAAGCGCGACGCTGTGATGACCCGCTTGTGACATTGGCCGTTGAACCGCTTTCGCGACCATCGCTCTTCGCGTAAGTTCCGCGCAGTGATCGGCGAGTCGGACCCATGCACATTCTTCTCGGATTGATTGCAATCATCGGCGCCGTCCTGATCTGGCACTACCGCGTCAGGGCAATGCGCGAGTCTGCCTCGGAACTCGGCGACGGGGCCGAGGACATCCGCCTGAAGATCCGGCGCCTGATCAACCGGCGCGAATATGACATGCATCCCGCCGACAGCGTCGATGATGCGCGGCTGGCGGCATCGGGTCTGGTCATTGCTGTGGCGACGATGGATGCGCCGTTGAGCCAGGCCGAGATCACGGCACTTTCGCGCGAGGCTCAGACGACGTTCGACGTCACAGAGCGTGAGGCACTCGACATCATCTCGTTCGGGCGCTGGGTCGCAGGCGAATGCGGAACTCCCGACGAAGCGGTACGCCGCCTGACCGACCGGATCAGTGATCTTGCGGGACCAGAGGCCGGCCCGGATCTGGTGCGCATGATCGAGACAGTGGCGACCGCCAACGGCAACCCGTTGGGAGAGTTGGAAAGCGATGCGCTTAACACCGTGCGCCGGGTACTGGATGTCAACTGACGCGGCCGCGATCCGGCTCGACCAAAGACTGGTATTGCTGGGTTTGGCCGAAACGCGGACGCGCGCACAGGCGCTGATCTCGGCGGGCGTTGTCACCGTTGACGGAGCCGTCCGGCGAAAGGCCGCGGACCGGGTAACGGGCACGGTCGAGATCACGCGCGATCCCTGCCCCTGGGTCAGCCGCGCCGCGCTGAAGCTGGTCCACGCGCTGGATGCGTTCGATCTGACGCCGACGGGCATCGCCGCAGACATCGGTGCCTCGACCGGCGGGTTCACCGAAGTGCTGATGGCGCGCGGTGCCTCGGAGGTGCACGCGGTCGATGTCGGTCACGGACAGATCCATCCTCGCGTTGCCGCCCTGCCCGCCGTACGCGTGCACGAGGGTATCAACGCGCGCGATCTGCCGGACGGAGTGTTGCCGCCGCTCGATTGGATCGTGTGCGACGTCTCGTTCATCTCACTGACCAAGGCGCTGCCACCGGTGCTCGCCCACGCGAAGCCCGGTGCGCACCTGGTCGCGCTGATCAAACCGCAGTTCGAAGCCGGACCGGGCCGGGTCGGCAAGGGCGGCATCGTGACCGATCCCGAGATACAGGAAAGGGTACGGGCGCAGATCGCAGAATTCCTCACCGCGGCTGGCTGGCGGACCCTTGGCGAGATCGAGAGCCCAATCACCGGTGGCGACGGCAACCGCGAGTTCCTGATTGCAGCACGGCGGCTGACCCAGGAATGAAATGGCATGGTTGCACGTCTCGCCCGGCCCCGGCTGCGCTGGATCCGGGCTCCCGCGCGGTGGCCCCGCCCCCGCCCCCTGACGCCGCCATGCGCCCTGCGGGCGCATGCCGCCTGGGGCGGCGGGCGCACCGAACAGGGGTCGTGCGCAGCGGGCAAAGCCGCTAGGGTCACGGCATGGTTCAGCAGGCTGAAATCGAAACGCTCGGAGCACAGGGCGATGGTGTCACGGCGGATGGCGTGTTCGTTCCGCGCAGCCTGCCGGGCGAGGTCGTGCGGATCACGCCGAGCGGACACCGCGCGGTGCTGTCCGAGATCGTTCGTGCAGCACCCGACAGGATCACACCGGCCTGTGCTCATTTCGGCATCTGCGGGGGCTGCGCTGTCCAGCATGCCTCGGACGGACTGGTCGCTGGCTGGAAACAGGCGCTGGTGCGCAGGGCGCTCGCCGCGCGCGGCATTGAAGACGTCGAGATCCGCCCGATCGCGACCTCGCCACCGCGCACGCGGCGCCGGGCGACTTTCACGGCGCGGCGCACGAAGAAGGGCGCGTTGATCGGGTTTCACGCGGCAAGCTCGGATCAGATTGTCCCGATCACGGCCTGTCAGGTCGTAGATCCGACGCTTCTGACGCTGACCTCGGGGCTGGACGAACTGGTGAGCGTGGGCGCCAGCCGAAAGGGTGAGCTTCGCGTCACCGTCACGACCTCGGATGCCGGGCTGGACGTTGCGGTGACCGGCGGGAAGCCGGTTGAAGGCCCGCTTTACGGGCATCTGGTTGCGATCGCTGCCACCTCGGATCTCGCACGGCTGAGTTGGGACGGTGAACCGGTCGTCGTGCGCCGTCCCCCTTGGCAGCCGATGGGACGGGCGCGCGTGGTGCCGCCGCCGGGCGGGTTCCTGCAGGCAACAGCGCATGGCGAGGCAACGCTGGTCGATTGCGTCCGCGAGGCCGTCGGTGATGCGAAGATGGTCGCCGATCTGTTCTGTGGATCCGGCACATTCGCCCTGGTGCTGGCCGAGCAGGCCGAGGTGCTGGCGGTCGAGGCCGAAGCGGCGGCGCTGGAGGCCCTGGATGCGGGCTGGCGGCACGCCAACGAGTTGAAGCGCGTTGAGACCGAGGTTCGGGATCTTTATCACCGCCCGCTGCTCGATCGGCAGTTCAAGGGGCTGGAGGCAGTGGTCATCGACCCGCCGCGCCAAGGCGCGCGCTCTCAGATCGAACAGCTCGCAAAGTCCGACGTGCCCCGGATCGCCGCTGTCAGCTGCAACCCGGCTACCTTCGCGCGAGATGCCAAGATCCTGCTGGACGGCGGCTACGGGCTGGATTGGGTCCAGCCGGTCGATCAGTTCCGCTGGTCGCCGCATATCGAACTGGCAGCGCAATTCACGCGGCGCTGACACCTCCGGAAGACCGTCCCGGCCTGGAGTCCTCCGCCATTGATTGTTGCGCCCCGGATCAAACTGACGCCTGCGATGGGGTCTTCGGTTGGGCGCAGGGGCGCACAAGCTTGGTCGGCGTGCCGATCGAGGCGGCGCGGGCATCGACGAGGAAAGTCGACGCACGTCGTATGACGCGGCGATGGTGGGTGCGGCGTCGAACCTTTCTTCTTTCACCCGGTGGGCGAGGCGCCCACCCTACGCATCGACACCCTGTGGGCAGGGCCCATCCTATTGCGCCAACGCCCAGACGATCCGGACCGATGCGGACAACGACGACTCGCCCACGGCGATCGGCACCGCCTCGGCTGCGCGGGCCATGTTCATCATCATCGCGGGCTGAGGACCGACCGGCCCACCGCCCTCGGTGATCGACATCACGTTCCCGAGAGCAACACCTGCCGCCTCGGCGTAAAGTTGAGCCTTCGCGCGCGCATCGGCCACCGCCATACGCCGCGCCTCGTTCCGCATGTCGCCGGGCTCGGCAAATCCGAAACTGACGCTGTCGATCCGGTTCGCCCCGCTGGTGACGATGCTGTCCAGCGCCGCCCCCAGCGCGCCCAGATCGCGCACGACGACATGCACCGAGTTGCGCACCTGGTACCCCGCGACCTCGTAGCCCAGCCGGGTCTTGCGGTCGGTGTAGCGCGGTGCGACGGACAGGCCCGAGGTTTGGATGTCCTTCTCGGCGACACCGGCACCGGTCAGCGTCTCAAACACCCGCGCCATCAGGGCCGAGTTCTGGTCCAGCGCCTCGGCCGCCGTGTCGGCGAAGGTCTCGACCCCGGTCATGACCGTGGCGATGTCGGGCGGCGCGGAGACCGAGCCTGTGCCGGTGACAGCAATGGTCGGCGGCGGGTCTTCGGCGATGACGGGCGTCGCCCCGAACAGCAGGGCGGCGGTGGCGAAAGCGGCGGGGAGGACGGCAAGATGGCGCATTCGGGATCCTTTCAGAGGTCGCGTTCTGCGGAGTGAGACGGATCGGCTGCGGCAATCCTTGGGCAAGACTGGGCCAAGGTAAAGAAATTCTCCCATGACAGGGGCCGCGCGGTTAAGCTCGCCCCCATGCACCAGATCGTTGACCAGGTCGAGATCGAGACGCCCGGCCCCGGGCTGATCGACATCACCGGGCGGGTGTCTGGCTGGCTGCGAGGACACAGCCCTTCGGATGGCCTGCTGACCTGCATGGTGCGCCACACCTCATGCTCGCTGACGATCCAAGAGAATGCCGACCCCGATGTGCTGCGCGACCTGCAGGACGCCATGGCCGGCCTGGCGCCGCATGGCGGACGCGAGCGCTATCGCCATGCCTCGGAAGGGCCGGACGACATGGCCGCCCATATTCGCACCGTGCTTTCGGGCGTGACGCTCTCGATCCCAGTGCAATCGGGCCGCATGATGCTCGGCACCTGGCAGGGGATATACCTATGGGAACACCGGGATCGGGGCCGTGCGCGGACCGTCGCGCTGCATCTGCTCCAGAACGCCGGGGGGCCGGTTTAGTCGAGCGTCTTCAGCAACTCGGGCAGCCCAGTAACGTATTGCCGCTGCATCCCCTTGAGCGGGCTCAGATCGACAATCCCGGTTGCACCCGTCAGATTGATCGATTGAAGGGTCGACCCTTCCAAAGGCGACAGATCCTTCACGCTCGACAGACCGATCAGCGACAGCGAATAAAGCGGCATACCCTTCAGCGGCGTCAGATCCGTCACGCGATCCAGACCGTCCAGTGACAGGGTTTCAAGCGGCATTCCCGCCAAGGGACTCAGATCCGAGATGCCTGTCGAGCCGCTCAACACGAGAGATGTCAGCTTCATTCCTTCGATCGGCCCCAGATCTTTCACACCCGGCATCCGCGTAATCGTCAAATAGATCAACGGCAGTTGCCGGAGCGGTCCAAGATCCGCGACACCCGGCAATTGATCCAGAAAAAGGTTCTTGAGCGGGAGACCGGCAAGCGGGGTCAGATCGGTCACCAACGGTACATTCTGAACGGACAGGGTTTCCAGCGGCAGTGCGGCGAGCGCGGACACATCGCTCAGGACGGGCATGTCGGACAATGACAGGTTCTGGATCGCTGACCCTTCAATCCCGTTCAGACTGACCAGGTTGCGATTGCCCCAAAGAACAAGATCTTTCAGCCTGCTTTCCCGCAACGCTTTCAGCGTTGTGATGCCGACCACGCTGTCGAGGTAGATCAACTCGAGCGGCATACCCAACAACGGTTCCAGATCGGTAACGCGGTTCAACCCCGTCAGGTAAAGCCGCTTCAGCGGCATCCCGCGCAAGGCCGACAGGTCCGAGACTCGCACGACATTCGTCAGAAACAGCTCTTCGAGCGGAAGGCCTGACAACGGCGAGAGATCATCAATGCGGTCGGCAAAGCTCAGGTTCAGCGACTTCAGCGGCATCGACGCCAACGGACCAAGATCGTCGACCAGATGCAGATAACTGATGTCCAGCCACTCAAGCTGCATGCCCCGCAAGGCTTCAAGATCCGAGATCCTGACGGACGAGTTCAGGTTCAAGCTCCTCAACGGGGCGCCGCGCAACGGGCTCAGATCTCGCAGCGCAGCCGCGCCGCTGAGGACAAGCTCTTCCAGCGGCATGCCGTCCAGGGCGCTGATGTCACGCAGCGTCGGAACCCATTGCAGGTCCAGCTTCCTCAGTTGCAAACCGCGCAGCGCCTCGAGGTCCCGGGCACCGTTCGGCAAACGGAGCGTCAGGTTCTCCAGCGGCAAGCGCGACAGAAAGCCCGGATCAACCGAACTCTGGGTCAGATCGATCGACAGCGTTTCCAACGGCAAGGTCTGCAAGGGGGCGGAATCTTGAACTGGCGTCCCCAGCAGATCCAGATGCCGCAGGTTCAGCCCGGACAGCGGCGCGAGGTCGATCTTGCCTTTGATATTGCTCAGCTGCAGCCGTTCCAGCCTGAGATTGCGCAACGGACCAAGATCGCTCAAGGCAACGTTGTTCAGGTTCAATGCCTTCAAATCCAGCGCCTGTGCTGCCTCGCTGAAGGTGCGCAGGTCGTCATCGTCGAACCCCCGCTTCGCGATGAAGGAAAGCCCCCCATCCTCGGCGTTCGCGTCGCGCAACATGTTCGCCCCCGCGATCCTGTCCAACGCCGCGCGCACCCGGTACTCGTTCCAGGCAGGCATAGCGATGGCCGCCGCCGCAACCCAACTGACCAGGGTCATCGCCAAGGCAGGCGTCGCGTTTCGGACAAACCAGTTCATCCGGCTTCGCCCCAGCACCTGCCCGATCAGACGCGCCAGAAAGTCGTGGCTGATCTCCCACAACCCTTGCGGCAGCGGGCGGACCAACCGGTCGTTCTCCAGATCGACCAGCGTTGCCTTGACCTGCCAGGGCTCGACACCGGTCACCTCGGCAATGGCCTCGACCGTGCGAGGTTCCTTGGTGCCCTCGCGCGTGATCATCGATTGCAGAACCGCGGGTGCGAAGTCCTTGGCCTGTCCGCGCGAGATGCAGTCCGTCAGGTAGGCCTCGATCAGCTTGCCGGGATCGACCGACAGAACCTTGCCCTGCTGACCCAGCACATAACCGATCATGTTCAGCGTGATCGGGCGGTAGATGCCGCGCGCATCCTCGATCCGGTCAAGCCCGGCGAACAGCGCGTCATAGCCCCGGTCATCAAGTGATTGAGGCCCTTCGCGCAGGAACCGCTCGGCCTCGCGCCGATTGAACGGGGCCAACTCGAACCCGGTCCGGCGCGGCAGGTAATCGGGAAACCCCTCCTTGAACAGCAGGGCGCGGTAGTCCTCGCGAAACACGTGCAACAGGCGGATCTGCGGGATCGGTTCGGCGGCAAGCGCGCGCAGGAACTCAGTATAGACCTGTTTGGCCGGCCCGCCGTCCAGGATCAGGTATTCCTCGAACTGATCCAGCACGATCAGGATCGGACCGAGCCCCTTGGTCTCGGCATGGCGGGCCATCTCGCGCAAACCGGAAAGCGCGATGCCGCGGTCTGCCTCCGCCGTCTCAACCGGATCGGCGATCGACTTGCCGAGCGCACCAAGAGGATCTGCCATCCCGCGCAAAGTCACGATCTGCCAGCCCTCGGCGCTCAGCGCCGGGATCACGCCCGCATTCACCAGCGACGTCTTTCCGGTGCCCGAGGCGCCGGACAGATAGAGCACCGTGGAAGTCGCCTGCTTCAGCCAGGCCACGACCTCTTCGACGGCACCATCCGGACGCTTGTACGCCTCCGCGTCCGCTTCCTCGTAGGGCCGCAGGCGATAGTACCCCTCCTGCACCTGGCCGTCCCGGGTGGCCAGCGGATGCAAGCGGCGCTCGCGAACCCCGCGCCGGATCGTCGGGAGGACCGAAAACAGCAGGACCAGCAGCAGCGGCCCGCCCAGGGCGCCCCAGAAAATCAGTGGGTGCTCGCCGTGCAGGTTCTTCAGATCGTCGCCGAACAGACCATAGATCAGGCCAAGCGCCGCGAGATATCCGAAAACCAGCAGCAGTGCCTGCGTCGTCCGGCCCATCAGGGTCGAAAACCAGCTTTGCCGGAATTCGTCGTCCGCACGACCGAACAATCCGGCTGTCTTGGCGATTGTGGCGGCGTCGGTCAAGCTCATGGCTTTCTTCGCATCCGGGACTCCTTGGCATAAGATTCCACCACAGTGCGTCCCCGATCCAAAGCGCTTTCTGTTAACGCCGCGCGCGCGTGATATCCGGTTAATGGAAAATTGCGTGAAAATTATCACCCGCAAAGTCACCTGCGGCATCGGCCGAAAACCATGGCGATTCGCGGCCCGGCGACCGGTTTCTTCCGTTGCAGCCATTTTCCTTGAACGTTGCACGCCAATCCCTGAAACTCGGGCGGCGAGGGAGCGGTAAACCGAGTTCATGGACGCGAAGTTCTTCACATTTGTCTGGCGCCATTCCAAACGCGACCAGTTGATCATCCTGGCGCTGACCTTCCTGTCGTTCCCGTTGGTCTACACATCGCTGGAAATCCCTAAGATCATCATCAACGAAGCGATCTCGGGAACCGATTTTCCCAAGGATTTCTTTGGGTTAGAGCTTGATCAAGTACCGTATCTGCTGGTGCTTTGCGGTGTGTTTCTGTTGCTCGTCGTCGCGATCAACGCCATCAAATGGGTCATGAACGTGCAGATCGGCATGACCGGCGAGCGGATGCTGCGCCGCTTGCGCTTCATGCTGTTCGAGCGTGTGATGCTGTTCAAGATGACCCGCTTCCGCACCACCAAGCCCGGCGAGATCATCCAGTCGATCCTGGGCGAGATCGAACCGCTGGGCGGTTTTATCGGTGAGGTCATCGCAACGCCTTGTTTTCAGGGCGGTTTGCTCTGCGTCTACGTCACGTTCATCTTCATGCAGGACTGGACACTGGGGCTGGCGGCGATCTCGCTTTATCCGTTCCAGGCCTGGCTGATCCCGAAGCTGCAGGCCAAGATCGTCCGTCTGAACAAGGAACGCGCGGCCAACACGCGCACCCTGGCCGACACGATCGGCGAGGCTGTGAACGTCGTCAGCGAGATCCACACCAACGACACCGCACGCTGGCACCTGGCCCAGACGGCAGGGCGGCTCTACTCGAACACCGTGATCCGGCTGGCGCTGTTCAGGCGCAAGTTCACCATCAAGTTCATCAACAATTTTCTCAACCAGCTGACGCCGTTTTTCTTCTATTCTGCAGGGGGTTACCTTGTCATCAAGGGTGATCTGGACTTCGGGTCTCTGGTCGCCGTGCTGGCCGCCTACAAGGACGTGGCAGCCCCGTGGAAGGCAGTCCTGAACTACATACAACGCTGGGCCGACTTCAACAGCCGCTACGTCTTCGTGATCGAAAACTTCTCGGGCGACGACATTCTCGAGGCCAAGCGGATCTATGCTAAAGGCGTTGAGGCAGAGCCGCTGTCGGGCACGCTGCAATTCTCGGATGTCGAGGGCGGACTGGGGACCGGGGGTCTCAGCGTCCCCACGCTGGCGATCGAACCCGGCAAGCTTGTGGCCGTGTTGGGCGGCAACAGCGGCGGACGCGAGGCATTCCTGAAGCTCGCCGCGGGCCTGCAGGGACCGGCCACCGGGCGCGTGACGCTGGGCGGCGCGCAGTTGATCGAAGCGACACTGCCCCAGATCGGCAAATCGGTTGCCTTCGTCGGGCAAGAGCCCGGGATTGTCGCCAAGTCAATGCGCGACAACCTGCTTTATGGCTTGTTCCGCAGCGCGCCGGACCTGTCCGATGGCGGCGAGGCCGAATTGGCCAACATGCTCTCGGAAGCAAAGCTGACCGGCAACACGACGGCCAATCCCACTGGCGACTGGATCGACTATGAACGCGCCGGGGTCGAGACAGCCGATCAACTCGATACAAAACTTCTGGAAATGATCGAAGCCGTTGGTCTGTCGGGCGAGCTTTACTCCGGTGCGCTGGACATGCGGCTCGACCCCAAGCTTGCAGAAAGCTGGAATGCCTCGATCATGCAGGCGCGCGATATCATTCACACATCCGGCCTCGATTTCCTGGACGTGCTCGAAGAGTTCGAAACCGACCGCTTCAACTCGAACGCCTCAATCCTCGAGAATGTGCTTTACGGGCTGCCGGTGAAAAGCCAGCCCCGGATCGCCGACTACCTGAACGACAAGAACGTCACGGCCGTCTTCGAAGCGACCGGCGCCATGCCCGAGCTCGAAGCCTTGGGCTGGGACATTGCCCGCGAATTCAGCGAACTGGTCGAGGCCCTGGAAGGCGACAGCTCGGTCCTGGACACGTTCGCCGGATACGCCAAGGCCGATATCATGGCAGCCCATGACATCGTTCTGCTCAATGCAGGCAAGGCGAAACCGATCCTGAAGCCCGATCAGAAGACGCTTCTGATGTCGCTGGCGCTGACGTTTACGCAAACCCGCGACCGTCTGGATGTGCTGGATGACGGGCGGATCGAGCGGCTTCTTGAGTGCCGTGCCAAGGCCTATGATGACCTTAAGGACCGCGATGATTTCGTGACCTTCGATGAAAACCGGGTCAGCCCGGCGCGAACGGTCGCTGGGAACATCGTGCTTGGAAAGCGCCGCCACGACCGAAAATCGGCCTGGAAACGCCTGGAAGACGATATCGAAGCGGCGATCACGGAAGCTGGTCTGCGCGACGACCTGATCCGCCTGGGCCTGACCCGGCAGCTTGGCTCGGGCACGGGGTTGGCCTCGTCGACGAAACGGCGCATCGGTCTGGTTCGCGCCTTGATCAAGCAACCGTCGCTGCTGGTTCTGGACGGAATCGCTGCCACGCATTCCGGCGCCGACAAGGCACTACGCTTCGCAATCGTGTCATGCCTGCCGGAGGCGACCGTGCTCTATGCCGCCGCGGACGAGGAAGCCGCCGAAGACGCGGACATCGTTATCGATGTTTCCGAAACCGGTGTTGCCCGCACGATAGAAATCACGAACTCTACGACTGACTCGCCGCCATCGCCCGACCTGTGACATCAGGAGCTCTGAGATGAACATCAAGGAAATCGTTTGCGTCCTGTGCGAAATTCCGATGTTTCGCCAGGTCGAGGAGAAACGCCTGAAGCTTTTTTCGATGATGGGACAGACGCTCACGTACCGGGCGGGAGAGCGCCTGTTCGAGAAGGGGGACGACGGCGACGCGGCCTTTGTCATCCTGGACGGCTCGGTCGATGTGCTTATCCCGACCGAGACGGGCGAAACCTCGGTTGCGGTCCTGGGCGCGAAAGAGATTTTCGGTGAAATGGGGGTCCTTCTGGATCAACCCCGCACCACGGCGATTGCCGCCAAGACGAACCTGAAGGTGCTGAGGCTGGACCGCCAAGCCTTTTTCAACATGCTGCGCGAATTCCCCGATGTCGCCATCGAGTTGATCAAGGTTCTCGGCCACCGGCTGGAGGTGACCACGCGCGACCTGGCGGCCACGCGCGGTTAACCGTACCCCGTCTTCGCCCTATGGTCTGACCGGAAGGGCGGTCGTAGACGCACTCGCGGTGCTAGATCCCAGACGTGCACTATCCGGCTGGGTGAAGTTCGTCCGATCACCGGCAAAGATCCCCGTGGTCTGGGTGCGGTCTGTCATATTTACCGAATCGAACGTCCCGCCCACGGCGGCAATCCCATCGACCTGTGTCCCGCCCAAAACGTCCGTCGCATTCGGGTTGGCGAAGAACGCGCCGCTGATATCTGTCACAGTGTTGGTCGCCGTACTTGCAAGGTTCCCGGAGAACACGTCGGCGGCGCCGGTGATGGGAATGTTGGCATCCAAGCCGGCAGCAGGGATGTTCAGGTTGAAGTTCCCGGACGTGCTGCCGAAGTTGTAGGTCATAGCGAAGCTTCCACCGACGACCTGGCGCTCGAACGAGTCGAGGTTGACCATCGATCCGACGGCGAGCCCGCCATAGGTGGCTTCCCCGGCAAACGGAATCAGATCGGTGTCGAAGTTGTTCCTGACGCCTGCGACCCAGTTCCCCAGGTGAACGATGTCCGTTCGGGTATCGGTCGACCCTTCGATCGGGGCTTCGATTTCAGCCGACCACCAGCCCCAGCGCGCGAATTCGGGATCGGTTTCGGTTTCGTCGGGGAATTCGATCTCACCGTCGCCGACCAAGCCCGAACTGGCGTAGATGAAGCTGCCCGTAGCTTGTGAAACGCTCGAAGTTGTGGCCCCCCGCACTTCGACATTGCCCTCATCACTGACCGCGCCAAACCGGTTGTCGTCAATGAAGGCCGAGGTCGTGCCACCGCCAGCGAACGAATATCTGGCGAAGTTGAACCCTTCGAACTCGGCACCGGCCACATTGCCCACGCCGGTCGAGTCGACCGAGAACTGGATATCCACTTCGTTCGAGACGTCGAAGTTGGTCAGCGTCTCGAATGTGCCGTCTCCGTCCAGATCCTGCAGCTCGTGCTGCCCGAAATTCAGATTGAACTGCCCGAACGGGTCTGTGCGAACCGAGTAGACGCCCGTAAAGTCATCAATCCCATCCGGCAACCCCGTCGCCAGGTTTGTCAACGTATCGACATCGCCGCACTGACCACCTTCGCAAACGGCGATCCCGGCTGCAAAGCCCCGATCCAGCACGTCGACCTGACGGGCGAGTGGGACATCATACTCGGTCTCGATCCGGGCACCTGCCAGCGGCAACGGATTCAAGATCACCTCATCCAGCGACTGGTCACGCGCCAGAAGTGCCGAGTGCTCGTCCAGTGTTTCATTGATCTCGTCGAACACGTTCGATGTTCCGTCGAACGTCACATCGCCATCCACCTGCTGCAGGATCGTCTCGGTCCCCGGCGCGTTGTCGAACTCCGGCGGAACTGATGATCCGGACTCCAGACCCGCTCGGTGCAGGTTGGACAGCACAATGTAGCGATTGTCTCGCCCTATGGTGCTGCGATCGTCCCGCCCGAAGACGGTGTTCCCCTGATCGTCTTCAAACGTTCCGAGGTTCGTTCTTCCGAAGGTAACCGCTTCGTTGAACTCGTCCTCCTCCGCGTCAAAAATCGTCAACGAGCCCGAGCTCAGCATGGTTCCGGCAACGATCGGACCGGACCCTTCGTAGTCTCTGATATCGTCCGCGAACACGCGCAGGACCGAAGTTTCACCGTCTCCGGTGGTGTTTCCGATATAAAGATCGCCGTGCAGCCACTTGCCGCCACCCGTCAGTTCGCTTCCGACTGGCGAGCCGTCCGCGACGATCTGTGTATCCGTGCGGCTGTACCGTGCAAAACCCTGGTTCCCGACCATGAAGAACGGTTGGACATTGTCCGCGGGCTCGACGTCACGAAGCTGGTCGAGAAACAGGCTTGGCTGAACCTGAAAGGCTTCCACTGTGTTGGCAATGCCGTTTTGGAGCTCTGGCGTGATCAGTGTTGGGTCAATAAAAGCAACGCGCCGCGCGGGGTCGTTCGGGTTGAACTGGATCCGTGCGTCTGTGCCGAAGAACTGCGCCTGGCTGAAGTCCGGCTGCCCGAACACCGCGAAACCGCTTCCCAGCGGATCGAAATCGTCGTCGCTGAATTCGACATAGGTGAATTGCACGGACGGGTCGCTGAACCCGATACCCTCGATGTCCCCCAGCACGCTGCTGAAGCTGCCACCGATGATGTCTCCGAAGACCTCGTCGAATTCCTCGTCACCGATGAAGAACTGGAACAGCCCGGATCCCGGTGCAAGATCGTCCGCCGTGAACTCAGCGTTCTCCGATAGAAGTTCGCCTTCAATAAACTCCGTGTCGAAGAAGGCGTCAAATTCCCCGTCGGTTTCCGGGGCCGGGATGCGAAGCAGGCTGCCGTCGAATGCCTCGCCGATCAGAGATCCTTGGAGAACCTGAAAGAACGCTGTCCCTTCTGAACCCTCTCCCGCGTTGATCACGGTGCCGCCGCTGAGCGACGTCAGGAAGAACGTCGGTTCGGGCTCTGGGTCAAATGGCGGGTCAGAATCGACCTCGCTTGGCGGATCCGCAGGTGGCACTGCCGGCGTCTCGATCACGACGACAGGCTCAGGCACCTCTTCGATCGGCACCTCGATGGTCAAGACAATCTGACCGTCGTCCTGCCGTTCCTGGTCCTCGTCGCCACTGCGCTCTTGCGGCGGAAACCGATGCCCGCTGGTCGAAACCGGCTGATCATTCGGACCGCTCTTGATGCCCGAGTTCACCTCTTCGATGTCGACGACGCTGATTGCATTGGCCGCAATCGTCTTCCCACCATTCCCGCGCCCCTCGAGCAGGGAATAAATCTCGGCCAGTTCCTCGCTCGTGATCAGCCCATCGAACTTTGCTGTTTCGCCGCCAGCCACGACCGCGCACGCATTGGGTCGGGACAGAATGATCTCCCCACCGGCATCGGCGCTGACTTTGGTGTATTCGCCGGCCACGTGGCAGACGCGCGTCGTGCCGTTGGCGACGATCACCAGCGCGAGCCCGCCGCGTACGCCAATCGTTGCTGTCGGTGTCCGGATGATGCCGTCCGTGCGTTTGGTAATGCGCCCGCCGATCAGGCGCAGCACGCCTTTCGTCATCGTCAGCGCGACCTCCCCGGTCTCGTCGCCGGGGTTGTAGACGTATCTGTCCAGCACGATGTCCGAGCGTGGCGCGATGCTGAGCGAGGTCTGGTCAACGAAGAGGAGTTGGCCCGAGCCGTCATCGGTCGTCTCGATGCGCTCGTTCTCGACCACGCCCGAGCCAAGCTGCAGGGTGCGGGCCGTCGCCGTGGGCGGTGTGCCATCCATCTGTGGATTGACGGCCGCGACCTTGCCAATATCCTTCGCAGGCGCCGAGACCGGTGCGGTCATCATCCCCAGTGCGATCGGCGCACCAATCGCTGTCGTCGCCAGAAGACGTGAAAGTCCAGGTTTCATAATTCCCCCTCCTGAAAACCCGGCAGCAAGCACGCCAGGCAACGCTCAAAAGCCCCCGCGAAACCCACTTTCAGCAGCGTTCGGATTCGAGCGCGGGCCAACATTGTAGAAAAGTATACAACACGTTAACGGAACCGTCACGCAACGCGCTGTCCCAAATGTGATCGCAGTATGCTGAACGCAGTGCCTATTTGAGCCAGCTACTGGCGATCACCGACGAACACGCCCGTGATCTGGCGGTTCCCTCCGATATCATCGATCTGGAAATCGCCCCCGGTCGCGGCCACCGGATCCGTTGCGCTCGAGAAGAAACTGCCATCGGCCTGGAAGTTCACCGGAGACGTCGCGTTCACCTGATAGCGGTGGCTGTTCGCCGGATCACCGAAAGCGATGTCATTGATCGACAGACCGGCGATGTCCATCCGGAAACCGCCCTGAGCGATACCGAAATCATAGGTCAGTTCGAAATCGCCACCGACGATCTGCGTCAGAGACGTCGCCAGGTTGGCCTCGGTTCCGATCGCCACACCGCCATAGGACGCGATCCCGGTGATCGGTATGTCTGTCGGATCAGGCGCCACGCCGGCAACCCAGGTCCCCATGTGAATCAGATCTTCGCGCTCTGGGTTCCCTGCCTCGGCCGAGGTGACATCGAAGCTGGACGACCACCAGCCCCAGCGGGCGTTGACCGGCTGCGTGGCAAAATTGTTCGGATTCTGCCCGGCGAAGATGCCGGCATCCCCGGCCAAGCCAGAGGACGCGATCAGCACGTCGGCACCCAGCGTCTGGCCACCCACATTGCCGAGCGTTTCAAGGTTCCCGGCAAAGGTGGCGTCATCAAGATAGGCCGTCCGATCGTTGGCCAGCGGCTCGAACTGGAAGAACAGAGTATTCCCGCCCGCGGCGACGTTGAGGTCGGCTGCTGCGGTCTCGAGCCCCAAGCGGAACGTCACTTCGTTCGTATCGCCCCCGCTGCTCGCATTCTCGAACGCGATCTCGCCGCCATTGCCAAGGAATGTCCCCGTGCGGACCGAGTAGAACCCTGCCCTGTCCGCGCCGACAGGCTGACCGCATTGGCCATCGCTGCAGATTGCGACACCGGCCGCGTGAATGCCGTCGAACAGCGCGTTCGCCTGACCCGCGGGCCCTGCGGCGCGGCTGCCGCTGTGCTGGGCCAGCGGCAACGGATCGTTGACGACAAGATTGCCGTTGGGGTTCAGCGTCAGAACGGACAACCCTTCGTCCGGAGTCGCAACACCGCCCGCCGTTGCGCCCGCGAGGGCCCCACCCAGAATATGCTCCTCGCCCGTATCAAAGTCGAAGCCAGCACCGGTGTCGAAGAACGGCGACGTGACAAACATGTACTCACCGTTCGGGCCATAGACCGTGTTCTGATCGATATCGCCGAAAGTGCTGACGTTGAATGTCGATACCAGTCGGTCCGGGCCGCCGACCTCGGTCCCAAAGACTTCCCCCGAAAGATGCGGCGCATCGTTACGAACGGCTATGTCGTTGGCAAACACCGAAAGGTCACTGCGCTGGACTCCAAGTCCGGGATCGAATTCAACCCGAGCTGTCGCCGTCAACACCTTGCCGCCATTGGCTGGCAAGCCGCCGCTGCTGGGCACAAAGCGGCCTTCCCCACCATTTGCAATCAGGAGCAGATTGTCACCGCCCGAAGTTTCACCCAGTTCGAGTTCCGGTTCCACGACATAGGTGGACGCGGTGTTCACAGTTGCCGCCAGGGTGCCATTGTCGGCCGGATGAACCGCCGCTTGCCCGGGCGTGGGCGTACCGAACAGCACGACCGCTCCCTGATCCGAGCCGCCAGGGCCCTCTTCAAGCACGTAGACATGAAACCCGACATCGAGATCGCTGAACCCGAAACCCGCGACGTTGGTAAGACCGGTAAGAGACGCGCCTTCGCCAAAGCTGATCTCGGAGAGCCCGGTATTGGGATAGAACTCCTGCGCCGAGAAAAACGGCGCCGGAACTCCGAACAGCGTGGTGTCAAAGTCTGCCGACGTCTCGGGGATCGGCAGAACGAGGATGTCCCCGGACGCGGTGGTGCCGATCAGCGAGCCAGATACGACGGACGTGAAACCCTGGAAACCTGATATGCTTGATAGAAAGCCGCCAGAGGTCGGCACATTGCTTATGACGGTTGGTGCCTCTGCAACAACAGGCAGCGCTGCCTGGGCGATTGCGTTGGTCACCGCTGGATCGGTGGTGAACTCTGTCGGACTAATGTCGCCGCCGTCGTCTTCCTGTTCACCATCGGTCGAGACGGGTTGCCGCGAGGCACCGTCCGGTGCATCCGAATTGACCTCGGCGATAGTCTCGGTCTCGGTCTCGATTGCTTCACTATCGTCCCCGGCAGACGAGCCGCCATCCCCCGAACCCTCAAAGGATTGCAGGATGGGTGCCAGGTCTTCGGCATCGGCCAGCCCGGTAAACTCTGCTTCACCCGACGCTGAAACTGCCGCATTCGCGTTCGAGCGGCTGAGCGTGACCTTGCCTTCGCCCTGCCCTGTCACAGTGGTTCGCTCACCCGCGATGTGCGTCACGGATGTGCCACCATCCAGAGCAACCTGGATCAGCACCAAGCCACCGCGGATGCCGATTGTCGCCGTTGGCGTGCGGACAATCGCGTCCCGCGATTTCGTGATGCGCCCACCGATAAAGCGCAAGGTCCCCTTCGTCACGGTCAGGGCGATTTCGCCGGTCGTCTCCACCGGGTCGTATACGTAGCTGTCGAGGACCAGGTCCGTTTGGGGGGCCACGCTCAGCGACGTCTGATCAAGAAAGATCAACTGCCCGGACCCGCGGCTCGACGTCTGAATCCGCTCGTTGCGGAAAACCTGATTGCCAAGCTCAAGCGCGCGGCGTGCGCGCTCGGGCGGCGTTCCATCCATGTCCAGATTGACCGCCGAGACGGCACCGATATCGGCCATGGCCGGTATCGCCGTCAACGCGACCAGTGAAATGGCTACTGAAAGGCTTGCCGACCACAATTCACGCATCGGGATTCTCCCCACGTTCTCCAGCCGTTTCTCAATGTTCGCACTCGGCCGCAGTATACGCGCCAAGCGCGTGGGTTTTATTACATCCGGTATTGCAGCGATACAGTCGTACTGACGTTATCCAGGTCGAAGTTCACGATGTTCGATTCCCTCAACAATGCATCGACATCAACCTGAACACCAAAGCCTTCTTTCAGCGAGAAGACATGACTCAGCCCGCCCCTCAGATCGAGATCGCGCCGGGTTTTATCCCGGTCAATGATCGGATCCGGCTCGTTGAACCATCGGCCGCGCACCTCGGCAAAACCGCTAAGCGACCACTTCCGGTCAACCCAGTCCAGGCCGCTATCGTACTGGAATTCCGCGGATCCGCGCAGGCCAACCTCGACATTCGAGTTGCCGTCAAATGACTGGCCGGTGGTGCCTGCAAAGAAAGGGATATTATCCTGTATTTCATCGGCGAAATCGATCTCAGCCAGAACCCCGCCGCGCAAAATCAGGTCGCGGACCGGAATATAGGCAAGGCCCGCGCTCAGATACGCGTTGTACGTATCCTCGTCAGTGAATTCCTTGCGGAAATAGTTCCTGTACCGAACGCCAACGTCCCCGAAGACCGAGAAGATAGGCGACAGCGTGTCGACATACTCCGCACCGACCCCAAAAGATCCAAAAAGACCGCGATCGCTCACGTTGAGATACTGGCCTTCGACATACGGGCGGATCTTCGGGCCGAACTGTTCGTCGGTCAGCGACAGACGCGGTCCCGTCCTGAGCTGCGTGAACAAAACATCGCCTGCATCCTCGTTGAAATACCGGACCGAGAACGCCGAGACGTCGGTCCTCCAAGAGTCATCGTTGGCGCGTTGGAGATCGTAGACGTGACTGACATTCACCAGGGCACGGGTTCCGAAATCTCCTTCTTTCTGACCATCCAACAGGGTTGCATCGAAACCGTTCACCCGGATCTGCTCGCTATCCGGTCCCAAGGTCGCGTTCGTCGCATAGGTTATCCCGGCATTCGCGATGACGCTGAAGGCACTTGTGGCGGTCCGGGCCTCGATCGCGTCCATGTACGGCCTGATCCGGGCGACCGCATTGTCCGGAATATCCGGCTCGGCCAGGGCTTGTTCGAAGTAGACCTTGGCGACCTCGTAGGATCCCAGCTGGAAATAGGCGACCGCCAGTTCGATCCGCACCTTCGGGATGTCCTGGCGATAGATCAGCAGGCGCTCCAGGGTCGAGATCGCAGCCTCGTAGTCCTCGAGCGCGATCGACACGCTGGCATAGGTGAACATCAGATCGATGTTGTCCGGTTCGTTCAGCAATTGCTGGAACAGTTCGTTCTGCTGCTCCCGCAGATCGCGTTTCGCCGCCGCGGCATTCAGTACGGTTTCCAGTCCATCTGACTGCGCGTGGGATACGTTCGCGGGCCCTGCAAAAAACGCAAAAAGCATCAGGCACGCGACTATGCGTGAGAGCCATTCGTTCATATTCAATTCCCCTCGGTTTGATTTGATTCTACCACCAATGACGACGCAAGTGTAGCATTCTGTTGAGGATTCCCGGACGATGGTGCCTCTGGTCGAGTGACCGGAAGCGACGTTCAACCGTCGCGAGAGGGGAACGGCAGGGGACGCGGCTGGTGCTGAAACGCAGAATAGATTGGGCTGCGCTGGCGCTGGGGCTGATCATGATCGGCTTGATCTTCGTGGTGTTCGAGGCCGGTCCAGAACGCCAGGTGACAGCCGTGCGTGAAGCAGTGTTCGATGAATACCAGCGCCTGCAGCCACGCCCGTACAATCCCGAAAGCCCGGTGCGGGTCGTCGACATTGACGAGACATCGCTGAAGCAGCTTGGTCAATGGCCATGGCCGCGGACATTCCTGGCCGAGATGGTCTACCGTCTGACAAACGCCGGCGCGGCGGTGATTGCCTTCGATATGATCTTCTCCGAGCCCGACCGGACGTCGCCGGAAATCCTCGTGCCATCGCTCCAGCGTTTCGGCGACGACTACTCGGCGGTTTTCCAGGACCCCAGCACCAAACGTGGCACAAGCGCGGTGCCCGATCACGACGCAAGCTTCGGCTGGCTGATCAGCCAGGCGCCCGTCGTGCTGGGCATGATCGCCGAGGAAGGCGCGACATCGGCGACCATGCCCGAGGCGTTGCGCCAACCCAGTCAACTCGGCGGGGACCGGCGCGATCTGTTCGGCGTGATCGACACCTATGACGGCGTCGTCACCAATCTGCCGGTTCTCTCCCAAGGCGCATCAGGCATCGCCGCCTTCAACCTTGCAGCAACCGAGGGCAGCATCATCCGGCGCGTTCCGATGGTGATCATGATCGACGACCCGGCGGTCCCGAACACCGATGAGATCGTCCTGGCGGCACAGGACCTGAAATTGCTGCCGACACTTTCGATGGAAGCGCTCCGCGTCGCCCAGGCGGAAGAGCGGTCGAACCAGATCAAGACCTCGCGCGGCAGCGGCGAAGACGACTATTCAGGCGGGCTCAGCATCGCCAGCATTCGCACGGGAAATGTCATCGTGCCGGTCGACCGGGACGGCGCCTTGCGCGTCCGCTATTCAGGGGCCGAGGACCGAAGGGTCATCCCGGCGCACCGGGTCCTGGAAGCAGGCGGCATACCGGATGACGTGGCAGCAGACGTCGCGGGCAAGATCATCTTCGTCGGCACATCGGTGACGGGTCTGTTCGACCTGGTTCGGACACCGCTGAGCAACCGCGTCGCCGGGGTCCATGTCCATGCCGAAGTGACCGAGCAGATCCTCGACGGTGCCTACCTCGTGAACCCGGACTGGGCGCTGGGACTCGAACGGTTGATCGTGGTTGTCCTGGGCCTCGTCGTGATCCTGCTGCTCGCCTTGAACTTTCCGCTCTCGGGGTTCATCGCGATGGTGCTGTCTGTCTTGGCCGTCGTCGCAGGCAGCTGGTTCGCGTTCTCCGAGTATTCGATTCTCTTCAATCCGCTGTTGCCCGCGCTCGGGATCGGCATCCCGCATCTCACCGTGTCCGGGTACAAGTTCTTCACGGCCGAGGCTTCGCGGCGCGAGGTGACCCGGCAGTTCGAACACTTCGTGGCGCCCGAGGTGATCGCGGATATCATCGACAACCCGGAACGACACCTGACGCCCGGCGGCGATCAACGCGTGCTCTCGATCATGTTCCTCGACGTCCGGCGCTTCTCGACGATCACCGAGAAGATGCAACCGCAGGAGGTCATCGCGTTTATCAACAAGCTGCTGACGCCCCTGACCGATGCGATCATCGAGAACGAGGGCACGATCGACAAATACATGGGCGATGCCGTGATGGCGTTCTGGAACGCACCGCGCATGACAGAGCGCCACGAGATCAAGGCGATCCGCGCGATGCTCGCGTTCAACCCGATCATGGAAGAACTCAACGCCGATTTCACGGCGGAGGGCCTGCCGGACATCGATATCGGCGTGGGCATCAACACCGGCGAATGCTCGGTCGGCAATATGGGATCCCTGAAGCGGCTGGCGTATTCCTGCGTGGGTGACAGCGTGAACCTTGCCGCGCGCCTGGAAGGGCAGACGAAAGCCTACGGGGTGCGAAACCTCATCGGATCGGCGACAGCGGCCACGGCGATGGAGGAGTTCGCCTGCATCGAACTGGACGCCGTCGCGGTGAAGGGCCGGACGCAACCCGAAACGATATTCACCGTCGCGGGCGATGCGAACGTCCTGCGCTCGACCGCGTTCGAAGACCTCCGCCACAGATTGCGGGCCGCGCGCCAGCACTACCTTTCCCAGGAATGGGATGCTGCCGAAGCGGCATTTCATCAGGCGGCGGATCTCGGCATCGTGGGCGTCTTCGATCCGCGCCCGCTAGCAGGCATCATGATCGAGCGGATCATGGGCTACCGGATCGACCCGCCGCCGGATGACTGGGACGGCGTCTACGTCGCGACCTCGAAATAAGTGCCTTGATCCGGCTGGAAAGGTGGTTTTCGCGAATCGCAACGCTTCGGATACGATGGTCGCATCCAAGCGCGGTCCTGCGCGTGTTGCCACTAAGGAGAGCCCGATCAGAAGATCACCGCATCCCGCCTTGCTCGGCCTTGCTTGCCTGGCTGTCGCCGCGTGTGCTCAACCGCAGCGCGGCGGGTTCACCGGGGCGGCACGTTCGAATATCGACCCGCTTGATATTCTGACACCGCAGGGCCCGGCGGACACCTCTTCTCTGATACGGGCACCCGAGGTCTTCGCGGCCTCCGGAACCGTGCTCTGGAACGGTATCCGCACAACCCGCGGGATCTGGGTCGCGCATCAGAAGGCCGATCGTTCGCGCCGCGTGCGGATCGTCAATTCCGAAACGGGTGCCGAGATTGACGGAATTCTCTACCGCCGCGACAACAGTGGGTCCGGCAATCAGGTAACATTGTCCTCTGACGCGGCAGCAGCCTTGGCGATAAGTGCAGGCACACCGACACCGGTCGCGATCTTTGGTTTGCGTCCGACCGGCGCGACAAGCGTCCGGCAGCGCCGCACGGTCGAGACACGGGCCGAGGCCGAGCTTGCCAGCCACATCGCCCGCCTTGACGACAATTCACTGGTGCAGGTGGTCGCTGCCGCGATGCGGGGCATGGGTTACGCGACGATTTTCGAGCCATCCCTTGTCAACGGAGCGCTCACGGGCATCCGCGCCTATCCGCGCCCGGACCTTGGGTACGATCTGCCGTCGATCCGCGTCACCGTGCGCCCGGCATCCGCCGACCCGATGGATGGCCGCGAGTACACGCGGTTGCGCGAAATCCTGTCTCAGTCCGGAGACCTGGGCGCAGTCATCTCGCTGAACGGTTTCGAAGGCGCGCTGCCTTCGACTCCGAAATCGGACTTCGTGCACCTGGAACTGGTGGATCTGGAAGGCCTGATGAACATCTGGCTGACGCATTACGAACGCCTGTCCGATCCCGACAAAGCACTCATGCCGCTGCGCCCTGTCTACTTTCTCGCAGCGGGAAAGCAGTAGTCCACACGTCAGCTCCATATAAGCGCCGCAGTCAGCGCAGCGGCGGGTTCGCGCACGAGATCACAACGGAACTTGCAGGCAATTCACACAACGACCGCGCTTTCGATCGCTCAACCGTTCCCGCGCCTTTCGACACCCGGAACCAACAAGTCTTGGGTCGCGGGCTCGACGATCCAGTCGCGCACAATGATGGCACTTTCGGACAGCGCCTGCCGGTTTGACCACACCAGATGGTATCCGGGTCCGGTCAACATGTCCCAGTCCCCGATCTGCGCCAGCAAACCCTGCGCAATCAACCCCTCGACCACATGGCTGAAGCCCAGTGCAATACCCTCCCCCGCCATGGTTGCTTGAAGGACCAGAGCATAATCGTTCAGCCGAAGCCCGGTGCCCGGGTCGCGATAGGCGTGGCCAAAGTGCCGGAACCAGTCCAGCCACCCCGGTCGCGCGCGGAACGGTTCTTCCAGGTGCGTCAGTGCCGTTGCGGCAAGCTCGGGCATTGTGGTGGGAACGTCATTGCGTGCCACCCAACCGGGCGAGGCGATCGCAATCAGGCGCTCGGGCGCGATCAACGCGACATCATACCCCTCCCAACTGCCGTGGCCGCGGCGCACGCCCAGCGAGATGCCCTCATGTGCCAGATCGAGTTCCTTGTCCGTCGTCTGCAGCCGCAGATCGACACCCGGATAGCGCTCGTGAAATGCCTGCAGGCGCGGGACCATCCAGTAATTCGCGAAGGCTGTCGAGACGGATAAGATCACATGATCCGTGCGCCCGATCCGCCCCAGATGCGTGACGGTCGCATGGATACGCCCGAACGCCTCGCTGACGTCATGGGCCAGCATCGCACCTGCATCGGTCAGGGCGATGGATCTGTGCATACGCTGGAACAGCCTCACACCCACGGCCGTTTCGAGTTTTCGAATGGATTGGCTGATCGCTGGCTGACTGACGTTCAACTCCTCGGCCGCCCGTGTGAACGACCCATGTCGTGCAGCCGCCTCGAACGCGGCGAGATGATGAAGGGAGTCGATCTGGTGCAACAATCTTCGCATTAGCCGAGCTTATCCAAACCCCAAGGATTTTCCAGCGTTACGGACCACCCGATCAGCGCTATCGTGCGCATGGGAGGAACTTTGGATGTCAGACGCGCCAGCCCGCCGCAGCCGCCGCGGTCCCCGCCGGTCAGAGGACCGAGCACGGACCGGTGCCACCGCGCCGGCCTACATCCAGCGCCAGATCCCGTTCTACGAGTTCATGGGCGAGGAAGGCTTGACCCGGCTGGAGGATCAGGCCGACTGGATCATTCAGGAGATTGGGCTGGAGTTTCAGGAAGATGCTGAAGCGCTCGAGATCTGGCGCCAGGCAGGCGTCGACGTTCAGGGCACGCGCGTGCGCGCCGAACGCGGCCTGATCCGTCATCTCTGCCAGACAGCACCGTCCAGCTTCATCCAACACGCCCGCAATCCGGAGCGTTCGGTCCGGATCGGCGACGGTGCGATGGTGTTCGCTCCGGTCTACGGCCCGCCCTTCGTCCGCGATCTGGAAGGCGGGCGGCGCTACGGCGCCCTGGAGGATTTCGAGAACCTGGTGAAGCTCACCTACATGCTGCCCAGCCTGCATCACTCGGGCTTCGTGACTTGCGAGCCCTGCGATGTGCCGGTTTCCAAGCGCCACCTCGACATGGTCTACACGCACATGCGGTATTCGGACAAACCGCACCTCGGCGCGATCACCGAGCGGTCGCGCGCCCAGGACAGCGTTGCGATGGCCCGCATCCTGCACGGCGATCTTGACGACAAGTGCGTGATCATGGGCAACGTGAACACCAATTCGCCGCTGTTGGTCGACAAGGTGGTGACCGAGGCGATCCGCACCTATTCCGCCGCCGGACAGGGCATGATTGTCGCGCCGTTCATCCTTGGCGGCGCCATGGGGCCGGTAACGACAGCGGCCTCTCTCGCCCAGGCCCTTGCCGAGGCGATGATGTGCTGCGCCTTCAGCCAACTGGTCCGACCCAGCAGCCCTTTCATTCTGGGCAACTTCCTCTCGTCGATGTCGCTGAAGTCGGGTGCGCCGACCTTCGGGATGCCCGAGCCTGTCATGTCGAACTACGTCATCGGACAGTTGGCCCGGCGTCTCGGCGTGCCGTTGCGCTGCGGCGGGTCGCTCACCGCCTCGAAGATCCCGGATGCCCAGGCCGCGGCCGAGAGCGCGGATTCCATGCTGTCGACCGCGCTTGGTGGATCGAATTTCACGCTGCACGCGGCGGGGTGGCTGGAAGGTGGTCTTTGCACCGGGTACGAAAAGCTGATCCTCGATGGCGATCGTCTGGGTGCCTACCAGGTGATGCTGGCGGGCATGCCGATGGACGACACCGCGCTGGGCCGTCACGCCTACAGCGACGTTGAACCGGCCGGGCACTTCCTCGGGTCAGCCCACACCATGGCGAACTACGAAACCGCCTATTACGATGCCACCATGTCGGATTCCGAATCCTGCGAACAGTGGGAGGAACGCGGCTCGAAAGACAGCTATCGCCGTGCCTATGAACGCTGGACCAGGATGCTCGAAGACTACGAAGCACCGCCCATCGACCCAGGCGTGGACGAGGAACTGAAAGCGTACGTCGCACGCCGAAGACGGGAACTCCCTGATGCCTGGTACTGAAGACGCGCACCACACGGAGCCGACCGCGTGACCAACCAGATGAAAGCGCTGGTGAAGGCCAAGCCCGAGGAAGGCCTGTGGATGGAGACCGTCCCGGTGCCCGAGATCGGCCGCCGCGACGTTCTCATCAAGGTGCGCAAATCTGCGATCTGCGGCACGGATGTCCACATCTGGAACTGGGACGCGTGGAGCCGCAAGACCGTCCCGGTGCCGCTTGTGACCGGGCACGAATTCATGGGCACGATCGTGGACCGGGGTGCCGCCGTGCACGGGCTCGAGATCGGCCAACGCGTCTCGGCCGAGGGGCACCTGGTCTGCGGGCAATGCCGCAACTGCCGCGCGGGCCGGGGCCAGCACTGCCGCAACACGCGCGGCGTCGGCGTCAATCACCCGGGCACGTTCGCGGAATATGTCGCCCTGCCACAGGAGAACATCGTCCCCATCCCCGAAGACATCAGCGACGAGATCGCTGCCATCTTCGACCCCTTCGGCAACGCGGTGCACACGGCACTCAGCTTCGATCTGGTTGGTGAGGACGTGCTCGTCACTGGCGCGGGCCCGATCGGCATCATGGGCGCGCTGGTCGCGCAACAGGCCGGTGCCCGCAAGGTCGTGATCACCGACATCAACCCGGTCCGCCTGCAACTCGCAGCGGATATGGGCGTGCACTACACCGTCAACGCGGCCGAGCGGAGCCTGCGCGATGTCATGGCCGAGATCGGCATGACCGAAGGCTTCGATGTCGGGCTCGAGATGTCGGGCGCGCCGCCCGCGTTCCGCGACATGATCGATACGCTGAACAACGGCGGCAAGATGGCCGTTCTGGGCATCGCGCCGGTCGATTTCGCCGTCGACTGGAACCAGGTCATCTTCAAGATGCTGCACATCAAGGGCATCTACGGCCGCGAGATGTACGAGACCTGGTACAAGATGATCGCGCTGGTGCAGGGCGGGCTGGATGTCACCCCGCTGATCACGCACCGGCTGCCCATCGACCAGTTCCGCGAAGGATTTACCGCAATGATTGACGGCTCGGCCGGCAAGGTCGTGCTCGACTGGGAGTAGTCCGGGTCCCGCACCCGGAGGATGGAGAACACGATGCCCGAAATCCAGACACAGGAAAACACAGCCGGCCCCGGCAAGCCGCTGCCCAGCCACACCAAGGTCGCGATCATCGGCGGCGGCGTGGTCGGCTGCTCGATCCTGTTCCATCTCGCCAAGTTCGGCTGGAAGGACGTCATCCTGCTTGAGCGCAACGAGCTGACCTCCGGCTCCTCCTGGCACGCAGCCGGGCAGATCCACACGATCTCGTCCGATCCGAACATCTCGCGCCTGCAGGGTTACACCATCGACCTCTATAAGGAGATCGAGGAACTCAGCGGCCACTCGGTCGGCCTGCACTCGACCGGCGGGTTCTATCTCGCATCGACCAAGGAGTGGTACGACTACCTCAAGCGCGAGCGTTCCAAGGCCCGCTACATGGGCCTGAGCCAGGAGTTCATCTCGCCCCGGGAAGTCGCCGACCGGCATCCGTTGATCGATCCGAAGCACTACTATGCAGCACTTTGGGACGATCAAGACGGCGATCTCGATCCCTCTGGCGCCACCTATGCCTTCGCCAAAGCCGCGCGCGTCCACGGCGCGCAGTACTTCACGCACACACCGGTGGTCGAGACGAACCAGCGCACCGATGGCACCTGGGACGTCGTGACCTCCCGCGGCTCGGTCCATGCCGAGATCGTCGTCAACTGCGGCGGTCTCTGGGCGCGCGAAGTCGGCGAGATGGCGGGGTTGAGCCTGCCGGTGCAGCCGATGGAGCACCACTACCTGCTGACCGACACCATCCCGGAAGTCGCCAACGCGCCCGAACGCCTGCCTTGCGGCATCGACTACGAGGCCAACATCTATTTCCGCCAGGAACGCACCGGCATGCTGCTCGGCACCTACGAGCCGAAATCGACGCCGTGGAAGGTCGCGGGCACCCCGATGGATTTCGGCCACGAACTGCTGCCGCCCGATCTCGACCGCGTCGCAGACCGGTTGGAGATGTCTTTCGAACGCATCCCCGCCATCGGCAATGCAGGCATCAAGGACGTGATCAACGGCCCGTTCACCTTCGGCCCGGACGGCAACCCGATGATCGGCCCGGTTCCAGGCATGAAGAACTACTGGTGCGCGGTCGGCGTCATGGCCGGGTTCTGCCAGGGTGGTGGCGTCGGCCTGACCATGGCCGAATGGATGATCGACGGCGAACCCTCGATCGACGTCTGGGCCATGGACATCGCGCGCTTCGGCGAATGGGCCTCGCCCGAGTGGGGAACCGTCAAGTCGTCCGAGAACTACGAACGCCGCTTCGTGATGACCTTCCCGAACGAAACGTTGCCGAAGGGCCGCCGCCAGAAGACCACCGCCTTGTACGACCGGCTCGTCGCAAAAGGCGCCGTGATGGACCAGGGCTTCGGCCTGGAGCACGCGCTCTGGTTCGCGGACGGCCCATCAGACGCGCACGAGGATCCAAGCTTCCGCCGGTCCCGCGCCCATGAATACGTCGCGCGCGAGGTCAAGGCAGTGCGCGAAGCCGTCGGCTGCATCGAGATCGCCAACTTCGCCAAGCACGAGTTCAAAGGTCCCGGCGCGCGCGCCTTCCTCGACCACGTGCTCGCGGGCCGCGTGCCGAAACCGGGCCGCCTCAGCCTGACGCCGATGCTGACCGACAAGGGCAAGCTCTACGGCGACTTGACCGTGGCTTGTTTGGACGAAGATCATTTCATGCTGTTCGGCTCCGGCGCCATGCAGGAGGCCCACCGCCGCTGGTTCGAACAGCGCATCGGCACGGGCGTCGTGTACCAGAACGTCTCGGACCATTGGCACGGCATTGCGATCTCTGGCCCGAACGCTCGCGACCTGCTCGCGAAGATCACGCGCGTTGACGTCTCAGCCGAGGCCTTTCGCTTCCGCGACATCCGCCGCATGCATGTCGGCGGGGTGCCTGCCATCGTGAACCGGATCAGCTTCTCAGGCGAACTGGGCTACGAGATCTACGTCGCGCCGCACTACCAACTCGCCTTGGCCGAAGCCGTTGAAGACGCAGGAGCGGATCTGGGCCTGCGCTGGTACGGCGCGCGGGCATTGATGTCACTGCGGATCGAGAAGAACTGGGGCGTCTGGACACTCGATTACCGCCCGGACTTCACCGCTGCCGAGGCCGGGATGGACACCTTCATCCAATGGGACAAGGACTTCATCGGTAAATCCGCGGCCCAGGCCGAGCGTGCAACCGGCCCGAAGAACAAGCTGGTCACCATGATCATCGACAACCCGGCAATCGACGGCGAAGGGATCGACGTCTCGAATGACGAGGCAATCCTGAAGGACGGGGCTGCCGTGGGATATGTCTCGTCGGGCGGCTACGCTCACCATGTCGGTCAGTCCATGGCGATGGGTTACGTCCCGACCATTCTGGCCAAGGGCGGCGAGACGGTCGAGGTCGAGATCCTGGGCGAGATGTTCCCCGCCGAAATCCAGGGCGCGCCCGTCTACGACCCGAACGGCGGCCGGATGCGGGCTTGAAGAGAAGCATTAGAGCATTTTCCAGTCAATCTGAATCAGATTGGCGTCACGGAAATGCGAAGAAAAGGGACTTAGAGCACGTGATCTGAAGCAATCAGGTCAACTCGTGCTCTAGGTACGATCCAGGTCACACCGCAGTCTGAAGATCATAAGACTTCTGCGACGGGGCGCAGGCTTGCGAAGGGTGCGCATGCGCACCCTACAGGTTTGCGATTGATCCGACCGCGCTCTGACGGACTCTCGATGGTGTCCTCGATCCCCTGGCGCAAATTCTCGACCCATTCCAAGCCACACGCACCCGGAACGAACACAACGCCGTCACGGCTGAAGGCCTCAGTCTGGTGGTCGATAATCATCGCGCCCTGCCTGGCTGATCGTTCCGTCAATCAGGCCCATGGACGCCGCCAGCACCATATCCGCCAGCGAACTCGACACGACGTTTTCAGCAAGACGTTTGAGTACGGCAGGCCATCCACGCCGGGGAGGGCGGGTGGGCGGTGGGGGTGGCCTGCAAAAAAAAAGGCGTGCGCCCGGAACGGGCGCTCCGCTTGCTTCGCGAACTCAGGCGCTACGATAGAGCTTGGTCATCGAGAACTCGCGATGGCCCAGCGTCTCTGCCGCCGTGTTCCGGCCATTGGCCGTGCGCATGATCATGTCGATCAGGGCATCACCTGCCTCGTCGATGGTCATCTCGCGGGTCAGCACACCGGTCACGTCGACATCGATATGCTCGGACATCGTACGCAGGGTGCGCGGATTGCCCGAGATCTTGATCACCGGCACGATCGGGTTGCCGACCACATTGCCCTGCCCCGTCGGGAAGGTGTGGATGACATAGCCGCCCGCCGCCATCAGCGTCACGCATTCCGCCGCAGCCGACGACGAGTCCATGAAGTACAGCCCCGGACCCTTCGCCGGTGTCTCCGCCGGACCGATCGCATCGATATAGGTCGACGTGCGGCCGATCTTCTCAAGGTTCCCCATCGCCTTTTCTTCAATGGTCGTGAGGCCCCCCAGAATGTTGCCCTTTGTCGGCTGGCTGTCCGACAGATCGTCCGTCTGGTGGGCAAAGATCACGTCGTCCTGATAGGCCTGCCAGATTTTCATGAACGCTTCCGACGCCTCCGGGGTCGCGCCGCGCTTCGCACAGATATGTTCCGCACCGGTGATCTCCGACGTTTCGCCAAAGCAACCGTAAAGCCCCTGCGGGATCAGCTTGTCATACATGTTGCCGACAGTCGGGCAGCTCGACAGGCCTGTCGTCGTGTCCGACTCCCCGCACTTCGTCGACACCCACAGCTCGTTCAGCAGGCAGGGCTCTTTCTGAAGTTCGGTCGCCCAGTGGACGAATTCCTTCGCCTTCCACGACGCAGCGCGGATGGTCTCGAAATCACCGTTCTGTTCGATCGAGAAGCCTTCGACCGGCTTGCCCGTCTTTGCGATGCCGTCGACGATGACCTTGGTCCACTCGGGCTCGATCCCGATCACCACGACCGCCGCGACGTTCGGGTTCGCACCCGTGCCGATGATCGTGCGGAAGTGCAGGTCCAGATCCTCGCCGAACTGCAGGCGGCCATAGGCGTGCGGGATCGCCATCGTGCCTTTGACATTGTTCGACACGGCCTCGCATGCGGCGTTCGAGATGTCATCCACCGGCAGGATCAGCACGTGGTTGCGCACACCGACGCGGCCGTTTTCGCGGCGCCAGGCATTGATCGTCACATTTGTTGCGTCCAGCGCCATCTTACCACCTCTTGGTTTTGCAGTTGTGGGTGTGGACGTGATCGCCCTTACCCGACGCGCCGACCATCTTCCCGATGTCCTCGCCATACTTGAACACCGTGTCGCCCTCGGACAGGTCCTTGAGCGCCACCTTGTGGCCGATCGGGATGTCCATGTTCGCGACCATCCGGAAGTCCGAGTTGTCATGGGTGACGACGCACAGCATCTCGGTGCCGGCGGTCAGGCCCTCGACCACGACAACCCCGACATTGTCTTCGGGGTGGTGGACCAGGAGTTGCGGGATGTTGCTCATGCGCGCGTTTCCTCATACGTTGCGTTGAGTCTTATATAAGACTATAAGACTATAAGAGCAAGCCGAGTCTCAGCGGAGCCCCATGTCCGATCATCTGCCACGCTATGCGCGCGTTCGCGCCAATCTGATCGAGCGGCTGTCCGCGGGCGAGTGGGCGCCGGGCAGCGCCCTGCCGTCCGAGATGGCTCTGGCTGCCGAATTCGGCGTCAGCCACGGCACGGCGCGCAAGGCAATCGACAGCCTGGTGACCGATGGCGTGCTCTTCCGGGCTCAGGGCAAAGGCACATTCGTCTCAGAGCAGACCCCTGAGCTCGCGAATTTCCGGTTCCTCCGGATCGTGGACGGCAATGGCCACCGCGCAATTCCCGAACTCCTGAAATGGTCGTCGAAGATCGAAAAAGCAGATCCCGCAACCGCAGAGGCGCTGCACCTGGGCGTTGGCAACAAAGTCCACAGGATCGAACGCACCCGCGCAATCGATGGAACGCCTGCAATCCTGGAACAGATACGCATTCCGCACGCGATCATGCCTGGCCTCGGCGAACCCGGCATCATGCCGAACGCGCTCTATCCGTGGTACCAATCCGCACATGCCGTGACCGTTCTACGCACAGATGACCAACTCAGTGCGATCGCCGCTAACCCCGAGACAGCGAAAGCTCTTTCAATCGCAGAGAGCACTCCGCTGCTGCGTTCTGTGCGCGTTGCCTATGACCTGAAAAACCGGGCGGTGGAGTATCGGATCAGCCACTTCCTGACAGAAGCCCATTCCTTCTCGATTAGCTTGGGTTGATCATCCCCAGATCGTTGAACGGCAAAGCGTTCCGGACTATTTTGACAGCGTACCGTTGTGTCTGGAGGTCGTCGCCATGAACTTGTTCCAAACGTTGCAGATCGAAATCCTGATCGGTCTCGTCATCCTGGTTGGCGCCATGGTGACCTACATCTACGCTCCGAAGGACGAACCGACAAAGCCGCGGATCCCACCAGAGCTTTTGCAGGGAGATCTGCCGCCGGACGATCCGTTCAAATCCAGCGACGTCATGGACAAACGCCTCGACGACTTTGGGCGCTTCAACACGCGCTACAACGAGGCCGATGGCATCATTCCGGGGTTGAGGTTCTTCCGGCGCTGGTTTCGCTGAGCGCCAACAGTGCCCGGCAGCCGGTGAAAACACGTCTCGCGCCCCGCGACACACACTCAGAATCCGTCAATGTCCCGCGAACGTGATGCACTCTGTCGCATTTTCGACACTCTGGGGGTGACGGCGCCGACCGGGATCGTTATGTGGCGCTCCATGCAGGCTGTCAGCGAGAAACCGATCAACCCGATCCTGAAGTTGCTGCTCGAGATCGGGCCGCTTGCGGTGTTCTTCCTGTCGTTCCGATATGGTAGCGAGATCGCGTCGCATCCGTCGGTGGCACCGATGCTGACACCGGTGCTGGGCGCGGACGCCATGGGCGGCGAGCAGGGACCGATACTGGTTGCAACGGCACTCTTCATGGTCGCCATCGCGATTTCGTTGACGGCCTCCTGGGCACTGACACGCACGCTGCCGAAGATGGCGGTGGTCACCGCGATCGTCGTCGCAGTGTTCGGCGGTCTGACCCTGTGGTTGCAGGACGAGATTTTCATCAAGATGAAGCCGACCATCGTCAACGGCATCTTCGCGCTGATTCTGGGCTTCGGGCTGATGCAGGGCCGGAGCTATCTGAAGATGCTGATGGGCGAGACGATGCCCCTGACCGACGAGGGCTGGATGATCTTCACCCGGCGCTGGGTCGGCTTTTTCATCTTCCTGGGTCTGGTCAACGAAGTCATCTGGCGCACGCAAACGACCGAGTTCTGGGTCAGCTTCAAGACCTTTGCAAATTTGCCGATGACGATGGTGTTCCTGGCCTTCCAGTGGCCGCTCCTCCAGAAACACGGTCTCGAATCACCGAAGGCCTGAGTTGTCGTCGATCCGCTGAATCCCCGATGTCTCGGATGCCGGAAGTGCATTTCGCATCTCCCGGACCGTCTGTCCCAAAATAGGATGGCGCCAATCCGGAGCGACATCCGCCAACGGCACCAGAACAAAGCCGCGCTCGTGCAACCGTGGATGCGGCAGCAGAAGACAGTCTGGAATCCGGTTCCGATCAGGACCTTGATCCATCCAGCGCGCAACCTCGTCCCGGTCGGGCAAGACCGCGTCGCCCGCAGCCAGCAAGTCCAGATCACATGTCCGTGAAGCCCAGCGTTCGCGCCGGACGCGGCCAAGGGCCTTCTCAACCTCGTGAAGTTCTTGTAGAATTCTTTCTGGTGAAAGGTCTGATGCCAAAACGGCGGCACCGTTCGCATAGTCTGGTCCGGAATCTGCAGGCCAGGCAGGCGTTTGGTACCACGCGCTGGTGCGGAGGACCCGGATCCCGGGCGTCGTGTGCAACTTTTCAATCGCCCGTGTTAAAGTTGACGCTAAGTCATTCTTGATCAAAGGGAGATTTGAGCCGAGAGCCACAAGGTAGTCAGTCATAAAAGTGCCATATCAGCCGTAGACATCCTGGTCATCAACGCTTACGTACGCCCCTCGATTGAGTCGCCGATCAGGTTTCAGCGCGAAGATACGGCAGGCCGACACGACCCCACGCACGTGATATAGAGGAAAACATGTTTTACCGCGACGAACGTCTCGCACTTTTCATTGACGGATCCAACCTTTACGCCGCGACCAAAGCCCTGGGCTTCGATATCGATTACAAGCTGCTGCGCTCGGAATTCATGCGCAGGGGCAAGATGGTGCGCGCCTTCTACTACACCGCGCTGATCGAAAACGAAGAGTACTCGCCGATCAGGCCGCTGGTCGACTGGCTCGACTATAACGGCTTCACGTTGGTCACCAAGCCCGCCAAGGAATTCACCGACTCCACCGGGCGCCGGAAGATCAAGGGCAACATGGACATCGAACTTGCGGTCGATGCCATGGAGATGGCCGACCATGTCGAGCACATCGTGCTGTTCTCGGGCGACGGCGACTTCCGTGTCCTGGTCGGCGCACTCCAGCGCAAGGGCGTGCGCGTCTCGGTGGTCTCGACCATCCGATCGCAGCCGCCGATGATTGCCGACGACCTGCGCCGGCAGGCCGACAACTTCATCGAACTCGAGGAACTGAAGGACGTGATCGGGCGCCCGCCGCGCCCGGTACCTGCCGCAGCCCCGATGACGACTCCGCAGTTCGAGGAAGAAGACGCAGACTGATTGCCGGAACACGCCGTGCCGACCAAACGGCTGACCGAGGCACCGCCGGATTGTCCGCTGTGCCCCAGGCTGGTGTCTTACCGCGAGGATCTGCGCCAGCAGGAACCCAAGTGGTTCAACAACCCGGTCCCCAGTTTCGGTCCGGAAGCCGCCAGACTGCTGGTGGTCGGTTTGGCCCCGGGTATGAAGGGCGCCAACCGAACAGGCCGCCCGTTCACCGGCGACTTCGCCGGAGATCTGCTCTACGCGACATTGAAGAAGTACGGCTTCGCCAAGGGCGAATTCGGCGCCACGCCGAATGACGGGTTCGAACTTGTCGACTGCATGGTCACCAACGCGGTGCGCTGCGTTCCGCCGCAGAACAAACCGGTCGGGGCCGAGATCAACGCCTGCCGGCAGTTCCTCGAGCATCGCATCAAGGCCCTGCCGAACCTGACGTCCATCGTCACGCTGGGCAAGATCGCGCACGACAGTACGATCCGCGCGCTGGAAGGCAAGCTGAAGAACCACCCGTTCGGCCACGGCAGCACCAGCATCATCCGCACCTACGCCATCACCGCCAGCTATCACTGTTCGCGCTACAACACGAACACGCGCGTCCTGACACCCGAGATGTTCGAGGGCATCTTTTCCTCGGTCCAGCACGCTCTGAATTCCTAAGTTTTGGGGTCTCGGTCCGCACAATTACACGGCCCCTACCAAGCTGCGGCTTCAGTCTGTGAGCGGCGCATTATCGCGAAGAACCGAAAGCGGATATGTGCACGTTGTTCGTCAGATACTGCAAGCGCTGCAGTTCCGTGAACACATCCTAGGAAGGTTGGCACAACCCAAAAGCGATGCCCCATATGGAGTGGCCTGACGCTACTCAATTCCAGGGCATTTTGAAGCTATCCATGTTGCCCATTGGCATTGGATGAGCTCGCTACGGGTAAGCAGTGGCGGACGCAAGGGGGTCTCGGTTCCGCTGTAGATGCTTCTCACTGATTCATGGTTGCCTAATCTTAACCATGCTCGGCCATGCTCGCAGGCTAGTGGTTCAAGTGTCGGTGAAGCTCTTGAAGTTCGGTTGCCCCTGCTTTTCGCGCTTAAGCCGCCAGTGTCAGTCGCGGGCGATCTGAGATGCCGACGTCGTTCAAAGTCTTTTCGCTCGGCGTTCAGGCGCTGATTGACCCGACCGAGGGAAACGAGAACGCAGAGAACGCCACGGCACTGGTGGGCCTGACAATTGGCAGCTCCGCGTCACCGCTACATCAGGAAATCAAGACCTTCGCGCCGGGAACGGCCGGCGCGTCAGGCGGCAGCGCGAACATCTACGATCAGAACAACAATCTGTCCAACGACCAATTCACGATCGATGGCGGCTCCGATCAAACCTATGATGCAGCATCTGCTTATACGATCACGATAAATTACGCTGACGGCGGCTCGGCGTCGATCACAGGGGTTATTCTGCAGGATACGAGTGGAAACAGCTACCTGTTGCCACAATCGTCGAACAATGCCAGCCAGGCGGCAATGGAAGCCAACGCAATCGAGTCCATCTCGATTGATGCGCTGGTACAATCCTCCGCCACTGGTGTCGCAGAGGACCGGATGGATGGTACGTATGTCGTGCCCGACGCGACCATTGCCGGTACTGCAGGTGATGACGTCATTGATGGATCTTACACCGACTTGGACGGTGACAACATCAACGATTTCGATGGTGACGATGACCTGATTGATGCGGGTGCGGGAAACGACACGGTTGATGGCGGGGTCGGCAACGACAGCATCTTCGGTGGAACCGGCAATGACAGCGCAATTGGCGGCAGCGGCAACGACGTCATCCTGGGCGAGGATGGTGACGACACGGCCTCCGGCGGCACCGGATCGGATCTGATCTATGGCGGCGCGGGCGATGACAGCCTGTCGACGGGCTTGGGCGAGGATACGCTTTACGGTGGTGCGGGCGACGACCAGCTCTCGAACTCGGCGGGCAACGATACGCTGATCGGTGGCACCGGCAACGACACGCTGATCGCCACGCTCGGCGATGACCAACTCTATGGCGGCGCGGGCAACGACACGCTCGAGGGCGGCCAAGACGATGACGTGCTTTATGGCGGGGCGGGAAACGACCAACTCGACGGCGGCACCGGCAATGACCTGCTGTTCGGTGGCGACGGCGACGATACGCTGGATGGCGGCTCCGGCAACGGGAACGATCTGCTCTACGGCGGCGCCGGGAGCGACAGTTTCGAAGTCATGCTCGGTGGCAACACCTTCTATGGCGGCGACGACGAAGACACGTTCGGCGTCGGCTTCGGGACCGACACGATATACGGCGGCAGCGGTGGAACCGATCTGGACACGCTGAGCGCGAGTGTCGCGGACGATGCGCTTACGATCACGCTCACCGGCGACGAATCCGGCACGTTCTCTGACAGCGACGGCGATTCCGGCAGCTTCGTCGATGTCGAAGCGTTCGAACTGACATCCGAGGATGACAGCTTCGACGGCAGCGCGTCGGACGCAGATCAGACGGTCATCGCCGCAGGTGGTCAGGATACGCTCACCGGCGGCAGCGGCAGCGATGTCTTCTATGCCGGAGATGGCGCGGACACCATCGACGGCGGCGACAACGGCGACACGCTTTATGGCGGGGCCGGAAACGACGTTATCGAGGCTGGCGAGGAAATTAACATCGGCGACGATGATCTGATCTATGCCGGCGATGGCGAAGACAGGATCACCTCGGCCGAAACCGACAGCCGGTCGGACGACCGCATCTATGCAGGCGCCGGCAACGATACCATCACGATGTCAGGCGGCGACAACGTTCTCTACGGCGGGACCGGGCGCGACACGATCAGCGGAGGGCAGCACGAAGATACGATCTTCGGGGGTAACGATGCCGATGATATCGGCGGCGGGGCGGGCAATGACCAGATCGATGGCGGGGCGGGAAACGACCAACTCGACGGCGGAGCAGGCAACGACACCCTGACAGGCGGTGCTGGCAGCGACGTGTTTGTCGTGTCCTCCGGCGCCGACACGATCACAGACTTCTCGGTCGGGAATGACACGCTCGATCTCTCCGGTCTGACGGATGTCGGCAATGCGCTGACCAATCAGGATGGCAGCGTCACCGCCGATGAAATCGTCGTGACGCAACCGGGCGGACCGGGCACCGATCAGCTTTTGACCTTCCCGTCCGGCGAAAGCGTTTCGGTATCGGACGGGACGATCAACACCGCCTCACAGCAGACCCAGTTCGCGAGCCTTGTCTCGATGGGCGTGCCCCCGTGCTTCGCGCCGGGCACCCATATTCTGACCGAGCACGGCGAGAAGCCTGTCGAAACCCTCTGGCCCGGCGACCGGATCGTGACGGCTGATCATGGATTGCAGACACTGCGCTGGATCGGCCGGCGCGAGGTTGATTTCACCGACCCGCAGAACACGCGCGGCGACAAGGACAAGCCCGTGCTGATCGCTCAGGGGGCACTTGGCGGTGGCCTGCCCGGGCGCGATCTCGTTGTGTCGCCGCTGCATCGCATGGCGCTGTCGGGCCCGGACCTCATCAGCGCATTCAACAGCACGGAAGTGCTTGCGATCGCGAAGTCACTCACGAAACTTCCGGGTGTGCGTATCATGGCAGGGCGCCGTCGGGCGGTCTATTACGCCCTTCTGTTCGAGCGGCACGAGATCATTTTCGCCGAAGGCGCCCGGACCGAAAGCTTTCGCCCGGGCCCCGTCGCGCTGAGCGCGTTCCAGCCCGAGATGCGCGCCCAGGTCTTTGCGATCTATCCCGGCCTTGCGGCCGATCCCGAGGCTGCGCTGGGCCCACCCGCCCGGCCGATCATCACGAAACAACAAGCCACGTCTTTCATCTGCGCGTTGAAGCGCGCGTCACCGGACAGGCTCGCTGCCAGCGGTGATGGTCTGGCAACTGCACGATGTATGAAGGGTGCCGGGGCGGATCTTGGTGATCGCGCCCGACGCTTGATGCCGCGCAAGCGATTGTACCTCGTCCAGTCGAACACGAAACCGTGCCACCGGACGAGGGTGGACTGATCAGGCCGCCGCGCCCGTTCCAACGGGGCACGTCACACCTGTGCCGCCGATCCCGCAATATCCGCCGGGGTTCTTCGCCAAATACTGCTGGTGGTAATCCTCGGCAAAGTAGAACTCGCTCGCGGGCACGATCTCGGTCGTGATCGGTCCATATCCCACTGCACTCAAGCCTGGCTGGAACTCGGCCTTGCTCGCGTTGGCGGTCGCGGCCTGGGCGTCCGAATAGGTGTAGATCCCTGATCGGTACTGAGTCCCGACGTCGTTGCCTTGCCGCATGCCTTGCGTCGGATCATGGCCTTCCCAGAAGACCTTCAGCAAGCCTTCGTAGCTCACCGTCGATGGGTCAAACACCACCAGCACGACTTCATTGTGCCCCGTGCGCCCCGTGCAGACCTCTTGATACGTCGCGTTCGGCGTGTAGCCACCTGCGTATCCGACCGCGGTCACCCAGACACCGGGAATGTTCCAGAACATCCGCTCGACGCCCCAGAAGCACCCCATCCCGAACATCGCGATCTCATAGCCCTCGGGGTATGGACCCTTCAGTGGTCGGCCGTTGACGAAATGCGCCTCTGCGGTCGGGATCTCGAACGCCCGCCCGTCCAGCGCACTCTCCGAAGTCGGCATGGACGTCTTCTTCAGCAATCCGAACATCGTCACCTCCCTGGTTTCTCATGGTAATGTGGGCGGATGGGCCGATAGTACAACCCTGAATGAGCGAGTGTCCCACCAGATGGCAAGGCGTCGAAAGCCCGTGAACGTCCATGTGCGCGGTGCTTTGCGTGGACGGGCAATGGCTTACAAACAGAGATCACCCGCTCGGTCTCGACCGGGCGTGACAGGCCCCACGGCCGGCACACCCACATCCACGACATGATCGGGTCCGGGATTGACGCCTAGCCGCCCGATGCGCGCTCCCTGACAGCCACCATCCGCATGTTCGACTCTTCCAGCTTGTTGCGCATCTCGGCCGTGAACGCATGTTGCAATTCGGCCCTGATTTCGGCGTTCCGGGCCGCGAGATCGCGCAGCGACGTCGCGGGAATGCAAAAGTAGTGCGCCGACTGATCGACCGTGACAGTGGCGGTCGCGGGCGCACCGGTCAGCGCCGTGACCTCCCCCAACACGGCCCCTTCGCCCATCTCGGTCACGCGCTGGCCGCCGACATGCACGGCGACCTGGCCCGACTTTATCCAGTAGAAATGACTGACAGCCTCGGCCTGGCGCGTCAGCTCCGTGCCATGGCGCCCGTCGACCCAGGACCCCAGGTTCAGCAACTGGCGCCCGTTCGGCTTGTCCAGGCCGGGCGCGATCTGCGCGAGGATCCGCTGCTCGTCCGCGCTAAACCGGATAACCCTGTGAAGCAGGTAGGCCCGCGTGATCCCAACAACCGAGATCGTGATCCACGTCGTCTGGATGATCGCCGAGAACAGGTTGAACGCCTCGGCCAGACTGATCAGCACCAGCGAGGCGGCCAGCATGTTGAGGAACGCATAGAGGTATCCGCGCCCGCCGATCAGACCGAATTGGAGCGCCGCGTAAGAGCCGATGTAGAAGGCAACCCCGGCATAGCCGCAGAGCTGATAGAGTGTCATCCTGGTCCCCGCGCCTGCTCCCCCGGGGCATAGGAGCCAAGTTCAGGCGCCGGTGCGGCACCGTAAACGGCGGGTCTGCGCTGCCAAACGACGCAAACTGGTCAATATTGCGCCATTCTGTGAAATTGCATTCGACGGCGCGGTACCTTTCGGCGCGTCATGATTGACCCCTGGACGCGTCGCACGATATCAGCCCGATGATCCGAGACAGATTCTCCAGGGGGCACGGGAAATGAGCGACTTTGACCGCGAGGCGATGGAAGTGGATGTGGTCATCGTCGGTGCTGGCCCGGCGGGGCTGAGTGCTGCGATCCGGCTCAAACAGCTCGACGAGGACCTGCACGTTGTCGTGCTCGAAAAAGGCTCCGAGGTCGGCGCGCACATTCTGTCCGGCGCCGTGCTGGACCCGAGCGGTCTGGACACCCTGTTGCCCGACTGGCGCGACATGGATGCTCCCATCCACACCGAAGTGACCGACGATCGCTTCTACGTGCTGGGCGAGGCAGGTGCCATCCGCCTGCCGAATTTTGCCATGCCGCCCCTGATGAACAATCACGGCTGCTACATCGTCTCGATGGCCAATGTCTGCCGCTGGCTGGCCGAACAGGCCGAGGGTCTGGGCGTCGAGATCTATCCCGGCATGTCATGCTCGGAACTGGTCGAAGGGGAAGATGGCGAGATCATCGGCGTGGTCGCGGGCGAGTTCGGCAAGAACGCCGACGGCACCCCCGGCGATGCCTATGAACCGGGCATGATCATGGCGGGCAAGTACGTCCTTCTGGCCGAGGGCGTGCGCGGGTCGCTGTCGAAGCAGGTCATCGGGAAGTACGGTCTCGACAACGGAAAGCAGCCGCAGAAATACGGCCTTGGCATGAAGGAGATCTGGGAGGTCAAGCCCGAGCACCATCAGCAGGGCCTCGTCACGCACACCATGGGCTGGCCGCTGGGCACCAAGACGGGCGGCGGCTCGTTCATGTATCACCTCGAGAACAATCAGGTTTACGTCGGCTTCGTGGTGCACCTGAACTACGAGAACCCGCACCTGTTCCCGTACATGGAATTCCAGCGCTACAAGCATCACCCGGACATCGCAGCGGTGCTGGAAGGCGGCAAACGGATCGCTTACGGTGCGCGCGCGATCTCGGAAGGCGGCTGGCAGGCCATGCCGAAGCTCACCTTCCCCGGCGGTGCCCTTCTCGGCTGCTCGGCGGGCATGGTCAACGTGCCGCGCATCAAGGGCAATCACAACGCGATGCTTTCGGGCATCGCTGCGGCCGAAGCGGCCCATGCCGCGATCGGCGAGGGGCGCACCGGCGACGAGTTGACCGCCTACGCGGACGCCGTCGCGGACGGCCCGATCGCCAAGGATCTGAAACCTGTCCGCAACGTCAAGCCGATGTGGTCGAAATGGGGCCTCGTGGGCGGGCTTGCCGCCGGCGGGCTGGATATGTGGACCAACAACATGTTCGGCCTGTCGATGTTCGGCACGATGGAGCACGGCAAGACCGATGCTCAGGCCACAGGCCGGGCCAGCGATCATCCCGAGATAGACTATCCCAAGCCGGATGGCGTGCTCAGCTTCGACCGGCTTACGAACGTGTCGTTCAGCTTCACCAACCACGAAGAGTCGCAACCCGCGCATCTGCAACTGGGCGACCCGGATCTGCCGATCGCGGTCAACCTGCCGCAATATGCCGAGCCTGCGGAACGCTATTGCCCGGCCGGGGTCTACGAGGTCGTGCGCGAGGAAGGCGTGGAGCCGCGCTTCCAGATCAACTTCCAGAACTGCGTGCACTGCAAGACCTGTGATATCAAGGACCCGAGCCAGAACATCACCTGGACGACGCCGCAGGGCGGCGACGGCCCGAACTATCCAAACATGTGACGGCGGCCTTGGCCTCACGCAGGTCATCTGACTGACGCCGTCCCGGTAGACGATGAAAACACGCCCGCAACCATCCGGACGGTGAGCCGGGCCACCTTGGCGGCCCAGCCATACTTGGCAGAAATCAGCTCTCGATGAAGGCCAAAAGGTCGGCATTGACCAGATCGGGATGGGTCGCAAAGAAACCGTGCGACAGGCCCTGGTAGGTCTTCTGTGTGCCGTTGCGCAGCAGCTTGATCGCCTTGTCCGCGGAATTCGCAATCGGCACGATCTGGTCGTCGCCGCCATGGAGCACGAGCGTCGGCACGGTGATCGCCTTCAGATCCTCGGTAAAGTCCGTCTCCGAAAACGCCGCAATGCAATCATAGTGCGCCTTGGCACCGCCGGCCATGCCCTGGCGCCACCAGTTCCGGATCAGCCCTTCGCTGACCGCTGCGCCATCGCGGTTGAAGCCAAAGAACGGGCCTGACGGGATATCGAGAAAGAACTGCGCCCGGTTCGCCACGAGTGCTGCGCGCAGACCGTCGAAGACTTCCATCGGCACGCCGTCCGGGTTGTTTTCGGACTGAACCATCACCGGCGGTACCGCGCCGAGCAATGCTGCCTTCGCAACCCGGCCGGGTTCGGACCGCGCAACATACCGGGCGACTTCACCACCGCCAGTCGAGTGACCAATGTGGACCGCGTCCTTCAGATCCAGCGCGCGTGCAAGCTCGGCGACATCGGCGGCGTAGGTGTCCATGTCGTTGCCGGTATCGGTCTGATCCGATCGCCCATGCCCACGCCGGTCATGGGCGATGACGCGGTAGCCCTTGGACAGAAAGAACAGCATCTGACTGTCCCAGTCGTCTCCGCTGAGTGGCCAGCCGTGGTGGAATACGATGGGCTGCGCGTCCCTCGGTCCCCAGTCCTTGTAGAAGATGTTTGTGCCGTCGGGTGTCGTGATGGTCGCCATGGTCCTGTCTCCTTCCGAATGGATTTGCTGGGTACCCCCCAGCGTCGGGAACAGCGCCATGCCGGCGCTGAATGCGCTTGCCGAGACCAGGACACCGCGTCGGGTGATCCGGTTCAGGCCAGAGTTCTCAATCATCTGTTTTCCTTCGCTGACGATTTAATCGTGCACGATTTACTTAGGAGCACATATCCATGAGATCAACCGCTTGCGATCAAATCGCCCACGATTTATATCTGATGGCGAAGGAGAAACCGATGAAACCTGACAGCGCGACCGAGGCGCCCGGATTGCCGGACCACCTGATCTGCTTTGCGGCCTATTCGGTCTCGCATGCGTTCAATCAGGTATACCGTTCGCTGCTGGACGAGATCGGGCTCACATACCCGCAATACCTCGTCATGCTGCTGCTCTGGCGCGGCGACGGGCGCACGGTGAAGGAGATCGGTCAGGCGATGCATCTGGAGTCCAACACGCTCACACCAATGCTGAAGCGGCTCGAGGCGATCGGTCTCGTCGAACGCAGCCGCGACACAACCGATGAGCGGGTCGTTCGGGTGAAGCTGACCCAAGCCGGGGCAGAGAAACAAAAAGCCGCCGAACACATACCGGCCTGCGTGGCACGCGCGACGGGACTGCAGCCAGAGGACCTGACGGAGCTCGTCCAGACCCTGGGGGACTTGCGGGCGCGGCTGACGAAAGCCTGACCCGGTCAAAAACTTGGGTCTCTTCAAGCCGGGCGCCGTCTTCGAACGCCCGGGTCCCGCCGACGCGGCACACATGCCGACGCGGGTGCGATCGGGTGATCACTTCGTCAGCGGCTATCGCATGATGGCACGCGCAACGGGGACCAGTTTTGTGTCGGTCAATCCGCTTCGCGACCCGGTGTCATCATTCTGACTGCAGACTCATGAGCAAAACGTGATAGACTCACCACCTGCGGAGAAACGCATGAGAACCTATGAAGCCACCATCATGCATGGTCGGCGCTCGACCGAGGGTCACTACGACTTCGAAGGCCCCGACAATCTGTTCGCGCAGACGCCTGTGCGCATCATGCGCACGTTCATGGCGGCAATCGAAGAGCAGTCCTCGATCGGGCACATCGAGTACGAGATCAACGCCGCCATGAAGCATGCCACCAAACCCATCGTCACGGTTCTGGGCGAGTTTCATTTCAACAGCGATGACAGCCAGCCCTTCACGTGCATGATCAACGATGTCGACGCGGCGAACGACTGACCATTCAAGGCAAACTGCGACACCGATCGCGGTCCGCCAGCGGACAATGCGTTGCCCGGAGGGGCGGGGTCGCTCGCAGACGAGGATCCGCTACAAATCCAGTTAATGGAAAATTGCGTGAAGAAAATCACGCGCCAGATCACGTGCCAAATCACCAAGCGCTTCCGCCGTTTTTGGCCCATCATAATCACCCATAACCGACGCGGCTGCTGCCGACCGGGGTCCGTGGAAGAACGCGCCTCCCCGGCTTCTCACCCGTTCGTTACCGCTCGTGATTGGCGGTCTGTCGCCCGCTCCATCAGGCTCGCCCATGACTGAAGCCTTGCCGGGTGAGCCGATGAAACGCCAGAAACGCAAATCCAACGCATCTCGGAAATCTGCCGCGACGCCACCTGTGGCCGCCAAGAACAAGAAGATGTCGCGGCGCGAAGCACTCGGCTTGGCGAAGTTCCTGGGTATTGGCGCGGTGGTCCTGGGCGGCGGCGGATGGTATTTCACGACCAGGGTCATGGCCGGGATAAGCGAGGGAAATCTCTCGAAAATCGGCGACGGCATGCCGGCCATCGTGCAAGTCCACGATCCGCAGTGCCCGGATTGCCGTGCGCTGCAACGGGCCGCGCGGCAGGCGATGGAGCAGATGGAAGGCGCTGAATTCCACTATCTTGTCGCCAGCCTCGACACACCGCAGGGCCGCCAACTGGCTCAGGATAACGGGGTCGGTCGAGTCACGTTGCTGCTTTATGATGGCAGCGGACGGGTGCGGAGCGTCATTCGCGGACGCCGCAGCGCCGCTGCCTTGGTCGACGCGTTCAACCGCCATCTGAAGCGTTACCCGCCGACCCCGAGCGCCTCTGGTTAGCTGCCAGATCAAGGGCCAAGGCAAGCCTGCGCGTCAAGCGCCGTGCGAAAGCCGCTCAGGAAGCAGGCCTAGATCCCGAAGATCGTTGCGAGCCCCGCACGGTCCGACATTGTGGACATGGCGGCCTCGGTCGGCGCGATCACCGACTGGTCGGCGGCCTTCAGCACCAGCGGCAGCAGATCCGTGTCCCCGACAGAGTTGAGAAACAGATCGTCCTCGGCCAGCACCCAGTGCACAGCCGCGCGGATATCGTCTTCGTCTTCCAGAGGCTGATACCAGGTCGACCGGTTCTGCTCGGTTCCCGCAGCCCATGCGCCGCGGGCGATCGACTTGATGGTCTGTACCGCAACGTTGCGTTGTCGGCACATCTCTCGGGTCTTCTGAAAGTCCGCGCCATATCCCCGATGGCCGGCCATTTGCCAGTTCCAGGGCATCAGCACCGAGTCGAAATCGAACCGCTCCAGGCTGCGCCGGTGCATGGCTGGAACGGTCCATCCATGTCCTGTGACGCCGATGAACCGGACCAATCCCTCGTCCCGCGCCTCGACGATCGCGCGCAGTGCGCCGTCCTCGCCCATCGCCTGATCCCATTCGTCCGGATGAAAGAGCGCGTGCATCTGCATCAGGTCGACATGGTCGGTCTGCAGCCGGTCCAGCGACCGCCGGATCTGCTCGCGTGCCCCGTCATAGCTGCGCTGATCGGTCTTGGTTGCCAGAAAGAAGTCCTTGCGATGCCGCACCATCCACGGCCCGATGCGCAGTTCCGCATCGCCATAGCGCGGCGCCGTATCAATATGGTTCACACCATATTCGAACAGCAGGTCGAGCACCCGGTCAGCAACGCCCTGATCGCATTGCTTCAGCGCTGCTGCACCAAACAGAACGCGCGAGCTTTCGTGGCCCGATCGTCCGAACAGTCGCTTCTCGATCGCCATCTCGATCTCCTCCCGCTTGGTGGCATCCTAACACCGCATCCGAAGCACCGCGACCTCCAAGGCGCTTGACGCGGCTGCACAGCCTCGCGACCATACGTCGAGAAACCTACGAGGCCGGACCATGAACATTCAAACCCCGTTCGACGCGATCTCCGAACTCAAGAGCATGGTGGCCACGCCGTTCGAAACCGCGACCGCCATCCCGAAATCCGCCTACACCAGCCAAGCGTTCCTCGATGCCGAATTGGAGAGTGTCTTCAAGCGGGAATGGGTCTGTGTCGGCCGGGCAGACCAGTTGGCCAAGCCGGGCGATTACCTGACCTACGAACTGGCGGGCCAACCAGTCTTGGTCGTCCGAGATGCCGAGAACAAGCTCCGCGCCATGTCGAATGTCTGCCTGCACCGGATGTCGACGCTGATGGAAGGCTCGGGCAATGCAACCACCCTGACCTGCCCGTACCATGGCTGGGTCTATTCGCTGGATGGATCTCTGCGCGGCGCGCCCGGCATGGCGCTGAACACCGGCTTTGCGCGCAAGGATTACTGCCTGCCGCAAATCCGTTGCGAAGACTGGTTGGGCTTTATCCTGATCTCGCTGAACCCGGATGCCACAGCACCCGAACAACATTATGCGCAGGTTACCGAGATGATAGGCGAGTTTGATATGGGCGCCTACACCTCACTGTTCCACGAAACTCATGTCTGGAACACGAACTGGAAGGTTCTGGCCGAGAACTTTATGGAGAGCTACCACCTGCCGGTCTGCCACGCGGGCACAGTGGGCGGCGTCAGCAAGCTCGAGGAAATGGACTGTCCGCCAGGCCTGTCGAGCTTCAACTACCACTACATTCTGAAAGACGCCTCGTTCAAGCTGGCGGTCGCACATCCAGATAACACGCGGCTGACCGGCGACTGGCGGCGGACGACGATCCTGCTGGCGATCTATCCCAGCCTTCTGGTCACGGTGACGCCGGGCTATTTCTGGTACCTCTCACTCCACCCACGCGGTGTGGACCACGTCCACATCACCTATGGCGGTGGCCTGTCGCCGGACTTCATGGCTGACCCAGAGGCCGAAGGGCTGTTCAAACAAGCGAAAATCCTGCTCGACGACGTGCAGGTCGAGGACAAGGGATGCACCGAGCGTGTCTATCGCGGGCTCTGTTCCGACGCCGCACGACCGGGTCACCTGAGCCACCTTGAGCGGCCGATCTACGACTTTGCCACCTATCTTGCGGATCGTCTGAGCTGAAGGCGCAGGACGGACTTTAAATCATCTTTGCGACGGCCTTGACCATTCCCCGCCGCGCGGGCAAGCCTCTCTGAGCCCCTCACGAGGAAGACGCGCGGTGACCACAGCCTCAGATCCAGAGCTCCGCGCCCAGTTCCTGGCGGGCATGAGCCACTGTGCGGCGACCGTGAATGTCGTGACCACCGATGGCCCGGCAGGCCGCGCCGGGGTGACTGTGTCTGCAATGTCCTCGGTCAGCGCCGACACGCAGAAACCGACCCTGCTTGCATGCGTGAACAGCAACAGCGCGTCTGCGACAGCAATTCTGGAGAACGGCGTCTTTTGCGTGAATGTGCTGCGCGAAGACCAGTCCTATATCTCGGATGCCTTCGCCGGACGGTTCCGCGAGCAACTGAGCGACAAGTTCGACGTGACGTCATGGGCCACGCAGGTCACCGGCGCGCCCCGTGTCGTCGACCCGCTGGTGGCATTCGACTGCAAGGTTGTCTCGTCCGACCTTGTCGGCACGCACCATGTCTTCTTCGGCGAAGTGCAGGAAATCTTCCTCGCGGGCCAGGGCTCGCCATTGATCTATGCAAACAAAGCTTATGGCTCGGCCTCCCGGATCGAAGCGCCCGCATCGATCGGCGCCGGTCAGGCTGTCGAGGCGAACCGTTTGCGCCTCGCCTGCTTCTACACCATCAGCGCCTTCGTTCTGCCCGGACTCTTCGGACGCATGGACCGCGAGATGCCCGAAATCGATGTCCGCCTGATTGAAGGCGACCAATCTCGGGTTCACGCTGCTCTGGCCGCAGGCGAGGCCGAGGTCGCGCTGATGTATGACGAGAGTATTTCCGATGATATGACGCGGGAAGTGCTGCTTGAGCGCACCCCGTACGCCCTTTTGCCCGAACACCATCCCCTTGCAAAAAAAGATACGATCGCGCCGGAGGATCTGGCCGAGCTTCCCATGGTGTTGCTGGCGACGCCCCCAAGCCCGGAATACTTCCTGACGCTGCTTCGCGACCAGGGCATTGAACCAAACGTCGCGTGGCAAACAAATGCGCTCGAGACGGTCCGGGGCATGGTCGCCAACGGTCTCGGCTTTGCGTTGCTTGCGAGCGAGCCGGCAACAGATCTGACATATGACGGCAAACGCGCAGTGATCCGGCCCTTAGGCTGGGCGGCGAAGCAAAGCCGTATCATGCTGGTTCGCCGCCGGGACACCCGGCCGACCGGGGCGGCGGAGCGGTTCGCGTGGCTTTGCCGTGACCACTTCGGAGCCGATCTGAGATGACCCACACCCGCATCCGTCCGTTCAACACCAAGGACACCTATCCCGAGCAGAACCTCGACAACGATCTGGCGCAGGCCGTGGTTGCGCGCGGTCAGGTCGTATTTCTGCGCGGACAATGCCCGCAAGAGCTTGATGGCGGCGCGAACGTCGGCACCGGCGATCCCGAAGCGCAGGCCCACAAGGTCATGCAGAACGTCATGCAGCTTCTGGCGGAATGCGGCGCCAAGCCCGAGCATCTGACGAAGCTGGTGGTCTATCTGACCGATGTCCGCCATCGCGAGGCGATCTACCGGGTCATGGGAGAGTATATCCAGGGTGTCCACCCGGTCTGCACCGGCTTGGTCGTCGTCGCACTGGCGCGGCCCGAATGGTTGGTCGAGATCGATGCAACCGCCGTCATCCCGGACTGACCCATGCGCACAACCGGCCATAACTCCACGATCCAGCCGGGCTGCCACCTCCGGGCGGGCGGGTGGGGGAGGTGGTGGCCCGGCTGGATCGCCATGGGCACGGTCATTGGAGAATGCGCATGACCTTCTCAATCGTCGCCCGCTGCGCTGAAACCGGCATGTTCGGCATGGCCGTCTCGTCGTCATCGCCTGCTGTCGCTGCCCGATGTGCCTATGCCCGCGCAGGGATCGGTGCTGTGGCAAGCCAGAACATAACCGACCCGACGCTGGGCCCGAAGACCCTGGACCTGATGGAACGCGGTGCGACCGCCTCGGAAGCCATCGGGATCATCACGCGAACGGCGCCCCACATCACATACCGCCAGGTGCTGGCGATCGATCAAAACGGTGGCACGGCCATTCACTCCGGTCCGAACTCTCTCGGGATCTGGACGGACGCGGCAGGCACCGATTGCGCCAGTGGCGGCAATTTGCTCGCAAATGACAGCGTTCCAGGTGCGATGGTCGAAGCGTTTCAAGCCAGCACCGGACATCTCGGAGACCGCCTTCTCATCGCGATGCAGGCCGCGCTGGATGCGGGGGGTGAAGCTGGGCCCGTCCATGCCGCTGGAATGCTGATGGTGCGCGACGTCCCCTGGCCGGTGGCTGATCTGAGATGCGACTGGACCGACGACTGCCCAATCGCCGCTATCCGAACCGCCTGGGAGGTCTACAAACCCCAGCTCGATGCCTATGTCACGCGCGCGCTTAACCCGTCCAACGCTCCGACCTACGGCGTCCCGGGGGACGAATGACGGATCGTGTCGCGATCGTTGGCGCAGGGGTTTTGGGCAGCGCAATCGGGTGGCAAGCGGCGCGGGCCGGTTTCGATGTCACGCTGATCGACCCGGAACCAGGCCAGGGCGCATCCGCCGGATCGTTGGCATGGCTCAATGCCAGTTTCGCCGAGGATCCGGTCTACAACCGGTTGCGCCTCGACTCGATGGCGCTCTGGTGTGAATTGCTTGAAGCGCATCCGGATCTGCCGGTGTCGTTTCCCGGCGCGATCCTTTGGAATGACCGCGACGAGGATCTGGCCGCGCTGACCGGCCCCGCACCGGACCAGCAGCAAGGCGCCCGTGCACTTGATGCCGACGGCGCGCGCGCACTCGACCCGGGATTGGTCAACACACCAGAGAGCGCCGTGCACGCGCCTTTTGATGGCTATGGAGAGCCCGCGCAGATCTGCCGCTGGTTTCTGGACCAGGCCATTGCGTCCGGCGCGAGCGTTCTGGAGGCGCGCGTAATCGCGCTTGCGCGGTCGGGCGATCTCTGGACCGTCCAAACGGAAGCAGAAGACATCGAAGCGGACAGGGTGGTGCTCGCCGCAGGCACGGACCTCGCGGGTCTGATGGCAAAGCTCGGCCTCACCATTTCCATGGCCAACAAGGCTGGGATCAGCGTTCGCACCGATGCGACACCAGCCCGCGTGCACCACATCCTGTCGACGCCGGAAGGCGATCTGTGGCAGGGACCCGATGGCCGTTTCCTGATCGCCGCCTCGCCCGGGAAGGATGAAACGGCTGAAAATGCAACCGAACGGGTACTGACCCAACTCGCCAACATTCTTGGCACCTCAAAAGGCCTGACGCCGGAGACAGTGATCGAACGTCTTCGCCCGATCCCCGCAGACGGCCGCCCCGCCATCGGTCCCATAGGATCCGCCGGACTGTACGCTGTCACCACCCATAGCGGGATGACACTCGCACCAGTAATTGCAGAGATGGTCACGGCCGAACTGCGCGGGATGCCGGATCCTCGGCTCGACCCCTACCGTCCGGGACGCCCGGCCTTGCAACCCGAGGCGTCATGAAGATCACCGATCTCTCCATGCCGATCGACACGGGCCATATCCGCTGGCCTGTGGAACGCGGCAAGAAGGGTGACTTCAACGCCGGAGACCTGTTCGAGGTTTCCTGGGTCCGCACTACATGTCACGGCTTCACCCACATGGACGCGCCGCGCCACATGGTGCCGGGCGGTGATCTGATGGGCGATCTGGACCTCGCGCGTGTCGTTGGCCCAGCGGCCATCATCGATCTGTCGGATGTCAAACCGAATGAGGCGATCGACGCCAATCGACTCAGCCGCGCCGCAGCGCACTTGCGTCCTGGCGAGATCGCGCTGTTTCGGACCTGCTGGGATCGCCAACAGGATTGGACGACCGAAGCGTTCTGGCGCGAAGCACCATATCTGACGCGCGATGCAGCGGAGTGGCTGCTGGAACGACAGCCGACCGCATGCGCCTTTGACTTCCCGCAAGACTATACGATCCGCCTGCTGCTGGATGGCGAGGTCCGGCCTATCCCCGAACATGTGACCCACGATGTCCTCTTGCGCAACGATGTCACGCTGATCGAATATCTGGTGAACACGGCTGCGCTGACAGGCAACAGAACCTTCCTGATCGCACTGCCGATCAACGTGCCTTGGGCCGATGGCGCACCCGCGCGGGTCATCGCGGTCGACGGTCTGGTCGGCGCAGCCACATAGACGACATACAGAGGATCAAGCATGACCCCACCGACCCATGACACGATCGTGCCGCTTCTCAGCGAGATCTTCACCCGCCGCGGCGCCGAGGAATATCTGGGTGAGCCGGTCACAATCTCGGAGCACATGCTGCAATGTGCTCAGCTGGCTGAGGATGCCGGGGCCTCGGAAGAGATCATTGTCGCCGCCCTGCTGCACGATGTCGGTCACTTCACCCATGACTTTCCAACGGACGCGGCAGATCAGGGCATCGACTCGCGCCACGAAGAGGCCGGGGCGAAGATACTCGAGGCTTTCTTTCCGCAGATCGTCGTCGATGGCGTCCGCTGTCACGTCGCCGCAAAGCGGTATCTTTGCGCGACCGATCCAGACTATTTCGGCAACCTCTCGGACGCATCGGTCCAGTCTCTCCACCTTCAGGGCGGTCCGATGTCAGACGATGAGGTTCGCGCGTTCGAACGAATCCCGGGGTATCGCGACATAGTTCAGATCCGCGTCTGGGACGATCTCGGCAAGATCCCCGAAGCTCCGACATCCGGGTTTGACCACTACGCACCGATGATCGACCGCGTCGTGCAAAGACACAAGGAGGCCACATGACCCTGACCGTCCGTGACCTGACAGCCGAGGACGAACCGCAATGGCGCGTGCTCTGGACCGGATATCTCGAGTTCTATGAAACCTCGGTGACCGAAGACATATATCAGACCTACTTCCAACGCCTGCTTGGCAACGATCGGCAAGACTATCACGGTCTGGTGGCCGAGAAGGACGGCGAACTGATTGGTTTGACGCACTACCTGTTCCACCGACACGGTTGGCGGATCGAGAATGTTGTTTACTTGCAGGATCTCTTTGTCTCGAACGCAGCGCGCGGTACCGGCGCCGGGCGCGCTTTGATCGAAGCCGTGTACGAGCGCGCCGATGCCGCTGGATGCCCTTCGGTCTATTGGTTGACACAGGACTTCAACACGACCGCTCGTCATCTCTATGATCGGATCGCCACCAAGACGCCGTTCATCAAGTATCAGCGATAGATTGGTTTCCTCGCGGCCGATACCGTGGCTGGTCCTTGTCGCGGCACTTTTCTTAACCGCTTGCTCGGCAGCGCTGCCGACCAGTCCGGATGACGTTCCCGTCCCCGGCCCGCTGCCACCGAGCCCTGTTCTGAATGCTGCTGTGCCAGCGGGCAGCACGCGCTACGACAATGCGAGCCTGGCAGACCTGTTTGTCCGTCTCGCCTTCGATCTGGAATGGGGTGGCCGACGGCCGAACCTCGTACGATATGAAGCGCCCGTTCGCGTCGGCGTTTCCGGCTGCTGCGGCGCAACCTATTCAGGCTTTATCGACCGAATTCTCGCGGTTCTGCGCAACCGGTCAAACATCGATATCACCCGGGCGCAGAGCGGACAGAACCTGTTGGTCAACTTCGTTCCCGGTGCCGATTTCCGCGCACGCGTCCCATCGGAACTGTGCGTTGTCGCACCGGGCCGCACCGGCTGGGCGCAGTTCCGCGAAAGCCCGTTGCGCAACGGCACGCGCGCGTTCGAAACCCGTCGCGAGATCGGTGCCATGTCGGTCTTCATTCCAGATACCGCGCCGCCCTATGCGGTCAGGACGTGTCTGATCGAGGAGGTCTCACAGGCGCTGGGCCTCGCGAATGATCTGAACCGTCTTGGATCCTCGATCTTCAATGATGACGGCGCGCACATTTGGCCCACAAAGCTAGACCATTTGATGCTGCGGGTTCTTTACACGCCCGAGATGCGAACAGGTTTGAACAGGCGCACGGCGCGTAACCGGGCAAAGAGCATTCTCGACAGGATTAATCCTCAGGGCCTGGTCGCGCCGCCCTTGCCCGATCCGGCACCGACAGACGCGAAGGATTGGTCTGACCTCTTGAGGGGCGCGGTCGATCCGCGACAGTCACAGACCCGGCGCCGGGAAATGGCGGATCAAGCGCTTGCGATCACCGAACGCCGCCATCGGGGCGCAGCGCCGCATTGCCGCGCGTTGCGCGTTCACGCGCGACTTGCCAGAGAAGACGCCAACAGCGCGTATGCCAACCTGAACCGAGCAATCAGGGTTTGCCGCACCGCGCATGGTCCGACGGATATCCGGCTCGCCTTGATTCGACTGGAAATGGCGCGCGCCGCGTATCGGCTGGGCCGCGCGAGTGAAGCCTGGGGGCTTTCGGAAGACCTCGCCCCCACACTTGCGGCACATGGTCAGGCCGAGCGTCTGGTTGCGCTATATGCCTTGCAAGCGGCAGCCCTCGACGCGATACAGCGCCCTGAAGCCGCGCGCGCCGCACGGTTGAACTCGGCAGCCTGGGCAGCATACGCGCTGGGGCGCACGCACCCGCAGACGCGACTGCTGTCGCGGAACTGAAGGCAAACAGCATATGGTCATCGCTTTGGTCGCCGGACTTCTCCTCGGGTTTCTCGGTTGGGTGCGCGCGACACGCCGTGGCGGCAACCGCGCTGACCGGGTCCAGTATGCCCTGGCGCACGGCTTTGCCGGCTTCCTCGTCAGCATGATCGCCATGACAATTGCCGGGCATTTGGGCGCGTTCGGATAACCGCATCTTGCGTCGAGACTATGCGCGTGTAAGCGTGACCGCCTAGTCTCTAACAGCAGTACGTTCCAAGATGCTTGTATCGATCGCCCGCACCGCTTTGCTGATAGCCCCGCTTCTGGCCGCCGCATGCGCCGAGCGAACTGAGCCCTACAGCACAACCACCCGGCCCGTCGAGGCGCGCTTCGGCGCCAGCCTGCCCGCCGGAACGACTGCTTGGTCTAACAAAAGTCTGGCGGACGTCTTCACAAAGCTAACACACGATCTGGAGTGGGGTTCGACCCAAGCCAACCTGTTGCGCTTCGAAGCGCCCGTGCGTGTCGCGATGATTGGTGATGGATCTGAAAGCTATCAGCTCTTCCTGGCCGAGTTCCTGCGCATCATCCGCAAGGAAGCACGGATCGATATCCAGCAGACCTCGCCCGACAAGGCCAACCTTTTGGTGCGGTTTGTCCCTGGCGACGAATTCAGAGACCTGACAGCCGCGCAGTGCATCGTGGTTAACGATCACCCGACCTGGAGCGAATACAAAAGTGATCCGGACGGTTACGGCGCCGACGCATTCGAGCGGAACAAGACGCTGGAGAAAGCATCGGCTCTGATTCCGCGAACGCTCGAACCATACAAGATCCGCGAGTGCATTCTCGAGGAAGTGAGCCAGGCACTTGGCACCGGAAATGATCTCTACGGGCTTCGGGATACGATCTTCAACGACGATGACGCGCATACATGGCCGACGCGGCTGGATTATCTGATGTTGCGCGTCCTCTACGACCCGCGGATGGAAACAGGCCTGAACCGGCGGGAGACGACAGAACGCGCGCGCATCGTCCTGGACGACATCAATCCGCAAGGCCGCGACGTCGACACCCCGCCTCTGCCCGAGGTTCGCCAGTTCGTGTTCCTCCAATGGCGGAACGGATTGCATCGTCTTCTGCTCAGCAAGGATCTGTCTGATCTCGACCGTACCAAGCGCGCGCGGGTTCTGATAGATCAGGCACAGCGCACCGAGCCAAACAGCGCATATCACTGCACGGCCGCGGCCACGCTGGCGCAGATCCTGGTTGACCAGGAAGCCGACGACAAACTCCAGAGAATCCGCGAAGCCCGGACGATCTGCAGCGCGGCGCACGGCGCAGATGATATCAGAAACTCGCAGATCAGCCTTCTGGAAGTGCGTGCGCTCAACGACGAGAAACGCTTCAAGGATGCCCTAAATGCCTCAGATGGTCTTGAGCAGGTGTTCCTGGCACACGGAAAAGAAGGGTCTTTGATCGCGACCTACGTCCAGATCATGCTCGCCCATGCAAAACTGAACAACGACGATGCCCGTGATGCGTTTATCGATCGCCTTCGGGACTGGGGCGCTTTCTCACTTGGAACGGACCACAAAATCGTCGAGAGGTTGCGAGGCTTCTGACCGCGCGTGTCCACCTTTGCTGACGCGGGTATAAACGCTACGTTGGTTGCAGGCCATTCGCCGGAGGATCCATGTTTCTGAATCTCTTCTTCGGGCTCAAGGAAGCCAAGGTCCCCGTGTCGCTGCGCGAGCATCTGACACTGCTCGAGGCCATGCAGAAGCAGCTCGTCATGTACGATGTCGAGGATTTCTACTTTCTGGCGCGTGCAGCACTGGTGAAGGACGAGCGTTACCTCGACCGGTTCGATCAGGTCTTCGCCCAGGTCTTCAAGGGGCTCGAAGCCATCTCGGGCTCGCCGGACGGCGTGGAGACCATGGACCTGCCCGAGGAATGGCTGCGCAAGATGGCAGAGAAGCACTTATCTCCAGAGGAGATGGCGGAAGTCGAGGCGCTCGGCGGTTGGGAAAAACTGATGGAGACGTTGAAAGAGCGTCTCGAGGAACAAAAGGGCCGGCACCAGGGTGGTTCGAAGTGGATCGGAACCGCTGGGACGTCACCCTTCGGCGCGTACGGCTACAATCCCGAGGGCGTGCGGATCGGACAGAAAGAGTCGCGCCACCGCCGTGCGGTCAAGGTCTGGGACAAGCGCCAGTTCAAGGATCTCGACGGCGACATCGAGCTTGGCACCCGCAACATCAAGGTCGCGTTGAAACGCCTTCGCCGCTGGGCGCGTGACGGTGCGCCGGACGAGCTCGATCTGGACAACACCATTCGCTCGACCGCCGAGCACGGTTATCTCGACGTCAAGATGCGCCCCGAACGGCGCAATGCAGTCAAGATCCTGATGCTGTTCGATATCGGCGGATCAATGGACGACCATATCAAGGTCGCCGAGGAACTGTTCTCCGCCGCCCGGGCCGAGTTCAAGCACCTCGAATACTACTATTTCCACAATTGCCTGTACGAGGGCGTCTGGAAGAACAACCGGCGCCGCTGGGACGAGCAGATCCCGACCTGGGATATCATCAACAAGTACGGCCCGGACTACAAACTGGTCTTTGTCGGCGATGCCTCGATGTCACCCTACGAGATCATGTATCCCGGTGGTGCAAACGAGCATTGGAACCCCGAGGCGGGCGAGGTCTGGCTTCGTCGGGCATTGAACCAGTGGCCGTCCTCGGTCTGGATCAACCCGGTCCCAGAGAAGCACTGGCGCTACACGCATTCGATCAGCATCGTGCAGGAGATCACGGAGAACCGCATGTTCCCGATGACACTGCAAGGACTGGACGCCGCAACGCGCGAGCTGAGCCGGTGATTACCGGAGCCCAAGTTTCGCGAGCAAGCGTTCCCGCTTCATAAGCCACCAGCCGGCTTCGACGGGCCATTGCTCATGATTGGTGTCCGCGCCCAGCGTCCGTGCCGCATGAAGCGGCCAGTTGGGATCGTCGAGCAATTCCCGCGCCAGCGCGACCATGTCCGCGTGGCCTGACGAGACGATTGTCTCGCAGAGTTCAGCATCCCAGAGGAAACCGACAGCCATCGTCGCGATGTTGGCTTTCTCGCGGATTGCCTGCGCGAACGGAGCTTGGAACCCCTGCTCGATTTTCATGCGGTGCGGGCGCTCTCTTCCGCCGATCCCGCCCGTGGAACAATCGATTACGTCCACACCGGCGTCCTTCAATGCACAGGCAGTCTCGATGGTTTCATCGATTTCGACACCGCCATCCAGCCAATCAGTGGCAGACAGTCGAAACGCCAAGGGCAATTCCTCCGGCCACGCGGCCCTGATTGCGCGCGCAACCTCGACGGCAAAGCGGCGCCGGTTCTCGGGTGAACCACCCCATCGGTCGATGCGCTGATTGGCGATCGGCGACAGGAATTGGTGCACCAGGAACCCGTGTGCTGCATAAACCTCGATGATCTTGAACCCGGCGTGCCGCGCCCGATGCGCAGCCGCACCAAAAGCCGCAATGACGCGCTCAATATCTGCCTCGCTCATGTCCCGCGGCGTTGGCCATCCCTCGGCATAGGGAATCGCTGACGGCGCTATCGCGGGCCACGGGGCTTCGCCGCGCTCGCGCAGGTCCTCATCGTCGACGGGCGTCTCACCATGCCACGGACGCCGTTCCGAGACCTTCCGCCCGGCGTGCCCCAACTGTATGCCAGGCACGGCTCCCTCGTTCTCCAGAAATCGCGTGATGGGCACCAGCGGCTCGACCTGACGATCGTCCCACAGGCCAAGATCGCCATGGGTTCGACGGCCATCTCGCTCGACCGCGGTCGCTTCTGCATAGACCAATCCCGCCCCGCCGAGTGCGAACCGACCCAAGTGAACCATGTGCCAATCGTTCGCGCACCCATCCACGGCCCGGTACTGGCTCATCGGCGACACGGCAATCCGGTTGCGAAATGTCACGTCGCGAAGACGAAACGGTGAAAACAGGTCGGACACGACAAGCTCCTGGTCAGTTTGGCGAGCGCTCCTTAAACACTCGCCAGTTCTGAAGGATGCAAACTTTCGTGAGATCCGACGCTTCAAGCCGCTTCGGCGATCAACGCATCGACATCGAAAGGAACGTTGATCATAGTGAGGTTTCCATCGGCGTCGAGCGGCCACTCTGCGCGCGGCTTATCCCAGTAAAGCTCAACACCGTTCCCGTCCGGATCATCCAGGTACACGGCGATCGAGACTCCGTGATCCGCGCGCCCAATGACCGGGTACCCTGCATCGATGACACGTTTGACCGCCCGCCCTAACGCAGCCCGCGTGGGGTAGAGAAAAGCAGAATGATAAAGGCCCGTGTGCCCCGGTGGCGGACGCGTGCCGCCCTTCGACTCCCAGGTATTCAGCCCAATATGATGGTGATATCCGCCAGCGGACAGAAACGCGGCCTGATCGCCAAACTTCTGCATGACATCGAAGCCGAGAACGCCGGAATAGAACTCAATCGCGCGCTCCAGATCGGCGACCCGCAGATGGACATGTCCGACCGAGACCTCGGGTGCGGTCGGCTTCGTCGCTGCTTCTATCGGTTGCATAGCGATGCTCCTTCTTGCTGCGCTTGAAGATGGAGGCCGGGCAGAGATTGAAAAAGGACGCCGCGCCGAAAGCTCTCTTGCGGATTTCGCACGAATAAACCCTCTGCGACCCTGACGTAGGCGGGACGCCAGACTATATCAGACACATGTTCAAGCTGCTTCTTCCCCTCCTGCTGGTCGCCGGGGCCTACTTCTGGTTCCGGTTTCGCGCCCAAGCATCCGGTCATGCGCTGCGCGGCCAATCCGAACCGCTGCGCAATGACCAACTCGAGAATCTTTTCGGCCGTCTCGCCGACGCGGCCGGGATCGAACATGTCGAAGTACGTGTCTTGCCGGACCGCAATCCGAACGGCCTCGCGACCGATACCGGAGAGATCTATGTGACCCAGGGTTTCATCGATGCTTTTCGCGGCGGCGATGTCTCCGGGCCCGAGCTTGCATCGGTTGCTGCTCACGAAATGGGACACCTCGCGCTGGGCCATATGAAGCGCCGGGCCTTGCAGGTCGGCGGGATGCAGGCGGCGCAACTGGTTCTTGGCACAGTTCTCGGGCGCCTCATCCCGTTCTTTGGCGCGTACATTGCCCTATGGCTGCTCGGAACGATCACAGCCAAGCTTTCGCGCAATGACGAATTCGAAGCAGATGCCTATGCGACAGCACTCATGGTCCGCTCGGGTATCGGAGCCGAACATCAGGCCCGCTTGCTCGAGAAGCTGCCAAAACTGCTGCCCGGCGCGGGAGGGTCAGCCTCGTGGCTGGCGTCACACCCGCCCTCGGAACAGCGCGCCCAGGCCATCCGGGAGAACGCCGCGCGCTGGCAAGGACACGCGCCTCAGGTTGGATAGGGAGAGATCGATGGCTGGGATCACCGAAGAACTGAAAGCCGCGGGATGGACCGCGTCCTCCGATGGCAAGGCCATTGAGAAGACCTTCAAGTTCAAGAACTTCCGCGCCGCGATGGCGTGGATGGTGCGAGCCGGATTCGAGGCCGAGGCCGCCGATCATCATCCCGAGTGGTCGAATGTCTACAATCGTGTCGAGGTGCGGCTGACCACGCACGATACAGGCGGCCTTTCGGACAAAGACATTGCGCTCGCCATCGCAATGGAAGCCTTGAGCTGAGCCTTCGTTAATCGTGCGTTAGCCATCCTCGCAGCATTTTGTCAGCGCTCGCGGCGGACGAAGGCTGGGGAACATGCACGTTCTGGTCCATCTGGGTCTCAACAAATGCGCGTCGACTTTCATCCAGAAGGCGCTTGCTCAGGCTCGCCCGATCCTGCTGGCCGCAGACACATGGTACCCCGAGCAGGATGGCCACGATTGCCAGTACGGTGTTTCAAGACATTACGGCTTCGGACCAGACGTTCGCGAGATTGAACCACGCTCCATCGCACAGATCGTCCGAGAAGCACGCAACCGCAGTTGTCAGCGGCTAGTCATCTCGTCTGAGTACCTGTCACTTTATCGACGTGAAGCCGCCGCAAGATTTGTGAAAGATCTATCCGACGCGACCACGTGCTTCGAGTTCGTGGTCTTTTCCCGCGAAGTGTTCGGTTGGATCCGATCGCTGTTCAATCAATACGTCAAAGCCGTCGAAGGCCCGGGCCAGCTTGATGATTTGAACGCTTTCGTGGATCAGGTTCTTCGAAACAAGGCGGTCGATGTGGCCGGACGCATTGGTTTGTGGACGTCGCTCGCACCCGAAGGGACCATAAAGCACTACCGTCTGCCTGATCGTGGCGATCTCGGGAGCGCACTTTCGGTCTTCGAAGAGTTTGCCGGACTTCAGTTGGAAATCGATGCGCCCGACCCTGCGAACTCCAGCATCGAGCCCGCAGCGCTACACAGGATCGGCCAACTCAGGCGACGCATGTCGACCCCCGAACGGGATGCGGAGATCACGCGGCTCATGACCGGCGGCGCGTCGCCCTATCCCGCGCCCGACGGATTTCTCGAGATCAGTGCCGACCGCCGGGCACGTATCGTGCGTGAGATCATAGCGCCGTTCGAAACGTTGCCGTGTGTTCGACTACCGACAGTCGACATGACTCATGAATGTGCGCCGGGACGGACACTAGAGCCCGCCTGACAGATCATGCGACCGCTTTGGCTGCGACCTCTGGCTCTGCAGCTAACCTGAAAGCCTCGATAAGCCGGTCGGGCCGCTTCGCATAGGCGAGAGGCACGAGATGCCCACGTCCGGCGGCACTCAGCCTCGTCGCGACTGCCCCGATCTCGAAGCCGACGATCGGAAGGCCGGACCTCAATGCGATAGACAGCGTGTAGCAATACGTCTCGGGCCAAATCGAAGGGATCCAGATCACGTCCGGGTCGACTTTCTCCAACAGAAAATCGACTTCGGCATTGTCGTAAGACCCGGTGACCGAGATCCCGCAGGCTTTGGCGGCCGTGTCGTTGTGCGTGTAACCGACGACCGTGAAGCGCGGCCCATCGGCCTCTCGCCTAGCGCGAAGCGCGGTGGCCATGACAACGTCGACCCCCTTGATCGGGCCGATGGCGCCGATAACCGCAACGCGCAGCGGACCCCGACGCGGGCTCCGGCGACGCGGCGCAACAACGTGGCGAGGTTCATGCGGGATGACCGAGATGTTTTCAAGATCCGGGAAGTAAGACCCAATGCGGACCGCCACGTCTCGGTCAGGCACAACGACACGCCGTGCGTCAGAGAGCAGAGCGTGATAACGGCTCCGCCAGGATGCGATGTCCGGTCTGCCTTTGGGCGATCCCCGGCGTAGAAGACAACGTCGACACCCAGCGACATCCGGTTCGCCACAATACATGCCGCCAAGATCGACCATGTTGATGCGCGGGCAGACCGAGAAATAGTCATGGACCGTAAAGGACCATGGCAACCTCAAAGCGACGAGACGCCGTCGAAACACGCTCGGCGCGTCTTCACTGAAGTCTATCAAGTGATGGATCTGAACGTGATCGAGCGCCAGTGCGTCCAGAATTGTCCAAAGCGCGTCTTCATCCAGGTCCAGATCCTCAAGCGATGGAAGTGCGCCGGCTCTCGGATGACTCAGGCGAACTTTTTGGGCACGCCCGGGACTGCCTGTGAGCAGGAAGACCGAAGTGCCATCCGCACTTAGGCGCGATACCTCGCTTTCGACATGCTGCTTCGTACCTCCGCCGAGCGTGTGCGTGACGATCAGAACGTTCTTTTTGCGTCTCAGTGCCATCAAGCGAGCGAAATCGATCGAATGACGGGCCGCGCGCAGAGGGTCTGCTGACAGAAACCTCTGAACGTCAGCGCGGTAACTTGGGTACTTTCGATCCAGAACAGCCAAGGCCGAAGCGATCCTGGCCGACTTCTCCGAACCGAACGAAACACCGCCGAAGTGGCGCACCAGAGTGTCGGCCGCCAACAGGTTCCGCCAGCCAGCCTTGATCGCTCTTTGCGAAAAATCGTTCTCTTCGCCGTAGCCACGCCCGAAAGACGCCTCGTCCAGTGCGCCGATCTCTTCGATCGCATCGCGCCGCACATACGTCGCGAACCCCACCGATGTGGGCGCATCTACACTTTTCCCAGCGTTCTCCTTCGCCGCGATCCGGTCGACTTGTCGCCACGGCAGTTCGAGATCCATCGCGTTGTTGGTGTCAATCCGCGGATAGGAGCACAGCGTGGCATTGTTGCTGAGCGGAGTCACCGTCGCGACCTTGGGCGCGCTGTAGGCGGCGGCGCGAAGGCGATCCAGCCAGCCATCGTAGACCTCGGTATCCGCATTCAGCCAGACGACATCACGATCCGGGTTCTGCGCCATCCCGCGATTGATTGCGGCCACGAATCCCTGGTTGCTCGGCTGCTCGGTCAGATCGATCAGACCGCGCTGCGCCAAGCCTCTGATGTCGGCTTTAAGCGCCAGATCCGGAATCTGATCATCGATCACGACAACGCGCCACGAGGTCCGGCACGTCGCCGTCAGCACGTAACACAGCGCGTTCAGGGTCTCTGCATGGCCACAAAAGACGGGCATGATGACGTCAACTGCAACATGCTCTGGGCGGATCGGCTCACAGGCCGCGAGCTGTCTCCGAGATGTTTCGATGTTGGGGACATGTCTCCGGACCGCTGCTTCCTTCGCAAGCATGTCATCGAACGTGTTCGAGCGTGCAATCCCGATTCCCGGGTGTGTCCGGGACCAGTCCGAGAGCGATACCCCAGGACACGGGGAGAGATCGGCCTGCTCCCCGAGTGCCATGAAATGCCCCAGGCCGCTTACCGGTACCGTCGGCGCCAAGCCTGCTTCAGAGCGATAATACAGTTCATCGAATCGCATGTTGGGATTGCGTCCTTCGCGCCAACCATAGAGCAAGTAGTGGCGCAGAGGATCACAGTTTGCGTTCCGAACGTCGCCATTCACGTCGAGATAGTGCTCGGCATCGAACAACGTCTTTGCACGCTGTCGCATGAGCGCCCGTTCAAACGGGATCACAAGCGCACGCGGAAGAACATGGAGAAAGCGGATCCTAGAGACGGCTTCTATGGCAAGACATGAGGCCGTCTTGATCAGGAACGAACACACCCGTTGCGCACGCCACGAAATCCAAACCGGGAACCGGAAGGTGCCGAACGCCCGTCCATTGATCAGACTGCGTCGCGGGACATCAGGCAACCGATCGCTCCCGGATACCAAGCAGCTCGCGCCAGAGTGCGCGTTGGGGCTCGCGGTCGTTCAACCGGGATGCGACGGTTTGTGCCCCTTCAGCGAGTTGGCGGGCGCGATCCGGTCTGTGGATCAAGGCTGCGATTGCATCGATCCATGCGTGCGGCGCGTTCGGCAAGCACAAGCCAGAGACGCCGTGCTCGATGCGCTCTGCTTCGCACCAGGTCGCCGAATAGAGTGGTGCGGCACCAACCACCGCATGTTCTATGAGTTTGTTGGGCGAGCGCGCTTGATTGAACGGCGTATCGAGAAGCGGATAAAGCGCAACATGGAACCGTCGGTCCGATAGGCCCGCCCGATACTCCGTCCATCCCGCCCCGTTGATGCGATGCACCCTCGGATGGAGTTCGAAACCGTGCGGAAGCGCATGGCGCTGTGGGAGATGAACGTGCACTTGGTCAAAGCGCGCGAGCAGGTTTGCGAACACCGGCCATAAAAACTTCAGATCGTTGCGGTGCGCGAAGCTGCCAAGATAAGCAATGTCAAAGCGTCCCCCAGGCAGGAGCGCACGATCGAAGTGATCCACAGGCGCGAAGCCTTCTGACCAGTAGGGCATAAGACGATGCGTCCGGACGTGCGGTGACAACGCTTGCTCCAAGAAAGGCGAAGAAACCACCGCGATGTCCGCGCGCGGAAGAAGGTTCCGTCCCGCGGGCTGTTCGACCATCCGCAGTTTCTGACGATAAAGAAACGGCAGACTCATGTCTTCAACGCCAGCCTCGACGTCGTCGTCAAGCAAGTAGATCAGGCGTTTTCGCATCGGAAGCGGGCCCGACCGCATCGCGTGACGCACCACCAGACAGGCCTCGCTCGACAGGAAAACGGTTGGAGCGATCTGTTGCACCTGGGTGTCGAGGAAGTCACCACATGCATTCCGAAAGTAAAGATCCGCAGACGGCGAGTCTGGCGCACTGAGCAATCGTGACAACAGATTGTCGATCATTCGCCGCCTCCATCTCACTCGATCCAGCTTCGTTGCACCGCACCCGCACGCGCTCGCGCCGATTGCACCCGTCAACGTGCTTAACCTCGAATTTACCGCTTAATGCTGAGTTAACGGCATCATCGGTTTGAAGGACCTTGCGATGCACCAGTCGAACGCAGCGCACATTCGCCACTTGCGCGTGCTGCATGCGTTGATCGTCCGAGAGATGATCACACGCTATGGACGATCAGCACTGGGCTACGTGTGGGCGGTGCTGGAACCCGCGGGTGTCATTCTGCTACTCACACTCTTGTTCGAACAGATCGCGCACGCCCCGCCATATGGTAAAAGCTTCGCGCTGTTCTATGCGACCGGCTATCTTGGATTTCACTGGGTGCTCGACATCTCCAATGTCTGCTCACGATCGATCCACGTGAACCGTCCGCTTCTGAGTTTTCCATCTGTCACGGCCCTCGATACCATCCTGGCGAGGTTCATCCTGCAATTGCTAACGGCGATCGCTGTCGCAGGTTTGATCCTTGGCGTGATCTTCATTGCCAGCGGTGAGCCCTTCCGTCCGCGCGCGCCTGACTTGTTGCTCGCATTCACGCTTGCGGCACTTCTGGGACTGGGCATCGGTTCGGTGAACGCGTGGGCCTTCGCGATCTCGCGCGGCTGGGAAGTTGCCTGGGGCGTAATCTCGCGACCATTGCTGCTGGTCAGCTGCGTCTTCTACAGTTTCGAGTCTCTGCCGCGCGAAGCGCAGGATGTTCTCTGGTTCAACCCGGTCGTTCACGTTGTCGGATTGCTGCGCGGCGGAGTGTATCCAGTTTATGACGGCGGGCACCTGGTGCCTCTCTTTCCATTCGCCGTCGCGCTGAGCCTGATCGTGATCGGGCTGGTCAGTTTGCGAATGGCACGGGCCCGGATCGTTCTGCCTTGATCCGGCTCTGTGCCCTGTCGAAATCCTTCCGGCGGGTTGGGGGGGCAGTGCAGATCCTGAGGGATGTGTCATTCATATTGCCCGATCACCCCGGTATCGCGGTGCTGGGACGGAACGGGGCGGGGAAATCCACCCTCTTGCGCCTGATCGCCGGAAGCTTGGCACCCGATAGCGGGTTTGTCGAACGCACGGGTTCGGTCTCGTGGCCGATGGGCTTCGCTGGCGGATTTCACCCGGCATTGACGGGCGCTCAGAACGTTCGCTTCGTCGCGCGGATTCATGGGTTGGACCCTCAATCGCTCAGCACATTTGTCGAGAGTTATGCGGAGTTGGGCTCGGCATACTGGCAGCGCGTCGAGACATATTCGACCGGCATGCGCGCGCGCCTGGCCTTCGCCGCAAGCATCGGAATCGATTTCGACATGTATCTGGTCGACGAGATCATCGGGGTCGGCGACGATGCCTTCCGCCGCAAGTGCCAACGCAGTTTCCATCAACGCCTGCGGTCAGCCCGTTTGCTGATGGTTTCACACAACCGTCAGATGCTGCGCGAGTTTTGCCAGGCAGCACTACTGCTCGAGAAGGGGCAAGTCTTCTGGTTCCCAAATCTAGAGGACGGCCTTGATCACCTTGACACGGTGCTGGGGCTACAGCCCGCAGAGGAGGCATAGATGTCACTTGTGCTTCCAGCTGAAGAACCGGTGCCGCGCGCAACAAACATAATTGGCCACCCGGCAGCACTGGCAACCCGTCCTGTCCGCCGCGCAGGCATCCCATGGTTTGGGCTGGTCACCTGCACATGTTTAGTAGTCATCCCGTTCGTTCTGATCGCTGCCTATCTGTTCGAGATCGCCGAAGATCGTTTTGCATCGCGCACGGCGTTCTCTATCCGCTCGAACGACATGACCGCACCCGTGGAAATCTTCGGTGCGGTCACGCAGCTTGGCGCGTCGTCCGCGGCGACAGATGGCCAGATCCTGTACGATTACATCCGGTCGCAGCCGATGCTCAGGTGGGCTGAGGCCAAGCTGCCCCTGGAGGAGATTTACAATCGGGCTCCGGCCGATTGGCTCTACGCTCTGGGCGAGGCCAAGTTGATCGAGGACCGGCTGCACCATTGGCGCAGAATGGTCGATATCTCGATCGACAGCGCTTCCGGCATCTTGACCGTCGAGGCGCGCGCCCACCGGGCCGAAGATGCACGCGCCATCGCACAGGTTATCCTCGATGCCAGCAGCGATCTGGTGAACCAGCTCTCGGAAACCGCACGAGCCGATGCGGTCAGCCATGCGTCAGAGGATCTCTCGGCTGCTCAGACTCGCCTGCGTCAGATCAGGGCGGACCTGCGCGCGTTCCGCGAAGCCGAACAGGACGTGGATCCAACCCAAAACGCACAGGCAGCACTCGGACTGGTCACCTCACTCGAGAGTGAGTTGGCGCACGCGCAGGTTCGGCTGGACTCCCTGTCAGATGTCCTCGCACCTGACGCTCCCCGCTTGCGCACGTTGCAGCGCAAGATTGCCACACTTCAAGATCGCATTTCGCAGGAGCGTACGCGGCTCGGCTCAGGGGACGCCACCGACAACGGCCTGTCCCGGTCGCTTTCCAAGGTGGTTGGTGACTACGAAGAGCTTCTAGTTGACCGCGAGTTCGCCGAACAGGCCTATACCCTTGCACTGACGACATATGAGCAAGCTCAGGCAGAGGCTCGTCGCCAGCACCGGTATCTGGCGGTTCACATCGAGCCGACACTCTCGGAGGAGGCTGAATACCCGGACCGTCCAGTCTTGCTGACGGCGACAGCCGCCTTGCTGATCGCGTTCTGGGCAATCATAATACTGGTGGTGACCAACATTCGTGAACGCGCCTGATCGTCGTTCGCCCGGTCGTTGCGCGAAAACCAGGGTCAAATCGAAGCCGCCATCCCGTCCCCAGACGGGTCCGCGCCGCCATCCAGTTTCCCGTTTACCATGCGGATCGCATGCACCGTCGGCATGTAATAGCTATAGGCCAGCCGCTTGGTCGGATACCCTTTCGCACGCAGTTCGCGTTCGGTCGATCTCAGGATCCGGTTCGTCAACTCGATCATGTTTGACGTTGCGGTGAACCGAGGCGCTGAGACCGCCTGCTGAGCGTCCATGCCGAAGTCGATGACATTCAGGATCGTCTGCAGGTTCCCCATGGTGATCGTCGTGCCACCCGGCGCACCCAACATCAGGAACGGCTCGTCCCCCTTGAACACAATGGTTGGCGACATTGCCGAGAACCGGGTTTTGCCGGGCGCCAGCGACCCCGTGCGACCAGGCCGCGGATCGAAGACCATCATGCAATTGTTGTACATGAAGCCAAGCCCATCGGTAATGACACCCGATGAGGACCCCAACGAGTGGGTCATGCTCACGCAGTTCCCGGCGTCATCCGCAACACAGATATGGGTCGTCTCGGTCGACTCGCCGCCTGAGTTGAGACGTTCGACATTCGCCTTCTCACCTCTGCGGATGCGTCCTGCGGCCTCGACGGCAAAATCGTCGGACAAGAGCTTTCCGATCGGTATCTTGCTAAAGGCCGGATCGCCTATCGAGCGGTCCTTCTCGATGGTCGCGATCTTCATCGCCTCGGCGACGATCGCTATGTAGTCGGCCGTGTTGTGTCCCCGGGACGCGAGATCGAACCGTTCGAGAATGTTCAGCATCACGGCGATCATCAGTCCGCCGCCCGGTGGCTGGTTCGTCGCGATCCGGTGGCCACGATAGCTGATCCACAATGGCTCGGTTTCGGTGCTCGAACACGCTGCAAGATCATCCATGCCGATCAGGCCGCCATGCGCCGCCATATCATCGGCGATCTGCTCGGCAATCTCACCGTAGTAGAAGTCGTCCACCCCATGCTCGGCGATCCGGCGATAGGTCTCGCCCATATCCGGATTGCGCAGCACCTCACCGATCGGCAGGACCGTTCCATCGGCGCGCGTGTAGATCCGTTTCGCCGCCGTGTCCTCCGTCACCCTGCGCAACGATGGGATACGCCCAGCATTGGCGGGCGCTGTCCAGAAATTGTGCATACGGGGTCGGACCTGAAAACCTTCCTCGCAGTACTCAATCGCCGGCTGGATCAGCTCTGCCAGAGACTTGGATCCCCATTTGGCCAGGATATCGTCAAAGGCGCGCAGCGTCATTGGCGTGGTCATCGACTGGTAGCCGATCTCGTTGACCTCGCCTTTCAACACAAACCCGAAGCCATCGTCACATTCGCGGACAATCAGATTCTGCCACATGTCAGGCGTCACAGCAGCGGGCGCACGACCGTGAAAGTCGATGATGGAATGGGTGCCATCAGCCAATCGGACATGGCACGAGCCGAACCCGGCAATTCCGCACATCTGCGGATCCACAGCGGTCTGCACGAGGCCTGCACCAATAGCTGCGTCAACAACGTTGCCACCGGCCGCGAGGATATCGAGCCCCGCCTCGACCGCCTCAGGTTGCGGTGCTGAAACCATGCCATGTGTCATGCGATGTGCTCCCTACACTCTGCGGCGTGTCCGGCGCGTTCGTTGCTCCAGCACTCAAACCGCGAGGTGATTAAGACTTCGTGACGGGTTGATCAGGAGGAGTCACCACTGAAGTTTACCGACGAGCCGATCTTATTTTCCCGATGGTCCAGACTTCGCATTCAGAAGCGCCTGAACCTCACGCAACTGTTTCCAGATCAGCAACCGTCGGGAGCTCCGCCCCCCGCCGGGTGCATGTGATCGCCGCTGCGCGGGACGCGCGGGCCAAAAGGCGTTTGAGATCCGGAATGGGCAACGCGTCCGGATCTACTGCCATCCGGCCGCGTGCCTGCAAACCTGCCAGCACCGCCGCCTGAAAGGAATCGCCAGCCCCCACAGTGTCAACGACGTCGATGGGAGCTGGAGCCAGCGACTGGACCACATCCTTGCGCCACGCGCGAACCGACTTGCCACCATCCGTCACGATCACGAGTTCTGCACCGTCCGCCAGCCAGTTCTGTGCAATCTGCGCCGGATCAGTATCAGAATACAGCATCCCGAGATCCTCGGCGCTGACCTTGATCAAGTTGCACCGACGCCTCAAGGCATCGATCCGTGACCGCCAGACCGCCATGTCCGGCTCGATCGTTGGACGTACGTTCGGGTCCAGTGAGATGAACCTATCCAGGTTCTGTTCAGCAAAGCTCGCGAACGCGTCTGCTGCCGGTTCCATGGCGATCGAGTAAGATCCAAAGTGCAGCGCCTGAACCGTCGGCGGCAGGCTTGGCATATCTGTCTTCTCCAGCGCCACATCGGCCGATCCGACGCCGTAGAACGCGTAATCCGGGCTTCCTTGAGCGTCCAGCCCGACCAGCGAAAGCGTCGTTCGTCGACCACTTCGCACGAGATAGCCGGTGCCGACGCCTTCATCCTCGAGCCGGGCCATAAGCCGCTGACCCAGAAGATCGCGTGAGATGCCGGTCAAGAGCGCGGCGTCACCACCCAACCGAGCAATCCCGACGGCGACGTTGAACGGAGACCCGCCAACCCGTGCATCAAGACTCAACCTGCCGGGTTCGGGTTCCGCAATCTGGAACAAATCGTAGAGGGCCTCGCCGCAAACAAGAATGGTCATCGCTCCGCCTTTACTCCATCCAGGTGCGCAGCTTTTAGCCGGGTATAGAGCGCTCGGAAACGCGCCAAACCCTCTTCATGCAAATCACAGCGCGCCGGTTCGAAGCGGCGGTCAACGCGCGGACGCAGTGCAAGGTCAGAGATCGCGCACGAACCAGATGCGACCGCCGCCAGCTTCGCAGCGCCGAGAGCAGGTCCGGACACGGCGTCGGCTGACCGATTGATCGTTGTGCCCGTCGCATCGGCGATCGTCTGAAGCAAAAGATCACTTCGCGCCCCACCGCCAATGGCCAGGACCTCGGAAATACGGGTTCCCGAATCTCGCAGACTGTCAAATGCATCAGCAAAACTGTAGGCGACGGCATTCACGACGGCCCGCATCATCTGAGCGCGCGTTGTCCCGTCAGCCAAACCGTAGAAGCTTCCGCGGATGTGCGGATCGCCATGGGGCGAGCGTTCGCCTGTCAGGTATGGCAGGAACATCAGATCCCTGGCAACATTGCAGGCTTGCGCAGCGTCCAACAAATCAGCCACCGGTTGACCAACGATCCCGGCGAACCATTGCAATGGGCGCGCACCATTCAACATTGCCGCCATCTGGAACCATGTGGACGGTGCCGTGTGGCAATACGCATGCACCATACGGGCCGGGTTGGGACGGTAAGACTCCGTTGCAACAAAGAGCTGCCCGGACGTGCCGAGCGAGATGAACGCCGCGCCGTCGTCTATCGCCCCTAAACCAACCGCGCCCGTCGCGGCATCCCCTCCTCCGGCGGCGATAGGAAGATCAGGACGAAGCCCAAGCTCTGCCGCCGCACGCTGCGAGACGTATCCCGCGATGTCGCTTCCATGTTTCAGTTCGGGCAGCCAAGCACGCTGTGTAAAGGAGACATCGCACAGGGTATCTGACCATTCGCGATTTTTCTGATCGAGCCAGTGCGTGCCCGCAGCATCGGAGAGGTCGGTTACGAAGCCACCGTGAAGACGAAATCCGATGTAGTCTTTGGGGAGCAGGACATGAGCGATCCGCCCGTGTGCTTCGGGCTCGTGGCGCGCCAACCAGAGTAGCTTCGGCGCCGTGAAACCGGGCATCGGCGGAACACCCGCGCAGATTCCGATGTCCGGCATGGCCTTTGCCATCTCGTCGCATTCGGCGTGAGAGCGGCCATCATTCCAGAGGATCGCAGGCCGAATGACCTGCCCGGCGGCATCCAGCAAGACAGCTCCATGCATCTGACCGGACAGACCGATGGCCGTTACCTGCTTTAGACCGTGACGCGTCGCGAGGTCACCGCAAGCCGATACGAGCGCCTGCCACCATGCTTCGGGATGCTGCTCGGAGTGATATGGGTGCGGTGTCTGAACAGTCAGACTGGCAGATGCCTCGCCTATCTGATTCAAATCTAGCGACAGCAGGCTCAGCTTGACAGACGACGTGCCAATATCGATGCCGAGAAACATGTTTAGGCCGCCGCCACGTCGGCCGGAGGCTCCTTAGCGCCAGTCATGAAGGCCACCGCGTCTGCCATCTCGTAGTCTTCGGGACGGATCACACACAGCCGCTTTCCCAGTCGATGCACGTGGATACGATCGCAAACCTCGAAGACATGCGGCATGTTGTGGCTGATCAGAACAATCGGGATACCGCGCGATTTCACGTCCAAGATCAGCTCCAGCACACGTCGCGATTCCTTCACCCCCAACGCTGCGGTCGGCTCGTCCATGATGATAACCTTGGACCCGAAAGCCGCTGCCCGCGCCACCGCAACGCCCTGGCGCTGACCGCCGGACAGCGTCTCGACCGCTTGATTGATGTTCTGGATGGTCATCAGGCCAAGGTCAGAAAGCTTTTCGCGGGCGAGTCGCTCCATTTTCTTACGGTCAAGCTGTCGAAAGACTGTGCCCATAATCCCGGATTTGCGCAGCTCGCGCCCCATGAACATGTTGTCGGCGATGGACAGAGAGGGAGACATCGCAAGTTGCTGGTAGACTGTCTCGATCCCGGCTTCTCGCGCATCCAAGGGGGAGGAAAAGCTGACAACGCGCCCGTCAAGACGGACCTCACCCTCATCCGGGATCACCGCCCCTGAGACCGCTTTGATCAAAGTCGACTTGCCCGCACCATTGTCACCGATGACGCCAAGAATCTCACCGGGGAAAAGTTCGAAGTCACAATGATCCAACGCCGTCACGCGCCCATAGCGTTTCACCAGTCCCGTACCTGACAAGATCGGTTCCACTACGCGGCTACTTTCCGGATCCACTGATCGACCGCGACGGCGGCGATGATCAGGACACCGATCAGCAAGTAGGTCCACTGGGCATCCGCACCGAGCAATCGAAGCCCCAACGTGAAGACGCCAACGATCAGAGCGCCGAAAAGTGCACCCAGAATCGAGCCGCGGCCGCCGAACAACGAGATTCCGCCGATAACAACGGCAGTGATCGACTCGATGTTCAGCAACTGGCCGGAGGTCGGCGAAACGGATCCGATCCGTCCAATCAGCGCCCATCCGGCAAAGGCACAGATCAGTCCCGACAGCATGTAGACCGAGATCAGTGTCTTACGCACCTGAACGCCAGACAGTTCGGCTGCTTCCGGGTCATCGCCGACCGCATAGACATGCCGTCCCCACGCGGTCTGGCGCAGCACGTAAGCCAGACCAATCACGAGCACGACCATGAAGATCACACCGTATGTGAAGATCGCGCCGCCAAGGTTGATCTTGTTGCCAAAGAACTGGAGCAGAGGTGCGTTGGCTGAAATATCTTGCGACCGGATCGTCTCGTTCGCCGAATAAAGAAAGTTCGCAGCCAGAACGATCTGCCACATGCCAAGTGTGACGATAAAGGGCGGCAGCTTGATCCGAGCAACCAGCCAGCCGTTGATGAACCCGCAGAGCGTGCCGCAAAGCAGACCGCAGGCGATCGCCACCGGTACCGGCAAGCCGTAGCGGAAGCTGAACGTGCCCATCACCACCGAACTGAGGACGGCAATCGCCCCCACAGACAAATCAATTCCCGCCGTCAGGATCACGAGGGACTGTGCGGCAGCGACGATGCCGACAATCTGTACCTGTTGCAGAATCAGGGTGAGCGCGAAGGGAGAGAAGAATTTCGATCCCAGCAACAGCCCAAAGACGGCGATCGAGGCCAGCAGCACGATCAGCGGGACCGCCGCAGGCGTCGTATGCAGGAAGTGCTGAAGTGTACCAACCAGGCCGCGCCGGTGATCGTCGAACTCCGCGACGGTGTCGTCGCGTGCGGCGGCCGCCTCGAAGCGCTGTCCGCTCGACATTTAGTCCTGCCCCCGATCCCGTTAGATCTCCGGGACCGCGCGCGGCGCTCCCGGCTTAAACACTGCTGTCAGATCACGCGATGGATCAACCCCAGCACAGTTCCTTGCCCTTGGCGGTATCGATCGACTCGACGCCGTCTGCGGGTTTGTCGGTGACCAGGGCAACGCCTGTGTCGAAGAACTGCTTACCAGGCGTGGGCGAAGGCTTGGTGCCATCCTTGGCCCAGGCAGCGATCGCTTCGATCCCCAAAGCCGCCATCAACAATGGATACTGTTGCGAGGTTGCTCCGATCACGCCGTCCTTGACGTTCGCAACCCCAGGACACCCGCCATCGACGGACACGATCAGGACATCATTCTCACGTCCGATGGCTTTCAGCGCTTCGTAGGCGCCCGCCGCCGCCGGTTCGTTGATCGTATAGACGACGTTGATGAAAGGCTCCTGCGCCAACAGATTTTCCATGGCGCGGCGCCCGCCTTCTTCGTTCCCGGCCGTCACGTCATTGCCGACGATCCGCGGATCCGTCTCGTCGCCCCACTTGTTCGGGTCGCCCAGGTCAACGCCGAAACCTTTCAGGAAGCCCTGATCCCGCAGCACGCCTACGGTCGGTTGGCTGACCGCAAGATCGAGCATTGCAATCTTCGCGTTTGCCGCCTCATTGCCCAACGCGGCGGCGGCCCACTTTCCGATCAATTCCCCGGCCAGGAAATTGTCCGTCGCAAACGTGGCATCAGCCGAGTCGATCGGGCTGAGCGGCGTATCCAGCGCAATCACCAGCAGCCCTGCTTCGCGCGCTTGCAATACGGCCGGCACGATCGACGAAGTGTCCGACGCGGTTAGCAAGATACCCTTGGCGCCATCGGCGATGCAGGTCTCGATTGCCTGGACTTGCGTCTCGTGATCTCCGTCGATCTTCCCGGCGAAGCTCTTCAGGTCAATGCCGAGCTCTTGTGCCTTCGCGGTCGCCCCTTCCTTCATCTTCACGAAGAACGGGTTCGTGTCGGTCTTCGTGATCAGGCAAGCGGAGATGTTCTCAGCCTGCCCAAGACTGGTGCTCGCCAGCAGCGCAGCCGCGGTTGCGATCAGTGTTCGCTTCATGGTGTCCTCCCTGACTTGGCGATGTTTTGCCCCGTTGCCGGGTCCCTCGCCTTCTGGTGGTAGAGCGCGATTCTCGGGACGTGTCAAATGGAAGGCCGCGCGTTTTGCTCAACCAGAAGCCGCGAGTAAGTACAATCCTCGCAGTGCTCGGGTAAGGCGCTTCGCCTGCGGGTCAGTCTGTTAAGAAGATCCCAACAGTTCGCGATAAAGAGTCTCGGTGTTCTCTCGCGTCATCTCGACCGGATTTCCACCGCAGCTTGGATCTTCCAACGCATCCGAAACCAGCTGTTGAACATCCGGATCAGACACACCCATCTCGGCCAGCGACGCCGGGATACCGATTGTAGCATTCAGCTCTCCGACAAAAACATGGAAACCCTCAAATCCACCTTCGATGCCCAGATATGCCGCAACCCGGACGATCCGATCCTCGATCGCCGGGCGATTGAAACTGAGAACGCGCTGCATCACGACAGCGTTCGTGGTTCCGTGATGGGTTCCGTAGTAGGCGCCGATCGGATGGCTCAGCGAATGAATGGCGCCGAGGCCCTTCTGAAATGCGGTCGCGCCCATCATCGCCGCCGACATCATGTGGGCGCGTGCCTCCAGATCAGCCGGCACATCGTAAGCGCGGCGCAGGTTTTCGACGACCAGCCGCATGCCCTCCAACGCGATACCCTGGCTCATCGGATGATAGTGCGGCGAACAGTAAGCCTCCAGGCAATGTGCAAACGCATCCATGCCGGTGCCAGCCGTGATCGCAGGCGGCATCCCGACAGTCAGTTCGGGGTCGGCAATCACGACCGAAGGCAAAACTTTCGGATGGAAGATGATCTTTTTGCGGTGGGTCGCTGCCTCGGTCAGCACGCTCGCGCGGCCAACCTCGGACCCCGTTCCAGCCGTTGTCGGCACGGCGACGTTCGGAAAGATCACGTCGGCATCGGCCCGTGTCCACCAGTCGCCGACATCTTCGAAGTCCCAGACCGGGCGCGTCTGCTTGGCCATGAACGCGACCATCTTCGCCAGATCCAGACCTGACCCGCCGCCGAACGCAATCACGCCGTCGTGGTTCCCAGACAGGAATGTTTCGATTCCTGCGGCGAGGTTCTCTTCGGTCGGGTTCGGGTCGACATCGGCAAACACTGCGCGACCCAAGCCAGCCTGCTCGATCAGATCGAGCGTGCGCGATGTAACTTCTAACCCTGCCAGACCGCGATCCGTGATCAACAAAGGCTTCGAGATCCCGGCTGCTGCACAGGCCTCACCAATTTCGGATATCCGGCCGGAGCCAAAACGGATCGTGGTCGGATAGGACCAGTTTGCAGTGACGGTCATCTAAGCGCTCGCGCGATCGTTTCTGGTTGGCCGCATTGGCACGCGGCGCGCTCCAAATGTCAAATGCCCCAGGGCACGTCGCGATCGTTCTTTTTCATCAGCCCCTGGTAACGCGCCAGCGCCCAGAGCGGGAAGAACGCTGCATAGCCGTGATACTTCAGATAAAACACTTTCGGGAAGCCTGTCCCGGTGAAGTGCGCCTCTTCCCAGCGCGCGCCATCACGCGGTGCTTCCGATAGCCAGCGGATACCGTGCGTCACCGTATCGGTCTCTGTTTCGCCAGCCGACATCAAGCCCAAGAGCGCCCATGCGGTTTGGGACGGCGTCGAGGTTCGCGCGAAACCTGCTCCCCAGCTTTCGTAGCTCTCGAGCCCTTCCCCCCAACCGCCATCGGGCTTTTGCCGCGCTTTCAGCCAATCCACGGCTTTGCGAATGTATGGCTGCTGCATGTCCTCTCCGGCGCCTTTCAATCCGACGAGCGCCGACCATGTCCCATAGATGTAGTTTGCCCCCCAACGCCCGAACCATGAGCCATCGGCCTCCTGTTCGCGCTTGATGTAAGCGATGCCGTTGGCGATCTCAGACGCAAATCTTTCGCTGTCGACCTGCGCCAATGCGCCGATGCAGCGGGCAGAGACATCGACCGTTGGCGGGTCAAGCAGGGCACCATGATCCGCAAACGGGATCGAATTCAGGTAGTAGTGCTCGTTCTCCGGATCGAACGCTCCCCATCCGCCATTGCGCGATTGCATCCCTGCCATCCACTCGCAAGCGCGATCGATGTTCTCGGCATAGCGTTCGGGATCCGCCCGATGCATTGCCATCACCACGACGGCGGTATCGTCTACGTCGGGATAGTCGGGGTTCTCGTACTGGAACGCCCAGCCGCCGGGCCGCAATCCGGGGCGCCGCACCGCCCAATCGCCCACATGGTCAAGGATCTGCTTGTCCGCTAGCCAATCAAGCGCCGCGATCAGCTTGGGATCGTCAGGCGCGCCGCTTTCCAGGAATGCATGCGCCGCCAGCGAGGTATCCCAGACCGGCGAGAGACATGGTTGAAAGTACAGGTCATCGCCACGCTCGGTCATCAGTTTTTCGACCGCATCGCAAGCCGTGACCATGTGTGGATGGTCATCTGCATATCCGAGCGTGCGCAGCATCATCACGGCGTTCGCCATGGCCGGGTAGATCGCGCCCAGACCATCGTCACCGTTCAGCCGTTCAATCGTGAAGTCTTCCGCCGCCTTGATGGCTTTCGCTCGTGAACCCTTCGGCAGATATGGCTCGAGAATCCTCAAGCCCTTGTCGAGCTTCAGGAAAAGATCCCCAATCCGGCTGCCCGTTGGGTTTACGTTATAGATCTTCTCTCGCTCCGGCGGCACCGTGAACAGCTCTCGGATATCCAGCCCGGTCGGATTCTCGGCACTGGCGCGTTTGGCGTAAAGCACCAGCAGCGGTACCAATACCGTCCGCGACCAGTAGGCAATCTTTGAGAGATGGAACGGGAACCATTGCGGCAGCAGCATCGCCTCGACCGGCATCACCGGAACAGCGCGCCACGGAACCTGCCCGAACAGCGCCATCGCAATTCGCGTGAACACGTTAGCCCGCGCGGCACCGCCCTGCCCCAGCAGCCACGATCGCGCCCGCGCCATGTGCGGGGCATCGATGTCCTCGCCGGTCAGTTTCAGCGCCCAGTAGCCCTTGACGGTGGCCGAGATGTTCCCCGCACCGTCGTGGAAGAGCGGCCATGACCCGTCGGCATTCTGAACCTTGCGCAGATAACGGGCGATCCGCATCTCGCGCTGGGTGTCGATCCGTCCCAGGAAGTGCTGCAACAGGATGTATTCGGAAGGGATCGTGCAATCGGCTTCCAGTTCGAAGACGATGTGGCCGTCGTCGCGCTGCATGCCCCACAGCGCGTCGGCCTGCTCTTCGATCAACGCATCGCGTAGCATGCGCGCGTCGCCCGAGTCCGCATCCAGCGGTTCGGCGAAATCGAATCTGCGCGTCTCGTCGTTCATTCCTGCCTCATGTGGCGGCCAGTCTTGCCGCCACCTCGCCGGAGCGAATAGCGCCCTCGATCGTCGCGGGCAATCCCGTATTGGTTGCATCGCCTGCCAAAAACAGGTTTGTGAACGCCGTTTTCGCTTCAGGACGCTTTGAATTCTCGGCCGGAGACTGGTCGATCGTGGCGCGTCGTTCCTTGTTGATACGCCAAGCGGCATGGCGTGCATCGGGGATGCCAAGGCCACGACGAGTCTCGTCCCAGAGCTTCGGCGCAAGCTCTTCGGGGTCAGCCTCCATCAGACCAAGACGATCCGCCGCCGAGATCGTCAGGCTGATCACATCGCCGCGCACAAATGCCCAATGCGCACTTCGTGCTGGAGGATCCATCGCGCGCGAAAGACCTTCCGCCCGTGACCGGTTTGGT
>JBCAXJ010000003.1:0-137994 GCA_038534135.1 Pseudomonadota bacterium | reverse complement strand
GTGGCGCGACAATACCGCGTTCCAATTCGGCGCCAAACCCACAGTTGGCTAAGAACAGAACAGGAAGGAGCATAACCAAAACCGCCCCGGCAAGGGCGAACGCCTCGTTCCCGAGGGGACGAAGGATGTGGGGATCACGTTGAGAGTCTCGGACCTGGCCGACCACCGCCAAGGCCGCGAAACAGATTGCGACGCCTCATCCTCCCTGATCTCATCATGCGGCGGCCCCGCGCCGACCGCGAAGAGAAGCGAGTGACCCAAAAGGAACGACGGCGCAAAGATCGAAAGGAGACTTGACCCAAGCAATCCCAATCAGAGAAGACGCTTAGAGGATACTCTAAGATGTGGCAGGGAATGTCTCTGTGCGAAAACTATGATCTAGCGCCGTTGGGTTGTTTCACCCTGCGTCAGCGGTCAATCCAGCCAGTTCGATCCCTGCTATTGCGGCCAGTTCGTCATTTTCCGAATTGTCGCCCGAGATACCGACTGCGCCAAGCAGAGAGCCTTTCTTATCGCGGATCAGGACGCCGCCCGGCACTGGCACCAGTGCGCAACCCTCGAGCCCGTTCACGGCGGTGACGAAATAGGCTTGCTGCTCGGCGCGCGCGTGGAGCGCTCGCGAGCCCATACCCATTCCGAGGGCACCGGAGGCTTTCCCATGCGCGATCTGGAACCGGTAGTTCGATGTGCCATCTTCGCGCTCGAATGCCTTCACATGGCCGCCCGCGTCGAGCACGCAGACTGCAAGAGGTTTCATCTCCTTCTCGCGTCCCTTGGCCAGCGCGCCCTTGATGATGGTTTTTGCTCTGCGCAACGTAATCGACATCAGGCCGCCTCCCCTTTTTTCTCCAGTCTGCGCCGATGCAAGACCGGTTCCGTGTATCCTGACGGCTGAGCCGTCCCTTCAAAGACCAAATCACAGGCCGCGTTGAACGCCGGGCCGTCGAATGTCGGCGCCATCGGCTCGTAGGCCGCGTCACCCGCATTCTGCCGGTCGACGACCTCGGCCATTTCCTTCATCGCAGCCATCACCTCGTCCTTGCTGACCACCCCGTGGCGCAGCCAATTGGCGAGGTGCTGCGACGAGATCCGGCAGGTCGCGCGGTCCTCCATCAGTCCAACATCGTTGATGTCCGGAACCTTGGAGCAGCCGACACCAGCATCCACCCAGCGCACGACGTACCCAAGGATACCCTGTGCGTTGTTGCGGATCTCGGACCGGACCTCTTCGGGCGTCCAGTTCACGTTGTCGGCCAGCGGTACCGTCAGAATATCCTCGATCGATGCGCGCGCGCCGCCATACTTGATCGACGCCTGGCGGGCATGAACACTGACGCGATGATAGTGCAGGGCATGCAGCGTCGCCGCCGTCGGCGAAGGCACCCACGCACAGTTCGCACCAGCCTGAACATGGCCGATCTTCTGGTCCAGCATCGCGCCCATCAGGTCGGGCATCGCCCACATCCCCTTGCCGATCTGCGCGCGGCCCATGAGCCCGCAAGAGAGACCGACATCGACGTTCCAGTCCTCGTAGGCCTGGATCCAGGCGGCACCCTTCATGTCGGCCTTGCGGATCATGGCGCCCGCTTCCATGGCGGTGTGCATCTCGTCGCCGGTGCGATCCAGGAAGCCCGTGTTGATGAAGCACACGCGTGCCTTCGCGGCCCGGATGCACTCCTTCAGGTTCACCGTCGTTCGGCGCTCTTCATCCATGATGCCGATCTTCACAGTGTTTTTCGCGAGACCCAGCACTTGCTCAACATGCGTGAAGATCTCGTCGGTGAAGGCGACTTCCTCGGGCCCGTGCATTTTCGGTTTGACGACATAGACCGAGCCCGTGACGGAATTTCCCGACGGCTTCTTCAGATCATGCAGCGCGCAAAGCGTGCCGATCATCGCGTCCATCAGGCCTTCGTAGGCTTCATTGCCGTTGCGGTCTAGAATGGCCGGATTGGTCATCAGGTGCCCGACATTGCGCAACAGCATCATCGAACGGCCCTTGAGGAAGAACGGCGTGCCATCTGGCGAAATGAAAGACCGATCGTCGTTCAGCTTTCGCGTGAACGTGGTGCCGTCCTTGCTGACCTCCTCGGTCAGGTCGCCCTTCATCAGGCCAAGCCAGTTTCCGTAGGCATGGACCTTATCTTCGGCATCAACGGCCGCGATGGAGTCCTCTAGGTCCATAATGGTCGTCACGGCGGCCTCGACCACCACATCCGCCAGACCGAGCGTATCGAACTTGCCCACGGGGCTATCTCGGTCGATGACCAGTTCGATGTGCAGATTGTTGCGCTTCAGCAAGATCGCCGATGGATCGTTCGGGTTCCCGCGATATCCTGCGAACTGCTTTGGATCCTTGAGCCCGGATGTGTTGCCACGCACACCTGACCCGTTCCGCGCGGTCAAACCCGGCAACAGGTCAACCTGCAACTGACCATTTACCACCCTCACGGCTTCGACATGTGCCCAGGACGTGTCGGGCTCGGCCAGCGGGAAGATCCCGCGCAGGTGCGTCTTGGCCCAAGTCACGACGCGACCACCACGCTTGCGATCGTATCCGCCCGGTTGCGGTAGCGAGCCGAGGGCATCTGTGCCGTAGAGCGCATCGTAGAGTGAGCCCCAGCGGGCATTGGCTGCGTTCAGCGCATAGCGAGCGTTGGAGATCGGCACGACCAATTGCGGTCCTGCAATCGTGGCAATCTCGGGATCGACGTTCTCGCTCTCGGCTTCGAAATCCGGCCCCTCGGGCACAAGGTAGCCGATCTCCTCGAGGAACGATTTGTAAGCCGCCATGTCCGGCCGGCCCGGATTGGCGCGGTGCCAGGCGTCAATGCGGCTTTGGATGTCATCGCGCTTCTTGAGCAAGGCCGTGTTCTTGGGCGCGAAATCGTGGATCAGAGTGCTCAGTCCCTGCCAGAATGCATCGCTGCTGATGCCGGAGTCTGGAAGTGCCCTGTCCTCGAGAAAGCTCGCGAGAGCCTCATCAACCTGAAGTCCGCTGCGATCCACACGGGCCATGCCGCCTCCTCTGCGTTTCTCGTTCGCCGCCGTCATAAGCTGAATTGCTGGCGAGAAAAGAGTGAAACAATCGTGCGGAACATAATTCCGGACAGTGGAAACGGTGAGGACGGTTGGATTGTCCGGCAGCACACAGCCAGATCGACTCTCGCGCTCATTCGTGCAGCATGGCGTTCAGATGCACCTGCAGAGGCATTGCGAAGGGAGGCTAAAATGACAGTTGAAATCGACAAGGACGGAGATGTCTGGACGATCATCCACAACCGGCCCGAGGCGCGGAACGCCGTCGATCCGGCCTCGGCGGATGCGCTTTTCGCGGCGTTTCAGGAGTTCGACGCAAGCGACGCCAAAGTCGGCGTGTTCTGGGGCGCAGGAGGTGCGTTCTGTGGCGGTTGGGATCTGAAATACGCCTCGACCCTGATGGACGACGACGCGTTCCATCATGAGATCGGCGCGCTCGACTTCCCGCTCGGCTCGGCTCCTGCTCCGCGCGGTCCGATGGGGCCATCCCGCATGGAACTTTCAAAGCCGGTCATCGGGGCAATCGAAGGCCCTGCCGTTGCGGGTGGCATGGAACTGGCGCTGTGGTGCGATGTCCGGGTCATGGCCGAGACGGCGTTCATGGGCGTCTACTGCCGCCGCTGGGGTATCACGCTGATGGACGGGGGCACGGTACGCTTGCCTCGGCTGGTTGGTCAGGGCAAGGCGCTGGAGATCACGATGACAGGACGCAAGGTGACAGCCGAAGAGTGCTATCGCATCGGGCTGTGCGAGAAGGTCGTGGGCCACGGCGAGGCGCGGGCAGCCGCAGAAGCGATGGCGCGCGAGATTGCCCGGTTTCCACAGGAGGCCGTGCTGGCCGATCGCCGTTCGATCATCGAAACGCGGGGAATGCCGGTCCACGATGCGCTGAAGCACGAATGGTCGAACGGCAAGGACGCAATCCGCAACGAAGGCACGAGGGGTGCGGCCCGTTTCCGCGACGGCGTTGGCAGGCACGGCGATTTCACGGCGATATGACCCGTTACAAACCCCAGATCCGTGGCTCGGCAAATTCGATGGAGTTTCCGGCCGGGTCGCGGAAATAGATCGAGCGCCCGCCGCTGGGCCACAGGAAGTCCGCTTCGATATCGACGTTCGCCTGTACAAGTCGGTGAAGCCAATACTCGATCTCTTCGGATGTCGCGGCGAAACACACGTGACCGGGACCGACTGCGCCATGCGGTGGGACCGGCATCTTCGCGTCACGCGGCGGCGACGCCGTGTTCAGCGGGTTAAAGATCAAGAGCACGCCGTCGTCCATTCGGAAGAACACGTGGCGGTCAGGCACTGTTACGATCCGCTCCAACCCAAGCACGGTATCATAGAAGGCAGCTGTCTCAGCCAGGTCCGTTGCGTAGATTGCCGTCTCGAGAACCCGCATTCAGCCTCTCCGATTGCTTCCCGTTCAATTGTGGCCAATGATCCCGGAAACTCAATGGGAGGAACGACAGATGCCTTGCTACGCGGTCGGACATATCACCGTGACCAACATGGATGGATACAAGCAGTATGCCGCGCAAGTGCCCGCGACGATTGCCAAGCATGGCGGGCGCTACCTCGTGCGCGGCGGCCACACGACCGTGATCGAGGGCGAATTGGCCCATGACCGCCACGTCGTTGTCGAGTGGCCGGACCGGGCGACCGCCGAGGGCTGGTACAACTCGCCCGAATACCAGGAGATCCTGAAGATCCGGCTGGCCAACTCGCACGGTGTCATGACGCTGATGGATGGATACGAGGGTTGATCCGGTGCCCGAAGAAACCTCGATCGAACGTGCCTATGCGCTGAAGACGCCCGAGGACTCGGTCGCGCTCTACCGGGATTGGGCCGACAGCTATGACAGCGGATATGCCGAGACGATGGGCTATGCCTATCCGCGCAACATCGCAGCGGTTCTGCTTGAGGAACTGGGCGGCGCCACGCCTGAGATCGTGGATGTCGGTGCAGGCACGGGTTTGGTTGCGGAACACCTGCCGGGGTTGACCGTCGACGCGATCGATATCAGCCAGGAGATGCTGGATGTTGCGGGCGGCAAGGGCCTGTATCGCAATCGTATTCAGGCAGACCTCACGCAGAAGCTGAGCATTCCCGATGCGCGCTACGGCGCCATGATCTCTGCCGGTGTCTTTACCCATGGCCATGTCGGTCCGGTGTGCCTGCCCGAATTGATGCGCATCGCAGCACCTGGGGCGTTTTTTGTCCTGGGCATCAATGCGCAGGTGTTCGACTCGGCGGCGTTCGGATCAGCCTTTGCCGGTTTGGTTGCCGATGGCGTGATCGAACCGGTCCGGTTTCGCAAGATCGACTGTTTCGAAGATGCCGATCACGATCATGCGGATACGGTTATTCTGCTCGCCGTGTTTCGGAAGACCGGCCGCTGATGCACGCCACACAATCGTTTTGAAAGGAGTTCGACATGTCGTCGAAAGACCTCTTCCCCGACGGCTGGCGCCCGACGACGCGCTATCCCGACCCCGCCGTGCAATCGTTGGATCCGCGTTTCGATGCTTACCGCTTGCCACTGGCGGGCGTGGAGAGACTGGCGACTGGTTTCCGTTGGACCGAGGGGCCAGTCTGGTTCGGCGATGGGCGCTATCTGCTGTGGAGCGACATCCCGAACAATCGCATCATGCGCTGGGACGAGGCCACCGGGGCCGTTGGCGAGTTCCGTAAGCCATCAAACTTCGCAAACGGGCACACCCGCGACCGGCAGGGACGGCTCGTCAGTTGTGAGCATGGCGGGCGGCGGATCACTCGCACGGAGTACGACGGCACGGTTACGGTTCTGGCCGACAGTTTCGACGGCAAGCAGCTGAACTCTCCCAACGACATCATCGTGAAATCGGATGGTACGATCTGGTTCACCGATCCGGTTTTCGGCATTCTCGGCAATTACGAGGGCCACAGGTCCGAACCTCAAGTCAGCGCAAACGTCTACCGCCTCGATCCGGAGACCGACGAATTGACCATGCTGGCCGACGACGTTCTCGGACCGAACGGGCTCTGCTTCTCGCCCGACGAGCAAATCCTTTACGTCGTCGAATCGCGCGGTGTCCCGAACCGCAAGATCCTGGCCTATGACGTGACCGAGAACGGGCGGAGCATCGCCAACAAGCGCATCCTGATCGATGCCGGACCCGGAACACCGGATGGCATGCGCTGCGATGTCGACGGCAACCTTTGGTGCGGCTGGGGGATGGGCGATCCCGACCTGGATGGCGTGATGGTTTTCGCGCCGGACGGGACACCGATCGGTCGAATCGTATTGCCCGAACGTTGCGCCAACCTGTGCTTCGGTGGCCGCGCGAACAGCCGATTGTTCATGGCGGCAAGCCAATCGGTCTATGCGCTTTACGTCAATGTCCCCGGCGTGAAAGGCGGATAGCGCACCAACGGTACTCAAACGAAAACGCCGGCGCTCAAAGAGCCCCGGCGAACGTGAGAAGTTGGTCTTGGAACGATCAGTGTTGGGCTGATAGCCGTTCGATCTCTTCCTTAAGCTGAAGTTTCCGGCGTTTCAGAGAGGCTAATTCCAGGCTATCCGCGCTTGGTCGGCGCTCTTCGTCTCGGATCTCGGTTTCCAGCGCGGCGTGCCTTGTGCGCAGGGTTTCAAGATGCGGTGAAACGTTCATGGATATCCTCCTTTGGTTTCAGCTTTGGATCTCTCGGTATCTGGTTCCTCTGACACTCGGCCGCCATTTGGCCATGACAGTTGTTAACGGAAGGTTACCAGCAATCAGGCTGCTGGCAATGCTGTTTCGACGAGTTTTGTCCAATAGGCCACGCCCAGTGGCGAGATTTCATCGTTGAAGTCGTACTTTGTTGTATGGAGCGGGGCGACGTCCTCGCCCGTCCCGATGAAGACAAAGCTGCCAGGTTTGGCACGCGCCATGAAGGCGAAGTCTTCGCCACCCATCGTCGGCGGACGATCGAGCTCGACATTGTCTTCACCGACCAGATCGATCAGCACGTTCTTCGAAAACTCGGACAGAGCCTCGTCGTTCACCGTCGCGGGATAAGCAATTTCTGATGTCTCGAGGGTTGCAGTCACACCCATCGCAGTCGAAATCTGCTGGCAGATCTGTTTCATCTCCTCGATGATCTGATCGGCAACCTCCTCGTGGAAGCTGCGCATGGTGCCTGCGATCAGAGCCTCGTCAGGGATGATGTTGTGCGCCGTGCCCGCCTGAAACTTGGTCACGGACAGAACGGCGGGCTTCAGCGGATCGACCTTGCGCGAGACGATCGTTTGCAGCGCGTTGACGATCTGGGCGCCCGCCACGATTGGATCTCGGGCCGTGTGGGGCTGGGCGGCGTGTCCGCCCTGACCGCGCACCACGATGTTGAACTCGTCCGCCGAGGCCATGACGGGGCCGGGGCGCACGGCGAACGTGCCAGCTTTCGTTCCTGGCCAGTTGTGCATTCCATAGACTTCCTCGGCCGGGAACCTCTCGAACAATCCGTCCTCGATCATTGCCTGGGCGCCGGCGCCACCTTCCTCGGCGGGCTGGAAACAGAAGTAGACCGTGCCATCAAAATTCCGCGTCTCGGCCATGTGCTTGGCGGCACCCAGCAGCATCGTCAGATGACCGTCGTGACCGCAGGCGTGCATCTTGCCATCGTAGACCGAGGCGTGTTCGGATTCGTTTTCCTCCGGCATCGGCAACGCATCGATGTCGGTACGAAGCAGGATCGCCCGGCCCGGGCCGTTCTTACCGTGCAGCACGCCGACGACACCCGTCTTGCCGATGCCAGTCTCGACCGCGTCCAGGCCCCAGTTTTGCAGTTTCTCTGCGATGATCCCCGAGGTCCGGGTCTCCTCGTAGCCAAGCTCGGGATGCTTGTGAAAATCGCGGCGCCATTCGGTGAGTTCCGGCTGCATAGCCGCGATGGAGTTGGGGATCGGTTGCATTCAAGCTCCTGTCAGAAGTCCAAGGCAGCGCCGTCACGCAGAATTGCGCGGGCGGCCGGGGAAAAGTCGTCTCTATCCTGAACATGCGACGGACCGCTGTGCAGGACAAGGGGCGGGGCGAGCCGGAACGGTCCACGCGCCGATTTCCGCGCCTTGACGATGACACGCCCAGCATCGCGGTCCGTTCTCGCTTGCAAAGGTAGAACAGCGATATCACCCATCTTCGGGCTCAGGGCTGCGAGGATTTCAGGTAGCGCCGTGGCGCGTTGGATGATCACGAACCACCCACCGGACTTCACGCGGGACGACGCAGCCGCGATCCAATCGGTCAGCGATATCTTCGCCATTCGATTCGCAGTGTCACGACCCGGGTTCCGCGACGCAACGGACAGCGCTTCGTGCCACGGTGGGTTCGTCATCACGGCATCGAAGCTTGCGTGGCGAACACTGTCGGGCAGGTCAGTCACATCGCTCTGATGTACTTCGATTTTCTGGCCGCACCGGTGGGCGTTCTCGCGCGCGAGCGCTGCATAGTCCGGTTGAATCTCGATCCCATGAAGATCGAGGTCCGTGACCCGGTGACCCAGGCAAAGTGCTGCCGTTCCGACACCGCATCCGACATCCAGCACATGCGCACCAGCTTTCACTGGCATCGCCGCTGCCATCAACACCGGATCGGTCGCCGCGCGGTATCCGTCTCGCGGTTGCAAAATTCGGAGGCGCCCGTCGAGAAATCCATGATCAACCGTCTCGATCTCGGCGATCAAATCCAACCCTCGCGCTCGTAATATTCGACTCCGTTCGCACGCAGGATCATCCGCGCCCGGGCCAGATCGTCAGCGTGCACCATCAGTCGGCGCGGCAATACGCCAATCGACCCTTCCAGCACCGACATATTTATGTCGAGAGGAAAGCACTCTATATCCTCGGCCTTGAGCAAGGCCGTCGCGTAAGGAATGAGAGTCGGATCGTTCGTGCGCAGAAGTTCTTCCATGGGCCGACACATAGGCGATCGCCCAACCGCCGTCGATAGGAGAACGTGATGGCGGACCCCGCCCGCAAGGCAGATGTGACGGAACCGTTCGTTCGGTTGGTGGATCTGGTCGGCGCGGATCTGAATGTCGTGAACGATCTGATCCGCGAGCGGATGTCGTCCGAGCACGCACCACGGATCCCGGCGATCTCGGCACATCTGATCGAGGCGGGCGGCAAGCGGTTGCGTCCGATCCTGACCCTGGCAGCCAGCCAATTGTGCGGCTACACAGGCAGCGATCACGTCAAGCTGGCCGCGACGGTCGAATTCATCCATACGGCGACGCTGCTGCACGATGATGTCGTGGACGAGAGCGCTCAACGGCGCGGACGAACGACCGCCAACATCCTGTGGGACAATAAATCCAGCGTTCTGGTTGGCGACTACCTTTTCAGTCGCGCGTTCCAGTTGATGGTCGAGACGGGCTCTCTCAGGGTGCTGGACATTCTGTCCACCGCGTCGGCGATCATCGCCGAGGGCGAGGTTCTGCAACTGACCACCGCGCATGATCTGACAACGGACGAGACGCGCTATCGCCAGGTGATCAATGGCAAGACCGCGGCCTTGTTCCGAGCGGCAGCGGAGGTTGGCGGCGTGATCGCCGGTGCCTCGGAGGACAAGATTGCCGCCTTGGCGACCTATGGCAACGCACTCGGCACGGCATTCCAGTTGTCGGACGATTACCTCGACTATGGCGGATCGGCCGAGGCACTGGGCAAGAACACCGGCGACGATTTCCGCGAAGGCAAGGTTACCATGCCGGTTATCCTCGCCTACTCACGCGGCTCGGCCGATGACAGAACGTTCTGGGAGCGTGCCGTCGGCAAGGGCAACTGGCAGGATGAAGATCTTCCACGCGCGTTGTCACTGGTGCGCGAGACCGGCGCACTCGCAGAGACGTTGGAACAGGCGCGTACCGAAATCGCGATGGCGAATGCAGCGATGGCGGTGTTCGACGACTCGCCCTTGCTGTCGGCCTTGCGCGACGTCGCACAGTTCGTCGTCGATCGGGACAGCTAGATCCCAGCTTCTCAGTGGGCCTCAGGCTGGTCGAGGACACAACCACGCGCGCAGATACGGCACAAGGCGATCTCGCACAGAGGTTGAGTTGTGCAATGCACAGAAGTTAACCGACATGGCTTGAAGCATGAAGGCGTGGACACCCTCGGCCTGTAAATCCGGCGGGATGTCCTGGCGGGGCGGGTCGACCGACAACCAGCGCTCGAGGATCTCGACCATCCGGCCGAACGTTGTTGCAATCGGCCCGATTTCTTCGACCGACGCCGCACCAGAATACCGCAGGATCAGGTCGTACACATAGCGCTCGCACGTCATGAAGGCGCACAACGGCATTAAGGCTTCCGCCATCTCCTCGGGCGTCTGCGGGACCGGTACCTCCTCGAGCGCATCGAGGTGCTGATCTATGCGTGCGCCGATGATCCGGTCCATCAACACGTCTTTGTCCCGAAAATGGGCGAAGAACGTCCCCTTAGCTGTGCCCGCGCGCAGGACGACTTCTTCGACGCGCAGCGCCTCGTAACCGCATTCGCCAATGATCTCCTCGGCCGCGGCAATCAGCCGTGCACGAGTCTCCAACGTGCGTTTCTGAACAGCTCTGGCCATGGGGCGTTCTTGCAAAAATTTTGACCGCAGTCAATTTTTATATTGACCACGGGCAGAATCATCGCTACTAAATTGACCACGGTCAAATTAATGGAGGCACCGATGACACCGAAACGCATCTTTATCCTGAACGGCCACCCCGGCGAGACGTCCCTGAACCGCACGCTGGCGGAAAACTATGCCAACGCAGCCCGCGCCGCCGGACACGAGGTGAGGCTGACCCATCTGCATGATCTGAGCTTTGATCCGGACTTCGAGTTTGGCGGCTATCGGACGATAAAGCCGCTGGAGCCCGGGCTGGAGCAGGTGATCGACGACATCACCTGGAGTGAACACATGGTCCTGACCACACCGATGTGGTGGGGCGGATTGCCCGCCAAGCTGAAAGGGTTGTTCGATCGTGTCCTGCTACCCGGCCGTGCATTCTCGACCCGCGAGTTGGACTGGATGGGGATGCCGACACCGATGCTATCGGGCCGGACAGGCCGCGTGATCATGACCTCGGACACACCGGGCTGGTTCATGCGCTGGATCTATCACAATGCCATGCTGCGGCAGCTTCGCGACCAGATCCTGGGCTTTGTCGGCATAAAACCAGCGCGGATCACCCACTTCTCTGGAGCAAGCCAGCCAAAGCCTGGCCTGATCGATCAGTGGATCGCGCGTGTCCAGGGGTTTGGTGCAAACGCTGTGTGACACATGCACATGAAAACGCGGCAGAGGTTCAGTGTCCTGGAACGTCTGCCGCCACAACCCACCAGTTCGGGTAAGCACGTTGAATGGTCCTGGCTGCACGCTCGGCCTCATCAAGATCCGGGAACAGACCAAAACACGTGGCGCCGGACCCAGACATTCTGGCGACTGGCGCCTCGCTCAATCCTGAAAGAACACGAGAGATCGCCGGGCAGATGCGCTCGGCCGACGGTTGCAGATCATTGCGTTGCTGCCGGAGCCAGTCTGCAAAACCCCCGAACGTCGCGAATCCTGACGCCGGAATTCTTGGGCCCGGCGGCGGGCTTCGATCCTCGACGCCCGCGAACACCGCACCGGTTGGCACTTCCTCGCGCGGATTGACGAGCACGATGGCCATGGCCGGTAGGGCCGGGACGGACGAAAGCCGGTCTCCAATCCCCCGCATCAAGGTTGGCCTCGACGCTTCCAGGCAGACGGGAACGTCCGCGCCCAGCGACACTGCAAGATCCTTGGGCCCAGTGCAGTCCCACAGACGACAGAGTGCTCGCAAGGCCGCGGCGGCATCGCTGGACCCGCCACCAATGCCTGAAGCCACCGGCAAGTGCTTTTCCAGATGAAGTGCCGCTCCTGCGTCTTTGCCACGGCTGCGGGCAAGGCCGCGCGCGGCCTGCAAGACCAGATTGTCCTCTCCGGTGCTCAATCCCTCGGCACAAGGTCCGCAAATCGTCAGGCTGAGCGTATCGGCGGGTGCCGCATGCAGAACGTCTCCGACATCCGGAAAGACGGCCAAAGACTCGAGAAGATGATATCCGTCCGCGCGCTGTCCGCAGAGGTGCAGATAGAGATTGACCTTGGCTGGAGCGCTTTCCCGGACAGTACCTGGCTCAGCCACCATCCTTCTTCGCATCTCCGGCGTTGTCCGTGCCATTGCGGCCGATGATCCCCGGCAGGCCGAGTTCCTTCTCTTCGTCCAGAACGACGTTGAGCCCAACATCAAGTTTCCGGCGGATCCGTTCCGCATCCTTGTCTTCAGGCTCGAACGATAAAGCCCGCTTCCACTGGAACTCTGCCTCGATCTTGCGGCCAACCATCCAGAGCGCATCTCCGAAGTGATCGTTGATCACGGGATCAACCGGGCGCAACTCGACGGCGCGTTCCAGATGTTCGACGGCGCGCTCGAACTCGCCGAACCGATAGAGCACCCACCCAAGAGAGTCGACGATGTAACCATCATCGGGCCGTTGCTCGACCGCCTTCTCGATCATCTCCTCGGCTTCATCCAGCTTCAGGCCAAATTCAACCAGGGAATAGCCAAGATAGTTCAGAACGTCCGGCTGTTCCGGCCGCAGTTCCAACGCCTTGCGGAAATCGGCCTCGGCCTTGTCCCATTCCTTTGAGCGTTCGAACGTGATGCCACGCTGATAGAACAATGCCCAATGGTGCGTTTCGATGCTTGGCAGCAGTTTCACGGCGCCGTCATAGGCCGTGCTGGCTTCATCGAAGCGGCTTTCCCGCCGGAGCATGTCTCCCAAAGCCGTATGCGCCTCGATCGCATCGGGATAAGAGGTGATCGTCGCGCGCATCGCCTCGACAGCTTCGTCCACGCGACCGGCGGCCTGCATCGCCTCGGCCTTGCCGATCCGGGCATTCAGAGCCTCGGGCGAGGTATCCGGGATCGCGGCGTAGGCGGCCACCGCCAGATCGTACTGCTCGTCCTGATCCAGGATCTGCGCGATCAGCAGTTTCGCTTCGGTCAGATCACCATGCAGGTGCACGGCGAGACGCGAATAAGCCAAGGCAATCAATCGGTTCCGCCCGCGTGCCAGAAGACCTGACACGCCAAACAGCACCTCGGCGGCGCCTTTCTCGGCGGCGTCCACGAGCACGGGAAGCGTTTCGCCCGACTCTATCCGCTCGGCGACGAGCGAAAGGCCAATGTTGCCGTAGGTCGACGCCAGTCTTTCATTGATCACAGCCAACGCTTCGTCGCGACGGCCGAGGCGCGTGAGAGCCCGGGCTCTCAATTCGGCAAGACGCAATGTCCCACCATTCGCGAGATCCATCGTGCGTTCATAGGCCAGCACCGCCGCACTGTCATCACCCGCAGCCGCTTCGAGCAAGCCAAGGTGATACGCGGCTACGATCTGCCCCGGGCGGCCGTTGTCCTCCGTGGTTTCGAGCTCAAGCAGCCTCGCGCGCGCCGCATCCAGCTCTCCGAGACCATAATCCGCCCACGCTGCCATGACCTGGCCGACAAAGGTGCTGCCGGACTCGAGCGTTTCGATTGCTGCATCCGGGTCTTTCTTGCGGAAGGCATCCGCCGCCAGCGCCAGCACGCCAAGGTGGTGGCCGGGCTTGATGGCTTCGTACCGGCGCGCAAGCGCGATCCCGTCTGGCACCAGGCCCGCCGCAATCTGGTGGATCATGGTCCGCTCCATGATCACGTCGTTCTGCGAGTCCCGCGCCAGCGTCTCTGAGTAAAGCCGCGCGGCTTCCGCAATATCTCCGCGCGCTTCGGCCTGGCGGGCCGACAGGTACGACCCCGCGATCCCCTGCGCGGACGCCGATACCGGCACGAAAGCCGAAATCAACGCAAACACCGCGCCAGATGCCAACGAGACTGTCCGAAAAGCCATCCGCAATTCCAATCGTCCTGCGATCATCACCATGCCCGAGCACTCGGACCTCCGACCAAGATAGACGGTCAGACCACCAATGCAATCGGATAGGGCGTGATTCTCCCACGCGTTGGAAGCGCGCACAACGCGGAGAATTCGATCCTCAACCGATCGTGTGCAGCCAACGCACGATCTCGGGCGCCAACAGCGTCTGCGATTTGCGTCCAACGAACATCCCGATATGCCCGGCCGGGACGGAGAGTTCGCGATACCGGTCCGCCGGAAGAAACCGCCCGAACGCCCTGCTGCACGGCGGTGGAATTATGTGATCACCGCTTGCCGTGATGTTGAGCACCGGCACGCCGATGTTCGACAGATCGACAGGTTGGCCATTCAGGGACAACCGGCCCTCGACAAGCGCATTGCCCTTGTACACATCCAGAAGCCATGTGCGGGCCAAGGCCTCGGGAAGATCGGGCCGATCCGCCAGCCAGGTCTCCATCGCCATGAAAAGCCGCAGATCCGTGAGATCTGTGGCTCTGTCCGGCATATCGATGATGTAGCGCGACAGGGTGCGGATCGGGTTGAGCTGGTTGAAGACCGTGCCCAGGAAATCGCCCGACAGCCCGTTCTCCATCGCGATCAAAGCTTCTATGTCGTCGTCGGACAACGATCTGACCCAGAGATTCAGAAGCCCGTGCGCTGGATCGCCGTCCTGAGCATCAGCATGCATGTCGATCGGCGTTCCGGCGCAAATCAGACCGTTCAGATCGCCCAGGTTTCGGGCCGCATGGCAGGCCGCGAACGTGCCGCCCTGACAAATTCCGAACAGGGTCAGATTATCGACGCATGCTGTCGCGCGCGCCGCGTCGAGACATCCCGAAAGATGATCCGTGACATAGTGATCAAGGCCATTGTCCCGATCTTCCGACCCTGCGAAGCCCCAGTCGATCACGAAAACATCAACGCCGTGCGCCAGCAGATTGCGGACAAGCGACCGCTCTGGCACCAGATCGGTCATCGTCTGCCGCCCGATCAAACCATAGCAGATCACAACCGTCCCGACAGGTTTCGCCATCTGGCGCAGGGGCCGATAACGCGACAGTCTTGTCTTGCCTTTGCTCCAGACGACCTCGCGCGGGGTTTCGGCAACGCCGACCGTGGTGACGCCCAGCAAAGCGTTCTGCCCGGTCCTCTGCGTCAAGCGTGCGGCGCGGATCGTCGCCCGGACCTGCTCGGGTTGACCGCGAAGCCAGGTCGCCAGCGCGAACAGGACGTCCCGCTGAGCCGACAGAAACTCGGGCTTGCGTTGCAACCGGATGAAAGCCGCCTCGGCGATTGCAAACCAGCGATCGCGGAAGAGACGCCAGTCCGCGTGCGCTCCGGGCGCGCCCTGAAGTGCGATCCGGGCAGCCTCGAACTCCAAGCGTATTTCGGCCCAGGTGGCAGCGACGGTTTTTTGGTACGACGTGCCAGCCGACAGCAGGCGCTGCCAATCCTGCTCAGCCGCGCCGTCTTTTGGCAGAAAGCCCGCGAGGAACCGTTCGATCAGATCGTCTGCGGCCGGCCATTCGGGCGGCAGAAACGCCGATGGATCGCTGAACGCTTCAGATGTCGCGGCAGCGTTCCAGAAGGCCTCCTGCGCCTGCTGCCACCGCGCGATCGCTTCGAGTGTCGGGTCGAACGCGGTCATGCCGCGGACGTGGCTTGACCAAGCTCGCCGAACGCCTCCCATTCATAGGGGATCGATGCGAACGGCCCAAGGCCCCGAAAGCCCTTATGCTCGATCGGGCGCTTTGTGCTGCCAAGACGTTCGTAGAAGCGGCATGCGCCCTCGTTGCCTTCGAGCACCAGCAACCGGACCTTCTGACGGCCTTTCTCGGCGAGGCGTTTGGACATCGCCCGCATCAGTTTCTGCCCCGCCCCACGCCGCCGCGCAGCTTCGCTGACATGCAGGTTATCAAGCAGCAGCCATCCCGGCTTTTCATCCGCGAAGACGCAGATGAAACCGATCACCGTTGCGTCGCGCTCGGCCACCAGCACCTGGAAATCAGGCGGCGGAGCGCGAAACCGGCCAGCCCAAGCATCCATACGATCCTCGAGGACCTGCCAGTCCAGAAAGGCGTCCTCCATGATCCCGCGATAGCTGTCACGCCAACTGTCCGCGTGGATACGGGCTATAGCCTCCAGATCGACGGACGTGCCCTCGCGGATCTGCATCAGAGCATCGATGGGACGACTTGATCTGGCGGGCGGTGCCCATCGGCAAAGGTCTTGATGTTGATGATGACCTTCTCACCCATTTCGAGCCGGCCTTCTTCGGTGGCCGAGGCCATGTGCGGCAGCAGCACGACGTTCGAGAGCTTCTTGAGGCGCGGGTTCACGCCCGGCTCGTGCTCGAAGACATCCAGTCCGGCACCCGCGATCTCGCCTGCTTCCAGCATCCGGATCAGCGCGTTCTCGTCGATGACCTCGCCGCGCGCCGTGTTCACGATGTAGGATGTCGGCTTCAACAGCTTCAATCTGCGCGCCGACAGCAGATGAAAAGTTGCGGGTGTATGCGGGCAGTTCACGCTGACAATGTCGACCCGGGCCAGCATCTGGTCGAGGCTTTCCCAATAGGTTGCCTCGAACTCGTCCTCGATGTCCGGATGCAGGCGGCGGCGGTTGTGATAGTGGATCTGCAGGCCGAACGCCTTAGCCCGCCGTGCGACCGCCTGACCGATCCGGCCCATGCCCAGAATGCCCAGGCGCTTGCCCCAGATGCGGTGGCCCTGGATCGCCATCGGCGACCAGCCATGCCACTCGCCCGAGGACATCAGTTCGATCCCCTCCCGCAGGCGGCGCGGCACCGACAGGATCAGCGCCATGGTCATATCGGCGGTGTCCTCGGTCAGCACGCCGGGCGTATTGGACACCAGAATGCCGCGCGACCGGGCGGTTTCGACATCGATGTGATCAACCCCTGCGCCGTAATTCGCGATCAGCTTCAGGTCGGGTCCGGCACCCGCGAGCAGCTTCTGGTCGATCTGGTCGTTCAGCGTCGGCACCAGCACATCGGCAGTCTGCAGCGCGGCGCGCAGATCCGACGTCTCCATCGGTGTGTCGCTGTCATTCAGCGTCACGTCGAACAGCTCGCGCATCCGCGTCTCGACCGGCTCGGGCAGGCGGCGCGTGACGACGACCTTGGGGCGCTCTCGGCTCATGCTCGAATTCCTTCCCGTATTGTTTCCGCCGTGATAGTTTCCGCTGTGCCCGGGGTGAAGGGAAAAGTCTCGACCCCGGCGAGGAAAAGACCGCGCAAAGCGGTGCGAGCAGTGAGGCAATGATGGTTCTAACCCGGCTGATCGGGGTGGCCCTGATGGGTCTGCTTCTGTTTCCACAGGCACAAACGCCTGCAATCGCTCAGGAAATTGGTACGGTAACGAACCTGCCGATCCCGCGTTACGTGTCGTTGAGATCGTCAAAGATCAATGTGCGGCGCGGGCCTGGGCTGGACTACCGCAAGGATTGGGTCTTTCGCCGGGCAGGCTGGCCGGTCCGTGTGGTGGACGAATATGGCGATTGGCGGCGTGTCGTGGACGTTGACGATGCCGGGGGCTGGGTCTTCCACGCTATGCTGACGGGGCGGCGCACCGTCCTGATCACCGGCGATACGGTTTTCCTGCGCGACGAGCCGCACGTGACAGCCGCCGCCACGGCCGAGGTTGAACGCGGCGTCGTCGCCCGCTTGCGCAACTGCGAAGCTGCCTGGTGCGAGCTCGAGAAGGACGGCTATCGCGGCTGGGTTGCCAAAACCGACATCTGGGGCGTCGAAAATTACGAAATATCAAAGGACTAGCAAGGGCGCGCGGCGATGATTGAGATCAACGGCATGGCGCATGTGATGCTGACGGTGACGCAGTTCGACAAGGCCCATGCGTTCTATTCGAAGCTGCTGCCAGCGTTCGGCATGCAGTGCGTGAACGACGGTCCGGATTTTCTCTATCATGTTGGTGCACGCACCGCGATCGGCGTGCGCCGCTGCGATCCCGAGTTCAAGGATACAAAATTCGAGCAGTACCGGGTCGGTCTGCACCATCTCTGCCTGCGCGCCCGCAATCGCGAAGACGTTGAAAAGACAGCAGAACTCGTGACCGAGATCGGAGGCACGATCGTCCGTGGCCCATGCGACGGGGCCTGGGCGCCAGGCTATTACTATGTGCTGTTCGAAGACCCGGACGGCATCCGGCTCGAGGTCAACCACGTCCCCGGCAAGGGTGTCTTCGCGGCAAGCGGCAAGATCGCGGCGGCAGATGATTACGTCCGGGTCGATGGCGAAGACATCACCGAGGTGCCGGGCTGAGACCGGGAACGCACGCTGCCTGACGCGGTCTTGCGCTGACTTCCGGCCTTGGACGCATTGGTCGTGCAATCGTAGTGCAAAGGTATTCCTTTCGTCGGGCACGGATACCGCAACGGTACCTCCAAAGACTCGACGGTGCAGGGTACATATTGCGCAACGGCTAGGACTTCTTTCATCTGTTGGTGCGCTGCGTTTTCGATGAATCACCTGCGCTTTCCCGTTCAAACGCCCGTCGAATGTGGCAGCCGGATCGACATCCATCACTTGACGGCGCCTGCACCGGCTCCGATAGGCTGAGTGAACGTCTCCGGGGAGATCATGACATGGCAATGACGGCTGGAGCGGCACTGCTGACCCGTCTGAAGCAGTTGGGGGTCGATTGCATCTTCGCCAACTCGGGCACCGACTTCCCACCGATCATCGAAGGCCTGGCCGAAGCAGAGGCGCGCGGGATTGACCTGCCCGAGGCAATCGTGATCCCGCATGAAGGTGCCGCGATGGCGATGGCGCATGGATACTATCTGGGTTCCGGGCGCGCGCAGGCCGTGATCGCGCACACCAATGTCGGTCTGGCGAATTGCGTGTTGGGTGCGATCAACGCGGCGACCGAGCACGTGCCGGTATTGCTGATGTCAGGACGCACTCCGGTCCTGGAGGCCGGACGTTTGGGTGCGCGGAGCGTGCCGATCGGCTGGGGCCAGGAAATGCGTGATCAGGCCGCGATGGTGCGCGAATCCTGCAAGTGGGATTACGAACTGCGCTTTCCCGAACAGATCTGCGACGTGCTCGACCGCGCCCACGGGATTGCGAACTCGACGCCGCCCGGGCCGGTCTATCTGAGCCTGCCGCGCGAGGTTCTATGCGAAACCGTGCCCGAGGATCTGACGGATCGGCGCCCGCAAATGCAGCCGTTCGTTGCCTCACCCCGCCCAGACAACATGGCGCGCGCCGCAAGGATTCTCGCCGAGGCCAAGCATCCCGTGGTCTTCGCGCAGCGTGGTGCAGGTAGTGCCGAAGGATACGCCGCTCTGTCCGATCTGGCGGATCGATGGGGCATCCCGGTCTGCCAGTATTGGGCCACACAGCTTGCCACGTCGACCTCCCATCCAATGGCGGCAGACGCTGATCCGGTGCCGCTGCTGGCCGAGGCAGATGCTATTCTGGTGATCGGCGCCCTGGCGCCATGGAGCCCGGATGTCGCCAATCCCGAACCTGATTGCACCGTAATCCAGATGGGTGAGGACCCCTTGCAGGCGCGGTTTCCCATTCGGAATTTCCGTGCGGACTTGAGTCTTCCCGGGGAGATCGGACCAAGCCTGCTGGCCTTGTCCGACGCGATGGCGCCACGGTACGCGGCACACGCGGCAACCTGTGTCGAACGGCATCGGGTTATTGCCCACCGCAACACGAAGGATTTATCACGGCGCCGGGCGCAGGCAGCAGCTGGACGTGATGCACCTCGGCTCGGAAAGCCGTGGGTCAGTCATGCGCTGGCAGAAGCGGTGAGGGACCGCGATGCAGCGATCTTCAACGAACTTGGCTGCATGTTGCCGTTCATGGAATTGGACGGACCGGAAAGCTGGTTCGATGGGCCATTGTCCGGCGGCCTCGGCTGGGGGTTCCCGGCGGCGATGGGCTACAAGATGGCGCGGCCCGAGAGGACCGTGATTGCGGCGACCGGCGATGGCTCGCATATCTTCGCGAACCCGGTCGCTTGCCACCAGATCGCCGAGGCGATGGGGATCTCGATCATCGTGATCGTGCTCAACAACCGCGAATGGGGTGCGGTGCGGAAATCCGTGCTCGACATCTACCCGGACGGGCACGCGTCGAAGGCCAACACGATCCCGTTGACCTCGCTGGCGCCGAGCCCGGACTTTGCGCAGGTGGCAGCAGCCAGCCGCGCCTGGGCACGTCATGTTGCGACAGCGGACACCTTCGAGACCGCACTGACCGACGCGCTGGCGCATGTCGAAGCCAACCGGGGCCTTGCGTTGATCGAGGTTGCTGTTGGGTCGGGGTAGTGGCGCCAAATCTGCCGGTCAGAACGGAAGATTAGGTTCGTATCGATGTGTCCCGGCCTTGAGCCGGGACCGCCCGGGCGGTTTCCAAGCGGTCCCGGGTCTTCGCCCGGGACGGCGCGGGAACAGCGGTCCACCGATGCGCTTCCGACTGCGACCGCGATCCGTGGCAACGCTATGTTACATCAGCGCCCACTGGGCAGCAGACCCTGCCCAGCCGTGGCGATCCTTATGCGAACTCAGCCCGGTGGTTCGACCGTCACCTTGAAGCTGGAATACCATTTCGCCAGCGCCTTGACGTCGTCGTCGCTGAGGTTCTTGACGACCAGCGTCATTCGGCGGTCCTCGCGGTGACCATCGCGGAAATCCTTGATCGCCTTCTCCAGATAGAGCACCTGCTGGCCCGCCAGGTTCGGTGCCTCGGCATCGCGCGCCATGCCGTTCTTGCCGTGGCAGGCCGAGCATTTCCGGGCAAGTTTACGACCGTCTTCAAGATCACTTGCGAAGGTCGGACCCGGCATGGCCAACATCAGAGCAAGACCGGAGATCAGGGCAGCGCGCATGGCGGTCCTTTCATACAACGCGTCGATATAGAGAAAGCCCGGACAGTCGCCTGCCCGGGCCAAGTATCGTCGTCGGGATCAGTTTTCGTAGCTGATCCGGTAGATCGCGTTCGCGTAGTCGTCCGAGACCAGCAGCGAGCCGTCTTTCATCTGGATGACATCGACCGGGCGCCCGTCATACTCACCGAACTCATTCAGCCAGCCGTCGGCGAAGACCTCGGTCGTCGCATTGCCCTCGTCATCGACGAAGGTGACCATCACGCGTGCACCGACAGGCTCGGTCCGGTTCCACGAGCCATGCTGGGCCGAGAAGATGGCATTCTTGTACTTCTCCGGGAACATGCGGCCCGTGTAGAAGCTCATGCCCAGATCGGCTGCATGGGCGTCCATCTCGACAGCGGGATGAACGATGTCGGCGGGGGCTTCCTCGCCCGCGTATTCATTGGTCCGCACGCTTCCGCCACCATACCATGGGTGGCCGAAGTGCTGGCCAGCCGCGGTCTGCCGGTTCAGCTCGCCCGGCGGGGTGTCATCGCCCATGCCGTCGACCTGGTTGTCGGTGAACCAAAGCTCGCCCGTCACTGGATGGAAGTCGTGCCCGACCGAGTTGCGCACGCCATAAGTGTAGACCTCGCGGCCCGAGCCGTCACGGTTCATCCGCACGATGCCGCCGATCCCGGTTTCTTTGTAGAGATCCATCTTCTCGGCGGGCGCCACGTTGAACGGCTGGCCGAGCGAGACATAGAGCTTATCGTCCGGGCCGACCTTGATGACGCGGGCGGTGTGGTTGTAGCTCTCTTCCTCGATCGGGATCAGTTCGCCTTGTGCGACGACCGGGATCGCGACGACATCCGGGCTTTCCTGGAAGAATTCGGCGGCGGGGTACATCACGACGCGGTTGCGCTCGGCGATGTAGAGGAAGCCGTCCTTGGTGAAGGCGACGCCGTTCGGCACGTCCATCGCGATTGAGGGCGCGAAGTCCTTGACCTCGTCGGCGACGCGGTCGCGGTTGCGGTCCATCACGGCCCAGACCTTGGTCTTCTTGGTGCCGACGAACAGCACGGTGCCCTGCGGTGCCATCGCCATGTGGCGCGCATCGGGCACGATCGCGTAGAGGTCAATCTTGAAGCCGTCCGGCAGGTTGATCCGGCTCAGCGTTTCGCGGATCGCATCCGCTTCCGCCGTGTCCTGTTCAATAACGATGTGCTCGCTAGTGCCGGTGGTCTTGAAGGCGCCTAGTTTTTCGATGTTGCTGGCCGCAAGAACAGGCGCTGTCAGCAATGCACCGACTGCAATGGACGACAAAAGTTGCTTCATCAGGTCTTCTCCCTTGATCATTCCGCGCATCGTTCTGTTGTGTTACGGCGCGTTCAACGTGAGGGAGATTAGCGGCATTTCTGCAGGCGTCGAGGTCAATTCTTGAGGCGCTGAGAGCCATCATGTATGCGACGGGCGGCCAAGGCGGGCGCGATCAGCACACGCTTGCGACGTATTCCGCGACGTCCCCGGCGTCGGTCCAGCCGCTGAGCGCATCGATTGGAAGGTCGGGGAACTTGGCGGCGATCCCGTCCGCGCCGAGGGATCTTGCCGGAGCCCCCTCGGGCCAGGCGCACTCTGCCGCGAATGTGCGATCCCCGCACGTGACCAGCAGCCTGTCGGGTTGCTCGGGATCGATCGGCATGTGCGGATTGCGCGCCGGTTCGGGCCGGACCGTCATCCGCTGGCGCAAGGCCCGCCCGTCCGCATCCCGCCACGCAGCCCGCTCGAGCGCACCAAGCGAGACACCCCGCCCCAGCAGTGTCTGGGAGATGCAGAACTCCAGGCTGAACAGAGCCTCCGTTCGGGTCTGCGGTTCCGCGTAGGGAAGGATCGCATGGTGGAAGTCGGGCAGGATGGCGGTCACTGCGGTGATCGCCTCCGGTGCGAAATCCGGTGTCCGGGCTATGATCTCGGCGCACGAGATCAACCGGTGGGTGTACGCACAGGATGGGTGGCGCTTGACGTAGATGCCGCCCTCGAGCAACGCGGGCGGATCACCAAGCCGGTCGAGATGCGACGTATCGCTTTCCCATCCTGGACAGAGGGCCGCGAAGAACCCGCGCGGCGCGTCGAGCACAGTCTCTTTGCCGCGAATGCCAGCCGCGGCCATCTGCGCCGACAGCAACCCGGCCTTCGCGGCCAAGCCTGCCTGAAGTGCCTTGGCGTCCGAGCCGAACTGTGCGGTCAACCCCATGGCCTGCGACGCTGCCAGGGCCACGGCATGGCCTGATTGATCCGCATCCAGCCGCATCAGATGCGCGACGGCCGCTGCGGCCCCGAGGGCGCCAAGCGTTCCAGTCACATGAAAGCCCGCTTGGTAGTGTCCCAACGTCGCCATGGCGCCGAGCCGCGCGATCACCTCGAACCCCGTCGCATACGCAGTCAGCGCGCGTTCTCCACTGCACCTGCGCAGGCTGGCTGCGGCCAGGATCGCAGGCACCAGAGCCGCCGAGGGATGGGTGTTGCCCATATCCTCCCAATCATCGAGATCCCAGGCGTGGGCCGAGGCACCGTTTACCAGTGCGGCCATCGCCGGGCCAAGCGTCACCGGTGTCCCGAAGACCGGCGACGTGCCGGGTGCGATCGGCTCGAACGCACGGCAAAGACCCTGCACGGCTTCGGCGCGGGCACCCACCGACATGCAACCGATGGTGTCGACAAAGGCATCGACCACGCGCTGGCGCAGCGTCGGATCGTCGGTTGCGCACCCTTTGGAAACGAACGGACCCAGCCTTGCAATCGCGGACATGAACGTCCCTCCGAAACAGTCTTCTGCGCAGGATACCGACGCAATGGCTGCCGACTCGACGGTTTCCGACATGAGGTCTGACGTGTTCTGAACATTGCGGTGGATGACGGGTTGCTTCAGATCAGAAACTTTAAGCTTGAAATATTGAAGTTGACGGTTATCGTGATCTTGCGTGGATCACAGGAGGACCCTGGATGAAGATCGCGTGTCTCGGCGGCGGCCCGGCGGGCCTGTACTTCGGCATCTCGATGAAACTGCGCGACCCGGGCTCGGAGGTCACGGTGATCGAGCGCAATCGCCCGGACGACACGTTCGGCTGGGGCGTGGTTCTGTCGGACGAAACCCTCGACAATTTGGCGGTCAATGACCGGCCTTCCGCCGCGGCGATCCGCGAACACTTCGCCTATTGGGATGACATTGCCGTCCATCACGCCGGGGTGACAACGAAATCCTCGGGCCACGGGTTCTGCGGGATCGGACGCAAGACGTTGCTGCTGCTTCTGCAGGACCGGGCGCGGGAGCTGGGTGTGGAGTTGCGGTTCGAGACCGAGGTCGAGAGCGCCTCGGCCTATCAAAGCGCGTTCGACATCGTCGTCGCTTGCGATGGCCTGAATTCCAGAACGCGCATGGAGTTCGCCGAGACATTCGAGCCCGAGATCGATACGCGCAAGCTGCACTTTGTCTGGCTCGGCACGCACCAGAAGTTCGACGATGCCTTCACCTTCATCTTCGAGAAGACGGCCAAGGGCTGGGTCTGGGCACACGCCTACCAGTTCGATGCCGACACCGCGACCTTCATTGTCGAGTGCGCGCCGGAGACCTACGCTGCCTACGGGTTCGGTGAGATGTCTCAGGCCGAGTGCATCGCCGTCTGCGAGGAGATCTTTGCCGATCACCTGGGCGGCAACGCACTGATGACCAACGCGAGCCACATTCGCGGCTCGGCCTGGCTGAATTTCCCGCGCGTGCTGTGCCAGCGCTGGTATCACAAGAACGTCGTGCTGATGGGGGATGCGGCTGCAACGGCGCATTTTTCGATCGGCTCGGGCACCAAGCTGGCCCTGGAATCTGCGATCGCGCTGGCCGAGTATCTGACCACCCTGCCCCGCGAAAAGGCCTTCGAGCGCTATCAGGAGGAGCGGCGCCTTGAGGTCCTGCGGCTGCAATCGGCGGCGCGCAACAGCATGGAATGGTTCGAGGATGTCGAGCGGTATCTCGATCTGGACCCTGTGCAGTTCAATTATTCGCTGCTGACGCGCTCGCAGCGGATCAGCCACGAGAACCTGCGCCTGCGCGATGCGCAATGGCTGCGCGATGCCGAAGGCTGGTTCCAGAAACAGGCGGGCGTGTCAGATAATGCGCCGGTGCGCGCGCCGATGTTCGCGCCGTACCGCTTGCGCGGGTTGGAGTTGGACAACCGGATCGTCGTCTCACCGATGGCGCAATACAAAGCCATCGACGGGTGCCCGACCGACTGGCACCTGGTGCATTATGGCGAGCGGGCCAAGGGCGGCGCGGGGCTGGTCTATGTCGAGATGACCTGCGTTTCGGCCGAAGGACGGATCACGCCGGGCTGTCCGGGATTGTATGCGCCAGAGCACGAGGTCGCGTGGACGCGCATCACCGATTTCATCCACGCTGAAACAGGTGCCAAGATTTGTGCGCAGATCGGGCATGCCGGGCGCAAGGGTTCGACGCAGGTCGGCTGGGAAGAGATGGACGCGCCGCTGAACGATGGCAACTGGCCGTTGCTGTCAGCCTCGGCCATTCCGTGGTCGGATCGCAATACCGTACCCAAGGCAATGGACCGGGGCGACATGGATCTGGTCCGCGCGCAATTCGTTTCTGCGACCGCGATGGCGGAGCGGGCCGGGTTCGATATGGCAGAGTTGCACGCCGCACATGGGTACCTGATTTCGTCTTTCATCTCGCCGCTGTCGAATGTGCGTGACGATGACTATGGCGGCTCGTTGGAGAACCGGCTGCGCTATCCGCTGGAGGTGTTCGCGGCCATGCGAGCGGTCTGGCCCGAGGCGAAGCCGATGTCCGTGCGCATCTCGGCATCCGACTGGGCCGGCGATGACGGTGTGACGCCAGAGGAGTCCGAACTGATTGCGGTGGCCTTCACCGAAGCCGGAGCTGACATCATCGATGTCTCGGCCGGGCAAACCTCGACCCAGGCCAAGCCGGTCTATGGACGGATGTTCCAGACGCCGTTCAGCGACCGCATCCGCAACGAACGCGGCGTCGCGACCATGGCGGTCGGCAATATCTACGAGCCGGATCACGTGAACTCGATCCTGATGGCGGGCCGCGCGGACCTGGTCTGTCTGGCGAGGCCGCATCTGGCCGACCCCTATTGGACACTTCGGGCGGGTTCTCAGATCGGTGACCGGCAGGCGCACTGGCCAAAACCGTATGAGGCAGGCCGGGATCAGGCCTGGCGGCTGGCCGACCGCGAGGTGCAGGTGGGGCGGGTGTGATGAAGCACGATCATCGAAGTCTCTGTTATGCGTTCGTCAGAACGGATCGTGTTTGTCGGTTCGTCAGAACGGACCGCGCTCGACGGATTTCAGGAGGTTTGCAATGACCCTTGCGGGTAAGACAGCCTTTGTGACCGGCGGCGGAACCGGCATCGGGGCCGCGATCGCGCTCGGCCTGGCGGAGCAGGGCGCCGACGTCACGATCACCGGGCGGCGCGAAGCTCCGTTGGAGAATATCGAGGCGCAGTCGCCCCGCATTCGATCCGCGCTGATGGATGTGACGGACGAAAACTCCGTCGTTCAAGCCATCGCCGATGTGGGTCCAATCGACATCGTGATCGCCAACGCCGGTGTCGCCGAGACGCAGCCCCTGAAGAAGACAACGCTGGACTGGTGGAACCATGTGATCGCGACGAACCTGACCGGTGTGATGCTGTGCCTGCGTGAGACGGTGCCCGGGATGGCCGAACGCGGCTGGGGACGAGCGATCGCGATCTCCTCGGTCGCAGGGCTTCACGGTTTCAAGTATGGCGGTGCCTACGCGGCGTCGAAGCACGGGGTGCTGGGTCTGGTCAAATCGGTCTCGGACGAGGTCATGACCAAGGGCGTCACCGTCAATGCGATCTGCCCCGGCTATGTCGAGACGCCGATTGTCGACCGTGGGGCGGCCAACATCACCTCGAAGACCGGCCTGTCGGACGACGACGCGCGGCAGGAACTGGCGAAGTTGAACCCGTTCGGCCGGCTGATCACCGTGGACGAGGTCGCGGCGGCAGCGCTCTGGCTTTGTGGTCCCGGCTCGGGCGCTGTCACGGGTGTGGCGGTCCCGATCAACGGGGGCCAGGTGTGAGCCGCCCGGCCGCGTGCTGTCCCGGGCGAAGACCCGGGACCGCTCAGCCCCGGTGCGAACGGCTGGGGTTTAGCGCCGCGAGGACAAACGGATGAAGGACACATCGCCCGATCCTGGCTCGAAGGCGCGCCTGCGGCTCTGGCTGCGGCTCCTGCGGGTGACGCGTACGATCGACGGCGAGGTCCGCGAGAACCTGCGCCGCGCGCATGACACCACCCTGCCCCGCTTCGATGTGATGGCGGCTCTGCACCGCGTGCCGGAGGGGCTTAAGATGTCGGAGCTTTCCGGCCAGCTCCGCGTTTCAAACGGCAACGTCACGGGCATCGTCGACAGGCTGGTACATGACGGTCTGGTCGAGCGGCTCGCGGTCCCCGGGGATCGCCGCGCCATGCAGGTGCGGCTAACCGGCGAGGGACGGTCCAGCTTCTCGGAGATGGCCGACATTCATGAAGGCTGGATCGACGAGATGCTGGGTGGCCTGAGCGGCGGTGAGGCGGACCAGATGGCTGATGCTCTGCGCCGTATCGCGACACGCCTGGACAAAAGGACATCCGAATGACTGCCATGGCGGACCTGACCCCACAAGACTTTCGCTGTCGCATCGACGGGCGCGTCGCCGTGCTGCAACTCGACCGGCCGGACCGCAAGAACCCGCTGACCTTCGACAGCTATGCCGAACTGCGCGACTGGTTTCGCGCGCTGCCCTATGCCGAGGACGTGGACGCGGTCGTGTTCGCGTCGAACGGCGGCAATTTCTGCTCTGGCGGCGATGTGCACGACATCATCGGCCCGCTGGTCGCGATGGATATGAAGGACCTGCTGGCATTCACCCGCATGACCGGGGATCTGGTCAAGGCGATGCTGGGGTGCTCACGCCCGGTGATCACGGCGGTGGACGGCATCTGCGTGGGCGCCGGAGCGATCATTGCAATGGCCTCGGACATCCGACTTGGATCAACCGACGCCAAGACGGCGTTTCTGTTCACGCGTGTCGGGCTGGCGGGTTGTGATATGGGGGCCTGCGCGATGCTGCCCCGGATCATCGGTCAGGGCCGCGCGGCCGACTTGCTCTACACCGGGCGATCGTTCAATGCCGAGGAAGGCGAACGCTGGGGCTGGTTCAACCGGCTCGTCGATCCGGATGCGCTGGAGAGCGAGGCTGTCGCGTACGCTCAGCGCCTTGTCGCCGGACCGACCTTTGCCCACGGCATCACGAAGACCCAGATCAATCAGGAATGGTCGATGTCGCTGGAACAGGCGATCGAGGCCGAGGCCCAGGCTCAGGCGATCTGCATGCAGACGGCGGATTTCGAACGCGCCTACCGCGCCTTCGTCGCGAAAGAGAAACCGGTTTTCGAAGGGAATTGATCGCGCCCCGTTTGACCGGGAGGCCCACCCGCCCGCCCCCTCCACCGCCAAACGGGGCGCGCACCCAAACCATGTGAGAAATGCCGGAGATGGATTACGGCGACTACCTTAGATTAGATCGCGTCCTCGACGCCCAGGCGCCGCTATCGGACGCACCGGACGAGATGTTGTTCATCATCCAGCATCAAACCTCGGAGCTTTGGATGAAGCTGATCCTGCATGAATTGGGTGCGGCCCGTGCGGCCATCGGTGACGACCGGCTGACCGAGGCCTTCAAGGGTATCACCCGCTGTGCCCGTATCTTCGAGCAATTGAACAGCGCGTGGGACGTTCTGCGGACCATGACGCCGTCCGACTACACCACCTTCCGCGAAGCGTTGGGGCAGAGTTCGGGCTTCCAGTCCGTCCAGTACCGGTTGATTGTGTTCCTGCTGGGCAATCGTGACATTGCCAAGGTCCGGTTGCATCGTGATCGCGCGAAAGACCATGCGCAACTGTCCGCCGAACTCACGGCACCGTCGCTCTATGATGCGGTGCTGGACTGCGCGGCACGGCGCGGCCACAAACTGCCCGCGGCGCATGTCGAACGCGATCGCGCGCGACCGCATCAGCCGGATCCGGACCTCATTGCGCTGTGGGCGACCGTCTACCAGGATCCGACAGCGCACTGGACCCTGTATGACCTGGGCGAGAAACTGGTCGATCTGGAAGACTATTTCCGGCGCTGGCGGTTCAACCACGTGACGACTGTCGAACGGGTCATTGGATTGAAGCGCGGGACAGGTGGATCCTCGGGTGTCGGGTATCTGAAGAAGATGCTCGAGGTCGAGCTGTTCCCCGACCTCTGGCGCGTCAGAACGGAGCTTTAACCATGGCGCTTGGCCCCTCTGCTCATGTCGACCCATTCGCCCGGGACAACCTGCCGCCGAAGGATCAGTGGCCCGATTTCGCTCTGGACGGGTTCGACTATCCTGAGCAGCTGAACGCGGCTGTCGAGCTGACCGACAAGCAGGTCGCTTCAGGCCATGGCGACCGCGTGGCGCTGATCGGCAATGGACGCCAGCGCACCTACAAGGAATTGACCGACTGGACCAACCGCATCGCCCGGACCCTGGTCGAGGATTATGGTGTGGTGCCCGGCAACCGGGTCCTGATCCGCAGCGCCAACAACCCGGCGATGGTTGCGTGCTGGTTGGCCGCAACCAAAGCCGGAGCCGTCGTGGTCAACACGATGCCGATGCTGCGCGCCGGCGAACTGGCGAAGATCGTTGAAAAGGCCGAGATCACGCTGGCGCTGTGCGATACTCGGCTGATGGACGAGTTGGTCGCCTGCGCCAAGGACAGCCGGTTCCTGGACAAGGTGATCGGCTTTGACGGCACCGCCAATCATGATGCAGAGCTGGACCGGCTGGCGCTCGGCAAACCAGTCACGTTCGAAGCGATTGCGACAGGCCGGGACGATGTCGCGTTGCTCGGGTTTACCTCGGGCACGACGGGCGCGCCCAAGGCGACGATGCACTTCCATCGTGACCTGATGATCATCGCGGACGGCTATGCGCGAGAGGTTCTTGGCGTCACGCCCGACGATGTGTTTGTCGGATCGCCACCCCTGGCTTTTACGTTTGGTCTCGGCGGGTTGGCGGTCTTTCCGCTGCGCTTCGGCGCGACAGCGTGCCTGCTGGAGCAGGCAAGCCCGCCCAACATGGTCGAGATTATCCAGACCCATCGGGCATCTGTGTGTTTCACGGCGCCGACCGCCTATCGCGCCATGCTGGCCGCGATGGAGGAGGGCGCGGATCTGTCCTCGCTGCGCGCGGCCGTCTCGGCGGGCGAAACGTTGCCAGCGCCGGTTTACGAGGATTGGATGCGCAAGACCGGGAAGCCAATGCTGGATGGTATCGGCGCGACCGAGATGCTGCACATCTTTCTGACGAACCGTTTCGACGATCACGCGTCCGCGTGCACCGGTCGGCCGGTGGCGGGCTATGAGGCTAAGATTGTGGACGAAACGATGACCGAGCTGTCACGCGGGACCGTCGGACGACTGGCGGTTCGCGGTCCGACCGGATGCCGCTATCTCGCCGATGACCGACAGGCTGGGTATGTCCAAGACGGCTGGAACCTGACCGGCGATGCGTTCTGGCAGGATGAGGCCGGGGCCTTCCATTTCGCCGCGCGCAACGACGACATGATCGTCTCGGCGGGCTACAACATCGCCGGTCCCGAGGTCGAGGCAGCATTGTTGGGCCATCCGGATGTGGCGGAATGCGCAGTCGTGGGCGCCCCAGATCTTGAGCGTGGAGAGATCGTGGAGGCACATGTTGTGCTGCGCGACGGGATTGCTCCACACGACGCGCTGGTCAAGCTGTTGCAGGACCACGTCAAGGCGACCATCGCGCCGTATAAGTATCCCCGCCGGGTCGTCTTCACCGAGGCACTGCCGAAGACACAGACTGGCAAGATCCAGCGGTTCCGATTGAAGGAGGGCGCACATGCATGAGGTCATCCACCCCGAGGGCTGGAAGCCCGCGAAGGGCTATGCGAACGGTGTTCTGGCGACCGGCAGGACGTTGTATGTCGGCGGTCAGATCGGCTGGACGACCGACCAAGTCTTTGAAACTGATGATTTTATTGGCCAGGTGGCCCAGGCCCTGCGCAACATCGTGGACGTGGTCGAGGCGGCAGGCGGCAAGCCCGAGCACATCGTGCGCCTGACCTGGTTCCTGATCGACAAGTCGGAATACGTAGCCCGGCAACAGGAGCTGGGCGCTGTCTATCGCGATGTGCTGGGGCGGCACTTTCCGGCCATGTCACTGTTCGTGATTTCAGGTCTTCTAGAAGACCGCGCCAAGGTCGAGATCGAGGCGACAGCGGTGATCCCGGATTAGGGTCTCTCGGCGCATGCAGCGCGCCGGACAAACGCGGAACACAGGGATTAAATCCCGCGTGATTATGCTCGTGATCTTTGTCACGTAATTTTCCGTTAACCGGATTTGGCAGCGGTTGCGAAAGCGAACGGATGCGCACTGGCATCGGTGAACAAAGGGTCAATACACCCCTGTCAGGCGGCAACGCCGGGCGCGACAAGTCCATCTGCGCACCACCGGTCGAACAGGGTCAGCACCGACTTGGCGAACGCTTCGTCGTTGATGTGCGCCGGGACCTGGATTAACCGATTGGCCGGGATTGCCTTGCGCATTTCTTCGAAGAACGCGGCCTGTGCGGCCGGGTCGTGCGCGGGCTCGCCGGGTTTGTCCCATTCCTCGATGCCACCGAGTGGCAGGAACACCTGCACCGGGGTCTTTGACGGGGCGATGCGGCGGGCAATCTCGCGCGCGGTCTCGCGACGTTCCTCGGCGTTCAGACCCGACGATTTGATCAGCCGGTTGTGGGCATGGAACGGACGATCCTGATAGCGGTCGGGGATCTCCTGCCAGCCCGCAAAATCGATCAGGTCAAGACAGCCCGGCGCGATCATCTGCGGGGTCCCGGCACGTCCCGCGCCGAGCATCCGGTCAGGGCCGGCATGAACCACCGACCCCGCCATCAGGTTGCCAAGCTCGGGCAGCGCGAAGTCCATCACGCACGCAAAGCCGCCCTTTGCCGCAATGGTCTCGAAGGCCATGCCGCCCATTCCGGTGGCGTGGAAGATCGCGACCTCGAACCCGCGGTCCTCGAGCGCGGGTTTGAGGTGCTTCATATAGGAGAGGCACGACGACCCGAGCGAGGTCATGCCGATTACGGGCCGATCGATGGCAGGCCGCTCGACCGCGCGGGCAGCACCCAGGACGGCACCCGCCGCCTGGGACAGCGATGCCTTGCAGACCGAGTTCAGACCGTAGAGCCCGCCTGCCCAGAGGATCATCTGGATGTCCGAGGACAGGCGATCGGGTGGGATCAAGGGCGAGAACGACACCGTCGAGACGACGTATTTCGGCACGCCCAACGGCAGTGCCTGGCAGACGTCCAACGCGAGGTCGGTGCCCATGGTCCCGCCCAGGATGACGACACCGTCGATGCGCCCCTGTTGGTGGAGGTCTGCGGTCAGCCGGGACGCCCCCAGCGCCATGATCTGCATGGCTGTGTTCTCGTCCCCAGAGTCGATGGCGGCCTGGATCGTGCTGTCCGCAGCCTGGGCCACCTGATGCTTGGAGACATCGCACGGCGCGGAGGGCTCGCCCAGAACACTGACATCCATCTTCAGCACGCCCCCGCCCTGCCCTGCAATGCAACTGGCCATGTAGCCAAGCTCGGCGTCCTTGGTGTCCCACGTCCCGACGATCAGGATGGTCTTGTCGGTCATGGATCCTCCGCCACGTCACCGTTGCAATATGGTCAATACACCCCTGTCAGGACACGCATGTCAGGCGGGCCGAAAACGATTGTCGCCTTCCCGGCTTGCTGTCAAACTTTAGGGCGATCCCATCGCTCTCCCGAAAGGCCGCACCATGAAGGACGACAATTTTCTCAAGGAGAACAATGCGCGGCATATGTGGCACCCGATGGGGCATCCCGGAAAGCTGCAGAAGGACGTGCCGGTCATCGTTACCAGGGCCGAGGGCTGCCACATCACCGACATCGACGGCCATCGCACGGTTGACGGGGTCGGGGGGCTTTGGAACGTGAACCTGGGCTATTCCTGCGACCCGATCAAAGCGGCGATCCGGGAGCAGTTGGAGACGCTGCCCTATTACTCGGCCTTTGCGGGCACATCGAACGATGCAGCGATCGAGCTGTCGTGGGAACTGCGCCAGTGGTTCGCGACCGAGGGCATGGGACGGGCGTTCTTCACCTCTGGCGGATCGGACTCGGTCGAGACCGCGCTGCGGCTGGCGCGGCAGTATCACAAGATCAAGGGCGCGCCCGGACGTACCAAGTTCCTGAGCCTAAAGAAAGGCTATCACGGCACGCATTTCGGCGGTGCCTCGGTCAATGGGAACAACCGGTTTCGGACGAACTACGAGCCGCTGCTGACCGGGTGTCACCATCTGCCCGCGCCCTATCCCTATCGCGATCCGCACGGGATCACCGATCCGGCGGCACTGGCGCAGCACATCCTTCAAGCCGCCGAAGACGAGATTGCGTTTCAGGGCGCTGGCACCATCGCCGCCTTCATCATGGAACCGATCCTCGGCGCGGGCGGTGTGCATGTGCCGCACGAGAGCCTGATGCCCGGAATGCGCGAGATCTGCTCGAGGCACGGCATCCTGATGATCGCGGACGAGGTGATCACCGGGTTCGGGCGCTGCGGAGACTGGTGCGGATCGCGGCATTGGGGCGTGGCCCCCGACATGATGTGCACCGCGAAGGCGATCACGAACGGCTACTTCCCGTTCGGTGCGGCGATGATCTCGGAAGCCGTCGCCGAGGTGTTCGAGAGCGCGGGCGCCGAGGGCTCGATCGGCCATGGGTACACATACTCGGCGCACCCGGTCGGGGCAGCCGCAGCACTGGCGTGCCTGGCCGAGACGAAGCGCCTGAACGTGGTCGAGAACGCCGCGGCCCGCGGGACGCAGCTGTTCAACGGGTTGAAGGCCCTGCAGGACAAGCACGAGATCATCGGCGACGTGCGCGGCGGGCACGGGCTGATGACGGCGTTCGAGATGGTCTCGGACCGCGCGGCGAAGACGCCGGTCACGCCCGATGTCGGACTGAAGGTTCAGGGGCTTGTCTATGAGAACGGTGCGATGGTCCGCGCATCGGGTGCGAACGTGATCCTGTCGCCGCCGCTGGTGGTTTCCGAGCACGAGGCTGCGACTGTGCTGAACGCTGTCGATGCAGCGCTGTCGACGCTCTGACGCGACTAATCGTGACCTGATCGGGCGGATTGGCTCTGCAATTCCGGTTTCAATCGCTTTGGGGTTTCGCGGTGCACACAGATCCCACATTCAATAAATCTGTTTCCGGCATCACACGGCGACACTTGCGGGGGCGATGACGGCAGCCCGGCTACGATAGGCGTTCAATGTTCTGCACCAATCACGGCTTTCGGGACAAAGCTGCCATCTGAGTAAAACAGCCGGATTCGCGGTCTGCCCCTGAGATTGCTGCCGTTCGCTCTACTGGAATGATGCGCTACCGTCGGATGCTCCCATCTAGGAATTTGCTCACATCTGAAATTCCTAGTCCAAATCATCGGTCGGAGGGCTGGGTAATGATGGCGGTTTCTTTTTTTCCTCGATTTGGTGTTGCTCCAACGTTGCTCGGTCTTTCAAGAGGCGTTCGGCAACCTTCACTGCAGGTTCGACTTCTCTCGCGCCACAACCAATCGCTCTCATCAACTGCACCCATGTTTCTGAGATCGCCTCAACTGTCGACCTGTTTTTATCGAGTTGGCTTTGCAGATCATTGAGTGAACGAAAAATTGGCTCCCGTAGATTTTCCGCCATCTTTGCTTTCTGAACAATACCCCGAATTTTGCCAACCAGAGTTGTCGCCCTCGCTTTCCAGTCGTCGTCCAAGTCGATAACATTTTTAAACAAGTTTGGCTCGATTTCTCGGATATACTTTGCCTTTAGCTCCTCAAGAAATGCCTCAATTTCGTATACCTTTTCAACAATCTCGGAGTCTGAAAGCAGATCAATTTCAAAATCATTCTCCTGGAATCTTTTGATCGTAAGCGCTTCACCCCAAATCACGGCAGTGCGAATATAAAGCTTCGCTCGAACGTTGAAATTCGACGACGTCCTATCATTTAACTGCACGCGTCTCTCGGTCACTTTGCGGTAGAATAACAGCTCTTCGTTCATCAATAATTCTCCAAACTTAGATTCTTAGCGAGTGATGTATAAGGCCAAGCGTAAGAAGGATCCACTGACGTTGCGCCTCACACTCCCGTCCAATCGCAATGCGATCCACGGAAGTAAGGGCTCAGAGCCGACCAAAGCGTGATCTTGCGGTCGAGCCCAGCTGTCTGGATCGCGTACAAACAGTCTGATCGTCGTAAGGCGATGATCTGATCCCAAGCCCAAGAAACAACCGGCCATTGCGGGGAGAGGAGTCGGATGTTGGAGCCGCGCACGACGCTTGGACACAGGATTATCAAGCCCGGCGCACCACCGGGTCTGTGTAAAGCTGGCGGGCGATGTCCGTGAAGCTCTGCACCGCACGCAGGTCGGACTTGTCCGATGGCGTGACCAGGCAGTGGCCATAGGTTTCGGGCATCTCGCGGATCGGCACCGAGACAAGTTGGCGCGATGGGAACATGCTGTTTTCCAGCAGGACGCCGATGCCGATGCCGTGCAGCAGCGCCTCGCGCACCAGCGGGAAGGTTGCGGTCTGGATCACGCGACGCATTGCCTGTCCGTGATCGGCCATCTTCTGCCGCACGAGCCGCTGGGTGAGCGAGCCGTCCTCGGGCAGGACCAGCAGTTCATGGGAGAGATCGCTGAGCGTGACCTCGGGCCGAGACGCCAAAGGGTGTTCCTGTCGCATGCGGGCCCTGTAGCAGGTGCGCTCGAGCTCGAGCACCATGGCGCCGGGGACGGGATCGGGTTCGGTGATGATGGCGATGTCGGCGTCGCGCGCGAGAACGGTTTCCATCGCCACGGACCAGGGAACGAGACTGAAGAAGATCTGCACCTCCGGGTAGAGGCGCGAGTACTCGGACAGGATCGGCATTGCCGGGCGCGGCGCGTTCGCGATGATCCGGAGCGACCCGGCGGAGAGATCGCTGTAAGCCGCGACCTTCTCCGCGATCTGCTGCTCCAACGCCAGCATCCGGTCCGAGATGTCGAACAGGTCACGCCCCGCCGAGGTCAGTTCCAGCCCGTCCCGCCGCCGGACAAACAGTTGCGCGCCCATGGTTCTTTCCAGCTTGGCGACATGCTGGGTCACGGCGGATTGCGTCAGGCCCATCGCCTCGGCCGCGCGCGAGAACGAGCGGGCCCGGGCGACCTGCGTGAAGGCGGCGATGTGATACGGGCTGGGTTTCATGACGGTTCCACAACCAAGAAGCGATAAGGCTCACCCGCTCATTAGCCACACTAATATGACGTCATCATAACGATAACGGCGTTTGTTAATTGTAATGGCGTCAGCGCAGAGGCGATTCGAGGACGTCATGGCGGGAATCAGCCTATCTGGGATCACCAAGTCGTTTAGCGACACGCCGGTCCTGCGCGGGATCGATCTGGACATCCGCGATGGCGAGTTTCTGACGCTTGTCGGTCCTTCCGGCTGCGGCAAGTCCACATTGCTGAGGATCATCGCAGGGCTAGAGAGCCAGACCGGCGGTGATGTCCATATCGGAGACCGCCTGGTCAACACGGTCCGGCCAGCGGATCGCAACCTGGCGATGGTGTTCCAGTCCTACGCGCTTTATCCGCATCTGACGGTCGGGCAGAACATGGCGGTGCCGCTGCGCCTGCGGTCGCTTTCGTTCCTGGAACGGTTTCCGATCGTCGGGCGGATGATTGCGGGCAACAAGATCAAGGCGATCGCGACGCAGGTTTCCGAGACTGCGCAGGTGCTGCAGATCGAACAGTTGCTCGCGCGCAAGCCGGGGCAGCTTTCCGGCGGGCAACGACAGCGCGCGGCCCTGGGCCGGGCGATGGTGCGCAAGCCGGTGGCGTTTCTGATGGATGAACCCTTGTCGAACCTGGACGCAGCGCTGCGCGTGCACATGCGGGCCGAACTGGCCGAGTTGCACCGCGATCTGGATGCAACGTTCATCTATGTCACCCATGATCAGGCCGAAGCGTTGACGATGTCGGACCGCATGGCGGTCATGATGGGCGGCGAGATCCTGCAACTGCATGCGCCATCCACCGTCTATGAAGATCCGATTGATCTGAGGGTCGCTCAGTTCGTCGGCTCGCCAAAGATCAACGTTCTGGATGCGGCCTGCGATTTCGAGGGGCGCGTGCATCTATATGAAACCACGCTGAACCGGCGTCTTTCGGGCGCGGCGCAAGGTGCTGTTCGGATCGGCTTGCGGCCCGAGCATCTGGATCTGGTGTCCGAGGCAGGACCCTCGATCCTGTCCGGCACGGTCGTGCACCGCGAGAACATGGGATCAGACATCTTTCTGCATGTCGATCTGGGGGCGCATCGGATTGTCGTGCGGGCCGATCCTTTGCAGGCGGGATCGATTGATATCGGCCAGACGGTCCATGCCACGCCGCAACCCGGCAAGGCGTTGGCATTCGGCAAGGACGGCGCGCGACTGCGCTTTCTGGATGAACCACAGCTGGCAAAGGCGGTTGCCTGATGCGCCAGTCGCGCGCGCATATCTGGTTCGTCGCGCCGGCGATCATTCTGATGATCGTGATCCTGATCCTGCCGATCGGGGTGGCCGCGACATTGTCTTTCACGGACTATTCGCTGGGCAATGACAGCTTCCGCTGGGTCGGCGACAAGAACTACGATCGGATCTTTAGCCGATCCTCGTTCCAGAAAATGTTCGTCGCGACCTTTACCTATGTGCTGGTCGTTGTGCCATTGTCGGTGGCGCTGGGGCTGGGGGCGGCGCTGCTGATCAACTCGCTGCGGCGGTTTGGCGATGTCTACAAGACGATCTACTTCCTGCCGGTGATGGCCGCCTTGCTGGCCATGGCGATTGTCTGGGAGTTCACGCTGCACCCGACGGTGGGTTTGATCAACCAGACACTGGCGCAGGGCTGCGGGACGTGGCTGGAGACGTTCGCGTTCTTCCGCGAGGGCTGCGAGCGCACCTTCCCGCTGTGGCTTGGCGACAAGCAATACGCGATCTGGACGGTCGCGTTCATCGGCGTCTGGCAGGGCTTTGGCTTCAATATGGTGCTGTATCTGGCGGGTCTGACCAGCGTGCCGCGCGAGCTTTATCACGCCGCCGAGATGGACGGCGCGAAATCAGGTTGGGAGCGCTTCCGGCTGGTGACCTGGCCGATGCTGGGGCCGACGACGGTGTTTGTCGTGACCATCACCTGCATCCGCTCGTTCCAGGTCTTCGATACGGTCGAGGCGTTCTATCCGCAGGGCGGGGGGCCGTCGAAGTCAGTCTACGTCATGATGTTCGCGATCTTCGAGAAGGGCATCCAGCAGAACCTGATCGGCATGGGCTCGGCGATCACGATGATCTTCCTCGCCTTCGTGCTGATGCTGACGCTGACCCAGCGTTGGCTCGTCGAGCGCAAGGTGCATTACTCATGATCGGGCAGACGTCGATCGACGCGCCGAAGGGCGGCGACCGGTCTGGGTGGGGGCTTCGCGGCGCTCGGCCCAGAAGCCAAGGTTCGCCGCAGGATCATCGCGGGAGCCGCGTGCGACATCGCCGATGCCTCCCCCCGAGAGGAGGTCTGGCGTCGCTTGGCTGTGCCGAACGAGGGTTGGAAGACTGCTCCGCGCCTAGCAGAGAAGGTGCTTCATGACCGATGCCGTTGAGACAGCACTCACCGCACGCGAGAGGACGGGGGCATCAACCCTATCCTGGTCCTGGACCGAGGCCTTGAAACACGCGGTTCTGATCCTGGGTGCTGTGGTCGTGATCCTGCCGTTCTACGTGATGCTGAGCTACTCGCTGAAGGCGCCGAGCGAGATCGAGCGCAATGTCGGTGGGTTCTTCGGCAGCCAGGAGATGATGGTCAACGAACGCTGCGTGAAGCGGGCCGAGCCAGATCGAACCATGATCGAAGCGGCCCGTCCGCAGTTCCCCGGCAAGACCGACCGCGAGATCAAGACCGCCATGATGGCCGAGATTGAGGCGGCATGTTCGACGCGCCCGGCGGTCTTCAACTACGCGATGGCCTTTCAGGAGGCCCCGCTGCTGCGGTATCTGCTGAACGGCGTGATCGTCACGGCATCGATCTTCGTCATCCAGGTACTGGTCGCGCTCCCGTGCGCTTATGCGCTGGCCAAACTGCGTTGGAAGGGCCGCGATTTCGTCTTCACGATGGTGCTGTTCTGCCTGCTGATCCCGGTCCACGCCATCGCGCTGCCGCTGTATCTGGGCTTGTCGCAGCTTGGGCTGACCAACACATACGCCGCGCTGATCATTCCATGGACGATCTCGGTCTTCGGGATCTTCCTGATGCGCCAGTTCTTTATGACGGTGCCGGACGATCTGATCGACGCGGCGCGGATGGATGGGATGACCGAGTTCGGGATCATCTGGAAGGTGATGCTGCCGACGGCGATCCCGGCGCTGCTGGCTTTCGCGATCTTCAGCGTGGTGGCGCACTGGAACGACTATTTCTGGCCCCGGATCGTGGTGACGGGCACCCGCGACCTGTTCACGCCACCGCTGGGCCTGCGCGAGTTCAAGGGAGATGCCGACGGCTCGTTCTTCGGGCCGATGATGGCGACGGCAACGGTGATCGTCACACCGCTGATCGTTGCCTTCCTGCTGGCCCAGCGCCGGTTCATCGAAGGGATCACACTGACCGGCATGAAATGAAAGATCGTAGGGTGCGCACTGCGCACCCTACCGCCAGAGCACCCGCGCAATGCGGGTTGAAACCGGCGGAGACGGGGAACTGGATTGGCGTCTCGGACCCCGCGCCCGCCACCTGACAGGGGAGAGGAGTATCCCATGAAACGCATGCTGACCACCGTCGCGGTGCTGGCGGGCCTGACGGCTCCGGCATTTGCCGAGGACAAGATCGTCGTCGAGTTCGCCTATCCGTACAGCCACCTCTTTGACGTGACCTACGAGAAGATCCTGCCGAAATTCTATGCCGAGAACCCCGGCATCGAGATCAAGATGCGCGCCGCTTATGAAAGCTATGAGGACGGCACCAACACCATTCTGCGCGAGTCCGTCGCCGGCACGCTGCCCGACGTCACCATGCAGGGCCTGAACCGTCAGCAGCCGCTGGTCGAGAAGGGCATCGCCAAGTCGCTGGAGCCGTTCATCGCCAAGGAGGCCGACTTCGCCACGGACGGCTACCACGAGGCCATGCTGGGGCTGTCGACCTTTGACGGCAACGTCCACGGCCTGCCGTTCTCGATCTCGCTGCCGGTCGGCTACTACAACATGGACCTGATGGCGAAGGCCGGGATCACCTCGGCGGATCAGCTTCCGAAAACCTGGGACGAAGTCGTCGAGGTCTGCGGCAAGCTGCGCGCGGCGGGCGTCAAGAACCCGATGTTCTGGGGCTGGAACATCACCGGCAACTGGTTCTTGCAAGCGCTGATGTGGAGCCAGGACAAGGCGATCGTCGACAAGGCCTCGGTCGTGATCGACTCGGACGAAGCGCTGACCTCGCTCGAGACCATGAAGGGCATCTTCCGCGGCTGCGACATGCAGAACCTGGAATGGAAGGGCGCGCTGGCCTCGTTCTCGGCCGGTGAGATCGGCATGATGTACTGGTCGACCTCGGCCGTCGGGGCGGTCGAACGTGCCAAGGGCGACTTCAATCTGATGACCAACGAGTATCCGGGTCTGGTCGATGCGGGTCCGATGGGTCTGCCGGCGGGCGGCAACGCCGCGATGCTGGTTTCAACCTCGGAAGATCCGGCCGAGTTGGACGCGGCCTGGAAGTGGTTGAAGTTCATCACCTCGGGCGAAGGTGCCGCAGATGTGGCCCGGACCACTGGCTACATGCCGCCGAACAAGGCCGCCAACGAGATCATCCTGTCGGATTTCTATGCCGAGAACCCGGCCAAGGCGACCGCCGTGCGTCAGCTTCCGCTGCTGCGCGATTGGCAGGCCTATCCCGGTGACAACGGCCTGGCGATCACGCAGGTCATCTATGACGGCATCGAAGGCATCGTCACGGGCGAGTTCGATGACATGAAGGAACTGCAGGAAGAACTGACCGACGAGGTCAAGGACCTGCTGCCGGACAGCTGACTAAGGTCCGGGGCGAGTGCATCTCTGCATTCGCCCTATTTCCGGGCACGGATTGCAGATCATTCTTCGCCTCTCGCTACTTTGTTGAACAAATGTACGCGATAAAAGTGCCGAAGCAGCCGTTCGACCAATGTATAAATGACATACAAAGACACCGCACCTCCAAAAAAAACTGCTGCCATCAGCCAATAATCGTCCGGATCACTACGCAAGTAAGCGAACACTGGAGAAATTATGACGCCAAATACGGTCATAACAATGGATAGAACGTATAAAACAACGAAGAATGCTACTGCAATGTTCTCGCGAAACGAACCTATCGCATCCCAGAAGCCAAATTTCTTCTCCGCTATCTCCTTTAGTTTGAAGTATCTTTCAGATGAAGTCGATAGATCTTCCTTGAATTTCGTCTCGACTACCTTCAACTCGGCAGAATCTTCATCACGGTATTCAGCGATGTTCTTCAGAGTTTCTGAGTCAGTTGCAATCGCTCGACGCTCTGCGTTGAGTCTCGATCGAAGATCGAGTCCGAGAGCCTTTGAAAAAACAGGAACAATGAAAACTGTGAGTATTGGAATCAGAACTCCAGCTCGTAGTGCTTCTTCAATCCATTCAGCCATTCCAATACCTCGAATCAACTATAGCGAAGCAAATCATAGCGGGTGTATAGAAAAATGAAACTGATCCAACTCACCGACATTCACCTGACCACGCCGGGCGCGTCCATCGGCGGGCGCGATCCGAACGCGAACTTCGAGAAGGCGTTGACCCATGCACTGGACAACCACCCGGATGCCGAGGCGATCATCATCACGGGCGATCTGTCGGACTGGGGCGATCGCGAGGATTACGCGCGCCTGAAGGACCGGATCGCCGATCTGCCGGTTCCCGTTCACCTGTGCATCGGCAACCACGATGATCGAAACACGGTGTTGTCGGTCTTTCCGGAGCTTTCCGACCCGAACGGGTTCGTTCAGCAGGCCGTGCCGTTGAGCGATGGAACCGCGATTCTGCTGGATACCTGGGGACCGAACAGTCATGCCGGATTCTTCTGTGATGCGCGGGCAAGCTGGCTGTCGGCGCGGCTGGCCGAGGCGGCGGGACCGGTCTGGCTGTTCCTGCACCACAACATGATCCCGACGCATATCGGCCCGACCGACCGGATCATGCTGCTGGATTCGGCACGGCTGGGTGCGACGATCGCGCCACACCGCGCCAAGATCCGTCATATCTTCTTCGGCCATTGCCATTTGCCTTTATCCGGCAGCTTCCACGGCATTCCGGTCAGCGCGCCGCGCGGCACGAACCACGCGGGATGGGCGAACTTCGCCGAGTCTGATCTGTTGTCAGCCTCGGACCTGCCCGAGGCCTACTCCGTCATCATCTCGGACGGTCCGTCGGTGACGGTGCACATGGTCGAGTACGGTTATGACGGGGACATCCGGGTCGAAGGCTCGCCGGATTACGCCGCTTGGGACAGGGCCAGCATGGCCCGTTAGGCAGCCTGAAGGCCCTCTTGCTGCATCCGCCAGACCGCCATGTCGATGCGGTCCTGGCCGAAGAACGGCTCGCCATCGAACACCAGACAGGGCGTGCCCCAGTGGCCCGCCTGTTCCTGCTCGGCCTGGTTCGCGGCGATCTGGGCCTCGAGCGCGTCTTCCTGACCGGCGTTCGCTGCCTCCAATTCGGACAGGTCCAGACCTGCGCGCGCCACGATCGGGGCGAAATTCTCTGGAAGGTGCCAATCGACAACCCCCTCGCCCCAGAGCGCGTGTCCGACCGCGCATGCGAAGTCGAGGCCCTTGCCGCGCCGCGCGGCCTCCAAACCGAGGTAAGTTAGGCGCCGAATGTAGGGTTGTTCCGGCGAGATTTCCCGCGTTTCACGGTCCATCACCACGGGATCGGGCTTTGGCCACTGGAACGGTATGCCGTTGAATTCGGCCGTGCGCACGACGTCCTTCAGCAGATACGGCACCCAGAGCGGATTGACCTGCTCGAAGAACGCCGGATTTCGGATCGCGATCGGGTAGACCGGGCGCAGGCGGACCTGCAGATCCCAATCCCGCGTCAACTGGCGGTATCGAGCAACGCCCAGGTACGAGTACGGGCTTCGGAACGAGTAGAAGAGATCGGCGGAAAGCATGGGGCAGGCTCCTTTGGCGCGAGTTGAGACCAGAGTGCTGCCCGTTGCAAGCGCCGCTCACACACCGTGACGGCATGGTGAAGACGCGTTGGGTGAACCGTGATCGGCTGCGCCCCACCTCATCTTCATCGCAACCCGGACCCAGGAGCCACCCGATGTCCCGCATTCTGATCCTCCCCGCAGCCCTGACTGCTTTTTCGATTTCGCTGGTCGCGCTGAACGGCTCGCTCGCGCACGCAAAGGGCGGCCAGGACAACTTCGAACGCCAAGCCGAACTGAAGGAACAGTTCCGCAAAGCCCGCGCCGACCGCGATCAGGACAACACGCCAAGCCTGTTCGAACGTCTGTTCTCGATCGAGTCCGAGACGAACGAATCGCGGACGAAAACCCCAAAGACCGAGACGCCGACCGGTTCGAATTGACGGCAATCCCCTTGTCTGACTGCCGATCCGGCCGCTGGGCGGACGCTCTGCACAAAAAAACCGTCTGACGGATCCTGTCCTCCGCATATCGTGGTCCGAAACAATCCACGAACGGAGGACGCAATGGGACATCAGGCAATCGCGCCGGGCAAGATCGCGGTCGTAACAGGGGCGGCACTTGGCATCGGGCGTGCGTTCGCCCGGCGCTTCGTGCAGGAGGGGATGAAGGTCGCGCTGCTCGACATCGACGCCGAGCATCTCAACGAAGCGCGGACCGAAATCGGCGGCGATACCGATGGCATCCTGTGCGATGTCGCCGAGATCGAGGCGTTGGAACATGCCCGCGATCGCATTGACCGGACGTTCGGTGGTGCGCCCTCTGTACTGGTGAACAATGCCGTGACCCGGATCGGACGGGGATTGGATGCACCGCTGGCCGACTGGCGGCGCGCAATCGACATCAACGTGATGGGCGTTGTGAACGGCGTGCGGGCTTTCCTGCCGTCGATGAAAGATCTGCGCGATCCCGGCCTGATCATCAACACCGGCTCGAAGCAAGGCATCACCAACCCGCCCGGACACCCCGTCTACAACATGGCGAAATCGGCTGTGAAAACCTATACCGAGTGTCTGCAGCACGATCTGCGGCAGGACCCGGCCTGCCGGGTATCGGCGCATCTGCTGGTGCCCGGATGGACCACAACGGGGCTGAACGATCCGAAACCCGGCGCGTGGATGCCCGATCAGGTCGTGGGCTACATGCTGGATGCGTTGGAACGACACAGCTTTTACGTGATTTGCCCCGATGGGGAGGTGACCGAGAAGATGGATCACGCCCGGATCGCGTGGGCTGCGGGCGATATTGTCGAGGATCGGCCACCCCTGTCCCGATGGCATCCAGAATGGCAAGAGACTTACGCGCGACAGGAACGGCGCTGATCCGAACCTCTCGTTCTGGTTGCGAAGGCGCTGACGGTAGCGCGAGCGGGCTTGCGGGCGCCCGGCGATTCGCTAAAAGTCCTTGTTCGGCAAGGCGCTGGGGTAGTGCCGGAGACCGGAGAACAAGGGGGTCCAGGTGGAGCCGAGCGCGGCCTCTCCGACATGCGGGACATGCAACGAGACCGTGCCGGCAAAGGCGCGCTTTTGCCCGCATTGTGGCGCGCGCCTGACCGAACATGATGCCCTGAAGCGCGAGGAAGGCGGCGAGCACCGGCAGATCACCGTGATGTTCTGCGATGTGGCGGGGTCGACTTCGCTGTCATCGCGCTTGCACCCCGAGGATCTGCGCGAGCTTCTGCGCGATTACCAGGCGATCTGTGCCGAGTCGATCGAGAGCCGTGGAGGCATGATTGCGCAATATCTGGGCGACGGGATCATGGCCTATTTCGGCTATCCGCGCGCCCACGAGGATTCAGCGATCCGGGCGGCGGATGCGGCACTTGAGATCTGCCGCAAGGCGCAGGCGCTGGGCCAGCCGGTCATGGACAAGCACGGCGTCGAATTCGCGGTGCGGCTGTCACTGCATACCGGCCGCGTCCTGATCGGCACGATGGGTGCGGGCGTGCGCCAGGAACACCACTCGGTCACGGGCGTCGTCCCCAACATGACCGCGCGGATCGAAGGGTTTGCACCGCAGAACGGCGTTGCGGTGAGTGCTGAGACAAAGGCGCTGATCACCTCGACCTTCCGGATGGAGTCGATCGGGTTCCGCGATCTCAAGGGCATCCCCGAGCCGATCGAGATCTTCCATGTGCTGGGCCGCAAACCCGCGACGTCGGTCCTTCCGGACGTAACCCGGATGCCTGTCGGGCGCGAAGGGGAAGTCGCGACCCTGATGGCAGCCTGGGGGCGTGTCGAGGATCAGGGCAGCGCGCGGATCGTCATCTCGGCCGAAGCGGGTGCCGGTAAATCCGTTCTGGCGTCGTGTTTCCTGAAGGACGCAGGCATTCCCCGGGGCCAGATCCTGGAGTTTGCGGGCACCGTCGCGGGCCGTCATTCGCCGTTTGCCAGCCTGCGCGAGACGGTTGACCGCTGGGTGCATGCTGACGGCAATGGCGCGACGGACGAGCTTGTCAACAAGATCGCGGGCTGGTTCGATCGCGAGAGCATGGGCGATGCGATCCATGTGAACGTGCTCAAAAGCCTGCTCGACGGCGAGTTGGAGGATGGAACCGCAGGACGGCAGGCGGTCTTTGCCGCCTGCGCGGCACTGGTCGAGCGGCTTCCGCGACCGCTGGCCATTGTCATCGAGGACGCACACTGGATCGACCACTCGACGCTTGAGATGCTTGACCGGATCTCGTCCGACGAGACCGCCAAGATCTTCCTGCTGGTTCTGGCACGCTCGGAATTTCAGGCAGATTGGACGGATCCCCGCCAGACGCAGATCACCCTGGCGGGTTTGCCGTCGCGGTCGGCGGTGTCGCTGATCGAACAGGTCGCGGGTGGTCCCGTCGAGGCCGCCGTGTCCAACCAGATCATCGACGCGACCAATGGCTTGCCGCTTTATGTCGAGGAACTGACCAAATCGCTGATCGAGAGCGGCCAGATGGTGCGGGAGCGGAATGTTTTCCGCGGTGCCGGGTCGCCGACCCAGGCGATGACGCCACCGTCACTGCTGGATCTGATCACATCGCGCCTGGACATGCTGGGCGACGCGAAGCTCTTTGCCCAGATCTGCGCCGTGCTGGGGCGGGATTTCGACCGGGCCGCATTGCTCGAGGTGTCCGGAGTCGCGCCGGATACGATCGATGCGGCCGTCACGGCGCTGTCGATTGCGGGGATCCTGTCGGTGGCGCGCGGAGGGCGCCTGTCGTTCCGCCATGCGCTGTACCAGAGCGCTGCTTACGAGAGCATCGTCCGCCGGGCGCGTCTGACATGGCACGAACGATACCTGCGCTGGCTCGAAAAGAACCCCAAGCGGCTGTCGGCGACGCGGCCCGAGAACATCGGCTATCACATGGAGGCCTGCGGGCGGTTGTCCGAGGCGGTCGATGCCTACATGCAGGCCGGTCTTGGCGCCAACCGCACATCGGCCAGCCACGAGGCGGCGGCACATTATCAGAAGGCGGCAGATCTTCTGGGCGAAATGGGACAACGCGGTGAAGGTGGCGCCGACCACGCGCACACGCGGTTGCAGGTGCAGGTTCTGCTGGCAGGCGCGCTTCTGTCGGCGCGCGGTCCGGGCGCACGGGAGACCCGCAGCGCTTATGACATCGCGATGGGTCTGGCCGAGGCGACACCGGAATCCGAACACCACTTTCCGGCCTATTGGGGCTGGTGGCGGGTCTCGGACAGCTTCGCGACCATGGCCGAGCGCGCCAAGCGTCTGCAAGCCGTCTCGAACCGGATGGACGGCGCCGAGTTCAAACTGCAGGCCAAGCACTGCGTCTGGGCGAACGCTTTCCAGATGGGCGAGTTGACCCAGTCGATTGAAACCGCCCGAGAAGGGCTCGTGATGTACCAGGATGGCGGGTTCGAGGGGCATGGCACGCTGTATGGCGGGCACGATTGCAAGGTTTGCGCGCTGGGTGAGATCGGTCTGGCAAGCTGGCTGCAGGGGGCGGGCGACGCGGCGACGATCCACTGCGACTCAGCACTGGCGCATGCCGAGCGGCTTGGGCATCTGGGCAGTCTTCTGCACGCGCTCGACATCGCGATCATGCTGCACCACTACCGGCGCGACCCGGTGACGGTGGCGCGCCTGGCGACACGGCTGCACGGTCTGGCGACCGAGCGCGACCTGGAAGACTACCGCGCCAAGGCCGAGATCTTTCAGGGCTGGGCGCAGATCGCCCAGGGCGGCATCGAAGATGGGCTCGCGCAGGTCGACGAAGGCTTTCGCGTGATGCAGGAAGTCGGCACGCCGGAAGACTTCCCGGTCTATCAGTGCATCCGCAGCCAGGCGATGCGCCGGATGGGTCGATTGGACGAGGCGCTGAATGCGCTCTACGACGGCCGCGCCGTGATCGACGACGAAGGTGTCAACTACTGGGGCGCCGAGATTGCCCGGAACGAGGTCGAGGTCGAACTGGCCCGGCCGGAGCCCGTGGCGGATTTTGTGCGCACGCGTCTGAACGAGGCTCGCCAGCTTGCAAAGGCACAAGGCGCACTGGCGCTGGAGTTGCGCGCGGCAATGACCGGGCTACGGTGGGGTTCGGCCGGTGGGGACGCCGAGCGTAGGCGGGCGGATCTGGTCGCCGTGCTTCGCCGTTTTGATGCAAATGCCGCGGGCCATGATATGGACGAGGCGCGCCGCCTGCTCGCTGAAACTCCGTGACGGGTGCACATGGGTCTGACCAAGTCCTGGCGTGACGGCGGGCGGCGATCCTGTCCGCCTTCGGAGACCTGGGCGCGGCTGAAGCCACTCTTGCCGGTCTTCGGGATTGCGCGGGTTGCCAACATCACGGGGCTCGACCGTATCGGTATCCCGGTCTTCACGGCGTGTCGACCGAACTCGCGATCTTTGTCGGTGTTTCAGGGCAAGGGCCTGTCGGTCGAGGCGGCAAGGGTCTCGGCCGTGATGGAAGCGTACGAGACCTGGTGCGCCGAGAGCATCGATGCCCCGCTGAAATTCGCCTCGATCGACGAACTTGCCTATACCCACGCGCTGGCCGACATCACGCGCCTGCCGCTGGCCAATCCGGACGGGTTCGATCCGATGCTGCCGTTCCTGTGGACCGAAGCCGAGGATCTGATCAGCGGCGCGCGAAAATGGCTGCCGTTCGAACTGGTGCACGCGAACTATGCCCGGCCCGAACCAGCGCATTCCGGCGCGTTCGCGGCGACGACGAACGGCTTGGCCTCGGGCAACACGCGCGAGGAGGCGGTGCTGCACGGTCTTTTCGAGGTGATCGAACGCGATGCGATCACAGTGTGGAAGCTTGGTGCCAATGCCTGGGGCAGTGCCACGGCTGTGCGACCCGAGACGGTGACCGGTGCGCCGCGCACCTTGCTGGATCTGTTCGAGACAGCGGAGATCGACGTGGCCGTCTGGGACGTGCGTTCGGACACCGGCATCCCGGTCTTCGTCGCACTCATACATGACCGGACTGGCGAGACAGGCGCCGACGAGATCGGCGGGGGCGCGCACCTGTCGCCCGAGGTTGCGCTGGTGCGCGCGCTGACCGAGGCCGCGCAGGCGCGCGGGACCTTCATCGCCGGTGCGCGCGAGGACATCACCGATCCCGACTACACTGACGACGCGATCGCGAAGCGACGCGCCATGACACGACGCGTTCTGGACGGGCTGACACCAGAGCGCGATTTCGGCGACATCCCGTCGCGTGAAACCGAAAGCTTCGCCGGCGATATCGACGTCGTTCTGTCGGCGTTGATACGAGTCGGCATCGAGGAAGCTCTGACTGTCGACCTGGGCAAACCGGCCCTGCCCTGCGCGGTGTCCCGTGTCGTCGTGCCGGGGCTCGAGGCCGCGTTCGAAGGCCCAACCAGCGCGTATGTTCCGGGCGCGCGGGCCGCGGCGATCCTGAACGGGCAAACATCATGAGCACCGCATGAGCACCGCATGAGCACCGCATGAGCACCGTCGTGTTCCTGGGTCCCAGCGTTGGGCTGAACGCAGCACGCAAGCATCTTGACGCGATCTATCTTCCGCCCGCCCGGCGCGGCGATGTCGTGCGCGCTGTCGAGGCGCATGATCCGGAGACGATCCTGATCATCGATGGCTACTTCGAGCAGGTGCCCTCGGTCTGGCACAAGGAAATCCTCTGGGCGCTGAGCCATGGCCGCACGGTTGCGGGGGCTGCCAGCATGGGTGCGTTGCGGGCAGCGGAGCTGGACCAGTTCGGCATGGTCGGTGTCGGCAGGATCTACGCGGCCTATTCCAAGGGCCGGTTCGATCCGTTCCCGGACCCTTTCGAGGATGATGACGAGGTCGCCGTCCTGCATGGCCCGGCAGAGACCGGCTATGCCGCGACCGAGGCGATGGTCGACGTGCGTGCGACGCTGGACCAAGCCCTGCAAGACGGGATCTTGCAGGACCTCGCGATGCACGAACTTGCCGCGACCGCAAAGGCGCTATTCTACAAACATCGGACCTGGGGGCGGATTTTGGCGGAGGCAAATGCTCTGCCCGATGCCACGCGAGGAGCGCTCGAGCACTGGCTCAAGACCGGTCGCGTGCCGCAGAAACGCCTCGACGCCGAGGCACTTCTTTGTCAGACTGCGCGACGAGAACTGGTGGCAGACGTTCCTCCATTCCGATTTGAAGAAACCGTGCTCTGGGACACAGAATTCCCGAAGATAGTTGAGAAATTTTCGAAATGAGTCTGTCCCTCGACGATCTGTACCGAGACACCGGAACGCGATTTCGTGTCTATGTGCAGTCGCCCGTGCTGAAGGGATTTTCGGAGCCGGAGACAATCTGGGTGTCCTCGCCCGCCGGAACGCTTGGTCCCGGACCGGAAGACGAACGCATGGTCGCGATCCTGCCGATCGAGAAGAAGGAATACGGCGCCAAGGATCTGCCGCCGTTCATGGGCCGGTGCGCCGATCCGGTCTGGCCGGATGACGAGGGGCATTTCGACTGGATCGAACCGTCGGACCCCGGATTCAAATGCACCAATATGTGGGGCATTGTGCGCCGGGTTCTGGATGTCTGGGAACTTTACCTGGGCGAACCGATCGACTGGCACTTCAAGGACCTGTTCCCGCAGCTCGAGATGATCCCGCACGTGCCCTGGGACAACGCGCATTTCGGGTTGGGCTTCATGGAATTCGGCGAAGGCAAGGATGACCATGGCAAGCTATGCCCCTATGCGCTGAACTTCGATGTGCTGGCGCACGAGGCGGGGCACGGGATCCTGTTCTCGCTGGTCGGGATGCCGAAGCCGCATCGCATGAACACCGCCTATCGCGGGTTCCATGAAAGCGCGTCGGATTGTGTCGCCATGATCTCGGCCCTGCACTTCGAGTCGTTCCTGGATCACGTCCTGTGGGTGACCAAGGGCAACGTCTACGCCGAGAACGTGATGAGCCGGATCGGAGAATTGTCCGACACGCGCCAGATCCGCCGGGCGTCGAACGGCTTGAAGATGGCGGATGTGATCAGCCTGGAGACGCCGCACACCAAGGCGAGCGGCAAGGATCTGCACAAGGTCGCGCAACCGCTGACCGGTGCGGTCTTCGACATCATGGCCGGCTGGTACACGATGGAACTGGCCGATCTGGGCCTGGTGCCCGCGTCGCATATCAAGGCGATGCGCAAGGCAGCGATTGACGGCGCGCTGGACACGTTCGACCACGCGCCCCTGATCGACGCCTATGCAATGCAGCACACCGGGTTCCGAAGCGCCCTGGCCGAGGCGCGCGACATGATGGGCGTGCGCCTGGCGCACACCTGGGCGCGTCTGGATGAGAATGCGTTTTCCTATGCGCACTTCGCCGAGACCTTCCTGCAAGTCGATTGGGAACTGACGGGCGACCAGCATCAGAAGCGGATCAAACGCATCTTCAAATGGCGCGGGATCGAGCCGCGCAAAGACTGGAAACCCGTGGTGGCGCCATGGGTTTAACTGAGATAGACTTCAGCAGTCCCGGAGGGGGATCTGCTTTACTTCAACCGCGCGTAACGGGGGACAAGAAATGACAACCGAAGCGAAGTTGCTGCCAAGTAACAAGATTGCGCTGTACGGTAAGACAACGAAACTGGCCCTGTTTGAGAGCGCATTGGAAGAAATGCCCGACTTGTTCCCAGAGGGCGACAAGACTGCGCACATGATCGAAGTCCATGGCTACAAGGTCGATGGCGAGGTCAACAAACTCGACGTCCCTGTTCAGATTTTCCTCGGACCCGAAGGTAAGGACATCATCGCGGCCAAGCGCGGAGATGATGGGACAGTCAGCAATACCGACGCCAATCCTGAAACCTCGAAGGACGCCCTGAAGGCGTTTCCCCCGGGCGAGTTCCTGCGGTGGGACCTCGACATGACGGACAAGACGATCGAGGTTTCGTTGATGCCGACTGTGATCGGTGCCGCGGTTGGTCTGATGGAGGATCTGGACTCCGACACCGGCTACACGCTGCGCGGTGCGGACGGGCGGCTGTACCATGTCCCGACCGAGATGGACGGCTTCGATGTTCTCGACGAGGATATGGACGGCACGGCCATGCCGGGCGGTGCGGACCCGGGCATGGGTGGGATGGACGACATGGTCGAAAGCCGCGCCATGATGCAATCCCGTGCGATGATGCAGTCTCGCGCCATGATGCAAAGCCGCGCGATGATGCAATCACGCGCCATGATGCAGAGCCGGGCGATGATGCAGTCACGCGCCATGATGCAGAGCCGCGCGATGATGCAGTCACGCGCCATGATGCAAAGCCGCGCGATGATGCAGTCACGCGCCATGATGCAAAGCCGTGCGATGATGCAGAGCCGGGCCATGATGCAAAGCCGTGCGATGATGCAGAGCCGGGCCATGATGCAGGCGCGCGCGATGATGATCGACAACATTTCGGGCAAAGGTCATCATTCGAACGACGACGAGGAGTGATCCGGGCACGGGTCCAGGCACCAGCTTCTGGCGAATCGGGACGGTGTTTGCGCCCGAATCGCGGAGCACTGATCCCGGTTTTTCCCCCGAAAGTGTGAATTGACCCTAGGGCGTCACAAACGGGGCCGTGAACACGGACAGAACAGAGCCTGAAAATTCTGACATCGACGTCAGAACAGCCCTGATTTTAGGCACCATTAACCACTGGGACGCATCACCGGTCCACCGCGTTTCTGGCAACTTCGGTGCTTGGGCGCGGTGCCCTGTGTGTGCGCTGCGTTGCTGACCCTGCGTCACCCACCGGACAGATGAAATGGCTTTGCAAGGTGCCCAGTCGTGCGACGGATTGTGATGATGACAAACTCAACTGAAAATAGGTCCTACAACAACATCTTGCGTTCACGCATTGTTAATCCTCTAGATCGAGAATGAAGGAAGGGTAAACGGACGTCTTTAAGAGCGACCGGATCCGAGGCAGAAGGCATGAGTGATATGAAACAGTTTTTCGATGACCCGGTCGCCACGGCGATCGCTGGTGTGCAGCTCCCGCTTGAGAATGTCGAGTACACGATCGAGCAGTATTTGCTTATGAACGGACAGCGTCTGGACACCGAGACGCGCGTGCTGTTGGCGAATGTCCGCGACTGCGTTGGCTCGGTTGCGGGCTCGACGCGCGAGATCGTCAGGAATGGCGCCGACCGGCTCTGAACGCATCGTGTGTCAGGCGTGCTCTTCGCGGAGTTCTTCCTCGAGCGCACGGTTGTAGGCCCGCAAGGCGTCGACATGGAACAGCGCGCCCAGCAACTCGGGCGTCTGGCCATCGCCGCGATCGCGCTCGACGACCGGTAGGTAGGCCCCGGACAGCCGTTCGAACATCGGCAGCGCACGTTCCAGTGTCTCGTCGGGCCGCAGAACAGCGCCCTGCGCGACCAGCTCCTGGCAGCCGCCGTCGGGCGCGCAGTTCTCGGCGCCGCGATGACGCATCAGGTGACTGACTTCCATGGTCGCGGCAAGATAGCCCTGCGGTCCGTCCGACAGGTGCAGACCGCGGTTTTCGAGCTGCGTCAGGAAGAAGCTGCGCATCAGGAACCGGTCTGAGATCACCGAGGCGAGCGAGACCGACACCATCACGGCGATCGAGGTCTGGAAATCCCCGGTCAGCTCGAAGACGATCAGCGTCGATGAGATCGGGGCCCCCAGCACGGCGGCGGCGACGGCCCCCATGCCGGCGAGCGCATAGATCGCCTCGACCCCGGATACCAGCGGGAAGATCGCCGTCGCGACATCGCCGAACGCGGCCCCCGTGAGGGCACCGACCATCACCGCCGGAGAGAAGACACCCCCGCCCATGCGGCCCGCGAAGGTGATCGCGACCGCCGCGACCTTGACCATGGCGAACAGGACGGCGGCCAGGAACGGGATCTCGGATGTCAGGGCGAGGAACGTCGTCTCGTACCCGACGCCGATGATGTGCGGGTACTGGATCGCGATCAGGCCCAGAAAGATGCCCGCCACGGCCGGGCGCAGGCTGTCCGGGAGCCGGGTCGCCGATTGCACGCGATCGGCGATCTTTTCGGCAAAGAACAGCACGCGCATCATGATCACGCCGACAAAGCCGCAGACGATACCGAGGATCATGAAGGCGGGCATTTCCCAGTAGAACGCAAGCGACTGCGCCGGCAGGTCGAAGGTGCTGAAATCGCCCAGGTGCACCCGGCTCACGATCGCCGCCGCCACCGAGGCGACGACAATCGGCCCGAACGAGTGCAGAGCATAGTGGCGCAGGATGACCTCGAGCGCGAACAGCGCCCCGGCGATGGGTGCGTTGAACGAGGCCGAGACGGCCGCGGCAGCCGCGCACCCCAGGATGTCCCGCGCCGTGACGGGCGAGGCGCGCAGCCGATCCGAAACCCAGGTCGCGATGACAGCGCCGATGTGGACCGCCGGACCCTCGCGGCCCGTCGAGCCACCGGTCGACAGGGTCACAAGTGCGGCGAGTGCCGACGCGCCCCCCTGGGATTTGCTGATGCGTCCCGAATTCATCGCCGCGGCGTGGATCACGTCGTCGATGCCGCGTGCGCGTTTGGTCGGCGACAGGCGCGTCAGGATCTGCCCGACGATCAGCCCGCCGATGATCGGAACCAGCAGCACATGCCACCAGTCCAGGGTCGCCGCGTGACTGTGCAGAGTGGCCGAGTCGGTTCCGTAGAACAGCGTCTCGAGTGCGGCGATCGCCATTCGAAAGCCCAGAACCGCATATCCGGTGGCGACACCGACGACGACCGCGACCGGCCAGAGGGCCAGTTGGCTTGCTCCGCTGAAAGCGTCAGTCTTAGAGATCCGATCCCGCGCCCTGCGAAACCGCGCCAGCAACCGGTTTGGCGATGAGTGCGCCATGCGTGCAAGCCAAGCAAATCCCCTATCGCACAAGCGTAGGCAGACTGGCCACCATGCGCAAGGTGCGAGACGCGGAATTTCTGTTGAAAATTGAGACATTTACCGCGCTGCACGATCACGGTTCAGTCAGGCAGAAGACGCTCCCGCAGAGTGGCAACTCTCCAAGCGTGCATGGCGCGTGGGATCGACGCCGCGTGCGGCGGGTGCCGCTACTCCGCTGCCTTGCGACGAATGCCGATTCCAGCGCCAACCTGATCGGGCCATGGCAAGCCTTTGTGCGCCTCGAGCAGACCCTGGATCCGCGCCGCCACAACGTCCGGATAGTTCGCCGATCGCCGTGCTGTCAGGTCGACATTCATCGACAGCGTCTCGTAGGTCGCGGCGATCGTGCCCTTCTCGACATGGTGCATCGTGACGAACATGTGCATCCGCTTGTGATCGGCATCCAGCAACTGTGCCTCGCAATAGTAATGCTGACCGGCGAACAATTCGTCGAGATAGTGGATCGTGTTCACCAGCGCCATCGGACCCATGCCGAACTTTTGCACCAGATCGATCCCGACACCGACCGCATCGAACGCCTCGTCCAGCGCCTGATCGATCGCCATCAGGTAATAGGCGACGTTCATGTGCCCGTTGTAATCGATCCATTCGGTCGGAACTTCGCGCGTTTGCGTGCGGATCGGCTTTGCCTCGAATTCACTCATGATCATACACCCTGTCTGCTTGCGCCCTACCCTAACTCGGCTATGGTCCCCGGCAAAAGCCCAAGTGCTGTTATCACGCGTGATTGGGAGGGGTGATCATGAGCATAGAGAGCGCCATCGCAGAACTCGAACCGCAGTTTGGCAAGCGGCTCAGCCGGGCTGCCGCGATCCTCGAGCAGCACGGCAAGGACGAGGCCTGGCACAAGCCCGCGCCGCCCGATGCCGTGATCTGGCCGCGCTCGACCGAGGAAGTCAGTCTGATCGCGCGCACCTGCAACGCGCACGGCTGTCCGATCATCGCCTGGGGGGCTGGCACCTCGCTGGAGGGCCACGTGATACCCGTTCAGGGCGGGATCACGCTGGATCTGGGCGAGATGAACGCGGTTCTGTCGGTTCACCCCGAGGACATGGACGTCACAGTCCAGCCCGGCATCACCCGCAAACGCCTGAACGAGGAACTGCGCGACACCGGACTGTTCTTTCCGATCGATCCAGGTGCCGATGCCACCATCGGAGGCATGGCGGGGACGCGCGCCTCGGGCACCTGTGCCGTGCGCTATGGCACGATGCGCGAGTCGGTGCTGGCGCTGGAGGTGGTCCTGGCCGATGGCCGCGTCATCCGCACCGGGACACGGGCGAAGAAGTCGTCGGCGGGATACGATCTGACCAAGCTGTTCGTCGGCTCGGAAGGGACGCTTGGCATCATCACCGAGATCACGCTGCGCCTGCACGGCGTGCCCGAAGCGACCTCGGCCGCGATCTGCGCGTTCCCGACCGCGCGCGACGCGGTGAACACTGCGATCCAGACCATCCAGATGGGCATTCCGATCGCCCGGATCGAATTCCTCGACGTGCCGGCGATCCAGGCCGTCAACACCGCGAACGGCTATGAGATGTCCGAGCAGCCGACGCTGTTCATGGAGTTCCATGGCTCGGACGCGGGCGTGGCCGAGCAGGCCGAAACCGTGGCGGAACTGGCCTCGGAGCATGACGGATCGGGCTTTGAGTGGACCACCAAGGCCGAGGATCGCACCAAGCTCTGGACCGCGCGGCACAACTTCGCCTACTCGGTCGGTCAGCAACATCCCGGCAAAAGACTGTTGGCGACCGATGCCTGCGTGCCGATCTCGCGTTTGGCCGATTGCATCGACGAGACCGCCGAGGATGCTGCCTCGAGCCACCTGTTCTATTGCGTTGTCGGGCATGTCGGCGATGGCAATTTCCACGGCACGCTGGTGCTCGACCCCGATGATCCGGAGGACGTGGCCGAAGCGCAGCGCATGACCGACCGCCTGACCGAACGGACACTTGCGATGGGTGGCACGATCTCGGGCGAGCATGGCGTCGGTTTCGGCAAGAAGAAGTTCATGGAACGCGAGCACGGCGCGGATGCCTGGGGCCTGATGGGCGCGATCAAGCAGAGCTTCGATCCGAACGGCATTCTGAACCCGGGCAAGCTGTTGCCGGGGAACTGAGGCGCCGTTCTGCTCACTGAAGGACCGATACGGACAGTGTGCGGGCGGTCCCGGGTCTTCGCCCGGGACAATGTGCGGGCGGTCCCGGGTCTTCGCCCGGGACAGTGCGGGACTTGGGTCTGATCGATGCACGTTGAAACGAGATCGTGCGTGATCACGCCGCTGGCGGAAATCCGTAAAGACGCGCCGGATTGTCGACCAGGATCGCGCGACGCAAACCGGCGTCGGGCGCATAGTCTTCCAGTGCGAACAGCAACAGTCCGGTATCCGGCATGTCCTTCGCCAGCGACACGTGCGGCCAGTCGGTGCCCCAAACCATGTTCTCGGGCCGCGCCTCGATCAGCGCCAAGGCGGTCGGGATCGCATCGCGATAGTCAGGATAGGCGTCCGAGATCCGATAGTTTCCCGACAGCTTGATCCAGCAGATCCCGTCCCGGACCAGCCGCAGCAGAGCCTGGAAGCCGGGATGACCCAGCCCTTCGGAGACCGGCAGATATCCCATGTGATCGATCACGACGGGCACGCCGAGGCTGCGGATCTGGTCTTCTATGCCGAGAAGGTCCTGACCGACATTGATCAGAAGTTGGATATGCCAGTCCAAGGCCTTCACGCGACCGGCCAACTGGGCAAACGCATCCAACCCGACCCCGCCGCCGAACAGCACGTTCAACCGAATTCCGCGAATGCCGCCCGTATTCAGCGACTCCAACGCTGCGTCACTCACGTCGGCGTCGACGACAGCAATCCCGCGCGCGTTCGGACCGTAGCCTGCGATGGCCTCGACCGTGATCCGGTTGTCCGTCCCGTGAACCGAGGGCGTCACGATCACCGCGCGCTCGATGCCGAGGGCACCGTGCATGGCGCGGTACATCTCGAGCGATGCCTCGGGCGGGGTGTAAGAACGCTGCGGCACGAAAGGGTAGTCTGGCGGCAGGCCGATCACGTGTGAATGGCAGTCGGTCGCGCCCGGCGGCATCTCGAACTTGGGCGGCGTCGGGTTCGGATCGGGGCCGAGGCAGGCAAAGGTCACGGGCAGTCTCGCTTCTGTTGGCGTGCGCGCCATCATCCTAACCGCCCGGCCAGCATCGGCAATCGGGCACGCGATGAGTGGCACCCCGGTGGGCCAGATCCCCCTTGAACAGCACCGCCCGATCTGCCTAGATCGACGTGTCAGGTGCCCCCCAAAAGGGGGAGAATCGGGAAGCCGGGGCAGAGCCGGCGCGGGCCCGCCGCTGTAACGGGGACGAGCAGGCAACCGCCACTGGAGCGATCCGGGAAGGCGCCAGCGCTCGGTCGAACCGAAGCCAGAAGACCGGCCTGACGACATCGCAGGCTTCGCATGGACGGCGGGGCGGCACCGGAAGATGTCAGGAGGCCTGTTGTGCCCGATCCGTCCCAAAGAGCCCCGCGCGCCGCCCGCGTGTTCACGCCCGCCGAACGACAGGCGCTCTATGATGTGATCGCGCACCGCCGCGATGTGCGGAACGAGTTTCTGCCGGACGCGGTAGACGCCGCGACCCTGCGCCGGATCCTGCAAGCGGCCCACGCAGCACCTTCAGTCGGACTGTCGCAACCGTGGAATTTCATCCTGATCCGCGATGCGGCACAGCGCGCGCGGGTCAAGGACGCGTTTGGCAAAGCGAATGCCGAGGCTGCGGCGATGTTCCCGGCGGAAAAACGCTCGGACTATGCGGCGCTGAAGCTGGAAGGCATCGAGAAGGCACCGCTGAACATCTGCGTGACCTGCGACCGGGAGCGTGGCGGAAACGTTGTTCTGGGGCGGACGCACAATCCGGACATGGATCTTTATTCGTCGGTCTGCGCGGTGCAAAATCTATGGCTTGCCGCACGGGCCGAAGGTGTCGGTGTCGGCTGGGTCAGCATCTTCAAGGATGCCGATCTGCGCACGATTCTGAGCCTGCCCGACCGCGTGGCGATCATCGCCTATCTTTGCGTGGGCTATGTCGATGCGTTGTTCGAAAGCCCCGAACTGGCGGCGCGTGGCTGGGCGACCGAGGATAGTCTCGACTCCGTCATCATGGAGGAAGGCTGGACCGGGTGATCGACCCGTTTCGCTTGCGTGACGCGCTTAGTCCCGACCGATCAGATACGCCGCCAGAGCCTCGAAGGCAGGCAGCGAGGTCGGATCGATCGCGGCGTTCTTCGCACTCGGGAAGGAGGCGAGGCGCACGATCACCATCTCGGCGGTGGGATCGACATAGATCGTCTGACCATGCACCCCGCGCGCGGCATAGGCACCGTTTGCATTGTGAAAGACCCACCACATACTGCGATAACTGCCGCCTGCGAGCGCCTTGAACCCGGCCTTTTCGAAGGCCGCCTTGTCTCCGCCCGCCGCGATGGTCGCCACGACCTGCGCCGGGAAAAGCCGTTGCCCGTCAAACTCTCCACCGTTCAGCATGAGCACCCCGATCCGGCCCAGATCGCGCAGGCCCGCCGTCATCCCGCCCCCGGCAAACGGCGTGCCCCTGGCATCGACCGTAAAATAGGCGTCCTGTTCGGCGCCGATGCGGCTCCAGATCCGCTCGGACAGCAGTTCGGTGACCGCGCGGCCGGTCACGCGCGAGACGATCCAGCCGAGCACGTCCGAGTTGATCGTCTTGTAGCCGAAGGCATCGCCGTGGGGTCCGCCGGGTTCCACAGTAGCGAGATACTCGAAATAGCCGTCCGGACCATCATATCCTGGGGGCTTGGGCAGCGGGCTGGCGGCAGCGGAGTAGACCCAGATATCGGCGTCGCGGTTGGCGTAATCCTCGTCGAAGGCCACACCCGTGGTCATGTCCATGACGTGCCGCACGCTCGCCCCGGCGAAGCCACTGGGGGACAACTCCGGCAGAATTGTCTCGACCAAGGCATCTTCGTCCAGGACACCTTCCGCCACCAGGATCTCGGCCAGCAGACCCGTCATCGACTTGGTCATCGACATCGCCGCGTGTTTGCCCATCTCGGTCAGGCAGCCGGAGTAATGCTCGTAGACGATCCGGTTCTTGTGAAGAACCAGCATCCCGTCGGTATAGTTGGCGGCGAGCGAGTCCTTCCACGTCATCGGCGCATCGCTGCCCGTCGGCAGGAACGACACGGCATCGATGTCGATATCCAAGGCATAGTCCAGAGAAGACGGTGCACCGATGCCGCGGCTGACGGCTTCGGTCGGCAACAACTCTCGCAGATGGCAGACCGACCAACGCAGCTTGGGGAAGCTGAAGAAGTTCGCATCCGGCTGCATGATCAGCTTGTCCGGCGGCGGCGGCGCGCCCTGCATCCAGTGCAGAGCACGCGGGTCTGAGTCCGCGGCATTCAGCGGTTGCGCCAGTGCCGGAGACATCACACCGGCCCCGGCCAGCGCCACTGCCGCCAGCAGCGTTGAGAGACGGAAAGTTTGCATCATTGTCTGGCCCTCTCTGTTGGCCCGAGGTTCAGAAATTCACGACCATGTTGACGAACCCGCCAGTCCACACTGGCGTGTTGCCCGGCACCACGGCTCGAATACCCTCGCCGGGAACCGACAGGCTGAACCCGGCACTGAGAAACGTGTGGCTGTTCAGGATGCGGCTGTACTCGAGGAACACGTCGTCGGACAGGTGCGCGTCGGTGACGCCCGAGATCACGGTGCCCAGATTGCCGTTGGCAAAGCTGAACCGCGTCGCCTGGCCGAACTGCAGCGGGCTGCAAAGCTCGTTTGCGCGGACATGGGCGTAGCGCAGGGTCACGGTGTCCTTGCCCGTCGGTTTCACCTGAAGCGCCAGGTTGTGCGACTGGACGTTCGAGTTGATGAACTGCATCGCCGATTTCGAACCGGTCGCCCAGGTCGACGGGGACCCATCATAATAGAGCGGATCGAACCGCTCCTGCCGCGCGGTGGATGGGTCATCACCCGTGAACGTCTGGTAGCCATAGGTCAGGGATGGCGGGTGCTCCTGCGGATGCGCAGTCTGTGCCGTGCCCAAAAAGACCGCGAGGAAGACGCCATATATAAGCCGTGCCAAACAGGCATTCACACGCAACGTCTGCATCCAGTCCCCCGAGCGGCTCCGCGAGAGTCGCCAACCGGCGACGCTCTGACCCAAGCAGACGTTAGCACGGCTTCGGAGTCCGCAAAGCGCGCGCGAGGCGCGATTTGCGCTATTTTAACAAAATGTTAGACACATGGCCCTAAACACGCCTGCGCAATTGCCTCACTCCTTCGGGAGTGGATGACCTCGCGAGGACCGGTGCCAAGGACGGATTGACAGGGTCCGTACAAGGCTGCCGGAGCCGCCTGACACGCGGCACCGCGTCGAGTTGTGTTCCAGGTGGCTGGCCAGCCACTGCTTATCTGATGTCACGACATGGCCGGATTCTGTCCGGCATGGATCGCGAGCAGCGCCCCGTCCCGGTGCTGTTCTTGCTTGTTGGGCAGGATTTTGATCCGCCCTGGGCGTCACCCCGCACGAGAACCCATCACCCTGCCCCGCATCCGTGCGCGGCAGCGCTTTGGGCTGTGCGGTCGTCAGGCCAGATCTGAATGGATCCGCGTTACGGCGCGGGTCATGGCACGCTTTGCCGCACCCTCGGCGGCACACGTGCCCGCGCGTCAGGTTGCCAGTTCGGTGCCGCTGCGCTTGATCATCTCGTTGCAGATCTGGTCAAACGCACTGCGCCAAGCCAGTTGAACGTCATCGGTGAACTTGGATTTCAGGGCCTCGGCGATCGAGTCGATCAGCGCTTCCTGCATCTCGCGATAATCCATCGGCAGAAGCTTGAACGGCGCGTGCCCTTCGGCAAGCAAATCGAGACGCCGGTTCAGTTCAGCCTCGTCATCCAGGTTGTCGATGATGAAGGCGATTGCCGCCATGAAGCGCATACCCTGCTCGCGCATATCATCGGGGAACAGTTTGCGCAGCTTCGGTGCCCGGTTGAAGAGATCAGGGTAAAACAGCTCCGATACCCGATCAGCCTCTGGCTTGATCAGCGCATAGCTTGCACGGATCTTCTTTTTCTCATCGTCGGTCAGGTGCATGGTCGGGCTCCTTGCTGATGCCTGGACCCTCTCACGCTTTGTGCAGTGCCGCATTGACCTCGATCAAGCTGGCCCCTTGACGATCTCAGGGCGTATCGACGTTCAGGATCACGACCTGTTCGGCAACCAGTCCCGAGGGGCTTTCGGCATCGATCAGGAAACTGAAGCTGCCGCTTTCCGTCGGCGTGCCCGCAAGCTTGCTGACCCCTTCGGCATCGCGCGAGAAGATCAATCCCGGCGGAACCCGCCCGATGGAACGGATCAGAAGCTTTTCGGGCGCGCCGCTATAGGCGAACGAGGCGGTGGACCAGTCATACGGCTCGCCGACTTTGGCCGCCGGGGCGACGACTTCTTCCTGCACAGGTTCCAGAACGATGCGCGGTGCCGCGGCGACAGCGACGTTCGGGCCGATCCCGAAGTAATCCTCGGCCACTTCATGGATCAACAGGCCAGAGGCAATCAGCACCGAGGCCGCGATCACGGAGCCTTGCAGCCACCGGCCCCGGCCCGAGGACCGAACCGGGCGCCTGCGGCCCGTGAAGGTCTTGCCGTCCCAGTCGGCAACCATTGCCATGTCTTCGGGCCGACCCTCGGGTGCCGGGGCGAGCATCGCCTGGATCAGGCTGCGAACATGCCCGGGCACGGCGGCCAGATCCGGCACGTCGCGCCGCTTGTCGATGATGTCGACCTGACTGCCGGTCATCGACAGGGGCTGTCCCGTGGACGCCTGCGCCAGCACCAGGCCCAGCGAATAAATGTCGGATTTCGCGCTGACGACACCGCCGTTCAGACCGAGCTGCTCGGGCGAGATGTAATTCATCTTTCCGGCCAGGCTGGATCCGATCAGCGTGTCCTTTGAATCAGACGACTTGGCGATACCAAAGTCGATAATCTTCGCCTTCTCGACCTGCCCGTCGATCAGGATGATGTTGTCCGGCGAGATGTCGCGGTGGAAGACGCCCTGCTTGTGGGCCGCGTGCAGGCCATCGGCGATCCGGCACCGAAGCGTGTCCAGATCCTCGCGCGACATGGCCCCATGTTTCTTGAGGTGATCGGCCAGCGAGGGGCCTTCGGCGTACTCCATCACCAGATAGGACCGGCCAAGCGCCGGATCGACCGAGAACAGGAAGTAGCGCACGATCGCTTCGTGGTGGATGTCGTGCAGCACATCGGCTTCGCGCCGGAACAGGCCGATGATCAGCTCGTCCTCGGCGTGTTCGGGCAGGATCATCTTGATCGCGACCTTGTAGCCGGTCTGCACATTGCGCCCGGCATAGACCTCGCCCATGCCGCCACGGGCGATGCGCTCGTCCACGATGTAGATGCCGTTCAGCACCGTGCCCGGCGGGATCGACACCGATGGCACGGAAAACGCGTCCGGGACGCCCTGTGAAATCACCGTCGCGGGATGGTCATCAGAGCCCGCTTCCGACACCGCATGTGCAACTGCTCGATTAACCGCAGACACGCCCACCCCCGCAATACCCAACTCACAGAGTAAGAATTGAGTGAAATCTCTGAAGATTCGCTAAACGGACAAGCGGTTTCGCAGGTGCAAAAACAGGACCGCCGACTGATTTCAGCGATCGTCGATCAACGCGCGCGCGGCGGAGCGGGCCTCTTCCGTAATCCGGTCGCCCGACAGCATGCGCGCGATCTCGTCCGTCCGCGCGGCATCGTCCAGCTCAGTCACATCGGTCCGGGTTTGCCCGTCGGGCGTGGACTTCGCGATCAGGAAATGCGCATCGCCCTTTGCAGCGACCTGCGGTGCGTGCGTGACGACCAGCACCTGTCCGGTATCAGCCAGCCGGGACAGCCGCCGCCCGACAGCGTTTGCCGTGGCGCCGCCGACACCCCGGTCAATCTCGTCGAAGATCATCACCTGGCCGGTCTCCAGGGCGGCAAGCTGCACCTTCAGGGCCAGCAGAAACCGGCTGAGTTCACCGCCCGAGGCGATCCGGTCGATCGGTCCCGCCGGAGATCCCGGATTGGTCTGCGCCGTGAAGCGCACGGCATCAGCACCTTCCGGCCCGTCCTCCGCCACGGCGATATCGGTCACGAACCGTGCCGCTTCCATGCGCAGGGGCGGAAGCTCGGCCGTCACGGCGGCATCGAGTTCTTTCGCGGCCGCGCGGCGAGCTTCGGTCAGAGCCTCGGCAGCGGTGCGGTAGGCCGCACCCGCAGTCTCAACCCGCCCGCGCAGATCCTGGAGCCGGATCTCGCCGCCATCAATCGTCTCCAACCGAGCGGCCATCGCCCGCGCATGCGCGCTCAGATCGTCCGGCGCGACGTCGTGTTTGCGCGCCAGGCCACGGATGGCAAAGAGCCGTTCCTCGACATCCTCGAGACGGCCCGGATCGAATGTCAGCGCGTCCAGCACGTCACCGACTTGCGCCTGCGCCTCGGACAGTTCCGCCATCGTCCGGTCGATGGCCGAGATTGCAGGTTCGAGACGCCCTTCAGCCCTTTGGGCCGCATGGCTGAGCCGCGATAGCGCGTCGGACAGTGCGCCCTCGGCGCCCTCGAAGCCCAACCCGGTCTGCGCCTTGCCGATCTCGGACACCAGATCCGCCGCCTGACGGATCAGCCGTCGTTCCGCGTCAAGCTCGGCGTCCTCGCCCGGCTGCGGGGCCAGCGTTTCGAGTTCATCCACGCTGTGACGCAGGTAGTCCGCATCGATCGCCGATTGTTCCAGGGCGAGCTGCGCCTGATCCAGTTCGCGCCGCAGCGCCTGCCAGGCGTTCCAGAGCCGCCGGATCTCGTCCGTTGCCGTCTCGAGCCCGGCGAACGCATCGAGCAATCCGCGATGTCCACGCGGATTGAGCAGACCGCGATCGTCGTGCTGACCGTGGACCTCGATCAGAAGATCGCCGATTTCAGAGAGGATCTTGCTGCTGATCCGCTGGTCATTCGCAAAAGCACGCGCGCGGCCATCGGCAGACGCGGTCCGGCGCAGGATCAGTTCACCGTCCGCCGGGTCCAGACCCGCACCGTCCAGCACCGTATTCACCGGATGATCGCGCGCGATCTCGAACTCGGCGGCAACCGAGCCTTCGCTTGAGCCGGCGCGCAGAAGATCGCGGCGGACCTTCATGCCCAGTGCGTAGCCAAGCGCATCCATCAGGATCGACTTGCCCGCGCCGGTCTCGCCGGTCATCACGTTCAGGCCCGGCCCGAACGACAGGTCCAGCGTTTCGATCAGAACGATGTTGCGGATCGACAGGCTACGCAGCATCTGCGAGGCCGTGCCCGCTGCTCAGAGCCACTTGCCCTGAATGATCCGGCGATAGAGCGTGTCGTACCAACTGTCGTCTCGGGTGGCGGGGCGCAAATCCCGGTCGGTCAACAGAGAATAGGACGCCGCATACCAGTCGGACCCGACGAAGTTCTCGCCCAGCACGGCGGCTGCGGTCTGTGCCTCGCGATTCAGGCCCATCGAGAGATAGGCTTCAACCAGACGGTGCAGTGCCTCGGGCGTCTGCGCGGTGGTTTGATACCGCTCCAGCACGATGCGGAACCGGTTGACGGCCGCCATGTAGTGGCCCCGCTTGAGATAGTAGCGCCCGACCTCCATCTCCTTGCCCGCGAGGTGATTGTTGGTCAGATCCAGCTTGAGCTGCGCGTCGCGCGCATAGTCGGTGTTCGGGTAGCGACGCACGACCTCGGTCAGTTCCTCGAGCGCGCGGTTGGTTGTCGCCTGATCGCGGCCGACATCGACGATATTGTCATAGTGGCTCAGCGAGATGAGGTACTGCGCGTAGGCGGCGTCGTCATCGGTCGGATAGAGATCGAGATAGCGCTGCGCCGAACTGCGCGTCGCGGGCATGTTGCCAGCTTCGTAATGCGCGTAGGCCGACATGATCGTCGCGCGCTTGGCGAGCTGCGAGAACGGGAACAGACGCTCGACCTCGTCGAAGGTGCTGGCGGCAACCTCGGGCTCTCCTGCGGCGAGCGCGGCATCGGCGGCGTCAAAGATTTCGCGGGCCGACCGGTTCTCGATCGGAACCTCGTCGTCCCCGAACAGCGATCCGACCGTTTCGCATCCGGTCAAAAGCATGGCTGACAGAGCCAGCGCACCCATCCTGATCGCAAGCCGATTAGCCATATTGCGGCACCCCGTATCGTTGCTCCTGCCCGGTTGGACCCGGTGTTCGCCGCACCATAGTGTGGAGGCTCTGAAAGGAAAAGAGGAATGGGCCGCATCGGGGATCACGAGCCGGTGCCTGGCGGATATGGCAGGTTGGCAACAGGCTTGTTGCTGCCAACCGTGTCAACCGGCCAGTGCTGTAACCTCGCCTGTCCGGGGCAGAGCAGCGGACATGGCGTCGAGGCCAAGGCCGGGTTGGACCGGCGCATAGGTCCATGCATCCGGAGATGCGAACAATGCATGCAGCAGCCGGTTCGTCATGCCGTGCCCGGCCTTGACCCCGACATACCGGCCAATGATCGGGGCGCCCGCAAGCGCGAGATCACCGATCGCATCCAGCATCTTGTGCCGCACGAACTCGTCCGGGCGGCGCAGACCTTCTGGGTTTAGCACGCGTCCGCGGTCCACCACGATCGCGTTCTGCAGACTGCCGCCCCGCGCCAGACCGATCGAGCGCAGGTATTCGACTTCGCTGAGATGGCCGAAGGTGCGGCAATCGCTGAGCTCGCTCGCGAACGCGCCGTTGACCAGTTTGCAGTCACCGCTTTGCGCACCGATGGCTCGGTCGGCAAACTCGATGTCAAACCGCATCTCGAAGACATCGGACGGCTCCAGCCGGGCCATCTTGTCGCCGTCGCGGACTTCGACCGTGCGCAGGATCTTGATACCAACGACACCGTCACCCGTCGTCGACAATCCCGCCTTGACGATGCCTTCCACGAACGGCGCGGACGAGCCATCCATGATCGGAACTTCCGGGCCATCGAGCGCGATGATCGCATCATGGATACCGCATCCGGCGATCGCAGCCATCAGATGCTCGACCGTGCCAACGGAGACGCCATGTTCGTTGGTCAACCGGGTGCAAAGCTGCGTATCGGTCACCAGATCGTGGTTTGCCGGGATAGATTGGCGTTCCACCGGCACATCGATCCGGATGAATGTTATGCCCGTCCCTGCTGGCGCAGGTGCGACCGACATCCAGACCGGTTGACCGCCGTGCAGGCCAACGCCGTTGAATTCGGCGGTTGTTTTCAAGGTTCTGCGCATGTCGCCTCTGTTCCGGCCACGATCTCTGTCGCAGCTTCAGTATTATTGTTACCTCAGAGCGCGAGCTTCCCCGCGCATACCCAACTCAACACACTCATAGGTACAGACGGCATGCTTAATCCTCAAATCACTGATTATGTCGCTTTGCAACACACGCACCGGTCCGATCCGGCACAGGAGCGCCGCTGCGGGCCGGAGTTAACGCTTTGTTAAGCGACTCTGCTCACTGTTATTAAAGTGTTTACTGCTGGATGAACGATGACCTACTCGGATCCACTTGCACACGCCAAGGCAGGCATATTGACGTTTGCTATGGATCAGCTTGACATCGGGTTTGCCTATTACGATGCGCGGGATCACCTGCGCGCGTGGAACAAGGCTTACGAGCGCATCAATTTCAAGATCGCGCCGATGATCCGGGCCGGTGCTTATTTCCCGGACCTGCTCGCTGAACTGGTCGTGCGGGGTCAGATCGAGGGTGTCGGAGACGATCCGACCGCCTGGGTGACGGAGCGGCTGCGCGCGCGCGAGACCGGAACAACCGCAGAGCGGCGTCTTTGCGACGGGCGGCGTTTTCTGGTGCGCGAACGCCGGACCGATGACGGCGGCGTCGTCGGAATTTGGTTCGATATCACGGACTGCAGGGACACCGAGCCGCGGGACGGCGCCGGGCCGACGATCGTCGACGATCGTTGCTCGCCGGATGCTCAGGACATCTGCGGCGGGGTCGCGCACATATTCAACAACCTGCTTCAGGTCGTGCAGGGCAACGCAGAGCTTGCGCGGCTTGCGTTGCAACGCGGCGAGGTCGAGACCTGCATGACCGAGATCGACGCCGCTGTCGCGCAAGGCAATGCGGTGACGGACCGGCTTCTGGCGTTCAGCCGTCAGACCTACCTGCGCCCGGAACGATGCGATGTGAACAAGATCGTCACAGGAACCCTGCGGGACGCGGGCAAGTCGATCCCCCCGGACGTGACTGTCGACACAGTTCTGTGTCCCGATCTTTGGCCGGTCGAGGCAGACCCGAAGCTTCTGTGCCAGGCGTGTGCCGAAGCTCTCTCGAACGCGCTGGCGGCGTTGAACGGTGCTGGCCACGTGAGGATGCTGTCGGCGAATGTCGAGCTTTCGAGCACGGACTATGAGCTCAGCGTTGCTCGGACAGCGCCTGGGCGGTATGTGCTTCTGTCGATCTCGGACACAGGTGCCGGGATGACACACGATGTGCTGGCGCAGTCGTTTCAGCCGTTCTTCACCACACGATCGCAGGAACGCTCTGCGGGCCTTGGTCTGCCTATGATCGAGGGGTTTGCGCGTCAGTCAGGTGGTGCCGTGACGCTCAGCACCACGCCCGGCGCCGGATGCGAGCTGCGGCTTTTGTTGCCAGCGCTGACGACCGGTCCTTCGAAAAAGCGCGCCGCTTAGACGTCGCCGCGAAAGCTCGTTTCAGCTTTCACGGCGCCGTTGGTTCTCGTTAAATGCAGACGATCAATTCGCCTGGCGCCGCAGGAAGGCCGGGATTTCTCCCGCACCGTCATCGATGCGCGGTGCCGAGGGTTCGGTCCGCGCTGCGGGTGCCTCTGCCGCACTGTCATCGGGGCTACTATGGCCGGCGACCCGGTGGATCAACTTGTTGATCGTAAACAGCCCGCTGCGGCCCGAGCCTTCGCTTTCCGGTTTGGCGTCCGAGCTTCGTGCCTGAGCAGCGGCCGGTTCCGGCGCATCGGCGAGACGTTCGGGCCGTGACAGAGGACGGGCTTCGAACGATCCTTCGTCGAGCTGAAACAGCGCAGGTTCCTCGTCATGAGGGACTTGCTGACGCTCTTGCTCCTTGCGTGCGCGGGCGGCCAGGGCACGCTGGCGCACTTCCTCGGCCCGCGCACGGATATCGGCGGGCGACGGGGCCGTTGCATACCGTGCATCGCGCGAGCGCGGCTCTGGTGCGGCGGCGGCTGGTTCCTCAGCGCGCACCGGGTCAGCGAACCGTTCGACTTCCGGCATCTCACGCGCCTGAGCGACCGCCGGTTCTTCAGCGGGCGCTGACGTTTCTTCGGTCTTGGCCGCGACCTCTGCTTCCTCGTCGATCTCGGTCTCCGCTTCAGCGTCCGAGCTCACATCCGCCGCGACTTCAGCCTGTGCCGGTTCCGCTTCTTCCGGACGACGCTGGCCGCGGATCGCCGCGAGAATCCCCGGGTCGGTCTCGACCGGCTTCCGGCGCGCCGGGGCATCCGATGGCACACGTGCCTGAACATGTTCGGCATCGATGCCCGTCGCGACGACCGAGACGCGCATCTTGCCTTCCAGGCCCGGATCGATGGCCGAGCCGAACTTGATCATGGCGTCCGCGTCGACCTCTTCCTTGATCCGGTTCGCAGCTTCGTCCATTTCGAACAGTGTCAGATCGTAGCCGCCGGTGATGTTGATCAGAACGCCCTTGGCACCCTTCAGGCTGACCTCGTCCAACAGTGGGTTCGCGATGGCCTTCTCGGCAGCGTCGATGGCGCGGGTCTCGCCGTCGGCCTCGCCCGTGCCCATCATCGCCTTGCCCATCTCCTCCATCACCGAGCGGACATCGGCGAAATCCAGGTTGATCATGCCGGGGCGCACCATCAGGTCGGTCACGCCCTGAACGCCCTGGTAAAGGACGTCATCGGCCATCTGGAATGCCTCGACAAACGTCGTGCGTTCCGAGGCAACCTGGAACAGGTTCTGGTTCGGGATGACGATCAGCGTATCGACGACCTGCTGCATCTCGTCGATGCCGTCCTCGGCCACTTTCATGCGGCGCGCGCCTTCAAAGTGGAAGGGTTTGGTCACGACACCGACGGTCAGGATCCCCATCTCGCGCGCAATCCGCGCGACGATCGGGGCCGCACCGGTGCCGGTGCCGCCACCCATTCCGGCGGTGATGAAGCACATGTGGCACCCGTCGAGTTGGGCCGCGAGGTCCTCCATGGTTTCCTCGGCAGCGCGCATCCCGACCTCGGGCTTCGAGCCAGCGCCAAGACCGCGCGTCACGCCCGTGCCAAGCTGCAGCGTCCGTGGCGCCTGGGAATTCGCCAGCGCCTGTGCATCCGTGTTGGCGGCGATGAAGTCCACGCCTTCCAACTGTTTTTCGATCATGTTGTTGACGGCGTTGCCACCGGCCCCGCCGACGCCGAATACAGTGATGCGCGCACGCAGGTCGTGCTCGTCCGGTTCTACGAGATTAATTGCCATGTCTGCTCGCCTTTGTTCATTTCTTGTTGTTCTGCCTCAGTTTATCCGGCGGTTTTAATGCTTTTTGTCACCGGTTCTTTTTTTGTTGCCAATAGGTTACCGCATTTCAACCTCTGGGTCACCAACTTTCACCATGCACGTTTAAACCAACGCAACATATCGCCTGCCTTCCCGCGCGCGCCTAGACGCGGTGCTTCGAAGTCCCAAAGTTCGTCATGAGGACGCAGCGCATAGACCGCGAGGCCGACCGCCGTGGAGAAGTCCGGCCCGCTCAGCGACTGCGGCAGCCCGGCGATCCGCAGCGGCTTGCCGATGCGGGGGCGGCGCCCGAGCACGCGGGCGACCAACTCGTCCATGCCCTGCAACTGACAGGCCGCACCGGTCACCACGAGGCCCGAGCCCGGCAGTTGATCGACGCCGAGCGCCTCCATCCGCGCGCGGATCATCTGAAGGGTTTCCTCGAGCCGCGGGCGGATCACACCGATCAGCATCCCGCGCGAGATCTGTCGGCGATCGGGCAGATCTTCCTCGCCAATCCGGGGGGCGTCGATCATCTCCCGATCATCGGCACCTGTCGGGATCAGCCCGCCGTAAAGCGTCTTGATCCGTTCGGCGGTGGACTGGCTCATCATCAGGCCTGCCGCGATGTCGCCGGTGACATGGTCGCCGCCATAACGGACATGGTCGACACACATCAGGTGATCGCGCAGGAAGACGGAGATCGACGTCCCGCCGCCGCCCATGTCTATGCAGATCGCACCAGCGCGCTGCTCGTCCTCGACCAAGGCCGAGAGTGCTGACGCATAGGGTGCCGACACCACGCCCGCCAGATCCAGATCGCATTGACGGATGCACTCCATCAGATCGTTCAGCGGACGTTCGTCCACCGCCATGACGTGCATCGCGACCGAGAGCTTGCGGGCCGTCATGCCCCGTGGGTCGGCGATCCCGCCGCGATAGTCGACCGCAATCTCGCAGGGCTGGGCATGCAGGATCTGACGGCCCGCGCGCATCGGCGGGTCAGGACATTCGTGCAGCACCATCGAGAAGTCGCGGTCGGTCACGCGCCCGGTCTCGGTCTCGATCTCGGCCTCGGTCATCATGCTTTCGGGATTTCCGCCAGAGAACGAGACGATGACCTGATCGACGCGCTCGACCTTAGGCGCGGCCATATTCTCGGCGGCGAGCAGGGCCTGGCGGATCGCCCGGCAAACCTCGTTCATGTCGACAATCTCGCCCCGGCGGATGCCGCGCGCCTGAACGGTCCGGGCACCCGCAACCTCGAGCGCGCCGAACACGGCAGCACCGTAGCGATCACGCCCCTCGCCATCCTGCATCATGTCGGGATTGATGCGCAGGATCAGGCAGGTGATCTTGGACGAGCCGATATCCAGCACCGCCAAGCGCCCGCGCTTGATCGCCGTGTGCAGCCGGGTGCGCTGGGCGCGGTAGGGTGCGACGCGGGCGAAGTTCATGTGTCTTCCCCGTCGTCATCGGTCAGGTTTCGCAAATAGATCTCCGCTGCCTCTTCTGTCATGCGCAGGGTCGGCCGTTCGGCCAACCGCATGTCCACAGCGGACAGTCCACGATCCAGAAGCTCTTCACCGAAATGCCACGCCATCACACGCTCGAGCGCGGCGCGCGGTGCACTCTCTGGCAGCAGAATGGTCAAGCCACGGTCCAGCACGACGTTCCAGCGCCGCTCGCCGATCCGGACGATCGCCCGCAAACGCGGCCGCAGATCCGGTGCGGCGGCGAAGATCTCGAGCGCCTCGTCCATTGCGCGTGGCGCGCCACGTCCCAGCACCAGCGGAAGATCGCTGCGGATCTTGCGCTCTGCGACGGGCGCGATTTCGATGCCATCGCGGTCCACCAGCCAGAGGCCGCCTTCCTCATCGCGCCACAGCGCTTCGCCGACCCGCTCCTCCACGGCGATGTCGAGGATACCGTTCGCCGTCAGCGTAACGTGCGCATCCCTGACGGGGGCGAGATCGATGATCCGGGCCTGCATCGCGGCCACATCGATGTTCAGCGAAGACGGCTTGGCCGGAAGCTCGAGCACCGGGGTGATGCGGGCCTCGAGCGGTTCGGAGGCACCGCGGATGCGCACGCCATGCACAGCAAACTCGGGGCGTTCGGACATCATGTCGGCGAATTTGCCGCGCTGCACGTCGACAAAAGCAATCACGAACGGATCGGTCGCCACGCGCCACGCCACCAGCGCGACCAGCGCCAGCGGCAAGACGATCAGCGCCGTGCGCCGGACCCAGACCTTCTTCCAGCTTCGCGTCAGACGGTAGGCGAGCTTCGAGGGGCCGGGCTTGCGCTTTTGCGCATCGGGCCGCAGATCCATCAGCAGTTTCAGCGACTTCGGCGGCGCCTTGGGCAATGTCACCTCGACATTGACGCGCGGCCGGTCCGGTGTCTTGGGCTTACGTGTCAGCGGCCACATGAGGCGTCCTCCACCAGCCAATGACACAGGTCCTCGAACGAGATGCCCAGATAGCCCGCCTGCTCGGGTGCCAGCGAGGTCGGGGTCATGCCGGGCTGGGTGTTGGTCTCGAGCAGGATCAGACCGTCGAGTCCCTTGCTCTCGTCCCAGCGGAAATCCGTGCGGCTCACCCCGCGGCAGCCAAGCGCCTGATGCGCCCGCAGGGCATAGTCGAGACACGCAGCCCGGATGTCCTCGGGGATGCCATCGTTGACCACGTGGCGCGAGCCGCCCGCTGCATATTTCGCATGGTAGTCATACCAACCTGTGGCGGCGATGATGTCCGTGACCGCCATCGCCCGGTCGCCCATCACGGCTGTGGTCATCTCGCGACCCGGAACGAATTCTTCGACCAGCATCACGTCTGGCGCGTCGGCGGCAAGCTGTGCCGGGCTGTTCGCACCTTCCGCGACGATGTAGATGCCGACCGATGATCCCTCGTTATAAGGCTTCACGACGTAGGGCGGCGCCATCGGGTGGCTGCGCGTGATCTCGTCCTTCGGGACAAGGCGCCCGGTCGCGATCGGCAGTCCGGTAGCGCGATAGGCGGCCTTGGTGCGTTCCTTGTCCATCGCAAGTGCCGAGGCCAGAACACCGGAATGCGTGTACGGAATTTTCAGCCATTCCAGGAGTCCCTGGACACAGCCGTCCTCGCCCCAGCGGCCATGCAATGCATTGAAGACCACATCCGGGCGCACATCGTTTAAGACCGCCGCCAGATCCTCTCCAGCGTCGATCTCGTCGACATCGTACCCTACGCGGCGCAGCGCCCCCGCACATTCCGCTCCGCTGACAAGCGAGACTTCCCGCTCGGCAGACGGACCACCCTTCAGCACCACGACGCGGTTGAATGTCCTGCTCGACATCCGCGCCCTCAACAAGTTGTCCGATCCCGGTTTTGATTATTCGTTTCCGGTGATTCGGGCCCGCAGCAGATCTTTTACTACCGACGCGAGACTCTAACCCCGATCCTGCGGATTTCCCAAATCAAATCGTGTCCAGAATGCGTTTTTACCCGCGCGCGGACCTCTTCGCCGAGGTCTTCGAGGTCAGCGGCAGTGGCATGTCCCGTGTTGATCAGGAAGTTGGAGTGCATTTCCGACATCTGCGCACCGCCTTTGCGCAGGCCCCGGCAACCCGCATCGTCGATGACCTTCCAGGCCTTCAGATCCATTGCGTCACCCGCCTGCCCGGTCGAGGAGTAACCCGCCGGATTCCGGAACGTTGATCCGCAGGAGCGCTGCTTGACCGGCTGGGACTCGGCCCGTTTGGCGAGGGCTGCATCCATCTTTGCGTGGATGTCTTTTGGATCTCCCGGTTTGCCGCGCAGGATCGCCGAGGTGATCACCATGTCGTCCGGAACAGCGCTGGCGCGGTACTCGAAATTGAGATCGCCCGGCGACAGGGTCGCGGTCTCGCCCGTTCGGGTGACCACTTCCACGCTTTCAACCACGTCCGCCATGTAGCTGCCGTAGCACCCGGCGTTCATCTTCACAGCACCGCCGACGGCGCCGGGAATGGTGCGCAGGAATTCCAGACCGGCGATACCCGCCTCGGCCGCTTGCTTGGCGACATGTGCATCGAGCATTGCGGCCCCTGCGCGGACCCGATGATCGCTCAGGATCTCGACACCGCTGAACGCCCGGCCCAGACGGATTGCGACGCCGGGGAGACCGCCATCCCGGATGATCAGGTTGGAGCAGACGCCGAGCGGGGTGACAGGGACTTCCGGCGGCAGAGCTTGCAGGAAATCGCACAAGTCATCGTGATCGGCAGGCTGGAACAGCCACTCAGCGGGCCCACCGACGCGCAGCCAGGTCAGGGGGGCGAGATCGCGAGACTGCTCGAGCCTTCCCCGAACATCGATGTGAGAGAGATCCATATGTCACCCGCAGTCCCTCGCAGAGCGAGGCAGCGCCCGACCCTTCCCCGTAAGGGCGCCAGGCGATCTTTGCACAGCATTGCCGAGGTCGCTGTCTTAAAGCACGATCACCTGCCGACCAACCGGAAACACAGTCTTGAGTTCCGGTGCCTCGCTTCGCTGCGGTCACCCAAGCAAACTCCATCCCAGCGCCGCCACGGAAAGGATCAGACCGAGCCAAGGAACCCAGACCGGCGCCCGGAAGCCTTCGGCCCGACTATGGCGCTTGATCGCGATCAGGGTCAGGTTGATCGCCGTGAAGATCACCAGCAGGACGGTCGAGGTGAGCTCTGCCAATTGCGCGATCGGCAAGGTCAGAGCAAGGACCAAGACAATGACAACGCACAGCACTGTGGCGAGCACCGGCGTCCCAAAGCGCGGATGGGTGTGGTGGAAGATCGCGAAGACCGGCGCGAACCGCCCCAGCCCGTACAGCACCCGCGAGGCCATGACGATCTGCGCGAGAACCCCGTTCAGCGCCGCCGCGACCGCGATGGCCGCCAGGAAGCCGGCGTTGCGCCCGGTTGCGGTTTCAAACACCAGCGCCAGAGGACGCTCCGAGCCTGCCAATGTCTCCGACGGGACGGCACGGACGGCGGCCCAGGCAACCAGAATGTAGATCAGTGTCGTCAGCGCCATCGCGGCGATGATCGCGCGGGGCATGGTGCGTTCGGGATCACGGGTTTCCTCGGCCATGTTGACCATGTCTTCGAACCCGATGAAGGCGAAGAAGGCCAACAGCGCCCCGGCGGCCAGACCAGACATCGCGAACGGTGGTCCGGGTGGCAGATCGGCCGGGAAGCTGAAGCCCGCACCGACAACGATGAACAGGCCGACGACCTCGATCAGTGTCAGGACAGCCGCGAAAGCGAGCGATTCCAGCACGCCGATGATCGCGGCCGCGCCGAGGAGAAGGACGATGATGATCGCCAGGATTTCGGAAGGCACGTCGATCAGTGACCGCAGGTACCCGACGCCGCCGTTCAGCACCGCCGCTGCTGAGACGACCCCGACCATGGCCACCGCAAGACCGATCAGTGCGGCAAGGCTTCCAGACCCGGTTGCGGCGCGGACATAGGCCGCCTCCCCTGCGCTTTCGGGGATGCGCACTGACAATTCGGCGTAAGAGACCGCCGTCGGCGCGGCCACCATCCCGGCGACCAGGAATGCCAGCGGTGCCCATCCACCGGTTTCGCCAGCCACATGTCCGACGAGGACATAGATCCCCGCACCGATCATGACGCCGACGCCGTAGAAGGTCAGCAGTCCCAGCCCGATCCGGCGCTTCAATCCTGCTTCGGTCATATGAATCCTTGCCCGTCAGCAACGCTTCTATGCGCTCTGAAGAGCAGTAGCAGAGAAGCGACGATGCTGATTTGATCCATGGCAAAGATGACTCCCTCAGCGGTGATCCTCCTGGCACTTTCGCTGTGCCGAATTTCTCCTTCGCCGATAAACCCATGCACTGCCGCCAACCAGCAAGATCAACGGTGCAGAAACGACCGCAAACAAACCGGTCCGGGCACCTCCCCACGCCCTCCCGATCTCAGTGCTCGCGAAGAAGTACAAGACACCAATCGCCAGCACGAAGAAAACGATCTGCGCTGCGTAGTGCAGCAAAATCTCGCCAATAAATCGGATTGGGACCACTTTGATCACCATGAAGAGAACGAACAGCACGAATACGTAAAAGGCAATCGCTTCGAACAGTTCTCTGGTAAAAGCTTCACTCATCCGGGCGAAATCTCCGCGACACGTTCGACCAGTTTTCGGCGTGGTGAACCTTGAAAACTATCTGCGAAGTGTAGACTGCGCAGTCTCCAGTGTCACTCTGCCAGCGCCTCCGGCAACGCGTTCGCCCAGGCGCTGATCGTCCCCGCGCCGAGGCACACCACGAGATCTCCGGGCTGAGCGTGGTCCTTCACAAACTCCGGCAAATGATCCGCACCCTTCAGGATGTGCGCCGAGCGATGGCCGTGCGCACGCAAACCTCCGACCAGGGCATCGCGAGACACGCCATCGATCGGCTCCTCGCCTGCGGCGAACACGTCGGCAATCGCCACCACGTCAGCATCATTGAAGCAGCCGCAGAATTCGCTGAACAGGTCGTGCAGGCGCGAATACCTGTGCGGCTGGTGCACGGCAATGACGCGACCGCCTTCGGAATCCACTGCGGAGCGGGCCGCTTTCAGCACCGCCTCGATCTCGACCGGGTGATGTCCGTAATCGTCGATCAGCGTGGCACCGTTCCATTCACCGACCTTGGTGAACCGCCGCTTGACTCCGTCAAATCCGTCCAACCCCTTGCGCAGCGCATCGAAGCCGATGTTCAATTCGCGCGCAGCCCCGATCGCTGCGAGCGCATTCAGCACGTTGTGGTCACCCGGCATCGGCAGCGTCATGCCGTCATGGCGTTCGTCCTCACCGTCCTTGCCGCGCACGACCACATCGAAGCTCATCTTGCCACTGGAGTACCCAACGTTCTCGGCTCGGATATCGGCCTGGCGCGAGAACCCATAGGTCACCACGCGCCGGTCCGTGACCCGACCGATCAGCGTCTGCACGCCGGGGTGGTCGATGCACGCCACAAGCGCGCCATAGAACGGAATGTTGGAGGCGAACGCCTCGAACCCGTCGAACAGAGCCTCGACCGTGCCGTAATGGTCCATGTGCTCCGGGTCGATGTTCGTCACGATCCCGATGGTTGCCGGCAGCTTGACGAACGTGCCGTCGGATTCGTCGGCCTCGACGACCATCCAACGCCCCTCGCCCTTGCGCGCGTTGGAGCCATAGGCGTGGATGATCCCGCCATTGATCACCGTCGGATCCTCGCCGCCCGCATCCAGAAGTGCCGCCACCAGCGAGGTCGTCGTGGTCTTTCCATGCGTTCCCGCCACGGCAATATTCCAGCGCAGGCGCATCAGTTCGGCCAGCATTTCAGCGCGTCGCACGACCGGAATTGCCTGTTCGCGCGCTGCGTCCAGTTCCGGGTTGCCCGCCTTGATCGCCGAGGAGATCACGACGACCCGTGCATCGCCAAGGTTTTCGGCGGTCTGACCGATGAAGGTTTGCGCGCCCAGGCGGCGCAGACGTTCGAGGATCGGGCTGTCCTTCAGGTCCGAGCCCTGGACGGAATACCCCAGGTTCAACAGAACCTCGGCGATACCGGACATCCCGATCCCGCCGATGCCGACGAAATGCAGTGTTCCGATGTCGAGCGGCAGGGCAGTCGTGGCGTTCATGCGGCGGGTCCTCACGTCAACGAAGTGGCGCGGGAGGTATCAGCACGCACGCAGGGCGGCAAGCATCAGCCGCTTCCTTTAAAGCTACGAAGCCACCGACGGAAAAGCTCGAGGACGGCGCAACCTGCGCGGCTGAAGCCATGTCGACAATGCTAGTCTTCGAACACTTCCGGTACGGTCGCGCCTGCCCCTGCCTCCAGCCAGTCCGGGGTCGGCAGGCCCTTTTCGCGCAGGAAGGCCGGGTTGAAGAGCTTGGACTGATAGCGCGAGCCATAGTCGCAAAGGATGGTGACGATGGTCTTGCCTGGGCCCATTTCGCGGGCAAGGCGGATCGCCCCGGCGACGTTGATGCCAGAGGACAAGCCCATGCAGAGGCCTTCTTCGCGCAGCAGGTCGAAGACGATTGGAATGCCCTCGGCGTCCGGGATCTGGAACGGGTGATCGGGGGTGAACCCCTCGAGGTTCGCTGTGATGCGGCCCTGTCCGATGCCCTCGGAGATCGATCCGCCCTCGGCTTTCAGGCTGCCATGCGCGTAGTAATGCCAAAGCGCTGCGCCCATCGGGTCGGCGAGCCCGATCTGCACGCCCGGCTTGCGCTCGCGCAGTGCGGTCGCGGTGCCCGCCAGCGTGCCGCCCGATCCGACCGCACAGATGAAGCCGTCCACGGCACCTTGGGTCTGCTCGAAGATTTCCGGTCCCGTGGAGTCGATATGCGCCTGGCGGTTGGCCACGTTGTCGAACTGGTTCGCCCAGATCGCGCCGTTCGGTTCGGTTTCGTTGAGTTTGGCGGCGAGGCGGCCGGAGTATTTCACGTAGTTGTTCGGGTTCTTGTAAGGCTTCGCCGGAACCTCGACCAGCGTTGCCCCCGCGAGCCGAAGCATGTCCTTCTTTTCCTGGCTCTGCGTCTCGGGGATCACGATCACCGATTTGAAGCCCATCGCGGCACCGACCAGCGAAAGCCCGATGCCAGTGTTGCCCGCCGTTCCCTCGACGATCGTGCCGCCTGGCCGGAGCAGACCCTTCGCGACGGCATCCATGATGATCCACTTCGCGGCGCGGTCCTTCACGGACTGGCCGGGGTTCAGGAACTCGGCCTTGCCCAGGATTTCGCAGCCCGTCAGTTCCGAGGCTTTGCGAAGTCGGATCAGCGGTGTGTTTCCGACGGCTTCGGGCAGATCTTTGTAGATGCGCATGATCCCCGCTCCCACGAAGTGAAATGTTGTCCGGCCCAAGTAGATCGCCGGTCCGCTCACCGCAACCCGGTGGGCGCGGCTAAGCCCAGACTGTGCGCAATCGATCACGGTTCTGCGCAAGCCAAAGCAGACTGAGGATGGCCGGGCCGTTGTTGATCTCGCCCGTCGACGTGGCCTGCAGGGCATCGTCCAGGGCCGTGGTGAAGGCGCGAATGTCCTCGTCCTCGCCTGCGAGCCCGAACAGCCCGCCCTTGTCGGACAGATCCGCTTCTGCCGCGAACGCGGTCAGATGTTCGGCGGCAAAGCCCGGCGTCGCGTAGTAGGCGGCGATCTGCTCCATGCGGCCCAGCGTGAGCCCGGCTTCTTCCTCGGCTTCCCGGCGCGCGGCGCTCTCGGCATCGAGTTCCTTGTCGATCCGCCCGGCAATCGCCTCGATCGCCCAGGGACAGGCGTCGCCGCGGGCATACATCGGTGCGCGAAACTGCTCGATCAGCAAAACCTCGTCCCGCTTAGGATCGTAAGGAACCACGGTGACGGCGTCACCAGACGTGATAACGGTGCGCAGGATCTCGTCCGACCAATCACCATCAAAGCGCCGGTGGCGCAAGCGATGCTCTTCCAACGCGAAGTAGCGGGTATAGGGCCGCCCGACGCCCAACGACTGGACGTCGTCCGCACCGCGTGACTGCCGCAGCGTTCCGGTGACCGGAGTTTCCGCGCGTGCCCGCGCCCGCATCACCGCGCGGATCTTGATGCCATCCCAGATGTCGTCCATCCGCTCGACCGGTGTGATGTCGATATGCGCCATCAGTTCGCGCGCCGCTTCGATCGCAACGGCCCGTGCTTCGCGCTGCCAGAGCGCGAAATCCCATGGCCGATCGTGACCGGCCAGCTTCTCGCGCGAGCCGAAATACAGCGCGCTGACTGGACCCGCGGGGGTCTCGACGGTGATCGGGTCAAGGCCGTATTCGGCCTCCTCGAAATAGATCAGCCGCCGCAGGTCCTCGTCCCCGAGGTTTTGCACGACAACGCCTTCGGCGCGGGAATGTGGGCGCTCGGCCAGAAAGGGATAATCCTCGCCATGGACGGTCAGTGCTGCGCGATCCGCCGCGCTTGCCGCGACAAGATCCTTGGGCGCCACGGCGCGCCCGAGCACGACCTCGAGCAGTTCGTGATCCCGCAGCGAGCCGAAAAAGAACATGGGTTTCATGGCGTTGGCGGCTCCGAAAGACTTAATCGCAGGCCGTTTAGCGCCGGTGGCCGCCCGGTGCGACATCTTTCTGCACCAGCGCCACTTTTCCGCAGAGTGAACACGTTCCCGCGCTGGCGGCATTTCCTGTGCCGAACATCGGCGTATATTATGCGCCGGAGTGATCCAAACTGCGGGAACCAACGTACAAAACCCCATAACACTGTGTGGAGAGACGACGAGCGATGCCAACCCATTTGCCTCCCGACGAGATCCTGGTGGATTTCGCCTGCGGAACAAGCTCGCCCGATATCGAGCTTCTGGTCGCTGCGCACCTCACGCAGTCGCCCGAAGGCCGTGATCGGCTGGGTACGTATGAGGGCATGGCTGGTGCGATGTTTGCTGAAGAGCCATCGGAAGACGTGAGTGATGACGCTTTCGACGCGGTGATGTCTCTGATCGATCAGGATGGCAGTGCCGGGCAAATCGATGCTGCCGGTCTTCGCCAAATTGATGTCGCGCAGACTAACGTGTGTCCGATACCGAAACCCGTGATGGACCGGATCGGCTACAGGTTTGACGAAATACCATGGAAGCGGCGTCTGCCGGGCATCGCGGTGTTTGATCTGGACCTCGGGGCCGAGCACAAGGTTCGGCTGCTCCGAGCACGTCCGGGCGCCTCGGTTCCGCAGCACACTCACCATGGCACAGAGTTGACACTGGTGATGCACGGCGAGCTCGAGGACAGCGGTGTCACGTACCGGGCCGGCGATGTTGCGGTGAATGCCGAGGATGACGATCACCGGCCAAGCGCGACTGGCACAGAGACGTGCTATTGCCTAGTTGTCCAGCAGGGCGACTTGCAGTTCACCGGACGCTTCTCACGGATTCTCAACTACATAGGCGAATGAACCATGCCTAATCGGCGTGTCTTTCTCACGGGCGTTGCAGCGACGCTCGCTGCGCCGGCTATTGCTTCGGCAACGGCCGACCGGGAGTTTCGGATCATTCGGGATGGCGATGACATCGGGTCGCATCGGCTGGATGCCGCTGTCGGCGCGAACGGTTTCGAGATCGCGATCACAATCCGGATCGCTGTCAAGATCTTGGGCATCACGGCATACCGCTACGAATTGGACAATCGCGAAGTCTGGCGCGAAGGCCGGATCGTCTCGGTCGACAGCCGCGTCAACGATGACGGCACCGAGGACCGCTGCATCATCAATGCGCGGGAAGATGTCTTGTCGGTCGAGGGCAGTCGCTTCAGCGGCGAGGCCGCACTCGATGCCGTCACGACCAGCTATTATGCGGCACCGTTCCTGGAACGCCGACCATGGCTGTCGACACAAAGCGGCGCACCGCTCGAGTTGTCGATCAACCAGGATTCCCGGCCGAGATGGTGGAGCGTGCGCGGCGAATTGGACACCAACCTGGGTTACGACGACGCGGGCGAGTGGATCGCGTGCGAGTTCGACGCGGGCGGGGAACCGGCACGCTACGAGATCGCTTCCGGCTCTGGCCGGATCGGAGAGCTCTGGTCCAGCGCGTGAGCATCTTTCAAAAGGTGATGCAGCCGGCAGATGGCGCGGCCTGGGTTACAGGCGCATCTGCGGGGATTGGCCGTGCGGTGGCGATCAAGCTGGCGCAGCGCGGATGGACGGTCTACGCAACCGCCCGGCGTGCGGAACCGTTGGAGCAGCTTGCATCTGAGCAGAACGGCATCATTGCGGTCCCAGGCGATGTGACCAGCCTTGACGACATGCGGGCGGCGGTGGCGCGGATCACGTCGGATGGGCCGCTCGCGCTGACCATTCTGAATGCCGGGATCTACAAACCCATGCGGGCGCAGACGTTCTCTGCGGTCGATGCTGCGCAGACTTTCGATGTGAACCTGACGGGCGTTGCCAACGGTCTGGAGCCGATCCTGCAACACATGATCGAGCGCAAGGACGGCCACATCGCGCTGGTCGCTTCGGTCGCGGGCTATCGCGGGCTGCCGAATGCTGTCGCCTACTCGCCGACCAAGGCGGGTCTGATCGCGATGGCCGAGGCGCTGGCGATGGATCTGGTCGATCTGGGCGTGCGAATTTCGGTGATCAATCCCGGCTTTGTCGAGACCGAGGCGACATCGGTCAACGAATTCGAGATGCCGATGCTGTTACAGCCGGATGACGCGGCACAGCGGATCGTCGACGGCCTTGCGAAGCCCGGCTTCGAGATCCGCTTCCCCTGGCAGTTCGCGGCGATCTTGCGCCTGATCGGATTGTTGCCGAACCGGGCTTACATTTGGGCTGTCCGCAAGGCGCTCGGCTGGGACAAGGTCTGATCACAACTGGCCCTTTCGGTTGATTGCAGCATTTATCACGCCCCTGTGATGCGTTAGAACCGTGACGTGAAACACGGGAGTTTGCCATGATCCGCAGCCTTGTCGTCGCCCTGACCCTCCTCCTCGTCCCAGCCGTCGCTGCCGCCGAGTTGCGGAGCCCCGAGATCTACAAGGACTTCCGGGGTGTTGCACTCAAGGGATATGACACCGTCGCCTACCACATGGAACGCAAGCCCGTGAAAGGGCAGGACAGCTTTGCCTATGAGTGGAAGGACGCCGTATGGTTCTTCGCCTCGGCCGAGAACCGCGACAAGTTCATAGCCGAACCGGAGCGCTGGGCGCCGCAATATGGCGGGTATTGTGCCTGGGCGATCGCAAAGGGCTCGACCCGGCCGATCAACCCGAAGATCTTTCGCATCTTCGACGACAAGCTGTACCTGAACCTGAACATGAAGGTTCACAGGGAGTGGCTGGGGCAGCACAACCAGTTCATCGCCCAGGCCGACGATCGCTGGCCGAACGTTCTAATCTTGGCGAAGTAGATCTTCGCCAGTCCGACGACGTCTGAAGCCCGCGGCCGGATCTTCACACGATCTCGCGGCAGCACAGCCAGTTGACCCGCCATTGATGTTGTCTCGCGCCTTGAACCTGGCCGATGGTGCTGCAGATAGATGAGAGCGAGATCACGCCTGGACCGTTCGCGCCGAGACGCCCCGTATTCACCAGCCATGTCGCGCGATTGTTGGTCACCGCCCGGCGGACCGCCGCGACAAGGTTCGTCAGGACTGCGGCGCCGGTCGCGGGCTTGGGGTCGTTCTCTGCCAGCTTGAAGCAGGTGTAGGGCAGCACCGAGACGGTCTCCAACTCGACAGCCTTGTCCGTCGGATTGCCATTACCGTCATAGTTGTTCATGAGATCGGCAAGGTATCCGCCGTCGTTCACCCAGAAGGCGACCTGCACGTTCGCAGGAAGAATTTTGCGGGGAGCGGCCGCGCCCGACCGCATTCCGTGGCCGTGGACATTGAGCACCTTGCATCCATTTGGAACCGCCTCGACCGTCTGAATGGTCTTCGGAATCTCGGTCGAACCTTTCATGGGACTTCCGCACTTCGTGCAGTAGCCCGGCAAGTCCTTGTCCGAAACACACGTACCGCCCTGTTTGCATGGCATCGTTCTTCCTTTCCAAATTCATCAGTTCAAACCTTCGGTCCTGAAGAAGTTGGCAGAATGGCGGCCGGTCACAACAAACGAAACTTGAGAAAATTGTGAGAGCTTGAAACGAATATTTTCCGGCCGCCGAGAACGTATACAAATTTGTGGATCTACCGGATTGCGTAGGTGCCGGAGATCAAATTGCCGAAGTCGATGGGCCCGGCCTTGCGCGGCGTTCCCGGAATAGCCAGGCGGAAGATCACGTTGGGCTGACCGATCGTTCGTGTGACGGGATTCTCCAGCCCAGGAGCACTGGATTCCCGGGCCGGGTTGACGGCAAACCCGAGCAAGACGCCGGTACCGACAACCTGATCCAGCTTCTTGCCAAGCGCAACGCCACCACATCCAACGACCGAGCCAAGATCGACGTCCTGTTTTTCCAACGCGGCCAGGAGTCGGTCTACATGCGGTTGAACGTTGGTTTCGAAGTCAGAATAACTGACGAGGGTCTGACGTTCGATGGCATTGCGGACGAACCGGCGGATATCCGGCAAACGGCGATCGAGGAAACCCTCGATGACCTCTCGGACACAGGCATTCCCCGCGAAGGCCAGACTAACGGTTCCAAAAATGTGCAGCGGCTCGCCGCCCAGTCGACTGAAGCGGACCAGGTCCGGGAAAACAACCTTCCCCATCGAGTCCGGCAAACTGGTGAAAGGTTTTCCGTCGATCGCAGGCAGGCCGATGGTCCAGGTCACCTCGTCGCGGTGCTTCTTGTATCCGACCCGAGTCGAGCCCGGGAACCCCATGATCGCGTCGAACCGGATCGTGTAGACGTAACCAGTCTCTGCCGGCATGTTGAAATGCAGAAGCTGATTCAGGTCGACCGTCACGCTGGTGCGCGTCAGAGTGGCCAAGTCGGGAAAGCGGTCAGTCTGGTCAAGGATTGGAGGGTCTGAGACAGACGCAGAATCCGCAGCGGGCGCTGACGGCCCGCTATCGCTCGCACAGGCGGTCAGCAACAAAGCTGCAAGGGTAGTGAAGATCTTGATTCGCATAGAAAACTCTTTCGTGTCTGTTTTGCACGGTGAATCTATGCGCCTCTCTAATGCTCAGAAGTAACAGCCATCACAGGTTGCGAAAGTGAGAGCCGAAGACTTTCTAGAGTTGCAGAGTCTTCTGATTGTTTGGGAGCTGAGGCCCTGCGGTCGACATCGGTGATTGTGCGATGCTCGCGAGGCAGTCTTCCGGAAAACACATGATTGAAGACTCTGATCGGTTTGAAAATACGCACTGCGGATGCGCGACGCAGTCTGCCAAGACGACCTCCACAATTCGCTAGCGACTACCGTCACCAGAGGAATGGAACGCGCCCCAGGTGCGAACGTTCGGTCCTAGCTCTCGTACCGCGTGTTGCCGCGCCGGTCAGGGTCGATCGCCAGATCCAGGAACAGCGGCTGGTGCGCGCGCTGGGAACACGCCGTTCTCGGGCACAGGTGGCAGTTGATCCCGATCGGGCTGAACACCGCCGCGTCATCCGTGTTGAAGCTCGAGGCATAGCCGATCCGCTCGGCGTGACGCAGTTCGCACCCCATCGCGATGGCAAGCCTGCGATCCTGAGTGTCGCGGCTGAACACCGGGCGTTCGGTGGTGCGCGAGATCGTGAAGAACCGCTCGCCATCGGGCAACTCTACGAACTGAGGCACGATCACGCCCGGCGTCCGGAACGCCGTGTGGATGTTCCAGACCGGGCACGCCCCGCCGTATTCGGCCAGGTTGAACGAGGTCGCGTTGAACCGCTTTGTGACGTTTCCGGCTTTGTCGACGCGCAGGAAGAAGAACGGCACGCCGTGCAGGCCGTCGCGCTGCAGGGTCGTCAGCCGGTGGCCGACCTGCTCGAACGAGACCATGAAAGCGGCGGCTAACCGGTCGATGTCGTAATGCGTACGCTCTGCGGTCGCGTGGAACGGCTCGTACGGCATCAGATAGGCGGCGGCGAAGTAGTTCGCGAGCTCCACATGGCACCGCGCCAAGCCGTTCTCGGGCAAGTCCGCGCCGTCGGTCAGGCGATCGAGCACGTCCTGAAGCTCGACAAGACACAACACATGGGCGAGCTGGAAGATCCGGTTGCGGTGATCGAGCGCCTCGGACAGGTGGATCTTCGCGGCGTCCCGGTCATAGAGCCGCAAACCCTGGTTCAGCGTCTCGACCGTCGCTGTTTCGACGTCGATGCCATGCGTGCGTTTCAGACGGCTCTTAAGAACTGCATAAGTGTCATGCGGGTCGCACGGATCTGCGGCCCTGATACGCTCGGCCGCGTGCTCCAGTTCGGGGAAGTAGTTCGAGCGATCGCGAAAGAAGTCGTGGATCAGCGTCTCGGGCGAGGCTTCCAGCAACGCGCCCGAAAGCTTGCCCTCGCCCGTCCGCAACAGCTTGTCCAGCGTGGTTCTGTGTGATTGATAAAGCCCCAGGAACATCTCGGTGAGCTTCGGCGCATGGTCCAAGGCAGCGCGCAGTTCCTGCAGATCCGGCGGCTCGCCACCCAGGACCGGGTCCTGCACGGCATTGCGCAGATCCGACAGCCGCGTCGACGTCTCGTCCCGGATCAAGTCCTTCCAGTCGACTCCGTACGTGTCGGACAGCGCCATCAGGATCTGGACGGACAGGGACCGCTGGTTGTTCTCGAGCAGCGCCACATAGGGTGCACTGATCCCCAGCGCCCGGGCCATCTGCGCCTGGGTCTGGTTGTGTTCGCGCCTGAGCTGGCGCAACCGCGGGCCGACAAAAGTCTTCGACATACAGTTTCCTTACATTCTTACAAATCTTACGATCTGTAATGTAAACAACTAACACAGAAACCTGAAAGATCGAGCAACAATCTGTCTGATAAGCTATGGAGACCTACCTGAGCATGCACTCGGGAACGACTCACCAGACGCGGACAATCGCCATGCCATACAAGATCCTGATCCTCGGCGCTTCCTACGGCTCGCTGCTCGGCACAAAGATGGCCATGGCCGGCCACGACGTGACGCTGGTCTGCCGCCACCGCACGGCAGCGCTGATCAACGCCGAAGGCACCGAGGTGCGCATCAAGCTCAAGGGCGAGGACGCCCACCGCAGCATTTTCTCCAACGACCTGCCGGGCAAGATTGATGCAAAGACGCCCGACAATGTCGACCCGACCGAGTACGATATGGTCGGTCTGGCGATGCAGGAACCGCAATACGGTGTGCACGAGATCTGGACGCTGATGGTCAAGATCGCCGAGGCGCGCGTGCCGTGCCTGTCGATCATGAACATGCCGCCGCTTCCCTACCTGAAGCGTATTCCGGCCCTCGCCGATATGGATCTGGACATGGCGTTCGCCCGCCCGCGCGTCTGGGACCGGTTCGAGCCCGGCGTCGTCACGCTCTGCAGCCCGGACCCTCAGGCATTCCGTCCACCGGAAGAAGGCGCGAACGTCTTGCACGTCGGCCTGCCAACCAACTTCAAGTCTGCGCCCTTTGCGGACGCGGCTCACAACCAAATCCTGAACACGCTGGCCGATGACATCGCCGCCGTCGAACTCGACGGAAAAGACGTTCCGGTGAAACTGCGCGTGCACGACTCGCTGTTCGTGCCGCTCGCGAAGTGGTCGATGCTGATGACCGGCAACTACCGCTGCGTTCAGGCTGGTGAGAACCGCCCGATCCGGGACGCCGTGCACACGGATCTGGAACTGTCGCGCTCGATCTACTCCTATGTCGACGATCTGGCACGCCACCTGGGCGCCGACCCAGCCGATCAGGTGCCGTTCGAAAAATATGCGAAGGCGGCCGAGAGCTTGCTCAAGCCATCGTCGGCAGCCCGTGCCATCTCGGCCGGCGCGCCGCTGATCGAACGTGTTGACCGGCTGATCCAGTTGATCGGCCGTGCCGCGGACCGACCGCATCTCGAAGTCGATCGCACGGTCAAGATCGTCAACGAAAAGCTCGCACAGAATTCGACCCGCGCGGCCTGAACGCCGTCTCTTCGACAACGATAACCAACCAGAGGACTTACCCATGACTGGCTTCAATGGCCTTGCAGTACCCGGCCCGACGAACATGCCCTTCAAGATCCGCCAGGCGATGGATGTCGCACTCGAAGACCACCGCGCACCGGACTTCCCGGAGTTCACGCTGCCGATTTTCGAGGATCTGAAGAAGGTCTTCATGACCGAAACCGGCCATGTGTTCATCTTCCCGGGCTCCGGTACGGGCGGCTGGGAGTCGGCGGTCGCGAACACGCTGTCGCCGGGCGACACGGTGCTGGCATCGGTTTTTGGCCAGTTCTCGCACCTGTGGGTCGACATGTGCGAACGCTTCGGCCTTGAGGTCGAAGCGATCCAGGTTCCCTGGGGCCAGGGCGTGCCGCTGGCGGACTACCGGGCCAAGCTGGAAGCCGACAAGACGCATAAGATCAAGGCCGTGCTGGTTACGCACAACGAGACAGCGACGGGCGTGACCTCGGACGTCAAGGGCGTGCGCGACATTCTGGACGATCTCGGCCACCCGGCGATGCTGTTCGTCGACGGTGTGTCGTCGATCGGCTCGCTCGAATTCCGGATGGACGACTGGGGCGTCGACGTCGCCGTCTCCGGCTCGCAGAAGGGCTTCATGCTGCCGACGGGTCTTGCCATTGTCGGCGTCAGCCAGAAAGCCATGGAAGCGAAGAAAACCTCGACGATGCCGGTCTGCTTCTTCGACTATGATGACATGGTGAAGACCAACGCGCAGGGCTACTTCCCGTACACGCCGGCGACCACGTTGCTGCGCGGTCTGCGCGCCTCGCTGGACATGTTGCTGGAGGAAGGCCTGGACAACGTCTTCGCGCGTCATAACCGCCTGGCATCGGGCGTGCGCGCCGCGGTTGACGCCTGGGGTCTGCAAAACTGTGCTCAGGCACCGCAGTGGCACTCGGACACTGTCACAGCGATCCTTGTGCCGGAAGGCTTTGACGCCAACGACGTGATCAAGACTGCCTATCACAAGTACAATCTTTCCCTGGGTGCCGGGCTGACCAAGGTCGCGGGCAAGGTCTTCCGCATCGGTCACCTGGGCTATCTAAACGAGGTCATGGTGATGCAGGCGCTGGGTGGCGTCGAGCTTGCGATGTACGACGTCGGCATCCCGTTCGAGCCCGGCGCAGGCGTCGGCGCGGCGGTTCGCGCCTATGGCCAGCCAGCCGCAGCCGTTCGGATTGCCGCCGAATAGGTTTACCCCTCCCACACGTTGGGACACCTTAAGGCCGCCCCTCGGGGCGGTCACTTTTTCTTCAGGTCCGCCTATCTGGATTGACAGTCTGGGCGTGCCACGTGCAACGGTGGCGCACGTGTTGCAGGGACCTTCCATGAACGATCACAACGGCTTGGCCGCCGGGAAAACTGTTGCAAAATTTTCGGATCCGGAGGTTACGGCCACCGGCGACGCGCGCGCCAAGGTCGCGCTGAGGTCGCTCGAGACGCTGTGGTTCAACACCGGCACGCTCTGCAATATCGAATGCGCAAATTGTTATATCCTGTCGAGCCCGACCAATGATGATCTGGTCTACCTGACCGAGGCCGAGGTGGTGCGGTATCTGGACGAGATCCGGGACACCGGTCTGGGCACGCGCGAGATCGGCTTCACCGGTGGCGAACCGTTCATGAACCCAGAGATGGGCGCGATGGCCCGGGTTGCGCTGGAACGCGGGTTCGACGTGTTGATCCTGACCAACGCAATGCGCCCGATGATGCGGCCATCCGTGCGTAAGGAGCTGAAATCCCTGGTAAATGATTTCGGCGACCGGCTGACGCTGCGCGTTTCGATCGATCACTACAGCGCCGACAAGCACGACGCGCAGCGCGGCGCGGGAACCTTCAAGGTTACGTTGCAGGGGATGCGCTGGCTGCGCGATGCCGGTATCCGCATGAGTGCTGCTGGCCGGTCACTGTGGGACGAGGACGAGGACACGGCCCGCGCAGGGTTTGCCGCACTGTTCGGCGGCGAGGGCTTCGACATCGACACGAACGACCCCGCGGCGATGGTGATCTTCCCGGAGATGGACGAAACCGCCGAGGTGCCCGAGATCACGACGGCCTGCTGGGGTATTCTGGGGAAGTCGCCGGACTCTGTGATGTGCTCGAACGCGCGCATGGTGGTGCATCGCAAGGGCGCTGCCGGCCCGACGGTGCTGGCCTGCACCCTGCTGGCCTATGACCGGCAGTTCGAGCTGGGCGAGACACTGGCCGAGGCGGCGCGCCCGGTGGCGCTGAACCATCCGCATTGCGCCAAATTCTGCGTTCTTGGCGGAGCAAGGTGTTCGGCCTGAGGCCAATACGGTCAGGTGTGCGAATTGATCACTTCGGAGCATCCGGGGATGTCGATATCGACCGCTGAATTCCCATGAACTGGCGCGTGACTTTCTTCACGTAATTGTCCGTTAAGCGGATATCTGCGGGTTCGGCGATACGTCGCGCCTGACTGCGCTCCGGCGTCGGCGCGACACCCGTCAGATCATGCCGAGGCGCCAATCCGACCCTTGAACGCCTCGGTGACATATCTGAGCACACGCACATCCGGTGACCAGTGATCGCGTGGCAACCCGGCCTTGACCTTCAGCCCACAGAAGAACGTTTCGGGCGTCTCGAGCGATTCCCAGACCTTTGGCAGGAAGGTCCCCCTGTTGCGGCCGGATTGCAGGATCAACCCGTCGCGACCGGGCACGAGTTGTGAAAACAGGTCGTCCTGCGAGGTGAACGCCATCGGAGCCGGATGCGACAGCACGGCGACCTCGATCTCGGCTGCGCGCACCTCGTCTTCGGTGACCGGTTTAAAGCGCGGGTCCTCGAACCCGGCCTTGACTGCGTTGGTCAGGATGTCCTGCGCGAGTGGCTGGTGTGCGGTCAGCGATCCGATGCACCCGCGCAGCCGGTCGTCGAGCGTCAGGGTCACGAAGGCGGGCGCGACCGAGCGCAATGGCACCGGGAAGCTGTCGAGATTGATCACCGGGGCTTTGCCGTTGCGGGCGCGGCTGATCAAGGCCTTGGCGGCGATGGACAACGCCTCGGCCCGGTGCGGCGGTGCCAGCCGAGCTATCAACGCATCATGTGCCATCCAGGCGCCGTAACCGACCACGCGATCCGTGTCGCCGGTGATCTGTCCCGAATGGGTCAGCGCCAGCCGGGTCAGCCGCATCCCCTTCGCGCCCGCCACCTTGAGGAAGGCCGCCAGGGGCCGGTGCCCACATGCCTGTTGTGCGCCGATGCCGGATCCGTCCAGTTTCTCGACCGCCTGAGCCGTTGATAGGTCGATGCGCGATGCCTCGTCGCCTGTCAGAAAGTGCGTCAGGTCGGTTGAGATGACGATCAGTGTCTCGCCACCGCCCCAAACCTCGGTCAGGATCTCGGCCAGCCGGTCCGTCGCGATGTCTCCGACGACCAGCGGAACCAGTGTGAAGCCAGACAAGCGGTGCTGCAGGAACGGCAATTCGACCTCGATCGCGTGTTCTTGCGCGAAGGCCTCTGGCACCACGTTCACGTCCGGGTGCTGCAACAACTGAGCAACCGAGGATGCTTCGACCGGCACCTCGCCCATCGGTGTTGCCAGTGCCTGAGCGTCGGGCAGGGCCACGCCCTTGAAGGCATGACGGTGCGACGGGCCCAGCACGACGACGCGCTGTATCTTGCGCCCGATCACCGAGACACCCGCCGCCGCGACGGCGCCCGAGAACCGATAGCCCGCATGCGGCAGCACAACCGCCTTGGCCGGTGGCACGTCGAGTTGAGGCGCCTTGTCCATCAACGCCTGCACGGCCTGCCCGAGAACAGAGGGATCAGCGGGATAGAAACTGCCGGCGACGACCGGCTGGTGAACGGACATCTCGCCTCGCTTCGTGGCTTCTGTTTGTGCGACCGCAATCATGTGCTGCTATGATGCGAGTTGCAAACACGAGGTTGCCGCCAGGAGGCTTCCATATGGACCAGATCTTGGGAACCGTGCCCGGGCGCTACTGGCAGGCGCTGGACGATGGCCGGATCGAGTGCCAGGTCTGTCCGCGCTTCTGCCGCCTGCGCGAGGGGCAACGGGGCCTGTGTTTCGTGCGCGCGCGGCAGGACGACGAGATCGTCCTGACCTCCTATGGCCGGTCCTCGGGGTTCTGCATCGATCCGATCGAGAAGAAGCCGCTGAACCATTTTCTGCCGGGCACACCGGTGCTGTCCTTCGGGACGGCGGGCTGCAACCTGACCTGCAAGTTCTGTCAGAACCACGACATGTCCAAGAGCCGCGAAATGGACAAGCTGATGGCGCAGGCATCGCCTGATGCGCTGGCCAATGCGGCGGTCAACGCGGGCGCGCGGTCGGTCGCCTATACCTACAACGATCCGGTGATCTTTCTGGAGTACGCGGTCGATACGGCCAAGGCCTGCCGCGCGCGGGGCGTGAAGTCGGTCGCCGTGACGGCGGGGTATATCTGCGATGAACCGCGGGCCGAGTTCTTCGAGCACATGGACGCGGCGAACGTTGATCTGAAGGCGTTTACCGAGCGGTTCTATCACAAGCTGACCGGCGCACATCTGACCCCGGTTCTGGAGACGCTGGAATACCTGGTGCACCGGACCGATGTGTGGGTCGAGATCACGACGCTGCTGATCCCGGACGAGAACGACGGCGCCGCCGAGATCCGGGAGCTGTCCGAGTGGGTCGGGTCGCGGCTCACCCCGGACGTGCCGGTTCATTTCACGGCGTTCCACCCGGACTACCGGATGCTGGACAAGACGCGGACGCCTGCCGAGACATTGCTGAGGGCACGGTCGGTCGCACGCGAGGTCGGCCTGAACCACGTCTATATCGGCAATGTCCATCACGCCGAGGCGCAATCGTCGTACTGCTCGGGCTGCGGGGCGAAGGTGATCGGGCGCGATTGGCACCAGCTTTCGGACTGGCGTTTGACGGACCAAGGGCATTGCACGATCTGCAACACGCCGTTTCCAGGAGTGTTTGACGGGCCGCCGGGGACGTGGGGGCGAAAGCGCCAGCCGGTGCGGATCGTCTAAGCCCGAAACGGGCTGAACCGTTGGAACTCAGGCTGAACAGACGCTCGACTGCCGATTCTCAGGGCTGACGCAACGTCATCACAAAGAACGTTAACTTTGCCGGCACCGACGTGTTGACACTTTCATGACAATCTCCCAATTGACGTTCACGTTAAATGTCAAATTGGAAAAGATAGATGGCCAATCCTGATACGACTCTCACGATCTATTTCTGTGGCAGCGGCAACAATCTGACCGCCTACAAAGCCCACAAGCACGCAGTTCCGCAACTTTGCAAGGTCGCCCGCAACCGGCACATTGGTTACGACGGTCCGGGCGGACACAACTCGAACACCTTGGTTTACGAGATGAACGGCAACGGCACGTTCTATCGCAACGCCAAGGGCAACAAGGTCCATGCCGGTCCGGACAAGGACGTCGAGGTCAAGAGCAACGTTGGAAGCCAGGCGACCGGAAAGGGCGCCAACATGATGATCAAGAAGTCCTTCGAGTGGCTCTGGTATCATTGCGGATCCCCGGCAGCTCTTATGAAGAAGCCGGTGAAGACGATCAATCTTTGCGGGTTCAGCCGCGGTTCGGTGAATGCCGTTGTCGCCGCATACTTCATCGACGCCGTATTGAAGCCGCGGATCCCGAATCTGGTCGTGAACATGTTCGTGTTCGATCCGGTCAAGGGGTCGGGCGGCGCCAACGAATACAATCAGACCTATCATTTCGACGCCGGTTTCCGGAAATACAGCTTCCCGGTCGACATTCACAAGCTGCCGCCTGTGGTTCAGAACTTCAAGGCGACCGTCGCGGCGAACATGGCCGGGACGACTGCTGGTGTCGTCTCGAAGGACTGGGGATTCCAGTCGACGCTGCCGACGCAAAACAAGACACCAAACTACGAGATCGTCGTGATGCCAGGCGGTCATAACAGCGGCACCAAGTACAACCTCGAAAACAAGGGCTCGAACATGGGCAAGATCGGGATCTCGATGGCACAGGAGTTCCTGAGCGATCACGGAAGCCAGTTTTCAGCCAACTACGTGATGTCGACGCGGCAGACCATCGAAGCTTACGCAATCGCGCGAAACCCGGGGAGAGGCGTGAAGGCAAAGGATGACTTCGCGTTCTTCGACAAGAAGGGCAACGTGAAGACCAGCAAGCGGCGGGCCGAAGTTGCTGGACGCTACAATGACTGGCTTGACCACGGCTTCTTTGTGAACAATCAGCACGCTGAGGCGCTCGCCAAGGTCCTTCCGATGCTGGCCCACCGGCTCAAGATGGGTCAGGAGATCGGTGCGAACGACTTCAACGACACCCAGAAGTTCACATACCCCGAGACGTACGACGCCCTTGTCGCGACCGGGCTACTGGCTGCCTGAGACGGCGAAACTTGAAGCCAGCACTGCTGCGGGGCATCCGTTCCGCAGCGGCGCGCATCGGTTTGTTCCGATTGTCTTAAGTCATTTCGATAGCGACCGGCACCGCCCGGCTGAGCGTATGTCCGACCAGCGACGTGCTGGTCACCTTGTCGTGCAGGGCTTGCAGGGCTTCGGGACCGGCGTCGCTGTCCAGTTTGACGCTGACCTTGATGTCGCCAAACCCGGCATTGCCGTCCTTCAGACCCAGAAAGGTGTGGAGATCCAGATCCCCGGCGACCTCGATCGTCATGTCATTGATCGTGATGCCAGCAGCAGTGGGCGCCTGCCGCCTGGACACGCCACGCGGTCTCAGCGCTGATCCGGCGGGATGTCCTTGAGCCGCTCGACATGACGCTGGATGTCCTCGCGCGTGAAAGACAGCGACTTGCGCTCGGTGCTGGCGGGATGGTGCCCCAACCCGACTTCCCGCCCGGGCCGCCAGGATTTGCGTGGGCGGATCGGGCGTTCAACGAACCCGCCGCCGCAGGTCGGGCAAACGTTGTGCAACACCTGTTCGACGCAGGCACGGCAATAGGTGCACTCGTAACTGCAGATCCGCGCATCGGCGCTGTCCGGTGGTAGATCGTGGTCGCAGAGTCTGCAATTTGGGTGCAATTTCAACATAGCCATCCTCCTGTTCAGCCGAGAGGCTTGATAGGTCAGGAGCTGTTATGGCAGGAATGCCAATATGCCCTCGATTTCCGCCAAACCTGCTGAGCACCCGATCCCGGTCGCGCTGATCGTGTTTCCGGGGACCAAGTTGCTCGACATGGCGGGGCCGATGCAGGTCTTCAGCGATGCAAAGTGCGCAGACGGACGCCGCGCCTACGATGTCGATCTTGTCTCGGAGTTCGGTGGACCGATCGAGACGGACACGATCTGCACCGTTGGAACCGTTTCGTTTCACGACGTACCTGACGCCCGATGGGATACCGTGTTGATCTCTGGCGGGAACAGCGCGCTCGAGGCCGCCCGATCGGTCCGGCTTCTCGACTTCGTCGACCACGCAGCCAGATCTTCCAGGCGGTTGGGGTCGATCTGTCTGGGTGCTTTCATCCTGGCGGCGGGCGGTCACCTGACGGGCTTGCGCGCCACGACGCATTGGGACGGCAGCAGGAAGCTGACTGAATGCTATCCAGAGATTTCAGTCGAAGACGACGCGATCTTCATCGAAGACCATGGCATCTGGACGTCCGCGGGCGTCACCGCAGGCATTGATATGGCACTGGCCATGGTCGAACAGGACCTGGGGCCAAGCGAAGCGCTGAGGCTGGCGAAGTCCCTTGTCCTGCATGTCAGACGCGGGGGAGGACAGCGGCAATTCAGCAGCGCGCTGGCGACCCAGCACACTGGCGCGCGCACCCGGTTTGCCGATCTGATTTCCGACATGGCTGCCAATCCAAGACAGGATCTGTCAGTTTCGGCGATGGCGGCACGATCCGGGATGAGCGAACGAAACTTCGCGCGGGTCTTCGTGTCGGAATTGGGAACCAGCCCGGCGCGCTTTGTGGAATCTCTGCGTGTCGAGCACGCCTGTGACTTGCTGCACTTCGCCGATGCCGCGCTGGCCCATGTGCAGGACCATGCCGGTTTCGCGAACGCCGAACAGATGCGGCGGGCATTCCAGCGGTGCAAAGGCGTCTCGCCGACCGACTACCGGGCGAAGTTCAGCCTGCGCGGCCCCGCGCGTTAAGCCAGTTCAATCGCGACTGGCACCGCCCGGCTGAGCGTGTGGCCGACGGGCGACGTGCTGGTGACCTTGTCGTGCAGGGCCTGCAACGCCTCGGGCTCGGCGTCGCTGTCCAGTTTGACGCTGACCTTGATGTCGCCAAACCCGGCATTCCCGTCCTTCAGACCCAGAAAGGTGTGGAGATCCAGATCCCCGGCGACCTCGATGGTCATGTCGTTGATGGTGATCCCGGCGGCGGTCGCGTTCGCGGCGTAGCCGACCGCAAGGCAGTTGCCGAGCGCGCCGAGCACCTGCTCGACCGGATTGGGGCCGGTGTTGGTGCCGCCGAGTTGCTCGGGTTCGTCGGATTTCGCGGGAGCAAAATCGCGGACCGTGGCTTCGGACCGGAAGCCGCCATTCCATTTCACCTCGGCCTTCCAGGTCGTGTCGGCGACGTGCGGCTCTTGGCTGATCTTCTCGGCCAGGCTCGCCACCTTGCCAATTTCGACATCGTTCAGCGTTTTGGTGATTGTTTCAACCATCTAAGGATCCTCCCTAAGCGCAGCCGGCTCGCGCCGCTTTTGGGCGTCTGTTGTCGGGTGCGGTGGCTTGAGCCTAGCCTGCGCCCCGGTTGCAGACAATGATCAAGCCTCGACGACCGTTGGCGGGTGGCAATGAGACGAGCATCCTGTAGCCTGCGCGCGGCTTCTGCTGCATCGGGGATTGGATGACTTCGCCTTCGGATCGACTTCAGCGCACGTTCTACATCGCGGGTCTGGGCGTGCTGGTCACGGCCTGCCTGTGGCTTGCGAGTGCCTATCTGGTGCCCATCGCCATTGCGATCTTCGCCTATCTGCTTATCAACGCGTTCTCGGCATCGCTGCGGCGGGCGCCGGTGATTGGAGCCATGCTGCCGAGATGGCTGGCTAAGCTGTTTGCGATCGTCGCGCTTTTCGCGCTGATCTCGCTGTCGGTCCGCGTGATCGTCGACAACGTGGCCGAGCTTGGCAGCGGTGTGCCGGACGGCCAAGGCGTGCTGCTGGAGAAGTTCGAGGCGATCATAGCGCAGCTTGGCGTCGATCTGGGCCTGACACCGCAGGACGTGTTCGATCGGCTCGAAGTCGACCGCGTCATCGGCTGGGCGCTGGGCGTCGCGCAAGGCCTGATCAGCGATGTGTCGCTGGTGTTTCTGTATGTGCTGTTTCTGCTGATCGACGAGCGGTTCTATGATCAGAAGCTGCGCGCGCTGTTCCCGGATCCCGCGCGACGTCAGGGGCTGGAGGTCTCGATCCGTCGCATCGGCAACGAGGTGCGCCTGTATCTCTGGCTGATGACGCTGGTCAGCCTGGGCGTCGCAATCATGACGTTCATAGCCTGCCGTGTGACCGGGGTGAACGGGGCCGGGTTCTGGGCCTTCCTGGCATTCGGACTGAACTTCGTGCCAACGATCGGGTCGATCACGGCTGTCGTGCTGCCTGCGGTGTTCGGCGTGCTGACGCTGGAGGATCCGACACAGTTGGCCGTTCTGATCGCGATCCTGGCCGCGACTCAGTTCGTGGCCGGAGAGATCGTGCTGCCGCGCCTGATGGGGGATCGGCTGAACCTGTCCAGTTTCGTGATCCTGCTGACGCTGGTCGTCTGGGGCGCGCTGTGGGGTCCGGCGGGGATGTTCATGGCCATTCCGATCACGGTCAGCCTGACGATGATCGCGGCCCGGTTTGAGGCGACCCGTCCCATCGCGATCGCGCTGTCCAAGGACGGGCAGATCCCGGACGGGTGACGGCGTTCGCCATCGCCTGATACGGGCCAGCCCGGCCATCGCGCTTGGCGTGTGTCGCCTGCCGCCAAGCGCTGTTTCAGGCCGTGAGCGCGCCGTCGCATCCTATCGAATGAAGGTCTTCACATAGTCCGCGCCCAGGCCGACCTTCTCGAAATGGGCGCGGCACATGTCGATCTTGGTGAAGACATCCTCGTAGCCCAGATGCTTTCCGTAGGGGTCGACATAGTACATCACGCCGTTGACCTGGAAGTAGGTGATCATCTCGTCGACATCGTCGGGAACCACCAGCGTGTGCGTCTCGCCCGGCGGTTCGTAGACGTAACCGCCTTCCTCGGCGACCCAGTCGTGTTCCAGGTAGTGCCAATGGCCCTTGAGCACGAACCCGTGCACGGCGTTGGGGTGGCGGTGCCGGGACAGAACGCCGGATTTCGTGACCTTGAGCAGGTTCATCCAGTATCCCTGGCTGACGTTCAGGCAGAGCGGGCGGAAGAACACATGCTCGGTCTGCTGCACCCACATGCGGTCATCGTTCGCCGAGACGGCGTCGGGCACGACAATCTCGGGCAGTGCATCCGGCGGCATCGGCAATTGGTAGGGCGTGCGCGGGTTCAGGTCTTGTTCGACGACAGGCATGGAGGCGATCCTTGTTCGGTTACATGACGGCGTAGCCGCCATCGACGTTCAGGCAGCTACCGGTGACAAAGCCAGCGGCAGGGCTGGCGAGGAAAAGGACAGGGCCGATCAGATCCCGAGGCTTGCCCCAGCGGCCCATCGGTGTGCGGCCGAGAATGGCCTGGGACCGGGCGGGATCGTCCTGGAGCCCTTGTGTCAGCGGCGTCGCGATCCAGCCGGGCGCGATGGCGTTCACCCGGATGCCGTCCGGCGCATAGGCAATCGCAAGCGACTTCGTGAGTTGCACCACGCCGCCCTTGGACGCCGAGTAACCCGGCACCAGCCCGCCACCGAAATAGCTGAGCATCGAGGCGACGTTGATGATCGATCCCTGATTGGTTGCAAGCGCTGCGCGGGCGGCGGCGCAGACCCGCATGGTGCCATTCAGGTTGATATCGACGACCCGCTGGAAGACTGCGGGATCATGCTCGGCGCCGCGCTGGATAATGCCAGCGGCGTTCACGACGACGCCGAGCGCCGTCAGCGGCGCGAGCGTTGCCTTGACGGCGGCATCGTCCTGCACGTCGAGTTCGGCGAACTCCAGGTTTGATTCGCTGGCCGGAAGCGGCCCAAGCCCGACGGCAAGAACCCTCTGCCCAGATTCGGCGAAGCCGCGTGCAATGGAAAGCCCGATGCCGCTGGTCGCACCTGTCACCAGAACGGTTTGAGCGTCTGCGCCTGTCATTGGATTAAGTCTGTCCTTGTGTTTGTCCATATTATGGACTATTATCCACAAAATGGACATTCCATTGAATCCAGCGATCTGTCAAGCACCCACCGCCTTGGGGCATCCATGAATTCGTCGGTGCAAGGCGCTCAGAGCTTCACGCGCAGCATCGCGGTGCTTCAGATGATTGCCGAGAGCGCGCACCCGCTGAACCGCGCCGAGTTGGCATCGCGATCCGACCTGACGCGGCCGACGCTGTACCGGATCATTGCCTCGCTCGAGGCTGAAGGACTGATCCGGCCGACGAGTCAGGGTGGCTACGGTTTGGGCGTTCGTTTGGTCGCGTTGGCCCGGACCGCGTTGGCTCAGAACGATATACGCGGCGTCGCCGGTCCGGAGTTGGAGCGGCTTCGCGACGTGACAGGCGAGACCGTGCATCTGGCCGTGCCGAGCAGCGATGCCATGGTCTACATTGACAAGATCGAGAGCCGTGAGACCGTGCGCATGATGTCGACGATCGGCTCGCGCATTCCGTTTCATTCCACCAGCGTGGGCAGGGCCTATCTGAGCGCGCTCCCGGAGGCCGATGCCAACGCGTTGATCGACCGGATCGAGACGCCCGCGATCACGGATTTCACAGTGACGGATCTGAACCGCCTGAAGGATATTGTGCGACAGGCGCGCCTTGCGGGGGTTGCCCGTGAAGAGCAGGAGAACGAGCGCGGGATCATCTGCTTCGGGGCGGCGATCCGGGACCGGACGCAAGCGCCCGTTGCCGCGATCAGTGTGTCGGTCCCGATGTTCCGGCTGGATGAAACGCGCGGATACGAAGCGGCGATCTTACGTGCGGCGGATGAGATTTCGAAGGGCTTGAGTCTCATCGACGCCTGATCTTCGCGACGGATCGAGCCGTCTCGCCAGGTTCGGAAGGGCTCCAATCGGCGCTTTACAAGCCATCAGTCAGTTTGCGGGCTGGCGCAAGCACGCCGGGCAACGAAGCGATTCCCGCAAACCTAGTGGCCGGTGAAGGATTATCACGGCCGTAGCTCGCCCGGTACGTCTTTGATCCTGCGCCCTCAAGATCCGCTTGGTCTTTCGCGGAAGCGCAAGCAACCGGCGCCGGCAATCAGGATGAGCAAGGCAAGCACGGTCGCGGCCAATGCCAGATCCACCTCCTGCCACGGCCCAAGCGCGTAAGACCTCGGGCTTCCGGCGAAACCGGCGAGGCAGAGGCCCATGACGACCAGCGCGATATTCAGCATCATGGCGAGCAAGAAGGGATCGTCGTCGAGATACGGGATGCGCAGGTTCAGTGGGTTACGAGGATCGCTCCCTAGCCGCCCCATCCGCCTTCAAGCGAGCATGGCAGCAGGACACTTCAGAAAAGCGGGCCATACTTCCAGTTGTCTGCATCGGGAGTGACTTCGTTCAGGTCGTAGTCCGCCCCTTGCAGGCGTTTCGCGATGGCAAGCCCATCCCTGGCTGCCTGGTCAACGAACTGGCGGCCGAGATCTTCGTCCTGTGCGATGCCGTGCCCGCGGATCAGGTTCAGACCGTGGTTGAAGCGACCGACCGGATCGCCCGCCTCTGCCGCGCGGCGGTCCCATTCCGCAGAGGCGTCCGGGTCGTAATCGCCGCCCAACCCGTTGTTTTCCATCTGGCTCATCCAGGTCATGGCCTTCGTGTAGCCAGCTTCGGCGCATCGTCTGGTCAGTTGACGGGCAAGCGCGTGGTTGTCGTTCTTGGTGACATTGATGCCCAGGGAACAGGTGATCGAGTCGATGACCCCCATCTCGATCTTGCGTATCAGCATCTCGCGGCCGGTGTCCTGGGGGTTGAGGATGCCGAAATCGTCCTCGACCGTTGCGGACTGCTCCGCATGCGCGGCGCCCGTCACAAGAACTGCTGCAAGAAGTAGTGTCGTTTTGCGCATGCCGGTGTCCTCCGCGGTGAGGGTACCACCGGGCGGTCACCAAGTCACCGCTGCTTAAGGCGTAGGCGACGGGGTGGGACGCCAGGCAATGTGCCGCGACGCGGCAGCTTGTTGCGCTCAGATGTTGAAGTCGGGCGTTTCTTTCGCGCCGTGTTCGATGTCGCGCTCCCGGGCATCACGGCAGAGATCCTCCATGGTGATCTGATCGAGCTTGTCCAGCACGATCGAGCGTGTCTCCGCCCAGAGGGGCGCGATGATCTGCTCGCCAAGGGCGGCCTGGCTGACAGGATCCTTCTCGGCCTCGGCATCGATCTGATCGACCACGCGCACGACGTCTCCGACGGTGATCTTGCGGCGTTCGCGGGCAAGGGTATAGCCGCCGCGCGGGCCGCGCACGCCCTTCAGGATGCCCTTGTGCACAAGCTGTTGCATGACCTGTTCGAGGTAGCGCTGCGGAATGCCCTGGCGGCTGGTGATGTCCTTGGACTGCACCGGATCGGGGCGCGCGTTGTAGGCGACGTCGAGCACGGCTTCGAGTGCCAGCATGGTCTTGCGGGAGAGTCTGAGCATTGCGCCTCCTAACCGGTCGATCCGAAGCCGCCAGCGCCGCGGTCGGTGTCGGGCAGCGTGTCGGTCGGGACAAGACGGACCTGGGTCACGGGTGCGATCACCATCTGGGCGATCCGGTCGCCATGGTTCAGCGTGACGGTCTCGGCGCCCAGGTTGATCAGCAGGACCTTTACTTCGCCCCGGTAGTCCGCATCGATCGTGCCCGGGCTGTTGAGCACCGTAAGCCCCTGCTTGACAGCGAGGCCGGAGCGCGGCCGCACCTGTGCCTCGGTCCCATCGGGCAACGCGATGGCCAGACCCGTCGGGATCAGCGCGCGCCCAAGGCTGGGAAGCTTGATGCCGTGCGCCCGGTCCGGCTGGGCGAGGCAGGCGCGCAGATCCATGCCCGCGGCCTGTGCCGTCTCGTAGCGCGGCAGCGGCAATGCCGGATCGTGCCTGTCCAGTGTCTTGACGGCGACGGTGATCATGCGATGCCTCGCGTCGCCAAAGCCTCGGCGATCCGGCTGGCGAGATCGCGGGCGACCTGATCCTTGCCCTGGGTCGGCCAGGTCTCGGCACCCTCGTCCGAGATCAGGATCACGGTGTTGGTTTGTCCGCCCATGATGCCGGTCTCGGGCGAGACATCATTGGCAACGATCCAGTCGCAACCCTTGCGCAAACGCTTCTCGGTCGCGTGTTGAAGCACGTTTTCGGTTTCGGCGGCGAAGCCGACAACCAATGCGGGACGGCGGCCCGGTGGCAGGTGCGCGATGGTCTTCAGGATGTCCGGGTTTTCAGTCATCTGCAGCGCCGGGATCTGGCCGGAGCCGTCCTTTTTGATCTTCTGATCCGATTCAGCGGCGATCCGCCAATCGGCGACGGCCGCGGCGAAGACGGCGGCCTGCACCGGCAGAGCGGTCTCAACGGCTGACTTCATCTCGCGCGCCGTCTCGACACGGATGGTGCGAACGCCGGGTGGATCAGCCAATGCGACCGGGCCGGAGACCAGCGTCACGTCGGCGCCGAGATCGCCGAGTGCCGTCGCGATTGCATAGCCTTGCGTGCCGGAAGAACGGTTCGCGATGTAACGGACTGGGTCGATCGGCTCGTGCGTCGGCCCCGCGGTCACAAGGATCGGAACACCGGCAAGCGGGCCGGTGCCGCCGACGACGCCCTTGTGCTGACGGATTGCCTCGACAATCTCTGCGGGTTCAGCCATCCGACCGGGGCCGAACTCACCGCACGCCATATCGCCGTCGTTCGGTCCGACGATCGAGACGCCATCCGCCCGCAGGGTCGCAAGATTGCGTTGCGTTGCCGGGTGCTGCCACATCCGCACATTCATCGCCGGTGCCGCGAGCACGGGCGTGTCGGTGGCGAGCAAAAGCGTCGAGGCCAGATCGTCTGCGTGACCCTGCGCCATCTTCGCCATCAGATCCGCGGTGACCGGGGCCACGACGAGCAGATCCGCCGAGCGCGAGAGCTGGATGTGCCCCATCTCGGCCTCATCGGTCAGATCGAACAGGTCCGTGTAGACCTTGCTGCCCGACAAGCCCGCAACCGTCAGAGGTGTCACGAATTCCTGTCCCGCCCGCGTCAGAACCGGGGTGACATGCCCGCCGGCACGCTGGATCATCCGGATAAGCTCGAGCGATTTGTACGCAGCGATCCCCCCGCCAATGATGAGCAGAATGCGCTTTCCGTCGATGTTCATGATCTGCCCGGCGACTCACTGACGTGCGTATATTCCCAAGTCTCAGGTGTAATTCTGAGGGCAACCGCACGCAAGCACGTATTTCATTTGGGCAAGAGTGTCCCACTTTGAGCCATAAATCGCCAAACGACTCAGACAGTTAACAAAAACTTACTCCATGGCCTCGCAGGATCTGGGGAGACAGGATTGGTGAATTTCCGTTTCCCCTAAAAATTGAGATGTTGTCCAGGCATTCGGTAACGCTCTGTTAACGATGCTTGCAGGAGGATGAACATGAACGATTGGTTTGTCACGGTTCTCGTCTCGGTTCGCGACATGGCCGCTAAAAGCGGAATGGTCGCACTCGCAGAAGAGATGGACGTAGCAATCCTGGTGGCTGCGAACGAAAGCCACGAGCGAGACTTGGCAAACCTGGGCAGGGTGGATGTCGACACGGCTGAACACGATCCTAGAACGGTTGCAGACCCTGCCGAGTTTGGGCGGATTCGGCGCTATCATTGACGTCGTACGCGGCACCTATGACGTCGATCACGTTACCTATTATGCAGTTTCGCTCGGCATCGACGCCCGTGAACTGGAAAAGCCTGAAGTTCAGGAGTTCCAGGATATCGACGGGGTCATCCTGCAGACCGGCCGCAAGGTTGCGGCGGTGTCTTACCCGCAGGAGTGGTTGCGTTGGTATGTCGAGGCCAATTTTTTCGAGTCCGATCCGGTTTTGCTGGGCGCCTCGGCCAGTTTCGACCCTGTCGACTGGGGCGAGCTTTCCTGGGAATCCCGGGACGAACGCGAGTTTCGGGTCCAGGCCCAGGAATTCGGCGTCGGCAATCAGGGCTACACGGTCCCGGTCCGGGGGCCTGGCGGGCAGCTCGCGCTGTTCACGATCAACAAACAATGCTCGCAGGATACCTGGCAGGCCTTCCTGGCCGAGCACCGCACCGATTTCATGCTGCTGGGGCACTTCATGCACCAGCGCGTTCTCAGACTTGTCGGCGCCGACCAGCCTACGTCAGCCCGACCCTTGTCAGCCCGTGAGAAGGACGCCATGCGTCTGATCGCCAAGGGCATGAGCCGTGGACGCGCGTCCGAACAGCTCGGGATCTCCGAGAACACGTTCCGCGTCTATATCGACAGCGCCCGGCACAAGCTGGGTGCGCTGAACATACCGAACGCCATCGCACTGGCCGTCCACAGGGGGATAATACCACCGGTCTAACGCTCTAGAAAAATCCGCGATGCGAACAATTTGAACGAAATTTTAAGGTTTCGTGCGTAAATCCCTTCGTCAGCAGAATGCTGATGGAGCGATACCGCATGTTCACCCTGGTTTACGGCAACGATCTCTTCGACTTTCCGCGTCTGGCGAACGAAATGTTCACGGACCGCCGCGTTCAATTCAAGGAAGACTTGGGCTGGGATCTGGATATTGATCCGGAAGGCCGCGAGATCGATCAGTACGACCTGATGAACCCTCTTTACGTTATCCTGAAAAACGATGCTGGCCGTCACCTGGCTTCGGGCCGTCTGTTGCCGACGACAGGGCCGACGATGATTGCCGATCACTTCTCGGACCTGACCGATGACGTCGCGATCGAAAGTTCGCTGATCTGGGAAGTCACCCGCGTCTTCGTGGCCGAGCGCGGCAAGGACTCGGTGCGGAATGCCGCGCGCCTGATGTGGGGCGGGGCGCAGATCGGCCTGCGCTCGGGCGTCGAGTTCTACGTCTCGGTCACGCCGAAATACATGACCCGCGTGTTCGCCGCCTGCGGCTGGCCGGCCGAGATCATCGGCGAGAAGGTCACCGAGAAGGACGGGCACCTTTGCGCCTGCCTCTGGGAGATCAACGAGAAGAACTGCGATGCCCTGGCCCGGAAGGCCAGAATCGACACGAGCGCCATGGATCTGCGTGTGCACCGCAAGCCGATCCGCGCGCCACAGACCAAGGCACTGAACCCCGCCTTCCTGCCACCCGTCGGTTCGGCGGCACCGGCGACCCGGATCTGCTGATCTGACAGCAGCGGACGGCGGGCGCGTGCGGTATCCGCGCCCGCCGTTTTGATCAGGTCAGGCGGCGTCAGCCAATGCCTGGGATACCGCAGTCGACAGTTTGTCGGTAATTTCAGAGATGTGTTCATCCTCCAGGATGAACGGCGGCGCCAGCATCACATGGTCGCCATGCACCCCGTCGATCGTTCCCCCCATCGGGTAGCAGATCAGGCCCGCCTCGAACGCGGCCTTCTTGATACGCTTGTTGATCCCGAGCAACGGGTCGAACGGTGCTTTCGTTTCGCGGTCCTGGACGATTTCCAGGCCCCGGAACAGTCCCCTGCCGCGGATGTCTCCGATGTTTGGATGCTGTCCGAATGTGGCGACGAGCGCTTGTTGCAGCTTCTCTCCCATCGCGTCTGACCGCGCGACGAGATTCCGCTCGAGCATCGATTGAACGACGGCGAGCGCCGCGGCACAGGCGATCGGATGCCCCAGATAGGTGTGGCCGTGCTGGAAGAACCCTGACCCTTGCGCGATCGCATCGTGGATCGTCCCGGTGCAGAGCATGGCACCGATCGGCTGGTAGCCTCCACCCAACCCTTTGGCGATGGTGACAATGTCCGGGCTGATGCCGTCCTTCTCACAAGCGAACAGCGTGCCGGTGCGTCCCATGCCGCACATGACCTCGTCGAGAATCAGAAGCACGCCGTACTGGTCGCAGATCTCTCGGATGCGTTTGAAGTATCCAGGCGCAGGCGGCACAGCGCCAAGCGTGGCACCGACGACAGGCTCCGCGACGAAGGCCATCACCGTGTCCGGGCCGAGCCGCTGGATCTCGGCCTCCAGCGCGTTCGCGGCGTGCAGACCATAGGCCTCGGACGATTCGTCCTCTGCGCGTTCGCGGTACTCGTAGCACGGTGCGATGTGGGTGAAATCGACCAGCAGCGGTTCAAACTGCTTCTTGCGCCAGGCATTGCCCCCGGCCGCGAGCGCGCCGAGCGTGTTGCCGTGATAGCTTTGCCGCCGCGCGATCAGGTGACGGCGCTGCGGCTCTCCGCGTTCCAGATGGTACTGACGGGCAAGCTTCAATGCGGCCTCGACCGCTTCCGATCCGCCCGAGACATAATAGACCCGGTCGATCCCCTCGGGTGCATTGGCGATCAACAGATCGGCCAATTCTTCCGCCGGTTCGGAGGAGAAGAACCCGGTGTGTGCGAAGGCCAGCTTGTCCGCCTGATCCTTGATCGCCTGCGTGACGATCGGGTCGCCATGGCCGAGGCACGAGACCGCCGCCCCGCCCGAGCCATCGAAATAGCGCTTGCCATCGGCATCGATCAGATAGCAGCCCTGACCGCCCACGGCGATGGGCGGGACATTGTTCGAATGGCGCGGAAAGACGTGGCTGTCGCGGGGCTGGTTCATGCCGGCACCTCCTGTTCTTTCCGGCGGGTCTGCATCCAGTAGACCCCGGCCAGAAGCAGCAGCGCGGGGAAGTAGAACAGCTCCTTCGGCAGGCGGCTGGCCTCGGTCTGGATGTTCGACAGGTGGACCGGGTCGTCGCCATAGTAGTCAAACATCGTCCCGATCTTCTCGAAATACGGCGTCTGCGGGAAGGGTTCCTCGATTTTCGCGAACCCGTCCTCGAGATTGACGAGCAATCCGGCGCCTTCGAGCCGTTCAATCGCCTCGGCCCGCCTGCCCATCGGCACCAGCAGTGTGGTGGACGTCATCTCGCCGGTGTCAAAATCCGGTCCGGAAACGATGAAGGTCAGCACACCATTGTCTGGGGCGCCACCGACGACTTCAAAGACCCGGTCCGGCGGGTGTTCCACATAAGGCGGCTGGATCTGATCCAGCCAGAAGCCGGGCCGGAACAGCGTGAAGGCGACCAGCAGCAGGATCACCGTTTCCCAGATCTTATTCCGCGTCATCCACCAGCCTTGCGTCGCGGCAGCGAACAGCATCATCGCGATGACAGCGACAATGAAGACGAACACCGCCTTTGCAGGGCCAACGTCGATCAGCAGCAGTTCCGTGTTGAAGATGAACAGGAACGGCAGCAGCGCCGTGCGAATGTCATAGGCGAAGCCCTGGATACCCGTCTTGATCGGATCGCCTTTCGAGATCGCCGCTGCCGCGAAGGCGGCCAGGCCCACCGGCGGCGTGTCATCCGCGAGAATGCCGAAATAGAACACGAACAGGTGCACCGCGATCAGCGGCAGGATCAGCCCGTCCGCTGCGGCCAGCGTCAGAATGACGGGTGCCATAAGCGACGACACAACGATGTAGTTCGCGGTGGTCGGCAGGCCCATGCCCAGGATCAAGCTCATCACCGCCACCATCAGCAGCATGACCATCAGGTACCCGCCCGAGGCATACTCGACCAGTTCACCGATCACCTGGTGTGCACCGGTCAACGAGATTGTCCCCACAATAATGCCCGCGGCGCCGGTCGCGACGCCGATCCCGATCATGTTGCGCGAGCCCGACACCATGCCATCGACCCACTCGCCCCAACCGCGTGCGAACGCTCGGCCGAGCCCCCCCTCCCCGCGCATCATCGCTTTCAGCGGGTGTTGGGTCAGTGTCACCGCGATCATCGCCAGTGTCGCCCAGAACGCCGAGAAGGCCGGGGAGAGACGCTCGATCACGATGCACCAGATCAGGATGACGATGGGCAGGATGTAATAGAGCCCCGTCACCGCCGTCGGTCCGGCGCGCGGGAGTTCGGTGATCGGTGCATCCGGGTCGTCGACGACCAGATCATCCAGCCGCGAGGCACGCCAGAGCAGGGCCAGATACCCGACCGTACAGAGTGCGATCACCACGGGGAACGCCAGATCCGGCAACGCCGTCTTGATCCAGCCCATGCCGAAATAGACCGCGATCCCGAGGAACGCGACAAACAGGAAGCCGGACAGCACGCCGATCAAACGCTGTGCGATCGTCGTCGTGACCGACGGCTTCGGCAGACCCTGCAGGCCCAGCTTCATGGCCTCGAGATGGACGATGTAGACCAGCGCGATGTAGCTGACCAAGGCAGGCACCAGCGCGTGCTTGATGATCTCGGTGTACGAGACACCCGTGAACTCGGCCATCAGGAACGCGGCAGCGCCCATCACCGGCGGTGTGAGCTGGCCATTGGTCGAGGACGCGACCTCGACCGCTCCTGCCTTCTCGGGCGTGAAACCCGTGCGCTTCATCAGCGGAATGGTGAAGGTGCCGGTCGTCACCGTGTTGGCGATCGAGGACCCGGAGTAGAGCCCGCTCATCGCCGAGGCGACGACGGCAGCCTTGGCGGGTCCTCCGCGCAGGTGGCCCATCAGTGAGAACGAGACCTTGATAAAATAGTTGCCAGCGCCCGCTTTCTCGAGGATCGAGCCGAACAGCACGAACAGGAATATCAGCGATGTCGAGACAGAGAGCGCGACACCAAAGACACCCTCGCCCTGCATCCAGTAGTGCCACATCGCCTTGCCATAGCTGGCACCCTTCCACTGCATGACCTCGGGCAGCCAGCGGGCGTCGCCAAAGAACGTGTAGCCGAGAAACACACAGGCGACGATGACCAGCGGCAATCCCATCGCGCGGTAGACGGTGATCAGGACGATCGTCATCCCGACGGTCGAGGCAATCAGGTCGCCGGTGGTCGGCAGGCCCGCGCGGACGGCGATCTCGTTGCGCAGCACGACGGCATAAAGACACGCTGCAACGCCGAGGCCCGCCAGAAGCCAGTCATACCAGGGAATGCGATCCGTCGGCCCGGACTTGGCCAACGGGAAGGCCATGGCCGCCAGGAACAACCCGAAGGCCAGATGAATACGCCGGGCATCGGAGTTGGTGACGACGCCGAAACCGATTTGCTCTTGCACCCAGAAGGGCACCGCCGACGCGATGTAAAGCTGAAAGAACGCCCAGGCCAGCGCGCCCCAGAAGATGACTTGCCCCTGCCAGCCGATGGGATTGCGACCGCCGGTATCCGTGGCCGTGAATTGGTCGAGATTTTCTGCTTGCGCGGTCATGTGTCCCCCCGCCGTAGGGTGCGCACCGCGCACCGCGGCCTTCGCCTGGATGCAGGGCGCGGCGTACCGCGCCCCACGATGTTTTGGCGTCCCCGTAGGATGGGCGCCCCGCCCATCCTGGCCGAATTACATCCAGCCTTTTTCCTTGTAGTACTTGATCGCGCCGTCGTGCAGCGGAGCGGAGAGCGAGTCCTTGATCATCTGCTCGGGCTTCAGGTTGGCGAAGGCCGGGTGCAGTTTGGTGAACTGGTCAAAGTTCTCGAAGACCGCCTTGACGACCACGTAGACGACTTCCTCAGGCACATCAGCGCTGGACACGAAGGTTGCTCCGACGCCGAAGGTTTGGACGTCAGCCTCGTTGTTGTACATGCCCGCCGGGATCACGGCCTTGCGGTAGAACGAGTTTTCCTCGACCAGCTTGTCGATCGCAGGACCGGTCACGTCGACCAGCTTGGCGGCACAGGTTGCAAGGCTCTCCTGCGTCAGTGCAGACGGGTGTCCGACCAGCCAGAAGTATGCATCGATCTTGCCGTCGCAGACCGCCTGGCCGGTTTCAGCCGACTTCATCTCGGCCGCCAGTTTCAGATCGCCGCGCGTCCAGCCCATGGCCTCTTCCATGACTTCCCAGGTGCCGCGCGTTCCCGAGCCCGGGTTGCCGATGTTCATCCGCTTGCCCTTGACGTCGGCAATCGTATTGATGCCCGAGGCATCCGACGCGATGACCGTCACCGGTTCCGCGTGCACCGAGAAGACCGCGCGCAGGTTTTCGAACTTGCCCGCATCCTCGAACTTCGAGGTGCCGTTATAGGCGTGATACTGCCAGTCCGACTGAGCAACGCCGAACTCCAGCTCGCCCGCGCGGATGGTGTTGATGTTGTAGATCGAGCCGCCGGTCGATTCCGCCGAGCAGCGGATGCCGTGCTCTTTGCGGTCCTTGTTTACCAGACGGCAGATCGCGCCGCCCGTCGGGTAGTAGACGCCGGTGACACCGCCGGTGCCGATCGAGATGAACTGCTGCTGTGCCGTTGCGGGTGCAGAAGCTCCGAATGCCAGCGCGGCGCCAAACGCGGCGCCCAGTGCAAGATGTTTCATGTCCGGTCTCCCTGTTCCGGTAGATGTGACGCGCCGGACCCAATCCGGATCGGCGCAGGGCAGGACAGCGAGGCAAACCCGCGCCTTCCTGGGAAAAACAGTGATCCAGTCTCGATACATCGTCAAGCGTCGCGCGCTTGCCCCGCACGTGGTCTCGCGCCACAAGACAAAAAACACGGGAGAGTGACATGGACGAGATCCGGCTGACACTGGATGAAGCGCACGATCTGGCGGTCAAGGCGCTGATGGCGAACGGCTGCGATCAGCGCAATGCCGATGCGACGGCGCGCAACATGGCGGGCGCCGAGCGCGATGGCTGCAAGTCGCACGGGCTGTTCCGGGTGCCGGGCTATGTGAAATCGCTGAAGGCGGGCAAGATCAACGGCCATGCCGACCCGAAGGCCGAGCGGTTGGGGCCATGCGTGGTGCGAGTCGAGGCCGACCGGGGCATGGCACCGCTGGCAATCGAGGTCGGGCGCGCACCGCTGATCGACGCCGCGCGCGAGAACGGAATGGCCGCGCTCGCGATCCGCCGCGCACATCACTACGCGGCGCTGTGGCCCGAGACCGAGGCGCTGGCCGAGCAGGGTCTGGCCGCGATGGCGTTCGTGAACTCGCCACCCTACATGACCGCCGCCGGGGGCAAGACGAAGTTCTTCGGCACCAACCCGATGGCCTTTGCCTATCCGCGTGCCGGTGGCGGCGCGATGGTCTGGGATCAGGCGTCCTCGATGATGGCGCGTGGCGAGATCTCGATCGCCAAGCGGGATGGGCATCCGTTGCCCGAAGGCGCGGGGCTCGACCCGGACGGCAATCCGACCACCGATCCGGATGCGATCCTGGCGGGCGCGCAGCTTCCGTTCGGCGGCTACAAGGGCGGCGCGATCGCGCTGATGGTCGACCTGATGTGCGGCCCGCTGATCGGCGAGGTAACCTCGGTCGAGGCAGGCGCCGAAGACAACGGCGATGGCGGCCCGGCGACCGGGGGCGAGTTGATCCTGGCCTTCGACCCGGCACGCTTCGGTGGCGGCGATGCGATCGAACGCGGCGAGCGCTTGTTTGCAGCGATGCTGGATCAGGACGGTGTCCGGCTCCCGGGTGGACGCCGTCTCGAGGCCCGCAAACGCACGCCGAACGAAGGGATCACCATCCCGCTGGCATTGCACAAGACGATCCTCGAGCTTTCGGGGTGAGTTCAGAAGGCGTCCAGTCCGCGCTCAACGCATTGCTTCGCGGAGTTGGCCATGATGCATCCAATGACATTCGTCAGGCGTGGCAACGCCTGACAGAACTCGGACAAGACGCAGTCCCCGCCATCTGCCGAAAGATCATCGATGGGGATTGGTCGGTTCATCAGAATCCGACTCAGTCGCGCTACTTAAAGGTCTTGTTGAGCCTTCTCGCCGAGATAAACAAAGATCGGTGCCAAGACGTGATTGTGCGATTGCGTCGTGAAGGTGCGCACCCGCTTCATGCAAAGACAATGGACATCATCTCGGAACGCATGGCGGAAACGCCAGTCGAGCGTGTGTTGCAAGGCATTCTGGTCCGCGTTTCTCCGGCACTTTCCGATCCAGATGGCATCCTGAAGCGCATCGAGCGATGGCTGAGAATTCCGCCCGCAGAAGATCTTACGGGTATCCAAACCATCGACATAATCCCGGACGATCCGCTCACCGATTATCTAGGTAAGTTCGATTATCGCTTCTCGGGCATTGTTGTGACATGGCCAGATAAGACAGAGGGTTGGATTCGAAGGCAACTAAGTCTGCTCTCCACCGAGCAGACACTCTATCATGAAGTTGGCCACAATGCCTTCCAGCACGCTGAATTAGGTCAAGTTCCGGAACAAGAGGCTCAGGCGAACAGATACCAACGTAAAATGTTTCGCCGGGCCCACCCCCTTGCCGTCATCACTGCATGGTTGTTCTTTTGGCCATATCCGCTTGTTCGTATGTTACGTCGCAAACTCCGCGCCAAATGAGCTTCATCGCGTCCGCGATTGGCGGATCGTGCAGGCCAGCATAGCGTTGGGGGATGACCTGTCCGATGTCATTGCCGGAAGCCAAGCTGGACGCCGCATTGGCTGAGGCGGATCTGCGGGTCCTGTTGATGGTGGTTTATCATCTCACAGGTGACGACCATTGGCTCTCGGCACCGTTCCTGCCGCAGCGCGATGTCAACCTGATCGCGGACGAGGACGCAGGGCTGTCGCCCGAGGCTCAGGCGGAACTGCGGGCGGCAGCGAAGGCGCTGCTTTCAGCGGGTACGACTCATCCCGCGATCAATGATCCAGCGGACCGGATGTCGGACCTGATGCATACCTGCCTTGGCGAGCGTGTGCCCGCCGAATACGCCACCATGATGCGCGAGGAGATGGGCTTTGCCGATCGTCGCATCAAATGGTCCGGTCGCTCGATGGCCGACTGCGCCAAGCATCCGGTCATCATTGTCGGTGCGGGCGCGAGCGGCCTGACAGTCGGCTACAATCTCAGGGAACTCGGCATCCCGTTCGTGATCCTCGAGAAGAACGACGAGGTCGGCGGAACGTGGCTCGAGAACCGCTATCCCGGCTGCGCGGTCGATACGCCGAACCACGCATACTCATTCTCGTTCGGATCGCGCGAACCCTGGGTGCGGTACTTCTCGAAACGCGATGCCCTGCAGAAATACATGGTCTCGCGCAGTCACGAGTTCGGGTTGCGAGAGTACGTGCGGTTCGGGACCGAGGTGACCCGCTGCGACTGGGATGAGGACTCAGCCTGTTGGCAGGTGCACTGCACCGGGCCGGATGACGCACAGACGCTGACGGGTACCGCGTTGATCAGCGCGATCGGACCACTCTCGCTGCCGTCCAAGGCGCCGATACCGGGCGCCGAAGACTTCGACGGGCCAATGTTCCACTCGGCCGAATGGCCCGAGGATCTGGACGTGACGGCCAAGCGCGTGGCCGTGATCGGAACGGGTGCGTCCTCGATGCAGATCGTGCCGACGATTGTCGACAAGGTCAAAAACCTCACCGTCTATCAGCGCACGCCGCAATGGGTTCGGAACATTCCGCGCTTTCAGGACCGAATGACCGAGGGCCAGTGCTGGCTGTTGGAGAACGTCCCCTTCTATGCGGAGTGGTTCCGGTTCACGATGCTCTGGCGCTATGGCGATGGTCTGCTGCGCACGCTGAAGCGAGACCCGGACTGGCCGCATCCCGAGCGCGCCATGAACCGGATGAACGACCGCCACCGCGAACAGATGGCGGCACACATTGAACAGGAACTGGACGGTCGCCCGGATCTTCTGGCGAAATGCATGCCCACCTATCCGCCGTATGCGAAGCGGATCCTGCTGGACAACGGCTGGTACCGGGCGCTGTGCAAGCCGACCTGCGAACTGGTCACGGATCACATTGAACGCATCACGGCAGGCGGCATCCAGACGAAAGACGGCACCGACCGCTCTGCCGATATCATCGTGCTCGCGACCGGGTTCAAGGTGTTCCAGAACGCCGCGCGCCTGAACGTGACGGGCAGGAACGGGCGCCGATTGGAACAGGACTGGGCCGATGACGATCCGAAGGCGCATCTTGGGATCACAGCGCCGGGCTTCCCGAACATGTTCTTCATGCAGGGCCCGAACACGGTGCTGGCGCATGGCGGGTCGGCAATCTTCACCTCGGAATGTCAGGCCCGCTACGCGGTCGGTGCGATCGTCCGGATGCTGGAGGACGGGATCGCGGCGCTGGATGTCCGGCAGGACGTGCACGACGACTACATGGCCCGCGTCGATGCCGAACACCGCGAGCTTGTCTGGAACCATCCTGGCATGAAACCCTGGTATCGCAACCGAAAGGGGCGCGTCGCAGCCGCGATCCCGTGGCGATTGGTCGACTATTGGGCAATGACGCGCGAACCCGATCTCGACGAGTACCACCTGACGCGCGAGCCCGGCATATAAGAAAAAGGGGAGAGAGAGATGGCCGATCAGGAACAACGCGCCTCGTGGCTGCGGCTGGACAATGTCGCCAATCCGGCACCTGCGATCCGCGCGATGTGGGAGGAGTCTCAGAAGCGCCTCGGCTATATCCGCGAGTTTCTGAAGCTGCCCTTCGAGCCGGAACGGCTGACGCTGTTCCAGGGCTTCGTCAATCGCTTGATGCGCAGCGATGACTGTCTGCTGACGGGGCAGGAGCGGGAACTGGTCGCCCTGGTCGTCAGCCTCGAGAACCGTTGCGAGGCCTGCATCATCACCCATGCGGGCGCGCTTCGGGCGCATGGCATGGAGACGCGGACCATAGATGTGGTGCTGTGCAACTGGCGCCGGGCGCCAATGTCGCCGCGCGAACGCGCGCTTTCCGAGTTCGCCGCACACCTGACTGTCGACCCTGACCGCGCGAACGAAGGTGATCTGGACGGCTTGCGCGATGCTGGTCTGAGCGAGGCCGAGATCCTCGAGACCGTTCAGATCGTTGCCATCTTCAACGCCACGAACAGGCTGAACGCGGGCCTGGGCGTGAAGGTCGACGGCGGTGCCTTCGATGCCTTCCGGTCCGCCTGAGCGGTTCCGTGATCCTGGAGATTTGAGACATGCAGCAAGCCAGCGATTTTCTGGACGAGTCCGAGGTGTTGAACGCGGTCCTGGTCGGGTTGTCCGACCCGGCTTTCGATCAGGTCACACAGTTCAAGGACTGGACGATCAACGACGTGCTCCAACACCTGCACTTCTTCAATGACCTGGCCGACAAGTCGGCCTTCCAGCCCGAGGTTTTCGCCGCAGAGTATGCGACCTTCTCGGAGGCGCGAAAGGCGCATGGCGGGTCCATGGTCGCAGCCACGCGGAACGTTATGGGCAATCCGCGCGGGCAGGCTCTGCGCGAGATGTGGATCGACACGGCACGCGCGATGACCCCGCGGTTCGCCGCGGCGGATCCCAAGGCGCGGGTGAAATGGGCCGGGCCGGATATGTCAGTCCGATCCTCGATCACCGCGCGGCAGATGGAGAGTTGGGCGCACGGGCAAGAGGTGTTCGATGTGCTCGGGCTGGACCGCACCGAGACCGATCGCATCCGCAACATCGCGCATCTGGGTGTCAGCACCTATGGCTGGACCTTCTTCAATCGGGGCGAAGACATTCCCAAGCCGACGCCATACGTGCGTCTGACAGCGCCTTCGGGTGCACTCTGGGAGTGGGGTGAGCCATCTGAGACCGAGCGGGTCGACGGTGACGCGGTCCAGTTCTGCCAGGTCACGGCTCAGACGCGCAGCGTCGCCGATACCGATCTGAAGATGACAGGTCCGAATGCGATCCGCTGGATGGCGATTGCCCAGTGCTTCGCCGGGCCACCCAACGACCCACCCGAACCGGGATCGCGCGTCAAGGCAAGTTGAGGGAGGACACCATGGCAGAAACATACCAGAGCACGACGGACGATCTACTGGCGTCGTTCGAAGTCGGTGTCCTCGTCCTGACGATGAACCGGCCAGAACGGCGCAACGCACTCAGCCGCGCCATGTTGCAGGAGATGGCCCGCCTGCTGGAGATGGCCGAGGCCGATACCGACGTTCGCACGGTCGTCCTGACAGGCGCGGGCGGTGCCTTCTGCGCCGGCGGCGATGTCCGTGCCATGGCCGAGGGCGATCCGTCGGACACCGGCATCGATGACGCGATCCATCGGCAGCGCATCAGCCAGCGGGCGACCGCCGGTCGGCTTCACAAGATGCCGAAACCCACGCTTGCCGTGCTGCCGGGAGCTGCCGCAGGGGCGGGCTTGGCGCTGGCACTGTCCTGCGATCTTCGGATCGCGGCGGCGGGCGCCGTGCTGACCACGGCATTCGCAAAGGTCGGATTCTCGGGCGACTATGGCGGGACGTATTTTCTGAGCCAGCTTGTCGGAACGGCGAAGGCGCGCGAGATGTACTTCCTGTCGGATCGGTATTTGGCCGAGGACGCGCGCGACATGGGGATCGTCAATCGTGTGGTTGATGCCGAAAGCTTGATGGACGAGGCGATGGCGCTCGCGCGCCGCCTCGCCGATGGTCCACCGATCGCGTATCGCTACATGAAGGAAAACCTGAACCGTGCCTTGGGCGGCGATCCGCTCGACTGCATGGATCTGGAGGTCACGCACCATGTCCATGCAGGGTTCACCGAGGATCACCGGAACGCGGTGCAGGCGTTTCTCGACAAACGCCCGCCCGTTTTCAAAGGGCGTTGATGGCTCCTCCGGCATAGCAGGCCCGGTGATCAATCCGGCCCCGCACCACGAAACGCTGCGGGGCGGGGCCGGTGATGCACATCGAAGGGGAAACGATGCGCAGGAAGTCGCGTGATCAGATGACGTCGATGTCGTCCTCGACCTGGTTCACGGTGGCGTCGAGCCAGGTGATCGACGACCCATTGCGGAGTTCCAGGACAACGTCGTCACCGTCCTGAACCAGCGACGGCAGATGCGGTCCGGAACCGCGATTGCCGTCCGGACCGCCTGAGCCCCCACCAAGGAGGTCGATGAGCACGCTATCGCCCGCGTCGAAATCGCCGATGACATCGTGCCCAAAATCGCCAACGAACATGAAAAGGTCCGCACCATCGCCGCCTTCAAGCTGATCGTCGCCCGCGCCACCATTCAGCGTGTCGTCCCCGCCGAGACCCAGAAGCAGATCCCGTCCATCCGTTCCGGTCAGCTCTTCGCTGGCCTCGGTCCCGGCTTGCCGATCGTAGGCGTAGAAGACCTCTTGCTGGATCGCGTCGATATCGGTGTTGGCCTCGATCACATCGGCCAGCGTCGTGTCCCAGAGCGCGGCCAATTCAGCCGGGTTGAACTGCCCCGCCTCGGACCAGAGGGCATCGCCCGCGCGAATGCGTTCGAACTGATCGATGATGATCGTTGCGAACAGTTCGCCGACCATGCCGCCACCGAACGCATCCTCGGCCAACCCGCCGACCCAGGCATCGACCAGATCGACATCGCCATAGATCCCGGCAAGCGTGTCGGCCAGATCTTCGTCCGAGGTGATGTCATCGAAGCTCTCGGCTCGGCTGAGGCCCATTGCTTCGCGCAGATCATTGTAGGCCGCGACGCCAAGATCGCGGCCCCGCTGGATGTTGAGCGAGGCGAGATCAAGCCCGAACGCCGATCCTTCGGCGAACAGGAACGAGCGCACGTCTTCGACCACGTGGGTGTCCAGTTCCTGCGCAGTCTGATCGCCTAATCCGCGCAAGATCGGATCAATGCCGCCGTTCTCGGCGATGGCCGTTGGATTGAAGAAGGCATCGCGCAGCGCGATGGCGCCCGCCGAAATTTCGGATCCATCCTCGTTCAAACGCGACAGATCCGACGAGAGCAGCGTGTGGCCGAACCGGAAGGCCGCGGTCGAAAACTCGACGGAGATGCCGGGGTTCACGTCCGGATCGTAACCGCGATATGCGTCGAGCGCACCGTCGCCGAGCAGGATCGGCAACCAGTCATTGTAGGTGATCGCCTGGATCTCGGCCTCGACGCGCATCCGTGCCGCATCAAACAGCGCGTCCTCGGTCAGATCGGGGTCCTCGGCCGCGAGTTCGTCAACCCAGCGGTTATGCTCCCGCGCGAACAGCGTGTGCAGCGAGGTCAACGCGATGTTCTCGGCGGCGCGAACGTCACCGGCCAGCACGCCCGAGTCCGTCTCGACCAGCAGGCCATTGTCCTGCAGCAGAAGATAAGCGCCTGTGCGCAGGGCTGCCGCTGTGTCCTCGTCCGAGCCATAGACCATCGAGGCATCCATGAACGCCGTGATCTCGTTCTCGTATTCGCGCGGAGCATCGAGACCCGTGCCGTCGAGCGGTGTCACCCGGGTGAACGGGATCACCGCGATCTCGTCCCCGAGGGGTGCGATGATGCTGGCATCCTCGCCGCCCGCGACGGCTTCGGTCAGGTCGAGATCGTGATCGATGAACTGCCCCCAGGCCCAAAAGAAGTCCGAGATGCCGAAGCTGTTCGGCTCATCTTCGGTCTGCTGGGCAACAGCATTCGAAATCGCGCGCGCGTTCGGGCGGTCGGTGACCATCTCGCCCCACCCGTCTTCGTAGTCTGCCGGGGCAAGCCGGATGATCTGCTGGTGAGTGGCGCCCCAATCGGCGTAGTCTGTGTTGGTGCCGCTCCCATCGACGGTGCGGGTCACGATCGTGGTGGGCGCCGACCCTGCGTCGTCATCGTCTTTTCCGCGCCGTCCGTCGTGGTGCCCGCCTGCGCAATCGCGTTCTCCGGCGTCGGACTTTTCGCGCGACGTTTTCTCGGCAAGGGAGATTTCACCGAGCGGCGCCGGCTCATCTGTTGTCGGATCGACCGCGTCATTGTCCGCAATGCGACCGGCTCGGGCCTCCGGCATCAGAAGCTCCGAGGCGAGCGCCGCGTCACGCCCGTCTTTGGACTCGAGAGAAGACTTCGATCTATGTCGGGACGGCATTAGAGTGTTCCTGAATTCAATCTTGATCTGAACACCGCTTATCGGGGCGAACCTGAACCGGACTTGAAGCGCCCGTTCAGCAAACGTTCAGGTTGCCCAAGGGCGCGGATCTGCGTGCCGGGCTTGTCGGATTTGCCGGGACGGCGCCGGGGGATCAGGCTTTCTGGACGCGAACAGGCAATCGGACCGTGGCGCGCAGGCCACCAAGAGGACCGGTTTCGAACGCAAGTTGGCCGCCGTATTGCGCGACCAGGTCGGAAACGATGCTGAGGCCCAGCCCGGACCCGGACCGGGTTTCATCCAGACGCACCCCCGGCCCGACAATGCGCGCCCGCGCGTCTTCCGGAATGCCGGGGCCATCATCGTCCACGGTCAGCACCGCCTGAAGCGCGTCCAGCCGAAACCCGATCGCCACATCCTTCGCCGCCCATTTCCCGGCGTTCTCGATCAGGTTGCCGAAGATCTCCTGCTGATCGGCGGGATTCACGCCAAGCGGAAACGCGGGCGGCGTCGACAGCGCGAACACCTTATCCTGAAACAGGCGCTGAACCGCCTGGACGATGCCTGCCAGCAAGGGAACCGCATCATGGGATTCGTGCTCGGGAATGTCCTCGACACCCGCAGACAGAACACTCAGATGGCGGCTTGCCGCATCAGAGATGCGCGTCACCGATTGCGTGGCGAGGTCTAGATCCAGTTCGTTGCCCTGGCGTGCGCGGTCGATCTCGTTCTGCAGCACTGCGGCGGGCGTCTTGAGCGCATGCGCCAGATTCGCGGCCTGGACCCGCCCGCGCTCGCGCATGCGGCGGTTCTTCGACAGGACGGCATTCAGATCGTCGACCAGTGGCGCGACTTCGGCCGGAAACGCACCCGGAAGGTGTTCGCAGTCACTCCGGTGGATCTCCTGCACAGTGCTGCGCAACTGTCTGAGCGGGTTGAGCGCCATGCGGATCAGCAAGAACGCGGCGGCGACCAGCAGAACGGCAAGCAAAATCCCCGACCGGATCAGACCTTCGCGCACCTGCCGAAGCTCTTCCGCCAGTGTTGCATGATCGGCGGCGACGACAAGGTCCCAGACTGATCCGTCCAACCCGCGCACCCGCTGGCAGAGCGCGCGCACACTCTGAGCGTCGGGGCCGCGCAGGGTGCCGCGCAGGATGCCGCTATCGGGCTTCTTGTGGACGAACCGATGATCCCAGAGCGAGCGCGATCCATAGAGTTCGGTCGTGTCACCCCCGGGCGGGAGACGTTCGGCCTGCCAATAAAGCCCCGAGTAAACCCGGGCGAAATCTGGCGATGTCATGCGAACCGACGGATCGTCGGGCGAGCGCGATACGGCCACGGCCAGCAGCACCAGTTCCGCCTCGAGCCGGCTGTCAAACTGGCGCAGGGCCGATGCTTCGAACACCTGCAGCACGGCAAACCCGACCGCGCCCAGCGCAGTGGTCAGCCAGAGGCTCGCAAGCACAACGACACGAAGGGTGAGAGAGGTTCGCTTCATTCTGTCGAGATTCGATACCCCAGGCCCCGTACGGTCAAGATCCGCTTGGCGCCAAGCTTGCGGCGCAGACGCGCGACGAACACTTCGATCGTGTTGCTGTCGCGATCTTCGTGCATGCCGTAGACCATTTCTGCAAGCTCGGTCTTCGTATGGACCCGGTCCGGGCGCAGCATCAACGACGACAGGATCTTGAACTCGGTCGCAGTCATGCGAACCAGATCATCGGATCGAGTCACCGTCCCGGACACCGTGTTGAGCGCAATATCGCCGGCGCGCAGCGTGCTTTCGGCGACGCCGCTCGACCGCCGGATCAGCGCCCGGATGCGTGCGAGCAACTCTTCCATGTGAAAGGGTTTGCCGAGATAGTCGTCACCCCCGGCATTCAGACCCTCGACGCGGTCCTGCCATCCTCCGCGTGCGGTCAGGATCAGAACAGGGGTTTGGATCCCCCCGGCCCGCCATTGGCGAAGGATCGACGTGCCGTCCATGACAGGCAAGCCGAGGTCGAGGACGACGGCATCGTATCGTTCGGTTTCTCCGAGATGGCAGCCATCCTCGCCGTTCAGCGCCGCATCTGCCGTTATCCCGGCCTCGGACAGTGCCCGGACGACCTGTCCGGAAAGTGCTGCATCGTCTTCGATCACCAGAACCCGCATCAGCGGCGTCCTCCGTTGCCGCCGCCGGAGCCGCCGCCGCCGCCTCCGGAGCCACCACCGCGTCCGCCACGCCCGCCACCACCACCGGGGCCGCCTCCGCCACCAGAACCAGCGCCAGAACCGCCTACACCGCTAGAACCACCGCCGCCACCAGAGCCGCCTCCGCCACCAGAGCCGCCTCCACCGCCAGAGCCGCCTCCGCCGCCAGAGCCACCTCCACCGCCAGAACCGCCTCCACCACCAGAGCCACCGCCGCCGCCAGAACCGCCACCGCCGCCAGAACCGCCTCCGCCGCCAGAACCGCCGCCGCCGCCCGAACCGCCTCCACCGCCAGAGCCGCCTCCGCCGCCAGTACCGCCGCCGCCGCCAGGACCGCCGCCGCCGCCAGGACCGCCGCCGCCGCCAGAGCCACCTCCACCGCCAGGACCGCCTCCACCGCCAGAGCCACCTCCGCCGCCAGAGCCACCTCCGCCGCCAGGACCGCCTCCGCCACCAGAAGTGTCGCCACGACCGGACCCGCTACCAGACGCATCCCCAACAGACTCTCCCAGTGAGCCGTCAGCCGGACCACCAATCGAGCTGGCACCCGAAGGCCCCTCTGCGGGTGCGCCGGCCCCCGGAGCGCCCTCACCAATACCTGCCGTCCCGGCTGCACCACTTGCGTTACCCGTCCCGGTCGGGGAATCGCTTGCGGGTCCATCAAAAGACCCGGGGCTTTCGGTCCCTTGCACGTCGACCACGGTTTTCGTCCGGGCATCCACACGCACCGAGATCAAATGACCCAGATTGTCCAGGAACAGGATGTCAAAGATCGTCCGCCGCGGCTCTTCAATCCGTTCGGCATCCAGAAATTGGGCATTTGGGGCAGCTTGCCGTGCGGCATCCAGGATGGATCTGAAATTGATCGACGCGCCAAGGCCGGTTTCGGAAGTTGTTGCTTGCGTACCCTGCGCGTCAGCGCCCCGAACCTCCAGCACAAAGCAAATGCTGGCAACACTCAGGATCCAGCATAACCGTCCCGGTTTGGCGTCTAGCTTCCTCACGTTGGGGTCGGCGTGTACTGCATCCAAGCTGAACGGTGTCTGAAACCGTCACCCACTGTTGCGATCTTCTCGTTCGGCACGCAACGCATCGACATCGTGAATGATCAGCGTCTTCAGTTGCTTCGTGACCAGCTTCGCGCGCGAAAACTTGCTCATTTCGCGGGACACGGCCTCGCGGTGCGTGCTGATCCGTGCCGCCAGATCGAAATGCGTCGGTGCGGGATGCAATTCGATCCGTCCCTCGGACGCGCCAGCGGCTTCGGCGAGACGCAGCAACTCGGCAATCAACCGATCGCGCACCAGCATCGTCGAAAACTCGAAGATCCTGTCGGTCATCGTGCGGGACTGCGCCGTCAGATAGTCGAGCACAGCCCATCGAAAGGCATCATCCGTGTCGATGAGGTTGCGAAAGTCGGCTTGCGCCATCCGACCGACCGTCAGATCCCTGACCGCAATCACGTTCGCCGACCGGGGCCGACCATCGATCGCCGAAAGCTCGCCAAAAATAGCGCCTTCCGGGATTTCACGATAGGCGACGAGCTTGCCTTCCTCGGACAGACCGGTCGCACGGGCCAATCCGCTGAGCACGAAAAAGACATCCAGCGTCTCATCATTCTGCGAGATCACGACATCGTCGCGCTTGTGGGTGGATTCCTTGACGCGCTCTCGCAGCCGGGTGCGTATCTCTGGGTCCAATCCGTCGAGAAATTGCAGTTCTGCCATCAGCGCCCCCCGGCCAATGCCGCATACATCGGGAGCGTTTTGCGTAACAGAGGATGGGATGGCGACGCAATCCGACCAACCTAAGAGAACGTATAACGAAATCAAAAAACAACCCTTGGCTGTATTTCGGTCAACAGAATTGATACTCACGCTGTATTCGCGCGCGCCGTACTCAAAAATGTGGGAAATACCACACTCAGAATCGCCAATTATCCATAGCGTCGGATCAGTAGGGGAAATCTGATTTCGGGAGCTGAGGGCGATGGGGGCCTCTGGCACGACCCAACCGCAGAATGCGGACGGCGGCAGCGGTGTATGTTGCGCGCCGCACGGATGTCCGGTGAATCTCGAAGTTACGTGCAAAGACCGGGATGCGCTGGGATTGCCCAAGTGGAACCGTTGGTGGTTTTTGCGATGGCTCCACATCGCATTGCACGCGCTGCAGCGGGACCTCTACTTCGCGCTTTTTCATGTCCTGTCGAAGCCTGCATTGCTTTGGCTGATCCGCGCGCTTGCCCGGATTGCGCGCCGGATCCATCCGGTTCCGCGCATCGGACGTCTGGTGGTGCCCCTGCGGGCACAGGATCTGAGAAACGCGCTGGAGCGGACCGAAGACCTGAACGGCGCCGAGGACATGAGCCCACGTCTGCCGGCGGGTGAAAACGTGCTGGCGATCGACTGGCCGCGCAGACACACCGAAGAACGCACGCATCTGGAACGCGCGCTCGACTGCGATCATGCGCGGGATCACGCCAGGATTCGGCGGATTGTGCGCGCACGGATGCGCTCGGCGCTCCCGTCGGATCGATCCGGGATGCGCGCACTGAACATCGCCAGGATGTGCGAAGACGTCACGCTGGATGTGGCGCAATGCTATCTCGGCATCGGCGTTCCGAGTGAAATTTGCTGTCAGCGCGACCACATGCGCCCAATCGTGCGGAAGCTTGCCAGCCAGGTCTTTCAAGGACCCGTCCGGGGCAGCGTCGAAGAGCGCGAAGCCCGTCTGGCGGGCGACCGGATGATCGGATTGGCAGCGCATCGGGTAGATGCGGCGATCGCGTGCTTCAAGCAGCCGGGGAATAATCCGAAGCCGCCAGAGGACTGGACGATCACTGATCGCCTGATCCGGCAACTGTCCGACGACGCACTGGGTGAGCCGACACCGCGTGAGCGCAACTGGGTGATCCGCAACATGGCGACGCTGACGGTCTTCGGCAGCGTCACGACCGCCCGTGCAATGACCCAGGCCATCTATCAGATCTGCCGGAAACCTGACCGGTGGAACATCGCCTGCCGGGCTGCGCGCGATTATGCGGCTCTGGCGGAAGAATGCGAGAGGTCTCCCGAAACAATCGACGACCGAACCCGCGCCAGGCTCGATCTTCGGCGCAACGAGATGCTGCTGGTGGTCTTCGAGGCCCTGCGCTGGCACCCGATGCTGCCCATGCTCGGCATCCGGACGGTGCTGCGCGATACGCTGCTTGCACCCGACACCTGCCATAGAACGCGGGTGCGCGGCGGGTCCCGGGTACTGCCGCTGCTTCTGGCGGCGATGCACGACGATGACACCTTTCGCAACCCGGGATGCTTCCGCCCGAAGAGCCGCAACAAGGACGACTACCTGCACTTCGGTGCCGGGCCACATGAATGTGTCGGACGGCACATGGCCGAGGCCATGATGATCGAAATCGCAGCAGCGTTCTTCTCGGACGAGGTCATCTCGGCCAAATACAGGCGCTGCGAAGGGATCGAGTACGACGGCCCAGCCGTTGCCGGATTGCGGTTCGAAAGATGCTAGAACCCGGCATCATGACCGTCGTCGCGCCGATCGCGTGCGGGAAGGTCGATGCGCTGGAAGGCCTGTTGCGCGACAAGATCGATCAGAAGTGGCACGGCCCGGAGGACTGCGCGCGCCATCCAAAGGAGATCTGTGAACACCCCACGACCTGCCGTTGCGTCGACGCGCATCCGAGCCAGGTCGGCCCCCGCGACGAGACGCAGAAGGCGGTCTGCACCTGCGAGGGCAGCGCCAGGGACCAGGATTTCAAGTTCGCGCAACTGCCGAGCCTGCACTGCTGCGCTTTCGTCATCGCCAGGGCCGAAACCGTCACATGCTTCCGCACCGGCGAGGAAAAGCCCCTGCCCGCGCTCTTGATCATGGAGGCAACGTTCGATGGCCCGATCGAGGATTTCGTCGGCGACCTTCTGACGACCAATTTTACCAGCCTTTGCAAAATCTTCTCCAACTGCGCGGGCTTTCCACGGAACCCGTTCGAGAACCCCGGCCTTGTCGCGGACTTTCTGGTCCGCAAACACATCCCGCACGATGCCTACTTCTCAGGCGTGCCCGGACGCTCGATCAGCGAGATCAAATCGGAAGCCGAGTTGCGGGATCGGCTGTCTGCACACCTGCACAGCCGCTATGGAAATCCCGAGGTAGAAGGCGGTCCGACGAGCCAAGCGTCTTGCGGCGCTTCCGATGATGCCGACGACCCGGACGAGGATCTGCGCAACCGCCCCGCAGCCCGGTTCCGGGATTTGCAACGCGAGCTTCGCAATGTCGTTCGCCGGGACCCGCGCCTCAATTTGACCGAGGAACGCCCGAGTTTTCCAGCCTCCGTAACCTATGGTTGGCTGATCTGGCGCTCGCTGTTCGCGCTGGTTGGCGTGATCTTTCTGGCAATCGGCTGGGGCCTACTGTCACTTGCCGGGGCGGGTCTTCCGGTGATCGCGCAATCGGTGAGCGGTCTTCTCGACAACGATGTCGACAAGCTGTTCTGGGCGTGGGCCTTTCTGGTCGTCACATGGTACTGGCTTCGGCGCTTGCGCACGTGGCTTGCTCCTGCCACGTGGCCCCGGTTCGAGCGCGGCGCTTACTACTTGAAGGAGGAGTTCGCGCGCCTCGTCCTGGCGGTCTGGAGATGGGCGATCTTGATCACAGGCGGCGCATTTGCGTTTCATTACTTGGAGCGCGCCGATGGGACGCCGCCCTTCGGGTGGTCCTCGGAAATTGCGTTCTGGGCAGTCGTCACTCTGCTGGTGATGGGCGCTTTCTACGGGCTGCGAATCCTGCGCGCTCCGGTGCTGCGCCGCCTGGAGATCGGCCCGTTCGTGACCCGGGAAGCAGCCCTGAAGCGCGCCCGAGACCGCGAGTGCCTCGATCACCTCAATATGGCCGGGCGTGCGGGATGGCTCGTGCTGTATCTCCCGTTCATCGCCGTCGTCGAGACTGTCTTGCCTTTGACCGGCCATGGGGGGTTGGCAGCTGTTGGTTTCTGTCTGCTCGGATGGCTCGCGGCACTGGCGATCCTGGCCGCATCCGCAATGGCCCTCGCGCTCGCCGTCAAGGACGCGATCTTGATCATCGCGCACGGTCTCCAGAAGCGCGAGGACAACACCTATGCCCGGGCCGCGGAACTGGCTCGGCGCAACATCAGCAACAGCAAGGCTCAAGCGCGCGAGGAACATCACACGCACCGCAATCAGAACCACTTCGCCAGTGTGACCCTGGTCAAAAGCGGCACGCGCAGGCTGTACCTGCGTGTGATCCTGTGGCTGGTGAACTTCGTCGCCCGGTACTTCGACAACAAGGGCAAGCTCGGTGGTATTCCGACGATCTTCTCGGCCCGGTGGCTGCTGTTGGACGATGGCCATCGATTGGTGTTCCTGACGAATTATGTCGGCGCCTGGGACAGCTATCTGGGCGAGTTCAGCGATCTGAACGCCTATATCGGTGTCAACGCAATCTGGACGAACACCTATCTGCCGCTGACGGCGTGCGAACAAAGACTTCTCGAGACAAAGCACGATGGTGTCGGGTTCCCGCGCTCGAAGCTGTTGCTCTTCTGCGGGGCGGCCTATGAGCAACCGTTCAAGGCCTATGTCCGCAAGAGCCAGATCGAAACGCTGGCCTGGTACGGCGCCTATACCGACCTGAGCGTCCCGAACATCAACGACAATACCCGCATCCGGCGCGATCTGTTCCGCACGCTCCGCACGGACGAACTCGAAGACCTTTTCAGCAGGATATAGGTGCCATGTCCCCAGATCGGCTGACCTTGAGTGACGACGTCGAGTGGGACGATGTCCAGGCGATCGTGCGGCGCCCGTTCAAACTCTGGCATCAGTCGGCGCATGTGATCCTGACGATTCGGGACGCAAAGAAGGCGAAGGCGTGGCTGCAAGCGCTGGAACCCCGCATTCGGACCACGTGGGACATCTATTCGATCGAGGGCGGGACGGCACTTGGCCCGATGGCGCACGCGAAGCTGCACTTCAACATCGCCTTCAGCTTTGACGGGCTGCGCGCGCTGGGCCTGCACCATGAGGATCTGGCCCGTTTTGATGATCCGTTCCGCGAAGGCATGGCACCGTCCACCAAAAAAGGAGTGAGCCGCCGGGCGGGCATCCTGGGTGACCTGAAGTGCAATCATTCCAGCGCGTGGATCTGGGGTGGAAGCGATCTGACCGAGAGTGGTGAGCCTGCCCCGACCGACGACCGGGTCCTGCAACCCGACATCCATATTCTGCTGATGATCTTCGCGCATGATCGCGCCGAGATCGATAAGTACATCGCCGGTATCAGTGTCGAGACCGACGGGCTGGAGGTGCCGTTTCAAGGGCACGATGCCGCGCGCGAAGCCGGGCACAGGACAAAATACAACACGCATGAACATTTCGGTTTCAAGGACGGGATATCGCAGCCCCTCCTCCCCGGCACGAAAAAGCACCGCAAGCTTTCACCGCGATGGCGCGACTTTCACGAGGTTCAGGCCGGAGAGTTCGTGCTGGGCTACAAGAATGAACGTGACGAGTATCCGGAAACGCCCACGGTGCCGTGCTGCCGCGATCCCGACGGATTGCTCAAGCCCGCGCGTGACGCCGATGGTCATGTCACGGACAGGCGCCACGACCTGGGCCGCAACGGGACCTATCTGGTCGCTCGGGTGCTGCGCCAGAACGTCGGAACCTTCGACCGGACTGTCCAGCAAGTCGCGCGCCTGATTGCCACGACGCCCGAATTGGACGCACTGGACCGTGCCGATGACGGGGACCCCAATGACACATCGACCAGGCTGCTGACGCGCGCCGCCGGTCTGCTGATGGGCCGAGCGCTGAGTGGCGAACCGCTGGCCAAGGACGTGGGTCCGGCGGATGCCGACGGGAACAAGAACGATTTCGGGTTTCATCACATGGACCCGGCGGGGCTTCACTGCCCTATCGGGTCGCATGTGCGCCGGGCCAACCCGAGAGACTCGCTGGAACCCGATCCCGACACGGCCCTGAGACTTTCGAAACAGCACCGGATCCTGAGGCGCAGCCGGATCTACGGCCCGCGCGAGGCACCGGGCGACTTCCAGCGTTTCAACGGCAAGGGCGACCGCGGCCTTTTCTTCATCTGCCTGAACGCTGACATCGCCGGACAGTTCGAATTCATCCAGGACAGCTGGATCAACAACCCCGCTTTCGGCGACCTGGAGGGCGAGCGCGATGCGATCCTCGCCCCGGCAATCGACACCCGCATCAGCTTTCCCGCCAGACCCTTCACGCGGTGGACCGAGCGCGGGACCAGGCAACTCGTCGAAGTTCGGGCCGGCGGATACTTTTTCCTGCCGGGCCGGAACGCCCTCAAGTTCATCGCGAGCCAGCCCGAAGAACACGAGAAAAAGACCGCAGAGGCGGGTGCCGTCAACGTGAAGGACGCTGACGCCTTGCAGCCATCGGACAGCGGAGGATGCGATGCCTGATCCCAAGACAGTCGACTATATCGTTGTTGGTGCGGGGACCGCCGGATGTGTCGTCGCGGCCCGCTTGGCCGGGAAGGGCGCCTCTGTCCTGCTGCTCGAACAGGGCAGCGATGGCACAGACGCCAACATCGCCGGTGCCAACCTGGATGCACTCTTCGCGCTGTGGCGGGACGACAATCACATCACGAACTACCCGATGGATCCGCGGTCGACGGCGAAACACCGCTGGCCCGAATTGATGCGCGGCAACACGGTCGGCGGCAGCGGCGCCGTGAATGTGATGATCCACACCCGGGCCAATCCGCGTGATTTCGACGAATGGGTGCGTCTGGGCAATGACAAGTGGTCCTACGGTGATGTGCTGCCCTACTACATGAAGTCGGAGTCCAGCCAGGTCGGCGACCCGAGATGGCGCGGCACGCACGGCCCGATCCAGTTGCGCCGCCCGCAACGGACGATCTTCTCGAACACGTTCGAACGCGCCGCAATCGAACTGGGCTTCGACGGTCCGCATTGGGATTTCAACGGTCAGCGTCAGGAAGGCGGGGTCGGCCGATACGAGTTTGCCGCTGATCACAAAGGAAAACGCTCGAGCAGCGCGTCCGCCCATTTGCCCGCAGGTATGGCGAGCGGAAAGCTCGAGGTCCTCAGCAATCGATGCGTCATGCGGATCTTGCTGGGCGAGAAGGATGGTGCGCTCTCGGCCAAGGGCGTCGTTTTCCGCGATCCCGGACATTGGTTCGAGACGCCGGTTCTGGTCCGCAAGCGCGTGATCCTGTGCGCGGGCGCGCTCGACACACCGAAGCTTTTGATGGTTTCGGGGATCGGGCCCGCGGGCGTTTTGGACGGTCTGGGGATCGACGTCAGGCGGGATATGCCCGGCGTTGGCGAGAACCTGCAAGACCACGTAATCAGTGGTGTTCAGTTCGCGAGTTCCGAGCCGCCGCCCAGACTTCAGTTCCTGACCGAGGTCGGCTTGTTCGCGAACGTCTCGCCGCGCACGGACAAGGACTTCTACTCGGTCGACGGCTGGCCGACAGTGCAGTTCTTCATGAACGCAGGGATCAAGGAACGCGGCCAGAAATGGGTGCCCCGGGACTATTTCGGGATCTATCCTTCCCTTGCACGGCCAGTGACACGCGGGAGCGTCAGACCAGCCTCGGCCGATGCAAGACGGCCGCCCGTCATTTCGATGGATTACCTGACGGGTGGCGATGATTTGCCGATCATGGTGAACGCAATGCGCTTGGCGCTTCGGCTCGCGAAGACTGAGGCGCTTGCCGGGTTGAACCTCGGGACCGTGAAGATCCCCACGTCTGATGGCGGAGGACTGTTGCTGGAGGAGGACAGCCCGTCCGAAGTCTTTGAAGCTTTCCTGCACAAGGCGGCGCGGGGCCTCTGGCATCCGACCAGCACCTGCGCGATGGGGCCGTCACCAGAGAGCGGCGCGGTTGTCGACCAGAGCCTGTCTGTCCACGGCGTCGCGGGTCTCAGCGTCTGCGACGCATCGGTCTTTCCCACCATCACCTGCGGGAACCCGAACGCGACGGTGATCGCGATCGCCGAACGCTTTGCCAACGAGTTCGCCTAGCGCGCGGCGGTCCCCTCAGCGGCATCATCCGGCGGATCCATCAAGTCGGACAGCCCCTGCAAACCGGCCTCGTAGAACATCGCCACCAGATCCGAGGCATCAACCCCCGGCACTCCCAAGTCGACGAACCGGGATCTCAACTCCACTTCGCAGTCGGCATCGCCCGCGGGCGTCACCGATATTTGCGCGACGTAATCCGAGATCGGCAATCCGTAGATATCGACCGTGTAGGTGATCGTCATGATCGCGTCCGACCGCGAAAGCTCGGTCTCGACCATGGTCGGTGCGCCATCGCCGCCCGGCGCCAACACATAGTCGCGCATAACCTGTCTCGCAGCGTTCGTGTGGCTATGACACTCGGCAATCCGTGGATTCCATTCCAGAATCGAACATGGCGCACAGATCCGCTGCCAGACTTCGGACGCCGCTGCGTGGATCCTCCGCGCGCGCGAGACGCAACAAATCGACATTTCAACTCCCCTACGAACCGAAACAGACATTTCAACCACAAGACCGTACCATTTTTTCGTACCTTGGAAAAAGACTTCAAAATCGCAATCGCTCCCGCGTTCATTGGCGCAGTCGCATCTTTTTTGCCCCGGACCGCTCCAAAACACTCGATTTCATGTGATTTGTACGGTTAACGCGCTGCAAAGGCCCTTCCGATCCGGCGACCAAACTTCTAAACCAGTTGGACGTAAGGCGAGGGGGGACACGGTGACTTCGACCCGCGCGGAATCAGATACAAACGGGACGCCACCGCCCGGTTGGGCACCGGCAGATGATTCGGGCCAGTTCCGACCGATCACGGTCGTGTTCATTGACTTGGTCGGTTCAACACGGATCTCACGCCAACTCGAGCGCGAGGAAAGCCGCCGCATCATCAAACAGTTCCGCAACCAAGTCGTCGCGGTTGTCGAAGCCTTCGGTGGCACCACGGAACGCGCTTTCGGCGACGCGTTGCTGATCGGGTTCGGACATCCGAAGGCGCATGAGGACGACCCGGAACGCGCCGTCCGGGCGAGCCAGGCGGTTCACGCAGCGCTTGAAGACCTCAGCACCGCAGAAGGCCGCACCTATCAAGCAAGCATCGGGATTGCGACGGACATGATCCTGGTCGGCGATGAACGCGACCGCGTCGCGCTGCAATCGGACGAATACTTTGGCGCCGGCCCGATCCTCGCATCCCGCCTGCAGGACGAAGCAGAGCCGGGCCAGACGATCATTTGCGAGGATACGGCGAAGTACGTTCGCCCGGTCTTCGAACTCGACGATCTACGCGGGCTGGAACTGAAAAACTTCGACGAGCCCGTGGATGCATACCGTGTCGTGCGTGAAATCTCTCGCACCGCGCGCCAGATTGCAGCCGACAAGGGCACCCAGAGGGATCTGGTCGGACGCAAATCGGAACTCGACCTGCTGATGGACCGGTGGAGGCTGGCACGCGAGACCCCCGGTCAGATCGTTCTGATCGAAGGCAAACCCGGCATCGGGAAATCGCATCTGATGAGCGCGCAACGCAATCACCAGGCGCTCGGTAAGCACAGCCTCGTCATCTATCGGTGCCTGAGGCACAGTGCTACGACCCCCTTCTTCCCGTTCATCACGCAGTCCGAATTGTGGTGCGGAATTCGGGCATCGGACGGCCCGGATACGCGGATTGAAAAACTGTCCGAGCGCTTTGGGCACATCCTTGACAGCAGCCAGTTCGCCATCCTCTCAGCGATGATCGTATCGACCAAGGACGGCGAACGGCTCCTGAGCAGTCTGGTTCCGGACGTCTTCCATGCGAAGGTTGTCGAGATCTATCTCTCAACGATGCGCGCGCTCTGCTCCGGCAGTCCGATGCTGCTGCACTTCGAAGACATCCACTGGATCGATTCAAGTTCGCGGCGACTGCTGGACGAGGTGATTCCGGTCCTGGCCGACCTGCCGTTGATGCTGGTTCTCAGCTATCGCTCGGGCGCGGGCGTCGAGCCGTGGCGGGATAAGCACGTCACGCATCTGGAACTCGACCCGCTGCCCAGCACCGTCACGCAGGAACTGGTGCGTCGCCTACCGGGCGCCGATACGTTCGATCAGGACACGGTCGAGCACATCTCGGACGTCTCGGCCGGACTGCCGCTGTTCGTCGAACACTACACGTCGCTCGTCAAGGATCTGGTCAAAACTGGCCGCCCTCTGCCGGTCTTCGGCGATAGCGCGGACATCCCGCAACAAGTCTTCGGCCTGCTGTTCGAACAATTGGATGACACCGGGTCCGACCGGCACGTTGCCCTTGCCGCCACGGCCATCGGGCGTCCGTTTGATCGGGACCTGCTCGCCGCCGCAGCGGGGTTGAAAGCAGATGAGGCCAGCGGCGCGATTGAACGCCTGATCGGACGGGGCCTGATCGTCGAGGCGCATTCCGACAGCGATCTGCCATACCGCATGAGCCATGTCATGCTGCAGGATGCGGGCTACCGAAGCATGCTCTCGGGACAGCGGGAAGAGCTTCACCGCCGCATCGCGCACTATCTCGAGAACAATCGGGACGATCTGGTTGACCTGGCGCCTGAACTGCTGGCGCGCCAATTCAGCGGCGCAGGGTTCGATGGACGCGCGGCCGAGATGTTCATCGAAGCGGGGCGTAAAGCGAATGCGCGTTTCGCCGCCAAGGAAACCGCCGACCATGCGCGAAACGGTCTTGGGCACCTCACGAAGGTCGCCGAGCCAGAGCGGTCGACGTTGCGCATGCATCTGCAGTTCCTGCTGGCCCTCGCGAAAAGTGCCAAGGACGGCTTTGGCAGCGCCGAGGCGCTGGACGCTTTCACGCAGTCCTTCGAACTCGCGGAAGCCGCCGGTGACCGGCGCATTTTCCTGCGTTCGGCGCAGGGTCTTTTTGCGGCCCAGCAGGCGCACGCCAATTTCGACATGGCTGCAAGCTACGGCGCTCACATCCATCAGCTGATTGCCGAAGGACATCCCGCGGCCGATGCAAAGCGCGGTGCCTCGCTCGCGGATCACATGATCGGCGTTGCGCGAACATGGCAGGGCCGGTTCGCCGAGGCGCGATTCCATCTGCGTCGTGGGCTCGGCCTGTCGGACGGCGAGATGCCAGCGGGCGATCACGGCGCACCGGGGACGGACCAGTCGATGGTCTCGCTCGCGCTCGTCGAGGCGTTCATGGGGAATGAAGCCGATGCCTTGCGGCTCGCGCGCCAGGCAATCGCCACCGCGCGCAGGTCCGGCAGCCCCATGTCGATCGGCAATGCGATGCTGATGACCTGCAATCTCTACCAGGTCCTGCGCCATCCGGATGCGCTCTCGAACGCGCGCGCGTTGGAGGCTTATGCGCTCGAACAGCGCATGCCGTTCTATGTGCACGGCGCACGCTCGTTCGTCGGGGTGGCACTCTATCAGGATCCCGACCGAGTCCGGGAAGGGTATGACCTGCTGAACGAGGCATGGCCCAGGTTCAAGGAAACGGCCGCGCGCGCGAACCAGGTCTTCGTCTGCGTCGAACGCGCCGAGGGATGCCTTCAGATGAAGGACTACGAAAAAGGCCTGCTCCAGATTGAGGAGGGCTTGCGGCTCGCCGAGACCTACGACGAACGGAACTTCGAAGCCGAGTTGTATCGTGTAAAGGGCGCGCTCTTGCTCGCGTCCGGCGACAACAGCGACGCGCCCATGAGATGTCTGACGACAGCGCTTGAGATCGCCACGCGCCAGGACGCAAAGCTGTTCGAGGCGCGTGCTCGATCCGATCTTGCCGCCTTGGCCGAGACAGGCCGGGTCGAAGCAGCCGACACCGCCGATGCTCAGAACCAGGACGTGAAACCCATAGCTCTCGGTTCGGTCCGATAAATCAGCCCACGCCGGATGCCGCCTCGCGGCGCCGGTTGCCGCATCGAATGCTCAGGCATCCTTTGGCATCCGGATCCCGCCCTTCAGCATGGGCATCAAAGCCGCCATGTCCGGGCCATGATCCATCCCCGTCAACAGACGGCGCAACGGCATGAACAAGCCCCTGCCCTTGCGCCCGGTCGCGGTCTTCACGGCCTTCGTCCAAACGGACCAAGTCTCGGCGTCCCAGGGCTTGTCCGGCATCAGGCCCAGGGCTGTCTCGACAAACTCCCGGTCTTCAGGCGCGATCACGGGCTCGGCCCCCTCCGTCAGGATGCGCTGCCAGTCCGGCGCCTGATCCAGCCGGTCCAGGTTCGGGCCAATCACCGCCCAAAAATCCTCCGCACCGGTCAATCCCAAGTCTTCCAGCCCCAGGTCTTCCAGTCGATCGGCCACCGCCTCATACGGCAAAGCGCGCAAGGTTTTGGCAGAGTGGATCGACAACTCATCGGAGGAGAACTTCGTCGGCGCCAGCCCAAACTGACCCAGATCGAACGCATCGACAGCAGCATCCAGATCCGTGATCACCTCGACAGGCAGCGACGCTCCAAGCCGTGCCATGAAGCTGACCAGAGCCAGCGGTTCGACCCCGGCCTCGCGCAGATCCTTCAAGGCCAGCGTGCCGAGCCGTTTCGACAGCGCCTCGCCATCCGCGCCCGTCAGCAAGGAATGATGCGCAAAGGCAGGGGCTTCCGCGCCCAGCGCGCGAAAGATCTGGATCTGCGCACCCGTATTGGTGACATGATCGGCGCCACGGACAACGTGCGTGACCCCCATCTCCGCATCATCAACAACGGACGCGAGTGTATAGAGCAACTGCCCATCGGCCCGGAACAGCACCGGATCGGACAACGAGGACGCATCGACCTTCTGAGCACCGCGGATCAGATCGTCGAACCGGATCTCCTCGCGGTCCAACAGGAAACGCCAGTGCGGATCCCGCTCCGCTGTCAGGCGCGCACGCTCCTCGTCCGACAGCGTCAGCGCTGCGCGGTCATAAACCGGTGGACGCCCCGACGCGAGCTGGGCCTTGCGTTTCAGATCCAGCTCGACCGGAGTCTCATAGCAGGCATAGAGCCGCTCATCCGCGCGCAACCGATCCGCCGCGGCGGTGTACCGGTCGAACCGCGCGGACTGCTTTTCCTCGCGGTCCCAGGTCAGGCCGAGCCACTCCAGATCTCGGCGGATCTGGTCGGCATACTCATCGCGGGAGCGCTCCTGATCCGTATCGTCGATGCGCAGAATAAACGTCCCGCCCGCCTTGCGCGACACCATCCAGTTCATCACTGCCGTGCGCAGATTCCCGACATGCAGGTATCCGGTCGGTGACGGAGCAAAACGGGTCGTGACAGACATGTGAAGGCCTCGCGCAAGTTTGCGCGCTGCTTACCTGCCCGATCGCCCGATTACCACCCGCACCCCCGCCATCGGCGGAAATCGCGCAGCGATTTTCGGCGGCGGCGGGGGTGGTGGCGGGCCCGGTCGGAAGGGCTCATGCGCCCGCAGGGCGCAGGAGACCGCGCGAAAAGCTCGCCCATACATGATCTTCAGACGGGCAGCCACGCGCGCGCGGCACAGTCTACACCAGGACTTGGCAGCGGTGCAGCAAACGCTGACTTGCGCGTGCGAAGCGCTCAGCGCTTCATCCACTCATAGTCGTCCAGTTCCTTCGGCGCATAGTCCTTGAACGCCTGCAAAACATCGAGAATCGGTGCATCGACAAACGGATGCAACACCGTCAAGGACGGGCGATTCCCAGTCCGGTTCAACCAAGCCTCAAAGCGCTGATCCAGCGGCAAAGCGTCGATGAACCCACGATCCTTCAGAACAATCCCGACCCAGCGCGATTGCCGCCGCTTGACCAGGAATGCCAACCCCGTCGGCTCCCAATACCGGAATGCCTCGACCTGATCCCAGCCAAGATCAACCCAGCCCGACCAACCGAGCGCGATGCCAACCCCCTGTTTCGAGAGGCTCAGCACCGGGCCCCTCCGCGATCCCCGTTTCCAGAAGTACCACGCCAGCGCACCGAACAGCGCGGCGCTGACCGCCGCGAACAGACGGATCAGCGGGTTTGCCCCCTCAACCTGGGTTTGGTGAAACAGGAACATCACGCAGAGCAGCCCGCACATGCTCGCTGCCAACAAACGTGTGCCAGGCGCGGCCTGAAATTCGACCACCTCCGGTGCCTTCTTGCGAGCGCGGAGCGCCTCCAGCCGCGATTTCGTCTGCGGCACGCGGGTCAAGAATGATCCCGCCACTTGTTGACAATCGGATAGCGCCGATCCAGCCAGAACGCCCGATCGGTCAGCTTGACACCCGGCGCTGACTGGAACCGTTTGTATTCCGAGATGTAGAGCAGGTGCTGTACCTTCATCACCGTCTCGCGCTCGTAGCCCGCGGCGATGATTTCCTCGGTCGAAAGCTGCTCCTCGACCAGCATCCGCAGGATCGCGTCCAGCACATCATAGGGCGGCAGCGAGTCCTCGTCCTTCTGATCGGGGCGCAGCTCGGCCGAGGGCGGTTTCTGAATGATGTTTGGCGGGATCACCTCCCCCGCCGGGCCCCGCATCCAGGGGTGGTGCTCGGTGTTGCGCCAGCGGCAGCACTCGAAAACCCGCGTCTTGTAGAGATCCTTGATCGGGTTGTACGCGCCGCAGGCATCGCCATAGATCGTCGAATACCCAACCGCAATCTCGGATTTGTTGCCCGTCGTCAGCAGCAACTCGCCGAACTTGTTCGACATCGCCATCAGGAAGAGCCCGCGCAGGCGGGACTGCAGGTTCTCCTCTGTCACATCGGGCTCAAGCCCCTCAAAGAACGGCGCCAACGAAGCCTCGACTGCGGACACCCCATCGGCGATCGGCAGGGTCTGGCAAGTCACCCCGATCCGCTGCGCCAGATCGTCCGCATCGGTCAGCGAACCGTCCGAGGAATACTTCGACGGCAGACGCACGCATCGCACGTTCTCCGGTCCCAGGGCATCCGCGGCGACTGCCGCCACCAGCGCGGAATCGATCCCGCCGGAGAGGCCCAGCAGCACCTTGGAGAAGCCCGATTTGACCACATAATCGCGCGTCGCCTCGACCATCGCGCGGTAATCCAACGCCCAGGGCTCTGGGACCGGCGCCAGCTCGGATGGTTCGATGCGCCAGCCGTCATCCGTGCGCACCACGTCAATGACGCGTGTGTGTTCGTCGAAGAACGGCATCTGAACCGCCAACCGCCCGCCCGGGTTCAAGGCGAAAGACCCGCCGTCGAAGATCTGATCATCCTGCCCGCCGATCAGGTTCAGATAGACCAATGGCAGGCCCGTCTCGACAACCCGCGCCACCATGTGACCCATCCGGATATCGTGTTTGCCACGCTGATAGGGCGAGCCGTTCGGAACGATCAGAATCTCGGCCCCGGCTTCCTCAAGCGTCTCTGCCACATCCGGAAACCACATGTCCTCGCAGATCGGAATGCCGACCCGGCAACCGTTGATCTCGATCGGGCCGGGGGCCGGACCTTCCAGATAAAGGCGCTTCTCGTCGAACACGCCATAGTTCGGCCGGTGGTGCTTGCGGAACGTCGTCCGCACCGCCCCGTCCTGCAGCAGCATCACCGCATTGTAGGCACCGGCATGGTCCTGACCAGGTTCCGCGGTCGAGCCCGGGATTGGCGCACCGATGGCCAGTGCCGCACCGCCTGGCTTCATACCCGCCGCCAGAATGTCGATCGCCGCCTGAACATCGCGCAGGAACGCCGGGCGCACCGACAGATCCAGCAACTGATAGCCCGACAAGAACATCTCGGGCAGCACGACAAGGTCCGCTCCCGCAGCCTCGCCTGCCGACAGAGCCGCCTGCGCCTGCACAAGGTTTCCGGCGATATCCCCGGCAATCGGGTTCGCCTGCACCAGGCTGATGCGCAATCGGTCACGCTGTGACATCTCGAAGGCTCCGAAGAAACACTGTTCGCGTGCTTCTAGACGCCGGACACCGGCGCAGCAAGCGCGATGCGGACCGCTGACGGCCGTGATAGCAAGACATTCCAGAACGCCGTTGTCAGCCCCGATCCAGATGGTAATGTGACCGGCAAAAGGGACAGAAATCGACGCTAAGACATAGCGCGAAAGGGTC
>JBCAXJ010000002.1:0-162264 GCA_038534135.1 Pseudomonadota bacterium | reverse complement strand
GCCTCATCGGAACCATACCGCAGACCGGCCATCAGCAACGCATCGGCGAGGCCGGTCACGCCCAGCCCGATCCGGCGCTTGGCTTGCGCTTCGGCAGCCTGAGCGTCCAATGGGAAGCGCGACGCGTCGACCACGTTGTCCATCATCCGAACGGCGGTCCCGACCAGTTCGGCGAGTTCCCCGTCGTCGATCGACCCGCCCTGGAACGGGTCGCGGACCAGGGACGCCAAATTGATCGAGCCAAGCAGGCAGGCCCCATATGGTGGCAACGGTTGCTCACCGCACGGATTGGTCGCGCTGATCGTCTCGGCATAATGCAGATTGTTCTGCGCGTTGATGCGGTCGATGAAGATCACGCCCGGTTCGGCGTACTCATAGGTCGCGCGCATGATGCGGTTCCACAGCTCGCGTGCACGGACGGTACGATATGTCCGCCCTTCGAAGACCAGGGGCCAGTCCGCATCGGCCTTGACCGCCGCCATGAAGTCATCGGTCGCGAGCACCGAGAGATTGAACATCCGCAACCGCGCGCTGTCTTGCTTGGCCGAGATGAAGTCCTCGATATCGGGATGGTCGCAGCGCATCGTCGCCATCATGGCGCCGCGCCGCGATCCGGCGGACATGATGGTCCTGCACATCGCGTCCCAGACGTCCATGAAGCTGAGCGGGCCCGAGGCATCGGCCGCAACGCCTGAAACGGCGGCGCCCTGGGGCCGAATGGTCGAAAAATCGTACCCGATGCCGCCACCCTGCTGCATGGTCAGGGCCGCCTCTTTCAACATCTCGAAGATGCCGCCCATGCTGTCCGGGATGGTCCCCATCACGAAGCAATTGAACAGCGTGACCGAGCGCCCGGTGCCCGCACCGGCGATGATCCGGCCTGCCGGCAGGTACCGGAACCCGGCCAGCGCATCATAGAAGCGGGCCTCCCACAGATCGGGGTCTGCTTCGACCTGAGCCAACGCTCGGGCGATGCGCCGCCAGGTATCTTCGACAGCCGCATCTACAGGCGCGCCGTCGGCGTCCTTCAGACGATACTTCATGTCCCAGATCTGCCGCGAGATCTCTGCCGCGAAAGCCGTCATGATCCGACCCATTATTACAACATGTTGGGGATAGAGTCAGATATCACACTGGGTATGGATGGTCAAATCGCGCAGACGCTCATGCGGGTGTTATCTTTCTGTCATGTCACGCGAAGAAAGGCTCGCAAGAAACACAAAACCTTGAGCAATTTTGAAATTAACCGTAATCATGTCCGCGAGGCAGGAGGGCATGGTGGCAACACCAGTCGTGAATTGGGGGAAAGGGCTGTTAGGCACCGCTCTGGCGGCGCTGGGACTGTCTTTTATACCCGCAACGGCGGAAGAACCGCGGGAACCGGAACGCCCGACCCTGAACCTGTTCGGCGTGACCGGCCTGATCGACACGCCCACGGCCGATATGCAGCCGGATGCGAACCTCACGGCGACCGCGGGCTATTTCGGCGGATATCTGCGAAACACGATCTCGGCGCAGTTCCTTCCGGGTCTCGAGGCCTCGTTCCGCTATTCGGTCCTGAACGAGCTTGGCCCGCCCGGGAACGGCACGACGCTGTTCGACAGAAGCTTTGATGTGAAGATCAGGGTGCTCGAGGAAGGCCAGTCTTGGCCCGCCATCGCACTTGGTCTGCAGGACTTTCTGGGCACAGGCGTCTACTCGGGCGAGTACATTGTTGCGACGAAAGGCTTCGAGGTCGACGAGCTTGGCGCGTTCCGCGTCACCGGCGGCGTCGGCTGGGGACGCTTCTCCGACGGCAACGGGGTCGAAAACCCGCTCGTCAACGTCGCCGACGGTTTCCGCAATCGCGATGTGAATGTCGGCGTCGGCGGCAACGTGACGGCAGGTCAGTTCTTCCGGGGCGAGAACATGGGCTTCTTTGGCGGGATCGAGTGGCAGACCCCCGTCGACGGCCTGACGGCCAAGCTTGAATACAGCCCGGACCGGTACCTGCGCGAACGCGAGTTCGGAGACTTCGAGCAGGACGTTCCGCTGAACGCGGGCATCGAGTACCGCGCCACGGACAACGTCGAAATCGGCGCTTACTACATGTACGGGACCGAGTTCGGCGTGCGGGTGTCGATCTCGGCCAACCCGTTCCGCCCGCTTTCGGATCTTGACCTGGAAGCCGGACCGAAGCCTCTGACACCCCGTGCCACACCTGCCGGTCTGGGAGATATCAGCGGGCTCGGCGACATCATTTCGATGATCACCGGCGAAGCGCCACGGGCCAGCATCTCGGACCCACGCTTACAGGACGTGATCGTGCACGAACGCCTGGGTGATGTCCGCTGGGCCGATGCAATCATGACGGCGCGCGCGGGTGACCGGTGTCCGACCGAGTTGGCGAAGGCGATCGACGCCGAGCTTGGTGTGATCGACGTGGTCACCTTCCAGCGGCCGGACAACAGCCCGATCTGTTCGGTTGCCTTGCGACCGGCGGGCGAACATGCGGTGCGGATCACGTCGCGCGCCAGTTCGGCGTACCCGACGGACTGGTACAATCGCGATGACGAGCGTGCAGCGCTGGTGAAGGCATTGGCTGAGGAACTGACCTCGGAGAACCTGTCGCTTTACGGCATCGAGATCGCGCCGGACCGGGTTCAGGTCTATCTCGAGAACAACCGCTACCGCGCCATGCCCCGCGCGCTCGGCCGTACCGCGCGCGCGCTGTCCCGGACGATGCCGCCATCGGTCGAAACCTTCGAAATCACGCCGGTCGAGGGTTCGCTGCCAGTGGCGACCGTGATCCTGAAGAGATCAGAGCTCGAAGCGCAGGTCGAAAGGCCCGATGCCGCGAGCAAGACCTTCGCAAGTGCGGCGATCAAGGATGCAGCACCGGTCAGTTGGGATGCAGTCCTGGCACCCGACACGACGTTCCCGCGGTATTCCTGGAACATCTTCCCGGCGACGCCTGTGAACCTGTTCGACCCGGATCAGCCCGCGCGTTTCGACATCGCAGCGGTGGCGACCGGCGGCATCGAGTTTCTCCCGGGTCTGTCGACCAATGCCGAGATCAGCTACCGGATCATCGGCGATCTGGATGATATCGAGCGGACGTCTGACTCACTGGTTGAAGAGCGCGTCCGGTCGGACATCGCCGAGTACTTGAACCAGGGCAACCCGGCGTTGACCCGGCTGACGTTCGACTATGTGACGAAGCTGTCGGATTCGATCTATGCCCGGGCGTCGACCGGATTGCTCGAGCGGATGTATGCGGGCGTGAGCGGCGAGGTTCTCTGGAAGCCTGCCAGTCAGAGCTGGGGTCTGGGCCTGGAAGTGAACTATGTGCGTCAACGCGGTTTCAACACGCTGTTCGACTTCCGCGACTACGATACAGTGACAGGGCATGCGAGCCTGTACTGGGATACCGGCTTCTATGGCTTGGCCACGCAGATCGATGCCGGGCGGTATCTTGCCGGTGACTGGGGCGGCACCTTTGCGCTCAAGAGACGGTTCGAGAACGGCTGGGAAGTCGGCGGGTTCGCGACCTTCACCACGATCCCGTTCAACGAGTTCGGCGAGGGCAGCTTCGACAAGGGTCTCTTCCTGACAATTCCGTTCAACTGGGTGCTGCCATATGACAGCCGCCAGGAACTCGAGACCGTGCTGCGGCCGCTGACCCGTGACGGTGGCGCGCGTCTGGTCGTCAAGAACCGCCTGTATCCGCTGGTCGAAGACAACGATCAGGGCGGTTACCGCGCTTCCTGGAAGGAGTTCTGGGAATGATCGTTCGATCCGGTCTCGTGCTGCTGGGTGCGCTGCTGTTTTCCGCCTGCACCTCCGGCGAGAATTCGTCCTTCGAACGTCTGAAACCGATCATCGAGGACGAAATCTTCGGAGGTCCGATCTTCGGAGACCCCGAACCGGCCCCCGTGCCGCGTGAACCGACGCGGGTGGAATTGAACGAGGTTCCGTTCGCAACGATTGCCGTCAGCATCGAAGACAGCCCGAGGGCGTTTGTCGTGCCGCTCGCGGACAATGGCGGCTATCTCACTTATCAGGACGCGCTTCGGCGCGGGGTTATCATGCGCGGCGGACTGATCACCGCGACGCAGGGGCTGACCTACAACCTCAGCGCTGTGAAGCATGATCTCGACGATCCGATTGTCGGCCCGCGCGCCTTGGCCAATTGGCCCGACAGCATCTATCGGAACTATCAGTTTGCCCTGGGCGGCGGCGCCCGTGATTTCCAGATCACCGTGGCGTGCAGATACGAACAGGGGACACCGGAGCGCGTCGAGATCATCGAGCTGGTCTTTGATACCATCCGGGTGGTCGAGATCTGCCGCAACACCGTGCGAGAGTTCCGCAACACCTATTGGGTTGACCCGAACTCCGGCTTCATCTGGAAGTCCGAACAATGGATCGGACCCCGTCAGCAGCCGATGACCGTCGAGATTATTCGTCCATACGCTGCGAGCTGAAACGGCCGCTTTCCCGCGTGGCAGCGTGCTTACGTCCGATCGCGCGCCAGCCGCGCCGTTGCGCCAAGCGCGACCAACACGACAAGACCAGCGACCGTATAAACGAACAGGATCGTGCGGATTTCCGCAAAGCTCAGCATATCGGTCGAGACAGCGCCGAACGAGGCGACGGCCAGCGTGCCAGCCAGCGTCAGTCTTCCACAAAAGCTCTGCATCGAAAGATATGTGGCACGGCGGGAGTCGCTGAGGAGTGGCTGAATCCGGGCCAGAATGAAGGGTTTGGCGAGCGAATCCGGCACCATCCGCAACAGCAGCAACGAGATGGCCCAAAGATCGTTCGTCAGACCGAGCATGGCAATCAGAGCAACCTGAAGACCGAGCGCCACGAGCAGGATCCCGTTCAACCCCAGACGATCTCGCAGCCCCGGCGCCGACCAAGAGGTCGCAACGGACACCAGCATCATCGCGGCCGTCACGGCGCCGCTGACCAAGGGTGCATCCGCCGCGTACCCAATCTGCCCAAGAGCGTCCAGGATGAAGGGTTGCCCGAACACGAACGGCACGTGGCTGAAGATGTACATGCTGACCGAAAGCACGAAGATCCAGGCCAGGATCCGAAAGGCGCCGGTGCGCGGACGCCCTGCGGACGCGACCGGTGCATCGTCCGGACGTTTGAGCGGTTCACGAAATCCGACCGCAATCGCGAGGCCAATACACGCGGTGATCGTCGACGCCACGAAGGGCAGCACCGGGACCGAAAGCGCCATCACGCCACCGATCACTGCGGACAACGCCAGGCCCGTGAAACCGGCCCGCCATGCCAGGATCTCGTGGTGTTCGATCTTGTCCTTCTGGCCGTCTCTGTCCAGTGACTCGTAGAGCAGCGCGCTGTCGGTTCCCGAGGCAAAGGCCGCCCCTGCCCCCAGCAACGCCTGAGCAGCGATGAAAACTGCAAAGCTGTCGCCGATGGCGATCAGTCCTGACCCGGCGACCGTGGCAGTCATCGCGAGGATCAGCGTGAAACGGCGCCCGATCCGATCAGAGAGATAGCCGGATGGCACCTCGAGCGCCGTTGTCGCGATATCGAACGCAGCATAGAGCAGGATCGCTTCCTGGGCCGACAGGGTCTCTTGAAAAAACAGGAACCAGGTCGCCTGCCAGAACAGCAGATTCCGGAAGAACTGGAACCAGGGGTACAGTCGGACATTGCGCGCCATGCTTTGGACTGTCGGCCTCCGGAAGATCGACTTGGACCGTAGCCGGTTCTGACGCATTCGCAACTCTCGGCAGGCGGTGCACGCGCCATTGATCGGCTTGACACCTTCTGCGCGGAAGCCGAGGCTTCTGCGATGCCGTCCCTCGCAGATGAAATCCGCCGTGTACCGATCCCGGTCAATACGGATCGTGCGGATACGGCGGTCGAAAAACTCGCAACCGGCCCGGGAACCCGCCTTTTCGACCTTCTTCACGGGACGGCTGGAGCCAGCCCTTATCTGGCCCGCCTGATTGCACGGCATTCCGCCTGGCTGGACGAGATCAGTACGCAGGACGTGTCAGCGGTGTTTGAACAGCTCCTGAACTCCGTTCGGGACGCCGCGACGATCGACACTCCCCGGAAACAGTTCTCAAGCGTGGCGCGCATGGCCAAATCGCGCGCGGCTCTGTTGATCGGGCTTGCTGATCTGGGTGGCATCTGGCCGTTGATGACGGTGACTGGCGCGCTGACGCGACTTGCCGACACTTGCACGGACAGCACGGCGCGTTGGCTGCTAGCACAGGAACTTGGCCGCAATCGCTTGCCAGGGCTGGATGCGAGTGCTCTGGACAGCGGTGCTGGATACACTCTGCTTGCGATGGGCAAGATGGGTGCGGGCGAGCTGAATTACTCTTCCGACATCGATCTGATTGCTTTGTTCGACGAGACGCGCTTTGACCGCGACGGCGCGTTGGAGGCCAAGGCCCGCTATATTCACGTTACCCGACAACTGCTCCAGATCCTGTCCGAGAACACGGCCGAGGGATATGTCTTCCGCACCGATCTGCGCCTCCGGCCCTCACCGTCGACGACACCGGTTTGCATGGCGATGGGTGCGGCGGAAAACTACTACGAATCCGTTGGGCGGACCTGGGAGCGCGCGGCGCATATCAAGGCCCGTCCCCTGGTCGATGTGGCGGCGGGGACCGCGTATCTCGAGACACTGATACCGTTCGTCTGGCGCAGGCACCTCGACTTTGCGGCGATTGAGGACACGCACGAGATGCTGCGCAAGATCCGCGCCCAGAAGGCCCGATTCACCATCGATCATCTGCCGGGGCACGATTTGAAACTTGGCCCCGGCGGGATCCGCGAGATCGAGTTCTTTGCGCAGACGCGCCAGTTGATCATGGGCGGGCGCGACCCGGCGTTGCGGATGCCGACAACGCTGGGCGCATTGGATGCGTTGGCTGGCGCGGGCTGGATCGACAACGATGTCCGCGATGCGTTGAGCGTCGACTACGTTGAATTGCGCACGATCGAGCACCGTCTGCAAATGCTCGAGGATGCACAGACGCATACGGTGCCAGCGTCAGAGGAAGCGCGCCGTCAGGTCGCCGCACTGAGTGGCGAAGGCGATCTCGTTGCATTTGAGAAGACACTCGTGGAACGCCTGAAGCGGGTGCACGCGACGACCGAAGAATTCTACACGCCCGTCGCGCGACGGGACAAGGGCGGCGCGGCGACGGATGCGGTGACGCTCGAATCCCTGGATGACATGGGATTTGCGCGGCCCGAGGACGCGCTGCGCCAGGTCCAGCGCTGGGAGGACGGCGGGATCGCCGCGACACGGTCCGACCGGGCGCGAGAGCTGTTTCTGAAGCTGCGCCCACAGATCCTGCAGCGTCTTGCAGGCGCATCGGATCCGGATCAGTCACTGATCCATTTCGATCGGTTCTTATCCGGCCTGCCCGCCGGTGTTCAGGTGTTCTCGCTGTTTTCGGCGAATCCGAACCTGCTGGATCTGATTGTCGAGATCTGTGCGACAGCACCGCGCCTCGCGCTCTACCTTGGACGCCACCCGCAGACACTCGATGCCTTTCTAGACCATGATTTCTGGTCGCCTTTGCCCAACACCGAAGTGTTGACTGCCGACCTGATGGCGCGGCTTGTTCTGGTGGACGACTACGAACGCAAACTTGACGAGGTGCGCCGCTGGGCGCGCGAGCTTCGGTTCCGGGCCGGTGTCCAGATGCTGCGCGGCACGATCGGCAATCGGGATGCGGGTGAGGCGTTCACGTCGATCGCAAAGGCCAGTGTCGACGGCTTGCTGCCGCATGTGATCGACCAATTCGCGGAACGGCATGGGCCGCCACCCGGTATCGGCATCGCAGTTCTGGCGATGGGCAAGCTTGGGTCGGGTGAAATGACCTCGGGTTCGGATCTGGATCTGATCCTGATCTACGATGCGGCCGGAGCGTTGCAATCCGAGGGGCGCAAGCCGCTTTCGCCGAGTGCGTACTATCCCCGGCTGACGCAATCGCTGGTCGCGGCCTTGACCGCGCCAACCGCCGAGGGGGCGCTGTACGAGGTTGATATGCGGCTGCGGCCATCGGGGCGCCAGGGACCGGTTGCGGTCTCGTTCACATCGTTCGAGCAGTATCAGCGCGAAGAAGCCTGGGTCTGGGAGCATCTGGCGTTGACGCGGGCCAGCGTGATCGCCGGGCCGGCGGACCTGCGCGATCGCATCAAGGCCGTGATCGCTGAAGTACTGGCCAAGCGCGCAGGCTCCGCCGCGGTCATGGAAGAGGCGAACGGGATGCGCGTGCGGATCGCGGACGCGCGCGAGGCCGACCGCAAGAACCGTTGGGATCTGAAACAGGCCGAGGGTGGTATTCTGGAGATCGAGTTCACCGCGCAGACCGGAAGCCTGATGAATGGCCTGCCCCACGGTCTGCGGATGGATGATCAGATCAACGCGCTAGCAAAGTGTGGTTGGCTGGATGACACGGATGCAAAGGGCCTCCTTGACGCTCTCGTCTTCCAGCAGAGCCTGCAACAGGTCGAACGCATCGCGCTGGAAGGCACACTTGCGCCTGAAACACTCGGGGCCGGTCTGCGCGAGGTGTTGGTCAGAACTGCTGATGCCAAGAGCTTTGATGATTTGAGCGACCAGTTGGCCGCGCATCAAAACGTGGCGGCCACGACCTGCGCGACGGTCTTTCAAGACTACGAGCCCGGCACGTCGACGGCCCCTGACGCGACGGGCACATGAGCAGTCGGCTCAGACTAGCTGGGCGTCTCGCTTGCGATGGGTCTGATCTTTTCATCCGCCTCGGCGGTGCGAATGCGGGTGATCTCGACCCCCAGCCCGGCACCGTCCAGACGGTCGAGCTTCTCGATCCGGATGTGAACCCGCCGGGCGCGAGGGTCAACGAGGCACTGTTCGGCCAGGCGTTCCGCGAAGGTTTCCAGCAGGTTGATGCGTGGCCCCGCGATCAGATCCTCGATGGCCTGGACCAGATCGTCGTAGCTCACGACCCGCGGCACCTGATCATCGATATGCGCCGTGTTGCGCGTGACCTCCAGCGCGATGTCAAAGCGCACGCGCTGGGTGACGCCGTGTTCCTCGGCATAGGCGCCGACCTCAAACGCGCGTTCGTAGTTGGACAGAAATATCCGGTCGGCCGGAATGACCTGCTCTGGCGAGGCACTTGCTTCAAGCCGTGGCAGCAGTGGGTTCTTGTCGTTCATATCGCGATGTCCATTGGCCGTTAGCAGCGGCGACACTACCCCCCACGTGTAAGCATGACCACGCAAAAGCGACTCGTTTCGGGGCTCAACGGTCGCTCGCTCCCGTACGCAGAACCGGGGCGAATGAAGATTTCTCAAAAAATTCATTTTTCAGTGTTGACTATCCTTGGTGTCGCGCTGAATAAATGCGCAGATTTTCATTCTTCAGCCGGAGGGGCTCATGGCACCGGAAACAGACGCGCAGAAACAGTTCTTTGCGCCTGCTGCGGATTTCATCGTGCGAATGCGGTGGGTCTGGCTTGCGCTGACGGTGGCGATGGTGGCCCTGTCGGTGGCCAAGATCGACCGGATCTGGCCGCCGAACCCCGATGCGCGGATCTTCTTTGCCGAAGAAAACCCCGATCGCCAGGCGCTCGACCGGTTCGAGGCGACCTTCAACAAGAACGACAACCTGATCATCGCGGTCGAGGCGCTGGAGGGCGAGACCTTCACGCCGCGCGTGCTTCAGGCGATCGGTGAGATCACTGACAAAACCTGGCTTCTGCCCTTCGTGCGCCGCGTCGATTCCATCACCAATTTCCAGCACACCTATGCCGAAGGTGACGAGATGATCGTCCGCGATCTGGTGATCGACCCGGCGAATGTGCGCCCGGGCGACGCGATCTGGGCCAAGGAAACGGCACTCAGCCGGATCGAGTTGGTCGACAGCTATATCTCGCCGGATGCCAGCGTCAGCATGGTGCAGGTCCTGTTCACGCTGCCGGGGGTCGAACCGACGAAAGAGGTTCCCTCAATCGTCGCCGAACTGTTGGCGATGCAGCAGGAGATCGAGGAAGCCTATCCCGAGATCAAGCTGCACCTGACCGGTGGCATCATGATCAACAACCAGTTCTCGGTCTCGGGGCAGGAGGACGGCAAGAACCTGTTCGGGCCGATGTTCCTGATCATCCTGCTGATCGTCTTCGTGGCGATCCGTTCGATCATCGGGACGCTGTCGGTGCTGGTCTTGATCGCCCTCTCCGCGCTCGCGGGGCTGGGCGCGCTTGGCTGGATGAACGGTCAGCTCAACTCTGTGACCGTGCTCTCACCGCTCTACATCATGACGCTGGCGGTCGCCTCGGCGGTGCACATCCTGTCGTCCTGTCGACAGACCATGGTCGAGACCGCCGACCGGAAAGAGTGGGTGCGCCGCGCGCTGACCGACCATATGGGTGCGATCATCATCGCGTGCACCACCACGGCGATCGGGTTCTTCTGTCTGAACTTCTCGATCTCGCCGCCGTTCCGCGAGCTTGGCAATGTGGTCGGCATCGGTGTGCTGGTGTCGCTGGTCTATACGCTGACCCTGCTGCCCGCGCTGATCATCATCCTGCCGATCGGGCGGCGGACCAAGCGGGCCTCGACCTCGATCTTCATGGAGAATTTCGCCGAGTTCGTGATCGCGAACCGCAAGATCCTGTTGCCGGGTACGGTTCTGGGTGTGCTGCTGCTGGGCACTGGCATCAGCCAGCTCAAGCTGGAAGACGACTTCATCCGCTACTTCGACGAACGCTATCAGTTCCGTCAGGACACCGATTTCGTCGAGGACCGGCTGACCGGGGTGAACAATCTGGATTACCCGCTGCATTCGGGCGAGGCCGGTGGGATCAACAACCCCGAATTCCTGAAAGAGGTTGCCGCCTTCACCGAGTGGATGCGCGCACAGCCCGAAGTGACCTATGTCCGCTCGCTGACGGACACGATCAAGCGGCTGAACATGAACATGCACGGGGATGACCCGTCCTACATGCGGCTGCCGGAGAACTTCGAGGAAGCGAGCCAGTACCTGTTCCTGTACGAGCTGTCGCTCGGCTACGGGATGGACCTGACCGATCAGATCGACATCGATCGCGAGACGCTGCGGATTTCGGTCTTCCTGGCCAATGCCACAACGGCCGAGATGCGCGACGTGACCCTCAGGGCCGGCGACTGGCTGCGCGAGAACGCACCGATCATGCAGTCGTCCTGGGACCGGCTCTACCCGGACGTGTCGATGATCACGCCGACCGGGATCGTCCACGTCTTCAACCTGATCTCGCACCGCGACGTCCGGGCGATGCTGACCGGCACGCTGATCGCGATCGTGCTGATCTCGGCCATCATCATGCTTGCCTTGCGTGATCTGAAAATCGGGATGATCAGCCTGATTCCGAACCTGATCCCGGCGATCATGGCCTTCGGCGTCTGGGGCTACTCGGTCGGCGCCGTGACCTTGGCAATCGCCGTCGTTCTGGCCGCAACGCTCGGGATCGTGGTCGACGACACGGTGCACTTCCTGTCGAAATACACCAAGGCCCGGCGCGAGGGACGCTCGCCCGAAGACGCTGTGCGCTACACGTTCAGCTCTGTCGGCATGGCGCTGACGGTGACAACCATTGGCCTGGTCGCAGGCTTCGCCATCCTGGCGCAATCGGGCTTCTCGGTGAATGGCGACATGGCCAAGCTGACGGCCATCACGATCACGCTGGCGCTGATCGCCGACTTCTTGCTGTTACCTTCTCTCCTCATCTGGATCGACAAAAGGAGTTCTTCCATGACCGTTCCCGCAACGGCCACCGCAGCCATCCTTCTCGCCGTCGCAGGTGCGGCGTGGATGTTCACCACCGAGGCCCGCGCCCAGTCGCCCGAAGAAAAGGGCCTGGCGATCGCTGTCGAGGCGGACAAGCGTGACCTGGGCTACGGCGACTTCACAGCGGATGGCGAGATGGTGCTGAAGGACAAGAGCGGGCGCGAAAGCCGCCGCGTCTTCGAGAACCTGACGCTGGAGCGCGAGCAGTCCGATCTGGGTGATCTGGGGATCATCGTCTTCTCGAAGCCCCGCGACATTCGCGGGACGGCGCTGCTGACCCACGCCAATATCGAGCCGAAAGATGACGATCAGTGGATCTTCCTGCCCGCCGTCAAGCGCGTGAAGCGGATCTCGTCCTCGAACCGGACCGGCAAGTTCGTGTCGTCCGAGTTTTCCTACGAGGATCTCGGCAGTCAGGAGGTCGACGATTACACCTACAAGTGGCTGCGGGACGAACCCTGCCCGACCGATCCCGCGCTGACCTGCTATGTGACCGAGAGCTTTCCGAAGAACGCGAAGTCCGGCTACTCCAAGCGGGTTTCCTGGACCGACACGCAGGAGTACCGCCTGATGAAGGTCGACTTCTACAACCGGCGCGGCGACTTCGAGAAGTCGCTGGAGTTCACTGCCTACGAGCAGTATCTCGGCCAGTACTGGCGTGCTGGAAAGATGGCGATGGTGAACCACCAGACCGGCAAGGCGACCGATCTGCTCTGGAACAATTACAAGTTTCGGACCGGTCTGGGCGAGGGCGATTTCAACGCGCAACGTCTGAAGTCGATCTCGCGCTGATACCTGATCTTCGGGAACCGATGCCCTGCATTCCGCACCCCCCGCCCCTTACGGGCATTGAATGGGATCGCAGCCCCTGTTGGGCCGCGCAGACCCTGGAAAGGGGTGCAGCAGCAGGCGGTAAGACACGGACCTCGCCTCCATGACCATACGTTTGAAACTCGCGCTTGTCCTGCTGGCCATTGCGCTGATCGTCGGCGTGAAATCCGCCAAGGCACAATCCGTGGCGGCCGAGGCCTTGGGTGCGGACTATTTCGAGATCTTCGGCGAGGTCGAATTGGAGGCGACCGGGTTCTTCTCCAACCCGCAGTTCGCCGGTCAGGACCGCGACGATTTCTCGATCGCGGCCGAGCCGACGGTGCTGGTCGAATGGCTCGACGGCGATGTCGTCTTCCGGTTCACGCCGTTCGCCCGGTTCTCGTCGCAGGATTCGCGCCGGACCCACGCGGACGTTCGCGAACTGAAGGTGGACGGGACGTTCGGCGATTTCTCGTTCACATTCGGCGCCGACACGGTGTTCTGGGGCAAGACCGAGGTCGTCCACCTTGTCGACATCATCAACCAGACCGATCAGGTCGAGGCGATCGATGACGAAGCCCGCCTTGGCCAGCCGATGATCCGGCTCGGCTACCTCACTGATCTCGGGGAATTGTCGGCGTTCTACATGCCCTTTTTCCGCGAGCGCACCTTCCCGGGTGAAAGTGGGCGGCTGCGGTCGAACCCGGCGGTCGATACCGAAAGTCCGATCTATGACGCGGATGCGGAAGCCGAGGAGTTCACGCCGTCCTTTGCGCTGCGCTTCGCCGGATCCTTCGGGGATATCGACCTCGGTGTCTCTGGTTTTCATGGCCTGGGCCGCGATCCGGCGTTCGTGCCATCGGCGACGGGGCTGCAACCGTTCTACGAGATCATCAATCAGGTCGGGATCGACGCCCAGTACACCTGGGAGGCGACGCTTTTCAAGTTCGAGGGGATCTGGCGCGAAGGGCAGCGCAACCTGGTCTTCGAGGAAGAAAACTTCGTCGCGGCGACCGGCGGCTTCGAGCACACGCTGTTCGGCGTCGCCGACACCAACGCCGATCTGGGCATCATTGCGGAATATGCCTGGGACAGCCGGGGCAACGACTCGCTCTCGGTCTTTCAGGACGATCTGATCGGCGGGTTCCGCCTCGCCCTGAATGACGAGGAAGACACGACACTGCTGCTGACAGGATCGATCGACACGAATGATGCGTCGATGACAACACGGCTTGAAGCCGAGACGCGCATTGGCGAGAACTGGAAGCTGCTGGCCGAGGGACAGGGCTTCTTCAATTCCGGCAGTGGCATCAACAAGTCACCGCTGGCCGATGATTCGTTCCTGCGGGTGAAGCTGAAGTATTTCTTCGGGGGATGAGGGACCCATACGTGCGAACAGACGGAGCAACCGAGTTTGACAAGGCCGAGGCCGTGAAGGCCGAGATTGTCGATCGTGCGTCCGAACTGTTTTCGCATTACGGGTTCTGGAAAACCAATATCGGTGACATCGCCGAGTGTTGCGGCATGTCGCCCGGCAACCTGTATCGCTACTTCCGGAACAAGCAGGCGATCGGGCTGGCGGTGATCTCGTGCTATTTCCAGATGGTGCAGACGGCGTTCGAGACGGTCGAGATGTTGCCCGGCGGCACGGCGGAAGAGCGCGTGCGCAAATGGCTCGAGGCCGGGGTGACGCAGGCGATCGCCCAGGTGGCAAACCATCCGAAGATTGTCGAGCTGGCCGAGTTTCTGATGGAAGACGAGGACGGGCTGAAGCTTCTCCAGTCCCACATCGACTGGAAACGCGAACACCTGGCGCGCGAGATTCGCAAGGGGATGGATGACGGTTCCCTGGAGCCAGGCGATCCGGTCCGGACAGCCGCAACGCTGTTGACCGCACTCAAGGTGTTCTGGATGCCGACGACCCTGGCGAAGTGGCGGGACAAGGAGACGATCCTGCCCGAATTGCGCGCGATTCTGGATCTGTTCTTCCGGGGACTGCGCGCGCGGCGCTGAGATCGGTCCTATCAGCCTCTGGATTTCGTGATTTACGACCAAGGTCTGCTTGACGTCGCCCTTGAGTTGTTGGACCCTCGGCTCACGTCTGTCAAAGCAGCGCGACTTAAGGAGGAAACGATGGCCTGGAACACACCCGAGATCGAAGAAGTGACCTGCGGCATGGAAATCAACATGTATTTCCCAGCCGAAGATGAAGGCGAACTGTTCTAAGCAGTTCTGAGGGGCGCGCTGGGCAATGGCTTTGCGCGCCCTCATTGTCGGTGCTGCAGCCGGGGGCGGGCTTCCCCAGTGGAACTGCAATGCACCGAACAGCGCCAGTTTCTGGCGCTCTGATTCTCCGCTTGCCGCGGCCACGCAATCATCCTTGGCCGTCTCATCGGATGGACGATCCTGGGCGCTTCTGAACGCCTCGCCGGACATTCGTGCCCAGATCATGGCCCGGCCGCAGCTTCAACCGCGCGATCCCGGCGAACATGGGCTGCGCGATACACCGATCTGCACCGTCCTGCTAACCAATGGCGACATCGATCACATCGCCGGATTGCTGACGCTGCGCGAGAAGCAGCGCTTCGATCTGATCATGACCGCCGGGATCGCCGAGGTTCTGGCGGCGAATCCGATCTTCGACGCGCTCGATCCGGCGTTCGTGACGCGGCGGACCGTTGCGCTGGAGACACCGTTCGCGTTGGCACCGGGGGTCACCGCCACCCTGTTCGCTGCACCCGGAAAGGTGCCGCTTTACATGGAGGGCGCGCACGGTGGCGATGCAGTGCAGACCGACGTGATGGGCGAGCAAACGGTCGGTGTCGAGGTCACCGACGGCGCCCGGACGTTCTTCTACATCCCCGGTTGTGCGCGGTTGGTGCCTGAACTCGTGGATCGCATCCGCGGTGCCGCGCTTCTGCTTTTCGATGGCACGCTCTGGACCGATGACGAGATGGTCACCGAAGGCGTCGGCAAGAAAACCGGGCAGCGCATGGGTCATATGTCGATCTCTGGATCTGATGGGTCGATGGCCGCCCTTGCCGATCTCGGCATCTCGCGTAAGGTCTATGTCCATATAAACAACACGAACCCCGTCTGGCGCGATGGCCCGGAACGCGCCCAGGCCGAGGCCGCCGGATGGGAGATCGGGTATGACGGGATGGAAATCGACCTATGATCCGGACACCGGACCAGATGGAGGCTGCACTGCGCCAGATCGGCGAGGAGCGGTATCATCATCTTCACCCTTTCCACGAGCTTCTGCATTCGGGCGGCTGCACCAAGGATCAGGTGCGTGCCTGGGCGCTGAACCGCTTTTGTTATCAACGGATTATCCCGACCAAGGACGCAACGTTGTTGGCGCGCCTGACCTCGGTCGAGGATCGGCGCGAATGGCGACAGCGGATCGTCGACCATGATGGTGAGATCGACGATCACCCCGAAGGCGGGTTGCGCCGCTGGCTCGCCCTGACCGACGGTTTGGGACTGGATCGGGCGTATGTCACCTCGATGCGCGGGGCTCTGCCTGCGACGACCTTTGCCTGCGATGCCTATGTGGCCTTTGTCCGGGACCGGACCGAGCTGGAGGCGGTTGCGTCCAGTCTGACCGAGATGTTCTCGCCCATGATCATTGGCAAGCGTGTGTCCGGGATGCTGGCGAACTACCCGTTCGTGACCGAGGATATCCTGCGATATTTCGGCTACCGGCTGAGCCAGGCCCCCAAGGACGCCGATTGGGCGCTGGATTATGTCAAACGCCATGCGCTGACCGAGGATCAGCAGGAGGCAGCACTGAATGCGCTGCGCTTCAAGTGCGGGATGCTGTGGAGCCAGCTGGACGCGCTCTACCATGTCTATGTCACCGGCCATCCCTGCCCGGGCGCATGGCAGCCCGGCGAGGCCATGGTCTCTCAGGCGGCCTGAGTTATGGGCTTGTTTTCTCTTATCAAACGGCGTTCCGGGCCTGCGGCCCGTCACACGCGATACCTGGCGTGCTCGCCCGTCCGGGCTGCGCGCGCCGCGGGCACCCGATGACTGAGATCGCAGAGACCGACGTGCCGTTCCTACCGCGTGGCGTTCGGGTGCATCACTGCGCGGTTCGCAAGGGATGGTACCTGCTCGCGCCGGAGCGGGCCGTGAAGATGGATCAGATCGCCCATGCCATTCTGTCGGCGACAGACGGAGATCGGGACTTCTGTGGAATCGTCGATAAGCTGGCGGTGGATTTCAATGCACCAAAGGATCGGATCGCGCAGGATGCCCGTAAGTTCCTGACAGATCTGGTAAATCGCCGAATGGTGGAGATCCGGCCATGAACCAGCCCGTCGCGATGAAGCAGGCCTTGTCGGCGGTGCCGATCCCGATGGCCATGCTGGCGGAGCTGACGCATCGGTGTCCGCTGAAATGTCCGTATTGCTCCAACCCGCTGGAGCTGGCCAAGGCCAAGGAGGAACTGTCGACCGAGGAATGGATCGACGTGTTCCGGCAGGCAGCGAAACTGGGCGTATTGCACGTCCATCTGTCGGGCGGTGAGCCGGCCTCGCGCCGGGATCTCGAGGTGTTGACCTCGGGCGCGCGCGAGGCGGGGCTTTACACCAATCTGATCACCTCTGGCGTCGGGCTGACCGAACGCCGCTTCGCCGACTTGGTCGAGCGCGGGCTGGACCATGTGCAGCTGTCGATCCAGGGAACCGATGCCGCGACCGCCGACCGGATTGGCGGATACAAGCGCGGATTCGACCAGAAAATGAAGGTGGCCGAGTGGGTTAAGGCCTCGGGCGTGCCGCTGACCGTGAACGCGGTGATGCACCGGCAGAACCTGGGTTATCTGGCCGAGACGGTGGATCTGGCGGTGCGGCTGGGGGCCCGGCGGCTTGAGGTCGCGAACACGCAGTACCACGGCTGGGCTTATCGCAACCGGTTCGCACTGATGCCAACGCCCGAGCAGGTCAAGCGCGGTGGCGAGATCGTGGCCGAGGCGCGGGAGCGGCTGAAGGGCGTGCTGGTGATCGACTATGTGACGCCCGACCATCTGGCGACCTACCCGAAGCCCTGCATGGGCGGGTGGGCGCGTGTGGGCCTGTGCGTCACGCCGCGCGGAACGGTGCTGCCCTGCCATGCGGCGGAGACGATCACCTCGTTGACGTTCGAGAGCGTTCGCGACAAGCCGTTGGCGCAGATCTGGGCCAGGGGCACGGCTTTTACGGCCTATCGCGGGACGGATTGGATGCCGGATCCGTGCGGGTCATGCGACCGGCAGACCAAGGACTGGGGCGGCTGCCGCTGTCAGGCCTTTGCCTGGAACGGTGATGCGGCCACCGTGGATCCGGCGTGTTCGAAAGCGCCGAACCATGCCGAGATGCGGGCGGCCGCCGAGGCCGAAGCGGCGCAGGCGACGGATGATTTTGAGTACAGGACGATGTGAACCCGGGAGGTGGGAGTCCTGTCCAGGGGAGATGGGCAAACGGCGGCTTCGCCACGGGAAGAAATTCACGTAATTTTCCGTTAACCGGATATCGAGAGCGCTTGAGAGCCGAATGTGGGTGAGCCGGACCGGGCGTGTTGACCCGGTTTCGAGAGGTTTGACGGAGGACGGGGATATCAAGGCCGATGCGTGCGATTGAGTCTTATATAAGACTGACCATGGGCGTCTCCCTCGGAGCCACTCGATGATCCTGATCGCCGGTGCCGGAATCGGCGGGCTGACGCTGGCGCTGTCGCTGCATCAGATCGGGGTGCCATGCCGGGTGTTCGAGGCGGTTGACGCGCTCGCGCCGCTGGGCGTTGGCATCAATGTGCAGCCGCATGCGATCAAGGAGCTGGACGCGCTTGGGTTGGTGCCGAAGCTTGACCGGATCGGGGTGCGGACCGCCGAGGTTGCTTACTTCTCGGCGCATGGTGCGAAGATCTGGGTGGAGCCGCGCGGCGCGCGGGCCGGGTATAAGTGGCCACAGTTCTCGATCCATCGCGGGCACCTGCAGATGCTGCTGTTCGAGGAGGTGCTTTCGCGGCTGGGGCCCGAGGCGATCCAGACGCGAAGCCGGGTCACCGGTTGGGAGAGCCACGCGGACGGGGTCGACGTCGCCCTGGCGTCTGGCGAGACGATACATGGCGATCTGTTCGTCGCGGCGGACGGTATCCACTCAGCCGCGCGGGCGCATCTCTACCCGGACGAAGGCCCGCCGCTTTGGGCCGGTGTTCTGATGTGGCGGGGCACGACCTGGGGGAAACCCTTCCTGTCCGGTCGATCGATGGCCATGGCGGGCCACGGAGCCCTGAAGTTCGTGACCTACCCGATCGGCGAGCGGGACGGTGCGGATGGGCCTGAGGTCCTGATCAACTGGGTCGCGGATGTGAAGTTCCCGGACGATCACGTTTGGGAGCGCGAGGACTGGCGGCGCCGGGGCGACGTCGCCGATCTGGAGCCGTTATTCGGCACCTGGAATTTTCCGTGGCTGGACATCGCGCAGGTCATCGCGTCCACGCCCGAGGTGCTGGAATGGCCGATGGTCGACCGGGATCCTTTGCCCCGATGGACGCACGGGCGCATGACCCTGCTGGGGGACGCCGCGCATCCGATGTACCCGATCGGCTCGAACGGGGCGAGCCAGGCCATTCTGGACGCCCGGGTTCTGGCCCGCGAGATTCGCGACAAGGCGGCCGTTCCAGCGGCGTTGGAGGCTTATGAGGCCGAGCGATTGCCGGTCACGTCAAAGTTGGTTCTGGCCAATCGCGACGAGGGGCCTGACAAGGCGATGGACGTGGTGCACCAGCGTGCGCCGGACGGGTTCGACCGGCTTGAGGACGTGATCAGCCAGGACGAACTGGCAGAGATCGCCGCGCGCTACAAGGCGACCGCCGGGATGGATATCGAGCGTCTGAATGCGGCGCCTTCGATCCTGGAAGCCTAGAGCTTCTCGAGGAACGGCGCGACCACGTCGCGGGTGTCCGCCGAGGGGATCACGGGCACGATCTCGAAGTGCGCGCCGAGACCGCGAAAGCCCAGAACCCATTCCTGAAGAAGGCGGGCATCGTCGCACTCCATGATCTGGAAGCAGCGCCGGAAGCCGGGCTCGATCCAGCTGTTCACGAAGGTCAGGCCGTCGGGAAGCTGGCGCCCGTGATCGCGGATGTGCTTGTAGATCGGCAGCATGTCGTCGCTGTCGAAGGTCTCGATCACCATGAACTGCATTGCGTGTTCTCCCCGCTGGACATATGTCGCCGGAACCCTCGGCCATCGAGGGCGCGTGATCAAGGACCGGACATGAGCTTCAGCGATACCGAACTCGAACGCTATGCGCGCCATATCGTGCTGCACGAGATCGGCGGTCCGGGGCAGCAGAAGTTGAAGGCAGCCAAGGTGCTGGTGATCGGCGCCGGTGGGCTGGGATCGCCTGCGATCCTGTATCTGGCGGCGGCGGGTGTCGGGACACTGACGGTAGTGGACGACGACGTGGTGTCGTTGTCGAACCTGCAGCGCCAGGTGCTGCATGCAACGCCGGAGGTCGACCAGCCGAAGACCGAAAGTGCGGCGCGCGCGGTCGATCGGATCAACCCGCATGTGCAGTTCGAAGCGGTCTCTGCGCGGATCGATGCCGCAAACGCCGATGCGCTGATCGCCGGACAGACGGTGGCGCTGGATGGCTGCGACAACTTCGAGACGCGCTATCTGGTGAACCGGGCCTGTGCGAAGGCCGGTGTGCCGCTGGTCTCGGCCGCGATCGGGCGCTGGGAGGGACAGCTTTCGGTGTTTCGGCCTGCGCTGGGCGGGCCGTGTTACGAATGCGTGTTCCCGGAGGCACCCGCGCCGGGCACGGTCCCGGCCTGTGCCGAGGCCGGGGTCCTGGGGGCGATGGCCGGGGTGATGGGCACGATGCAGGCGGTCGAGGCGGTGAAGGTGATCACTGGAGCGGGCGAGCCGCTGGACGGGCGGTTGTACCTCTATGACGCCTTGCGGGCCGATACGCGGACGATCCGGCTGTCGAAGCGCAAGGATTGTCCGGTGTGTTCACGCTAAAGGACGCGCCGAAGTCCGACAAAGAGCGCCGCGTTGTCCCGTGTGCGGTGCAGCATGAAATGCTGCTCCGCTAACCCGGGACCGCCCGGGCGCGACTGACGCGCAGTTTCGACGCCGGAGTGGCCGGATCCGCTCGCGGTGCGCCCTTCCTTTGCGAGGGCGGTGCCCGACCTGGAGGGCGCTCACGTAATCTGGGTTGAGGCAGGGCATACCGGACTGTGCGATGCTCGATCGGTTAACAGAAATCGCCAAAGCGCCCTTCGGGGGGAGGTCGGGCGCGGCCCGCTTCGCGGGCAAAAGGCACGTCGAGTCAGCACCGCGAGCGCCGGGCATCGTTTCCGGCTGACCCACTACTCCAACCCCTCGATCAGCGTGATCGTCGCGACACTGACCGGTTCGCGGTGCGCTTTGGCGGCCTGATAGGCGTCGGAGTGGTAGCAATTGAGCGCATCATCATAGCTGTCGAACTCGATGACGACGTGGCGTGAGCGGCCCAGTGCGCCTTCAACCTCGGCGTACTTGCCGCCGCGCGCCAGGAACCGCGCGCCGTACTTTTCGAACGCGGCCTTCGCGCCGTTCACGTAGTTGACGTAGGTGTCGGGGTCGTCGACCTCGACATGCGCGATCCAGTAGCCTTTTGGCATCCTTGCCTCCCTAGAATTTTTTCCACCAATCTGAACGAGACCTGCGTTAGGAAAACGCGACCAGCCGCTGCGTCAGAACAGCGACCCCTGGTCCCCGTTTCCCGCCTGTTTCTTGGGTGGCGTTCGCTTCGCCTTGCGCGGTGCCTGGGCCGGATCATCGCCATCGACACGCACGCCGATCCGGGCATCCGAGAACTGGACTTCAAGCGCGTCTCCGGGCGTGATCCCGTCGGCGCGCGCAACCAGCGTGCCATCGGCATCCCGCACGACGGCAAAGCCGCGATCCAGCGTGCGTTCATAACTGAAGACGCCGAGTGTCCGGCCCAAAGCCGCTAGACGGTCGCGATCGCGGCTCAATGCGCGATCAAGCCCCGGGCGCAGACGCTGTGTGGGTTGGGCCAGCCGTTCCGCCGCGCGTTCGATCCGGACTTTCAGCGTGCGCCATTCTAGGCCGCGTGTTCGTTCGCTTAGCCGCAGGCGCGCCTGCTGCGCCCGGTCGCGCAGGGCCGGACCCAAGCCTTGCGCCGCGAGCTTCAGCGCCTGGCGGCGCCGGTCGAGCAGATCCGACGGGCGTGGCAGCTTCAACGCCATCTCGGTCAGCGCGGCGCGGCGCTGGCGCAGCAGCTCTGTCGGCGAGGCGAGACGGGCCGAGGCGAGATCGAGCCGCTGGCGGCGCTCGGCCAGGATCTGTTCCGGTTTCGGCAGCGCGCGCCCGACATCCGAGAGCCGCTGGCGCGCGCGGTCCATCGATCCGGTCATCGCGCGCAGGCGCCGCGCCTGCAGATCGGCGACGGTGGCGGCAAGCTCTCCCCGCACCGGCACGGCCAGCTCGGCGGCGGCTGTCGGGGTCGGTGCGCGAATGTCCGCGGCATAGTCGATCAGGGTCGTGTCGGTTTCATGCCCGACCGCCGAGATCAGCGGGATGGCGCAGTCCGCGACGGCGCGCACGACGATCTCTTCGTTGAAGCCCCACAGATCCTCGACCGAGCCACCGCCGCGCGCGACGATCAGCACGTCCGGGCGCGGCACGGCACCGGACCCTTCGAGCGACGCAAAACCCCGGATCGCCGCCGCGACTTCCGGTGCCGATTTCTCGCCCTGCACGGCCACCGGCCAGACCAGGACGCGCACCGGGAACCGTTCGGCAACCCGGTGGAGGATATCGCGAATCACGGCACCCGAGGGCGAGGTGACGACCCCGATGGTGCGCGGCAGGAACGGCAGGCGTTGCTTGCGCTCGGCCGCGAACAGTCCCTCGGCGGTCAAAGCCTTGCGCCGTTTCTCCAGCATCGCCATCAGGGCGCCGACCCCGGCAGGGGCGATCTCCTCGATGACGATCTGGTATTTCGACTGTCCGGGGAAGGTCGTCAGGCGCCCGGTGGCGATGACCTCCATGCCTTCCTCGGGCTGGGTCGCGAGACGCCCGGCGACGCCTTTCCAGATGACGCCTGCCAGCACGGACCGATCGTCCTTCAGGTCGAGATAGATATGGCCCGAGCGCGGGCGCGAGACGCGGCCGACCTCGCCGCGCACACGGACATGGCCGAATTCGCCTTCGACCATGCGCTTGACGGCGCCCGACAGTTCCGAGACCGAGAACTCGGGCGTGTTGCCCGGTCCGGCCCCGGCATCGTCGTCGATCAACAGGCTCAAGGCGGCTCTCCCGATCCGTGCGCAACAGAGATTACTGGACGTTCACCATAGCACGGGTAAGACGGCGCAATGGCCGATGCAATGCCCATCCCTTACTCACCCTATGCCAGTGTCGAGGATCGCGCACTCTTGCGGCGGCTTGATCTGGCGCCGGGTACGCTGCCGGCGGGTGGCAACTGGTATCCCGAGGAGCGTACGCTGGAGGCGGTGGTCGATCTGATCGAGACCGAGGCACCGTCGCGGGTGCTGATGCTCAACGGCGGGTTGGCGGTCGCGGTCTTTGCGCGGGCGCTGAAAGGGCGCGGCGAGATCCTGGTCATTGATCATGATGCGCAGTCGATCCGGGTAACCGCGCATATGCTGTCCCAGGTGGGGGCCTGTGCGCCGGTCCGGATCCTGGAGGCCGAGCTGCAGGATTATGACAAGCATAACATGTGGTACGACCGGGTGCTGGTCTCGGAGCTGACGGGGACCTTCGATCTGATCTTCATCGACGGGCCGCCGCATTTCAGCGGGCGGATGCCGCGCTGGCCCGCCGGAGCGGAGCTGTTCCACCGGCTGGCGCCCGGAGGCATCGTGGTTCTGGACAAGGCGCGGCGGGTGAAAGAGAAGAAGGCGCTTCAGCGCTGGGCCGAGGCGCATCCGCACCTGTCCCAGTCACGCCTGAAGCGCGGCGGCGGGGCGGTTGTTCTGCGGGCCGCTTCGCAAGACTGAAGAAGCCGAGGTGCCATGAAGGTCCTGATCCTGGGGGGCGGCGGACGCGAGCACGCGCTGGCCTGGAAAATTGCCCGGTCTCCGATTGTGACAACGCTGTACTGTGCGCCGGGCAATGCCGGGATCGCGCAGGTTGCCAAATGCGTCGACGGGCTCGACATCGAGAGCGGCGGCGCTGTCGTCGCGTTCTGCCAGCGGATCGAGATCGGCTTCGTCGTGATCGGACCCGAGGCGCCTTTGGCGGCGGGTGTCGCCGATGCGCTACGGGCAAACGGGATCGGCGTGTTCGGCCCAAGCAAGGCGGCGGCGCAACTGGAAGCCTCGAAGGCCTTCACCAAGGAGATCTGCGATGCCTGCGGCGCGCCGACGGCGGCCTGGGGGCGGTTCTCGGAAGAGGACGCGGCGCTGGCCTATGTCCGGGAGAAGGGCGCGCCGATCGTGATCAAGGCCGACGGGCTGGCCGCTGGCAAGGGCGTTGTCGTCGCCCAGACGCTGGCCGAGGCGGAAGCGGCGATCAAGGACATGTTCGCGGGCGGTTTTGGCGATGCGGGCGCCGAGATCGTGATCGAGGAGTTCATGGAGGGCGAGGAAGCCTCGTTCTTCGTGCTGACCGATGGGCGGACCGTTCTGCCTCTGCCGACGGCTCAGGACCACAAGCGGGTCGGCGAGGGCGACACCGGTCCCAATACCGGCGGCATGGGGGCCTATTCGCCGGCGCCGGTGATGACGTCCGATATGCAGCGCCGCGCGCTCGAGGAGATCGTGCATCCGATCCTCTCGGAGATGGCAAAGCGCGGGATGCGCTATCAGGGTGTGCTGTATGCCGGGCTGATGATCGGCCCCGATGGTCCGCGCCTGGTCGAGATCAACGCCCGGTTCGGCGACCCGGAATGCCAGGTTCTGATGCTGCGCCTGACGTCGGATCTGCTGCCTGCGCTGATGGCGTGTGATGGCAACACGTTGCCGGACATCCAGCTCGATTGGTCGCGTGATCCGGCGCTGACGGTGGTCATGGCCGCCAAAGGCTATCCGGGCAGCTATAAGAAAGGCGCGGTGATCGACGGCCTTAACGCAGCCGGGGATGTCGACGGTGTCACGGTGTTCCACGCCGGCACGCGGGCCGGGGACAAGGGGATCGAGGCAGCGGGTGGCCGGGTTCTGAACGTCACGGCGATTGGATCGGACGTGGCACAGGCCCGGGACCGGGCCTATTCGGCGATCGATTGCATCGACTGGCCCGGCGGTTTCGTGCGCCGCGACATCGCGTGGCGCGTCCTGGACTGAAGACCCGTTCGGCCGGGGTGTCTACGTTTTGCCCGGCGCACCGAACAGTTCGTCCAGACTCTCGCGCAGGACACTGAGGTCACACCGAAAGCTCTGGTTCGAGATGATGACACCGCGACGGTCGCGGACGCAGGTCGGCGCCCGGCGTGCGGCCGGTGTGGTCGGGATCACCGCAGGTGCGGTCTTGGCGAGTGCGATATCCCGCCGTTTGGCGCGTTCGCGCTGTCGGCGTTTCTGCCAGGTGCGGTAGACCGTTCGCGACTTACGCTCGAGGATGGTCAGGGTCTCGGGGTCTAGGTACCCGGTTCTCGGCAGGGATTCACGTTCCTGAAGCGTGGCGATCGCGGTGCGTGTCGCGGGCCCGAAGATACCGTCCACGCCGCGCGGATCATATCCCAAGAGCGTGAGACGAAGCTGCGCTGTGCGACGCGCCCGCGATGTCAGGGAAAGCCTGATCTCGGCATCGGCGCTGTTCGCATGATGCGGCAGGATGCCAATTCTCAGCATTTCCGTGTCGGCAACAAGCGGTGTCGCGACGGTCATGATAGGGTCCGGGAAACTGCCGCCGGTCCGTTCCGCCGTATCCAGAAGGAGCGCATCCGACATCTCGTAGGCGCGCCCGCGCATTGCAACGAGGTCCGACGGGCGGCCGCTGGACACGTCCGGCCGCTTGCTGTGGGAAACGCCCGTGGCTGCATCCGGCGTCTCGGTCGCTGCCAGATCGATGCCGGTCCCGGGATCATGCGGCACCGGTTCGAACGGTGTTTCGGTCGCGACGCGCGGTGTGGCGTCGGCATCGCCCTGAACACTGGCAAGCGCGCCATCCGCTGCGGTCGCGGGACTTGGTGCCGGTGCCTCGGCTGTCCGAATCTCAGGGCGGTCCGGTTTGCCGGAGATGACCGCTAGACCGTTGCGCACATCGCCACCAGCGCGTTGGCTGAGATCGACCGCGGGGTCGCCGGAGGTGTTGTCGACGCTCACCTCGTCCGCCTCTTCGTCCGGAACCACCTGGTCATTCGCCGTCACCAGCGTTGCCGCCGTCTCTGGGTTGAGTTCGGCGCCCAGCCCTTCCAGGGTCACGGAACTGACATGGGTCAGATCATCGCAATAGGTGATGGTGATGCCTGGAAATCTGACGATGTGATCGACAGGTGCGGGGAGGTCCCCGAGCATCCCGGCCAGCGTGCGTTCGAAAGCATCCGTATCGGACACGATGGCCTGCTTGCCATTGTCGCAGTCGCGCATGCTGACATGCATTTCGCGGACTTCGCGCACGTCGCCGGTGCTTTCCAGATCGACCGCGACGGCGTCGATGATCATCCGTCGGAGCGTTCGGCTGTCCACCGTGTTCGAGTGCTGCTGCGTTTCGATCAGAACGCCGAGCGACCCGAGTTGATCCGAATCGGATGGCGGCGAGGACGCGGCGGTCCTTTGCCCCGGGGGGCTTGGGCCGTCCGAAGCCCGGGTCACATTCGACGCGCTGGCCAGGTCAGAGGCGTTTTCGACATCCAGAGCGGCGCCTTCGTCATCTGCTTGGGGAGTCGGAGTGCCGGCCGACACCAAATTGGGCGTCGGCAGCGTATTGAACACCGCAATCGGCGCTGCGATGGCGACCGCGAACAAAAGCGATCCGGCAATGATCCAACCGGTCGGCAGTCGGTCCGTTGCTTGACCTCCGGTATGTCGCACGCGTTGCTCCTATAGGATCTGACGACTCGGTAGATTTATATTCTATTCACGAGGGTTAATCGCGCGTAAACTTTTCCCGTAAAGTTTCGAAGCTGATGCACAGCTTGCTCCCTGCATTTATCACGCCCGTGTGATGACACGCCGTTAACCCTCAGATACGCAGGATGCACGCAGATCCGTCTGCTTTCAAGATTTTGGAATCCGAAATGACCTCCCCGCTTTCACCGGACCGCACATTGGCCGGTATTGGCTGGATGCTGGTGACCAGCCTCCTGTTCGTCGGCGTGACCGGCATTGTCCGGTACCTGGGGTCCGAGTTGCCGGCGACGCAGGCGGCCTTTATCCGCTACCTGGCGGGGCTGATTCTGATCCTGCCGTGGATGCTGCCTTTGCTGAAGCACCATCCCAGCAAGCGGCAGATGTCGCTCTACACGCTGCGCGGTCTGTTCCACGGCATCGGCGTGATGCTGTGGTTCTATGCCATGGCGCGCATTCCGATCGCCGAGGTGACGGCCATCGGTTACATCGCGCCGATCTTCGTGACGATCGGTGCCGCAATCTTTCTGGGCGAGGCGATCCAGATGCGCCGGATCATGGCCGTCTTGATCGCCTTCTGCGGGACGTTGATCATTCTGCGGCCAGGCTTTCAGGAGCTGTCGCTCGGCCAGCTCGCGCAGCTGTGTGCAGCCCCGTTGTTCGCGGCTTCATTCCTGCTGGCCAAGAAATTCACCGACGATGCACCGTCGGGTGTCATCGTTGGGATGCTTTCGCTGTTCTGCACGATTGTCCTGTTGCCGGGCGCGATTCTGCATTGGCGCGACCCGACGCTGGAGGAAATCGGCTGGCTCACCCTGACGGCGGTTCTGGCGACCACGGGGCACTACACGATGACGCAAGCGTTCCGATGCGCGCCGGTGACAGTGACCCAGCCGGTTGGTTTCCTGCAACTGGTCTGGGCGGCGATCCTGGGTGTCGTGGCCTTTGGAGAACCGATCGATCCATACGTTCTGCTGGGCGGTGGCGTCATCGTCGCATCCGCGACCTACATCTCCCATCGCGAGGCCGTGCGTGCCAGAAAAGCCCGAACGCCGCCCGCTGCGGCGACCAAGATCTAAGAGGACCTGATGAGCCCCGGACTGCGCGGAGCGCTGGCGTATTTTGCCTGTTTCACGGGGGTGGTCGGCCATGCCTCGTCAGAATTCGTCTCGAAAATCGCCGACACGCCTGGGCCTGAATTCAGTGTCTGGCGCTTCATGATCGGGGGCACGCTGCTGTTGATCCTGACGCAGTTCTGGCCGGGCGCGCGCGATATCTGGACGCCGCTGAAGCGCGACTGGAAGCGAATCATCTTCACCTCCGCGCTGGTGATGTCGTTCAGCCAGCTCGTGTTCCACTGGTCGCTGGACTACACATCGGTGGTTCAGGTGGCGACCGTGGTGACAGCCATTCCGATCTTCTACGTCATCACCGACTGGGTGGTGAACGGAACGGCGCTGACGCGGCCCAAGATGGTGTCGGGCATTGGTGCCTTCATCGGCGTCGTTCTGCTGCTGACCAACGGGTTGCAGGCGGATCTGCAGTTCGGCGGCTCGGACCTGATCGGGACACTGATGGCGTTGGGCTGTGGCATCACCGGGGGCATGTACCTGGTGCTGACGCGCCCGCTGGTGACCGCGTACGGGCCGGTGCGCATGACGGCCTACACCTTCTTTATCGGGGCAATCGTGCTGTGGGTCACGGTCGGCACGGCCTGGGGTGTCTGGGTCGATCCGCTTTCCCTGGCGGACAAGACGCCTGAGCAGATCCAAGGCATCCTGACCATCGGGGCGTGGAACACCTGCATCGCCATGGCGTTGTGGTTGTGGGGCCTGTCGGCGGCGCCCGATCCGCAACGGGCGAACTATCTGTTTTTCCTGAAGCCGGTGATTGCGGCGTTCCTGGCGATCTGGATCCTGGGCAATCCGCTCAGCCTGTTGCAGGGGCTTGCGATCTTCGCGATCTGCTTCTGTGTGGCGATGGAATACGTCTGGACCGAGCGCCGCAAGCGGCTGGATGCCATTTGATCAGGCGCTGAGCGCGAGATCGGCTGGCGTGGACGGCACACCGGGCACGAGTTCGAGGCTCGGGTCGGTACGCGCACGATCCGCGAGCGCGCGCTGGTACTGGGCGTCTCCGCGCGTCAGCCAGACAGCGCGGGCGTGGTGGGCGGCACGGATGATCCCGAATGTCCGCGACCCGGACCGGTCCAGATCAGATGTCGCGAGGATGATCCGGTCGGCATCCCGGCGGGCCAGTTCCAGCAAGTCGGGTGATACGCCCGGTTCGATGAAGATCGCGTCCGCTTCCTGCAGCCGCTGCACGGCGCGCAGCGTCAGCAGATCCGCGTCCCCCGATCCGGCACCGATGATCGAGATCAGGCCGTCTTGCCGCGCTTCAGGCGCGCCACCTGCTGCGATCGCGGCCTTGATGGTCTGCGCTGCATGGACCTCGGCCCCGCGCGCATGCATCTGCCGGGGAGCGCCGGAGAAGACCCAGCGCCAGAAGGCACGCCGCCTGGGACGGGCGACGCGGAAGGCGACCGCATCCCGCAGCCGTCCGGCCAGGGCCGCGAGATCCCCAAGCTTGGGCTCGAGCAACTCCTCGATCCGGGTCTTGATGATCCGGCCCAGAACGGGTGCCGTGCCTTCGGTCCCAATCGCGACCACGACCGGATCGCGATCCACGATCGAGGGGGTCGTCGCATCGCAGAGGTGCGGCTGGTCGACGACGTTCACCAGGGCGCCGGTGTCCTTGGCAATGCCGTGCCACGCCGCATCGGCGCCAGGACAGCCGCTGCCGATGAAGACCAGGGCCGTGTCGCGAAAGATCACGGCGGAGACGTCAGGATGTATCGAGATGCGGCCGGATTCTGCCAGGTCTTGCAGCTCTGGCTCTGGATCGCGCGCGACGAGGTCGATTGCGACCTCGGTCTTCAGGAGCAGCCGCACCTTCTGTGCCGCCTGTTCGCCGCTGCCCACGACAACCGCGCGTCGGCCAGCCATGCGCAGGAACATCGGAAAGAACTTCATAGCGGGGCTCCATCGTATGCACACCATTTTGGCGTGAACGTTGGAATTATCAATCCGTTTGTGGGTAATATATTATTTCACAGAACTTTCTGTTTATCCAAACTCTACGAAGACTGCGCCGCCTGCGATCACGATCATCAGTCCGGCGCGGACAGGGCCGATGCGCTCGCCCAGGATCAGCCAGCCCATGATCGCCCCGAACACGACCGACGTTTCGCGCAGCGCCGCCGCTTCGCCGACCTTGTCGAGCCGCGTTGCCAGGAACACGCAGCCGAACGAGAAATAGGCGATGACAGCCCCGAGGAGGCCACGCCGGAACAGGCCAACCAGATCGTCCGCCCGCAGCCAGCGGCGCCAAAGCAGCAATGGGAACAGCACGCCTTCGAGCAGGAAGAACCAGACAATGAAGGTGAACGGGTTCTCAGCCGCCCGGATCGCATAGGCATCGTAGACCGTGTAGACTGCCGTGCTGACGCCGGCCAGAAAGGCCAGGCCAATGGCTGCCATCAGGATCTGGCGGTCGATCTGCTCCTTGCGCAGGTTGTAAGCGGCGAGCGCGAAGATCCCGCCGGACAGCAATGCGACACCGCCCCACTGCCCAGCCGAGAAGAACTCGCCGAAGACAACGCCCGCGAAGACCACCGTCACCAGCGGGCCGGTCCCGCGCACCACCGGATAGACCGCCGAGAACGCGCCGCGCGAATAGGCCATGGCAACCAGCCACTTATAGCCCAGGTGGATCAGCATCATGCCGGGGAACAGCACCCACAGCTCGGGCCCCGGCAGCGGGACAACAAAGATCGCCAGCGGGATCGAGATCAGCCCGACCGAGATGTCGACCGCACCGCGCGACATCCACGGATCGTGCCGCCCCTTTTGCAGTACGCCCAGCGCGGCATGCATGAACGCGGCAACCAGTGCGAGGATCATCGCCGTGGTCTTGCCGGTCTCGGTCCCTTCGATCGAGATGATCCAGGCGGCCAAGTCCATCTTCGTCGGTCTCTCCGTATCTGCCTTGGAACCGCCGTAGCAGTGCAGGAACGCAACTGCGAGATGGCGTGTCTTAAATCAGATGTGTGGGATGTATCGGAGCGGTCCCGGGTCTTCGCCCGGGACAGCGCGGAGCGTGCGGCAGGCGGTGGTGAGCGAGGTCAGAGCGGGGATGGATCGATGTTGGCACCGCAGATCAGCACGCCGATGCGCGCATCAGGCGGTGGGCTGTAGGCGCCGCTTGTCAGGGCGGCCAAAGCGGCTGCACCGCCGGGTTCGGTCAGCAGGCGCGCGGAGGTCCAGAGTTTTTGTTGGGCATCTGTGATGGCGTTGTCCGGAACCAGGACACTCTCGATGCCGTACCGGGTGGCAACCTCGTAGCACATCGCGCCGATCCGGCTCGCGCCGAGTGAGTTCACGGCAACGCCGCCGACCTCGATCGTGGTCTCTGGTCCGTCACGCAGGGCGGCGTTCAGGGTCGGGGCGCGCTCGGGCTCGACCGCGACGATCTTCAGGCGATCGCCAAACCACGAGGCAATCCCGCCAATCAGCCCGCCGCCGCCGACGGCGACCAGCAGGACATCCAGATCCGGGAGTTGCTGGTCAATCTCGAGGCCGACCGTGCCTTGGCCTGCGAGCGTCGCGGGCGCGTCATAGGCATGGATCGAGATCGCACCGCTTTCAGCGCCGTAAGCCTGCGACGCCGCGAACGCATCGGCATAGGCACCCGGGACGACATCCGGTTCGACCCCGGCGGCGCGGATCAGGCCGATCTTGGTGGATCCGGCAATCTCGGGCACAAAAATGCGTGCGGGAATGCTCAGTTTCGCCGCCGCCCAGGCAACGGCGGCTCCGTGATTGCCACCGGAGGCCGCAACAACGCCTGCGTCGGGGATGTCCATGGACAGCAGGGAATTGGTCGCCCCCCGCGCCTTGAACGTGCCGGAGTGCTGGAAGAGCTCGAGCTTCAGGTCGATCGGGAAGCCCAGCCCGAGATCGTCTGGCCCGAGCCGAAGCACCGGCGTCTTGCGGATGTGCGGTTCAATGCGCGCCGCGGCGGCACGGATGTCGTTCTGGTTGATCACGTCGCCTCTGATGCTGGTGTCGCGGCAAGGTCAGCAAGAAACGATCTGATCTGCCGCCGGGATGTCAGGTGAATACGGTTCAGTCGTCGCGCGGGCCCGTCGTCGGACATCAGTCCAAGCGCCTTTGGCCGTCCCCGTCGGGAATACCCGATAACCCAACCGAAGAGGAAGCCGGGATCGAACCTCTCCGGGCATCCCGTGCCCAGATCCGCGCGCGACCGGCCATATCCACGGGCAGTGCGCCAAATCACGCGCAAGAACCGCAGCCACGCCGGCAGGTCGAGGAAGATGACGGTGTCTGCCCGGCCAAGTCTGTCCGGCCAGGTTCGGGAGTAGTTTCCGTCCATTACCCAGGCGTCGCTGCGCACCACGGCGTCCACACGGTCGAGGAAAGCCCGTTCTTCGGCCATGACCCATCCGGGTTCCCAGAACAGCGTGTCCATGTGGATGACGGGCAACGCCAGACGTTTGCCGATCGCACGCGCCAGCGTTGATTTACCGGAACCGGAGCCGCCGATGATCATGATCCGTCGCATCGCGGTGCCTGGGGCTCCAGCAGACCAAAATAGGCGTTTGCCGGGTCGGCCAGGATGGCGGAGCGGCCCATGCCCGGGATCTCATGCTCATGGACCTGCACCACGGCGCCGAGGCGGCGGGCGCGTTCGATGTCGCCGCCCAGTCCAGCGGTCCGGAACAGCGGGATCCAGTGCGGCTTGGCGATCTCGAAATCCGAGCGGCGCAGGGACAGGCGCGGCGTGTCGCCATCCAGCAGGACGGTGCCCTGGTCCGTTGTTCGCACCTCAAGACCGAACACATCGGCATAGAACGGTGCGAGACTGTCGGGATCGGCGCCCCAAAGCTCGGCCGCGCAGGGCTCGCCCGGATTGTCGCTGTCGGGGACGTCGCCGTTCAGCAGGTTGATCACGGTGAAGGCGATGCCGGAGGGATCGCGTCCATGCACCTGTTCGGCAAACCCCTCCATCCGGTCGATCCCATTGGCTGCATCACCGCCACCGGCGGCTATCCGTTCGACCGCGCGCGGCAGATCACCGGAGAACCGGCAGATCCAGACGGGGGTGGCGAATGCGCCCATGGCCATGAACTGGTTGGCGAAGATCCGCTCACCCGATCCGATCAGCGGGATCGAGCCCCAGGGCGGCACATGCAGCGGACGCATGCCCCAGGCAAACAGCTCGCGATAGAACGCCATCGCCCGGGTGACGCGTTGCGCGTTAAGCTCCAGCCAGACCGGACGGCCGGGTGCCGTCATCCTAGACCGGCCTCTGCCGCGATTTCCTTGCGGGATTTCCGGGCGCGTTCCGTCGTGGATTTCAACTGGCCACAGGCCGCCAGGATATCCTGCCCGCGCGGCGTGCGCACCGGTGAGGCATAGCCCGCGCGATTGACGATCTCGGCGAACGCCTCGATCCGGTCCCAGTCCGAGCGTTCATAGACCGCGCCGGGCCAGGAGTTGAACGGGATCAGGTTGATCTTCGCGGGGATGCCGCTGATCAGCTTGATCAGCTTCTTAGCGTCGGCATCCGAATCGTTCACGTCCTTGAGCATGACGTATTCAAACGTGATCCGCGCGGCGTTCGACAGGCGCGGATAGGCGCGCAGAGACTCGAACAGCGCCTCGAGCGGCCATTTCCGGTTGATCGGCACCAGCACGTCGCGGAGGTCGTCCGTGACCGCGTGCAGGCTGATCGCCAGCATGGTCGCGGCTTCCTCGCCCCAGCGCGGGATCTCGGGCACCACGCCCGAGGTCGACAGCGTGATCCGGCGGCGGCTGAGCGAGAGCCCCTCGCCATCCATCGCGATCAGCATCGCATCGCGCACGGCATCGAAATTGTAGAGCGGCTCGCCCATCCCCATGAGCACGATGTTCGACAGCATCCGTCCGGTCAGCGGGCCGCCGCCGGCTTCGGGCCACTCGTCCAGATCATCGCGGCAGATCAGGATCTGGTTGACGATCTCGGCCGCTGTCAGGTTGCGCACCAGCTTCTGGGTGCCGGTGTGGCAGAACGGGCAGGTCAGGGTGCAGCCGACCTGGCTGGAGACACAGAGCGTGCCGCGGTCTTCCTCGGGGATATAGACCGCTTCGACCTCGTGCCCGCCCGCGATTCGCAGCAGGTACTTGCGCGTGCCGTCCTCGCTGATCTGGCGGGTGACGATTTCGGGCCGGGACAGGTCGAAGGCCTGGGACAGGTCGGTGCGGAAGCCCTTCGAGAGATTGGTCATCTGGTCGAAGTCGGAGACACCGCGATTGTAGAGCCATTGCCAGAGCTGGCCCGTGCGCATCCGCACCTGCTTCTCAGACACGCCGATCTCGCCCAGTGCGACACCAAGCTGTGCGCGCGTTAACCCGACCAGCCCGGGGCGTCCCGCCACCGTGCGGGGCAGCGTCGCGAAATCCGGGGAGATCACGGTGTTGGCAGGTTTCGGGTGTGTCATCGGTCCTCTCGCATCACGGCGCGCGCCTTATCACAGCGTTGACGGCGTGGCCACTTCCAACGAATCAGCACGCGTGATCCAATTGTGCGCGTGGTTTGTTTTTCAGCGTCGATCTGCTTATTGGAGGTGTGTCTTGGGCAAATTCAACCGCAAGAAGCCCGATTTCCGGGATCATTTCAAACCCGTCCCCAGCAATGCGATGAAGGTCCATATGGGCCAACAGCTCGCAAACAAGGCTGCGGGTCCGTCCGCCAAGGCGGCAAAATCCCGCGCTGATGCATGGGTCGGGGCGATCAACTGGGCGACCGACAAGGTTTTCGATATCGGCGTGGCCCATACCGAACCGGATCACCTGCGCAAGAATGCACGCGAGATCGAGCACCATCTTCAGGACAATTCGGGCGTGCTTTATGCGCGTTTCGTGATCGAGCGCCCGGTCGAACAGACGTCGTACAAGGAGTACATTGGCGTGCAGATCGTGGGTGGCGGGCATTCGTTGCAGGACGCCCAGGCGAGACTTCAGGCCGCGCAGGACGGGGAACAGGAGTGCTTCAGTTTCGCGGAGCGCACGTTCTGTGTCCCGCGCGATGTCATGGAGAAAGCCAGCGGGCGCGACGACATCTGCACCGTCGACAACCCGACGGGCGAGAAGAAGCCAGACGGGCCCAGCCTTTCGGCGGTGCCCGATTACAAGAACCTTGGCTATTCGGCGGCCGTGGCCCGCAAGATGATGCCTGTTCTCGAGAAGAACCCGAAGAACCTCGCGGGCGGCTTCCTGATCAAGATGACGTCGATCAAACGAAGCCTGGTCTTCCTGACCCGCGAGGAATGGGAAAAGATCAAGGACAGGTAACGCGCAGAGTGCGCGTTACTTGCTGAGTGCTGCTTGCCAAGGACTGCCTGCCAAGCGCTCTTTGCCAAGTCTTATTTGCAGAGTGCCGTCGCCGACTTGATGGCCGCCGTGAACCCTGACAGCGAGAACGTATCACGGGTCGTCGTTCCGCGCGCGGACGTGCCCTTGATCGTCGCAGTCGAGCCCCGCCGGAACGCACCGGTCAGCGTATCGTCATCGCCGGACGACCGGGTCCATGCGTTCTCGCCATCGGTGAACATGGTGTAGTTCCGCGAGCCGACGCTTACATCAACGTTCGTGCCGCCCTTGAACGGATACCCCGCCAAGTACGACACTTCGTTCTTCACGTTCTCCTTCGGACGCACCGACACCATCAGGAAGATATCGCCGCGATTGACCTGCACTTCCTTGCCGTCACGCGTCGCGTTCCACTTTGTCGGCGTGCTGACGATCCAGCACACTTTCGACCCATCGGTCGTTGCTTCGAAGACCGACCACGCCTTGTGCGCTTCGACCCGTTTCTGTGCCATCGCGGTATCGCTGAGCGACACGGCTGCGATCAACCCGACCAAAATTATCCTCAACATCGAAATCATGCCCGCCTCGTTGCCTCGATATCGTCTGACTGCGACTTTCCTGACGCGGCACCCGGTATAGCTCCGGTTGTCCCCGCGCCGTTCTTTAGCATACTGTAACTCAGGGTTGGATTTCCACCCTGAGGCATGAAAATCACGACCAGTCGTTCGGCTGCTCCCGAACGTGGAACGTCAGAAGGATCAGAAGCCGTCGTGCAATCTGTGACATCGCCTGAAAACCTTACTGACATCGCGGACGAAGATCTTCTTCTGCGGGTGGCTCAGAATGGCGATCGCGCGGCGTTCAAGGCCCTGTTTCACCGCTATGCTGGGCGGATCAAGGCGTTCATGATCAAGGGGCGGGTGGCGCCCGATCAGGCCGAGGAGATCGCCCAGGAAGTCATGGTCTCGGTCTGGCGCAAGGCGGCGAGTTACGACCCCGCAAAGGCTGGCGTTGCGACCTGGATTTTCACGATCGCGCGCAATCGCCGCATCGATGTGATCCGGCGCGAGACCCGTCCCGAGCCCGATCCGGACGATCCGCTGTACCGTCCGGACCCGCCGGAGGATCCGCAGGCGAGCCTTGCGCGCGGCGAAAGGGACCGTCTGGTGCGCGAGGCACTCGCCGAACTGAGCGATGAACAGCGCGAAATTGTCCGGCTGTCGTTCTTCGCCGGGCTGTCGCATGGCGAGATCGCCGAACAGCTCGACGTGCCGCTGGGGACCGTCAAGTCGCGCATCCGGCTGGCCTTTGGGCGGTTGCGCACGGCGTTGGGCGACACGTTCTCGGACGAGTTGAACGATTGACGCGGTGGCGCCTTGCGCCTAACGCCCATCCACGCCACCGCGATCCGGGAACACCTTGATGAATCCAATCCTTGCAGAAGTGCACCGCGGCCCGGTGCTGGAATGCGTTCATCGTGGCTCGGTGGCGGTGTGCCGGCCGGATGGCGCGGTTGTCCTGAGCCTGGGGGACATCGACACGCCGATCCTGCCCAGATCATCGTGCAAGATGGTCCAGGCGCTGCCGCTGGTTGAAAGCGGTGCCGCCGACGTGCACGGTCTGAGCGATCGGCATCTCGCGCTCGCCTGTGCCTCGCACAAGGGCGCCCGCGTCCACACGGATCTTGCCGCGACATGGCTGGAGAGCCTGGGACTGAGCGATGCCGCACTTCGGTGCGGGCCACAGGACCCTGATGACGGCGATGCCCGGAAGCAGCTTGTCAGAGAAAGTCTGGTTCCGACCCAGCTTCACAACAACTGCTCTGGCAAGCATTCCGGGATGCTGACGCTCAGCACGCACATGAAGGGCGGTCCCGAATACCTCGAGACCGACCACCCGGTGCAGCAGGCGATTCGGGCAGCCACCGCCGAGACCGCGCGCCAGGATCCCGTCGGACACGCCATCGATGGCTGCTCCGCACCGAACCATGCGATTTCCCTGAGCGGGCTTGCCACGGCGATGGCAGGCTTCGCGGATCCCGCGGCGGGCTTTGGCGGTGTTCGTGCCCAGGCGGCGGCGCGGCTGCGCGATGCGATGATGGCGCATCCCGTGCTGGTCGCGGGCGAGGGCCGTGCGTGCACCTCGCTGATGCGGGCCGCCAAGGGCAAGGCCGCCGTCAAGACCGGGGCCGAGGGCGTGTTCGTCGGCATTCTGCCCGAGGCCGGTCTGGGCATCGCGCTGAAGATCGACGACGGCGCGACCCGGGGCAGCAACGCGGCGATCGCGGCCCTGTTGGCGCGGTTTGGTGCTTTGGACCCGAACGATCCTGCGGTGCTGGGTCTGGCGGACGCTCCCGTGCTGAACCGGCGCGGGATCGATTGCGGACGGATCCGCGCCACCGCTGTTCTGACCTGACAGAGTTGCAGGCTGATTGCCGCCCGGCGCATAGTGCCTGGATTGCAACGAAGGCTTGAGGCCCTGAATGCCGAGTGACGCCGTTCACACAGGGGGGTGCCTTTGCGGTGCCATCCGCTTCGAGGCTAAGGCCCCTGCGCTGAGGCCACATTCGTGCTCTTGCAAGATGTGCCAGCGCCATAGCGGTGCGCTCACGACAGTCTGGGTCGAGTTTCCCAGACAGGCCGTGACGTGGACCGGGCCAGGCGGCGAACCGGCGGTTTACCGGTCATCGGACTGTTCCAGCCGGGCGTTCTGCCCGCTCTGCGGCAGCACATTGGGCGCGATGGATGACGACCCGGTGGTCGCCTTGCTGCTGGGCTGCTTTGACAACGCGGACGCGGCGCAGCTTGTCCCGGTGTCGCATTCCTATCGTGACGGACCACCGAACTGGTGGCACTTCGAGATCCGACGCGGCTGAACCGCGCTAGGTCGGACAGCGTTGCGGGACCTCGCCAGCGGTGTCTTCACGGAAGATCGTAGCGGTAGACGTTGTTCAGGTAGCCCTCGTCTTCGATGCGAAAGTGGGTCTCCCCGACATGTTCGAAGCCTTGAGCGCGGTAGAAGGCGATCGCCGGGTCGTTCTGCGCATTGGTGGTCAGCCAGACCGACGGCACGGCCAAGGCGCGGCAATGGTCGAACGCCGCATGCAGAAGACGCTTCCCGATGCCCTTGCCGTGATGCCGAGGCTGGACGTAGAGCGTCGAGATCTCCACGTCCGAGCACCCATCGACCGGCGCTTCACGGCCTGACGATACGCGGACAAAGCCGTCGATCCCGTCCTCGTTCTCGGACACGCGCATGAACTCGTTGGGGTCGGAGATCAGCCGCTCTGTCTTTGGCCGGGTAAACTCCTGCAATGCATAATCGGCGAAGAACGCGCTCACGCCGCGCTTGAGATAGGTGCCGATCCACACCTCGATGGAGATGGCGGCGATGCTGGACGCATCGGAGGTCGTCGGCGCGCGCAATGTCATGGTGGATAGATGCGCGTCCGGTTCGGCGGGTCAACATCAAGCTTGCGGTCGCATGCGGCTCCGCACCATCATCTGATATGAAGGTTCGAAGCATGCGAGTAAGACGTTTTCGGAGTTGGGATAGCTTCTACACTGCGTGTGCCCAAACGGCAGCTGTCGGGACGAAACTGCCATCCGAGTGAAACGCTCGGCATCACAACTCTTCCCTGAAAGCCGCCGTTCGGCACGTCGAACCGAACGGCCGTAGCCAGTGCTTAGTACGTTTCCTTGATCTCCGAATAACTGCCGCGCACCTGAAGAGTGATTGTCACGTCCTGCTTGTCACGGTTGCGCCAGAACCAGCCGTGTTCGCCAGGAAACGGCGCGGAGATGCTGCCATCTCCTTCTGTCTTACCGCGGCCTTTGTCATAGGTCACAGATTGACCGCCGCCATGGGCGTGGAGGTCGAAGTTGATCCGGCCTCCTTCTGCCGTCCACACGTAGTCCGCGACGTCACCTTCTGCCATGACCATTTTGATCTCAGCGGAAGCGCCGGGGGCAAGCGTGAACACTACGGTGTCTCGCCATACCTCTTCAGCGTGCGCCTTCGAGACAAACAGTTCCGAGAGGATGTCGGCCAAGCTCGGCGCGGTGATGGCACTGTGTTGTTGAGCGTCCTCCTCGGCTTCTCGTTGCAGTTCCTGCTTGATCTCGCCCATCTCGGCCAACCCTAGGGCGCGGCCTACGCCCGTCGGGTCCACGCCATACTCGGCGGGCAATACTACGGTCACCAGGATCACCACGGCGCCGACCGCTGCGATGACGGTGGAGCGGATCAGTTGTGCCGAGCTGGGCAGTTCTTCGAGGCTGGGTTTTTCTGCGTTGAACATTTGCGTTCTCCTCTAAACGGCCACGAAGTAGCCGGTGATCTGAAAGCCCATCAGCATAAAACCGAGGGACATCATCACGACGTTGGCGGTGTAGGCTTGGCGGAAGAAGGACGGTGATCGCCGCCAGTACCCCATCACGATCAGGATTACGGCAAGCGCGAGGATTTGGCCTATCTCGACGCCAACGTTAAACGCGAGCAAGTTGGGCAACAGTCCTTCCTCGGGGATGTCGTAGTCGAGGATTTTGGTCGCCAGACCTGTTCCGTGGAACAGCCCGAAGATCAGCGTCGCTGCCTTGGTGTTGGGCTGGAAACCGAACCACCGTTGATAAGCCCCGAGGTTGTCGAGTGCCTTGTAGACCACGCTAAGGCCGATAATGGCGTCGATGATGTAGGCGTTCACACCCCACCCGAACCAGACGCCCGCCAGCATCGTGACCGAATGGCCGATGGCGAACAGGCTGACGTAGATGGCGACATCCTTCATCTTGTAGAGAAAGAAGACGACGCCCAGCAGGAACAGGATGTGATCGTATCCGGTTACCATGTGCTTGGCGCCGAGATAGGTGAAGGGGATGAGGTTCACGCCCCAGATTTCTTGAATGTAGCCCGCGTCACCGGCGGTGACGGCATGGGCGAGAGCTTGGCCTGCGCTGAGCACGAGGGCCGTTAGAAGGACGAGGGGCATGAGAGCAGCCCGGCATATCGCCGAGTGCCCCCTAGCCCGTTGGATCGGGATCTTGGATTGGTCTCCGCATATCTGATGTTAGAACGGTCTTTGAGGGCCGATCAGACGATGGGAGGCCGTTCGATGCGGAAGATGCGGGTAGATTTCGGCGACGACAGACGCGTGCGCCATCGGTCGCGATAGCTGAGGCGCTCCCCGGCGCTATTGGCAGTAATCAACAGGGCTTGGCTGTGGTCATGATCGCCAACATCATGGCTATGTCCGTGAAGCGCCCACGCCAGGTCTTCTTCGAACCCATGCGAATGTCCGTGATCCGCAATCACTTCCAGATGATCCTGGATCGTCTGGATGACCTTCGGCGTATGCATGACGGCTGGGACAACAGACCAGATGACAATCGACAGGCAGAGTAGTGCGGCAAGCGCACTTCGTCCCAATGCCCGAACCTTGCTGGTCATCTTTGCCCGTCTGCCCGTGTGGATCGGCGCGTCTCTGGCGCCATCTTGTTCTATCCCCCTGGGGAGGATAGGTTTGGTATATGACGAAGCCGCATATCCACGCAAGCCATCCCGCAATGGTTGCACGCCTCAAGCGCGCTGACGGACATCTGCGGGCCGTGATCGAGATGATCGAGGCGCGCAGGCCATGTCTTGACATTGCCCAGCAACTACAAGCGGTCGAGAAGGCCGTTGCGAACGCAAAGCGGACGCTGATTCACGATCACGTGGATCATTGTCTGGACACTGAAGGCTCCGAAACGGATCGCGAGGAATTGAAGGCGATCACCCGTTATCTCTGAGGCCGCTCATGTTGGAAGTCCTTGGCCACCGCACCTACCGTCTGCTCTTCACGGCGCAGGTGGTCGCGTTGCTGGGGGACAGGGCTGCTGACGGTGGCGCTGGGGCTGCTCGCCTACAATCTGGCGGGGGAACAGGCTGGAGCCGTCCTCGGCACAGCGCTTGGCATCAAGATGATCGCGTATGTTCGAAGCAGACTTGCGGCGCTGAACGGTCCGGCCAATCTGCGCCAACACAGAACGCCGGGCGCCGTCGATCCAAATCTTTAACTGCATCTGAAGTGTTGCGTTGCAGTCCTCTGAACCAGCTCCTTGCCGCACCCTCACCGTCCACTCGCCGTGGCAATTGTGTCAGCAACCACTCTCCCGCCGATGATCGACAGTACGACGCCATATCGCTCGAACCGGCCGGAGCGACATGCGTCGAGACGCCAGTTGCTTAGTGGCCTCTCGCGTTCTTCCATGATGCGACGAACTCAAATCAAGCGAGCGTCGCAACCATGACCGAACCTACTGATCCTCATCGGAGCTTTGACGGAAAGGTCGCTCTCGTCACCGGCGGCGCGACAGGGATCGGAGCGGCGACGTCCCGGTCTCTTGCAGCGCGCGGCGCCCAGGTGATCATAGCCGCCAGGCGCAAAGACAAAGCCGACGCGGCGGTCGCTGAGATTCAAGCGCGAGGCGGACATGCGGCTTTCGTTCAGGCGGACGTGATGGACCCAGCCCAGATCGAAGCCTTGCATGACGAAATCCTCGATCGCTACGGACGCCTTGATATCGCCTTCAACAACGCCGGTCATCAGGAGTCCAAAGCCCCTCTGGTCGAGCAGACGGAGGATGTTTACGCGCGCGTATTCGACACGAATGTGCGGGCGGTCTTCCTATCGCTGAGACGGCAGATTCAGGCAATGTCCGGCCGCGGCGGCGCTATCGTGGTGAACGCCTCCGTCAGCGGCATGAAGAACCCCAACCCCGGGTTCTCAATCTACTCCGCCTCCAAGGCCGCGGTCATCTCACTGGCGAAATCCGCAGCTATGGAGGCCGCCGAGCAAGGCGTGAGGATCAACGTCGTCGCTCCAGGCCGGGTCGTCACGGATATGATGCTCTCCTCAAAGGTCATGGACATGAAGGCCGTCGCCGCAGGACTGCCGATCCGGCGCATGGGAGACCCGCAGGAGGTCGCCGACGCGGTCGTCTGGCTGTCGTCCGACGCAGCGTCCTTCGTTGTCGGACACGTGCTCGCCGTCGACGGCGGCTTCATGGCGAGTTAGGCTCACGGGACTTTGCTGCCCTTCCATTTTTGAAGGCAAATGTCGGGTTCTCGAACGTGCTGGCTACGCCAGCGCAATTTTGAACTCTACAGTTTCGTGTCCACCAAGAGTTTTGGCGGCGGTATAGCTTCTAACAAACTTGCCACCCGCCTTTTCGATGACACGCACGGACGCCTGATTGTCAGGGCTGGTTGTAATTTCAATGTACTTCAACCCAACTGATTTCGCTTCCGGTAGGATTGCAACGAGCGCGGCAGACGCCAGCCCTTCTCCTCTACGCCAAGGCACGACAGCATAACCGACGTGACCAGAACATGTAGGGGGCAATTCCTCTGTCCCCGGCTTCCATCGCAAACCTATATGGCCGCAAAACTCATTATCCCAAATCCACCTGCGGATGCTTGGCAAGCGAGGTACTTTCGAGCCATCTGGCAGAGTGACAGGCCCGGCCTTTGCGGTGGGGTCATCGAGATTTGAAACGAAAGATGCTGAGTCCTTCGAAATGGTTTCAATCTGCTCTTGTGCAGCTTCAGCACGCAAGTTGTCTGGCGACCAACCTCGGCGAAGTGCCGACACGTATGCAGGAATTTGATCAATACTTGGTGTTAGCAACTTCATCGGTTCGGTCTCAGGAGCCAAATTCTTCACAAACAGACATTCGTGCACGGCGCAGCATCGGTCAAGTTGGGCTCGAAGCGGACGTCGACACAAGGGGACCAAGAGTATGGCATATGACCCTTTGAGCGCGCCAACGAACCGGTCACGAAACTCACTTCTAGTTTTATCGATTTCACTGATGACAGTAACGTCGTTTGACGTGACCATAGAAAGCGTGAGCGGTCTTTTTGTCAATGTCACACTTCCAGACAACGTTGAACGTTGGTTATTGGGATTTTCAGCCATTTATTTTGCCGTCGTATTCTTCTTCTATTTTTTGGACGACCTGGGCAATGCGACAGGTCCGGAAAAGACGGCTGGTTTAACGAAACGTGAGTTAGAGAATTTAAATCACTTGATAAAAAATCTTTCGACGATTGACCTTATTGAGAAGATTCGTAGCAACTACGCTCCAGGTAATCGTTTGAAAGACTGCTTTTCGAAAATGCAGGACTGCTTTTCCACGATAATTTCGGTGAGGGATTTTGCAAATCTTCCTGGGCTGATGGTTGAGGAAAACCGGCAGCGATGTTCTGACGTAAACTCAAAAAACTGGAAGGAAACCGCAATAATCGAGGAATACAACACGCAGATTGACGTCTTACGGAAAAGCAATAATCAAGCAATGGATTACTTTATTGGCCGAGTAACGAGATCGAGGCGCGCCGCGGTTTGGAGATTTCGGTTACTGGTGATTGATCTTATACTGCCAATGATGTTCTTTATTTTGGCGATGCTCTCCTGGATGACTGGCATCGGAGTCCAGTTTGTCTCTTGGTGGATTGGGAACCCGTAGTGTTAAAAGTGTCAGTGCAGTTTAGAAGCAATCGCTGCCTGAAAGCCTTTGACAGAAAGGGACGTCTTACGTCCGCTGTCGGGGACAGAGCGGCCGTTTGCCACTGTTGCAAAGGCTATGAGATACAAATAGGCCAGCGCCGCAACTCAGTCACAGTCACCAGAATCAAAGGTGTCGCTGAGGTAGCCTCCTTCTCCATGGAGGCTTGGGATTAAGCAGCTCAATGCGAGAACAAGACCAATCCCGATCGTAGCGAGACCAGTTATCGTGTTACCCCATTCTGCGGTGGCCATGTGTGCAACCCGAAGGCACAAATCGATGAGACTGACACCTACGTCCGGACTTGGCACCCCGTGGAGCATGGTCCGAACGCCCAGCCAGGAGAAGCCGAGTAAGATGATAGTGATCCACGAGACCTGCCATAGGCGCGGCATGAGATGACCTATCCATCATAAGCTGTTCGCACGGATAAAGTACAAATGTGTCGAGCGTTGGGCAATTGTGTCTGATCTCTGCTGACTGGACGAAACAGCACGACACCGAACATCGTCTGCATAGGACTCGCAACCGACCTTGGAACTCTCCCGGTAGAACGACGAGAGACCAAGCCGTGCCATCCGAACACGCGGGTTGCGCTGGGACCAGTCGTATCTGCCGCAAATTGACGTCGATCAAGGACGCGCGGCGCGTCATCGCCTTTTGTTCGGGGAGCAAACGAGGAGCCAGTCCGATGCGAACACTGTCCCTTTCAGCCGCCGTGATCCTGCTTGCCGCCATGAACGCCAATGCCGATACGTTCGAGAAGGCCAAGGTGCTCGCCGGCGAGATGCTCTACAAGGAGGAATGCCGCCGCTGCCACGCGCCGGACGCCGACGCGGCGAGCTATGGTCCGCCGCTCGAGAACGTCATCGGGCGCGGCGCGGGAACCTTCCCGGATTACGATTACTCGGTCGCGCTGGAGGCATCGGGCATCGTCTGGACCGAGGCCGCGTTGCGCGCCTGGATGGAGGACAATGCCGGGTTCCTGCCGGGCACCAAGATGCGCCACGTCGGCATCACCGACCGCACTGTGCAGGATTTCATCCTGGCCTATCTGCGGTCGATCACCACGCGGGACGGCGCGACGATATCGGACTGATCCCCGCGCGCTGGCCCCGACCGATGTGCGGACCTATGGCTGAACCAGCCGCCCCCACAGGTCGTACGCGCCTGCCTCGTCAACTTCGACGGTGACGATGTCGCCGGGGGAGAGGTGCCGGAAGCGCTCGTCAATGAACAGGTTTCCGTCGATCTCGGGCGCGTCACCCTGGGTCCGGCAGGTGGCGCCGTCGTCCTCGACCGCGTCGACGATCACCTGAATGGTGCGCCCGACCTTGGCCGCCAGCTTGGCCTCGGATATCCGTTGCGACGTTTCCATGAAGCGGTTCCAGCGGTCCTGCTTGATCTCTTCCGGGACGTGGTCCGGCAGATCGTTGGCCGCGGCACCGCGGACGTCCTCATACTGGAAGCACCCGACCCGGTCGAGCTGCGCGTCTTCCATCCAGTCGAGCAGGTGCTGGAACTCGTCTTCCGTTTCACCGGGAAAGCCAACGATGAAGGTCGAGCGGATCGTGATCTCGGGACAGATCTCGCGCCAAGACTTCAGTCGGCCCAGAACCTTGGCCTCGTTCGCGGGGCGGCGCATCCGCTTCAGGACCGACGGTGCGGCGTGCTGGAACGGGATGTCGAGATAGGGCAGCACCAGCCCCTCGGCCATCAGCGGGATCAGGTCATCGACATGCGGATAGGGATAGACATAGTGCAGACGGACCCATGCCCCGGTCTGACCTAGCGCGCGCGCCAGATCGGTGATGTGTGCACGGTAGCCGTTGCTCTCGGCGTGCTTCAGATCGAGCCCATAGGCCGAAGTATCCTGGCTGATCACCAGCAGCTCGCGGACGCCAGAGTCCACCAGTTTCTCGGCTTCGCGCACCACCGCGTGTGCCGGGCGCGAGGCAAGCTTTCCGCGCATCTGCGGGATGATGCAGAAACGGCAGCCGTGGTTGCAGCCCTCGGAGATCTTCAGGTACGCGTAGTGGCGCGGCGTCAACCGCACGCCCGAGGCCGGGATCAGGTCGATCTTCGGATCTGGTGCCGGTGGCACGGCGGTATGGACCGCATCCAGGACCTGTTCGTATTGATGCGGGCCCGTGACGGCCAGGACGGACGGATGCGCGGCACGGATGGCGTCTTCCTCGACGCCCAGACAGCCGGTGACGATCACCCGGCCGTTTTCAGCCACGGCTTCGCCAATCGCCTCGAGGCTTTCGGCCTTGGCGCTGTCGAGGAACCCGCAGGTGTTCACGATCACCGCGTCAGCGCCTTTGTAATCCGGTGAGATCGCATACCCCTCCGCACGCAGACGCGTCAGGATGCGTTCGCTGTCGACCAGCGCTTTCGGACAGCCGAGCGAGACCATGCCGACGCGCGGACCGCCCATCGAGGCGGGGATCAGCGGATCGGGCGCGAGGTCGGGGCGCAGGTTCGGCGGGTTCTGACTCATGCGCGCCGCATACAGGACGACGGGCCAGGGAACAACGGGGTGTGACGATCGCCAGGATTCGTGCGGGCCTGCCGCCCGTCGCGCAGCGCCTGTGTCACTTTGAGATAACACGGGCTTCTGATAAAATATGCGTCTGTTGGCGGGCTGCCTGTCCTGACCAGCGAGGCACTGTTCAATGGTCGAGCACAGTGGAGACGCGCCCGTGGAAGACGTGACCGCTCGGATCGCAATCATGGAGTCGGCGAAGGACTGCGCGAACCACCAGAGCGACGCGCGCATCCAGATCACCGGTTTCAATGTCGCGTTCTGTGCCGGCGCCTTTACGTTTGCGTCGGTGGGTGAAACGTCGGAGAGGCTCGCCTTCTCAGCGCTCTTTGCGCTCTACGGAGCCATAATCTTCGTCTTCGTCTATCGCATTGGTATCGTGCAGATGTTCCACTATGACCTGTTCAAGCGGATCCGGGACGATCTGTGCTCGGGCTTGTCGAAGACGGACATCGTCTCGCAGTGCAATGACGACATGGAAATCTGCGCAAGGCAGTTTCCAGTCTTTGGGTCCCGGATCATGAACGGGTCGTATCTGATCTTCTGGCCAGCGATCAATTTCTTGATCTGCGCCATTGCAGCCGCGCTGATCTGGGTGAAGTGACCGTCGCTTTGCTGAGGTACGGGCAGGCGCTGCCATAAGGTCGTCCCTGGTGCCTTTTCCCTATGGCAGCCGAGCAATACGATAGCGGAGTAGGCTCACGCCGCAGTCCGTGGCGTTCACCAAGACTGTCCAAATTCTATTCTGGAATTCACCCCTAATCTTAGAACCTGCCGCTTTCGGTGGAAGACCGTTACATCAGATCAAGATCGATCAGATTTTGCTTGTACCGTGCATGCTGGATGCTAATGAGGCCTTCGTAGTGTGTCGACGCTGGAAGAGGTAAATTATGCTCGTTCGTTCGTTATTGGTGATTGGCGTAATACTTGCTGGCACTTCAACCTACGCAGCAGACGATGTTTCTGGAAGAGGCAGCGTGTATGGGGGTAGCCTGCAGAATGAAAGTTCTGATGCGACGGTGGTGGGCGGCGACGGTCGCGTCATGGTCCGGTTTTCCGAGAACTTCGGCATTCAGGCCGATGCCCAATTAGCGCGAATATCGAGTGAAACAACGACTTTTAACCAGCAAGATTTAACCGCAACGCGAAACACGCTCAGCGACGCAATCTTCAGCACGAAAATTCGGGCAGGCTACATTGACCCAAACTATGCTTTCGCTATTGGAGCTGGCACTGGATCAGTCAGCTCGCGAAATCACTTCAATGGGGGCATTGATGGCTTGATCTTTTTCGATAATATTTCAATTCGATCAGAGGCCTCTATTCGACACGGTGAACGACAAAACACAGTTCTACTAGGCACGCTGGGTGCCGATTTCTTTCCAATCGATAATCTAATGTTATCACTGGATGGCAGCTACGGCCAGGTTGTGAACGCCGGAGACACAGTCTTTGCGAATCCGTTTCTCGAGAACGACACGGTCTTGATGGCTTCCGCATCCGCAGACTATCGTTTTGAAATAGCTCCGCTGGGCCTTGGCATTGGGTATGGGTATTTCACAAGCTCGCCAGACCGCGGCGGCGACGTGCATGTGTTTCTTGCTCGCGGCACGGTCTACTTCGGTTCCACGAGCATTCGGGACGAACGCCAGACTGGCGCGCTTTTCGGGCGCAATTTTGGTTTCCTCGAAACCTTCCTAGATGGGTTGCTTTGATCAAGTTGCTCGAAAGACCGATAACATAGGCAATCCGGAAGATTTTCGGCATCGTAGAAGATACCAGATCAGTCTTTCAATCCGCGATGCGCGTTTCAAGAAAGCCATTATACCCTCAAGTCGGATTTGAGGAGTGTGTTGCGAAGATGATCGCGCAACCGACGCCACCTGTTTGCATCCCTGCAATGTCACTATGCCTTTCTGGATCGATACGGGCGCCAAGCGAAGGGCAACGACAAGGGCGCTGTAGAGGGTATGGGCGAGTTCACCCGGCGCACGTTCATGGTGCCGATCCCGCAGGCGCGTGATATCGACGAATTGAACGCCATGCTCCAGGAGAAGTGCATGGCCCGGCCTGACACGAAGCGCCTTTCATCGCCACTCCTCAGCATCTTGGTTCGTCTGCGCGCCGACCGGACTTGGCAATGTTGCAGGGCACCCGACGCTGAGTTCGTCAGACCCACCGAAAGCGCCACCAAAATTCTACCCTAAGCCGAACATTAACACTTCTTCTGCATCACGGACCATATGGCTTCGTGGACTTCGAGAATGCCGATTTCGTTGCGCGTGGCTCTGATAGGCGCGGCGTTCGGGACTGCTCTGTCTATGCTGGTCTTCGATCAGTTTCTCTACGCCGCAACAGCGGGTGCAAGCTGTGTGCTGCTCGCCCTGAGCGAATGGCAGCAAAACGGATGGCGGACCAAGCACCTCGATGACCTTCTCGAAGCGTTTGAGGATCTGCCAATTCCCATGGCGATGTATGACGCGAAGGAACGTCTGATCCTGTCGAACGCGCTCTATCGCTCACACCACCGCGAAACCTCGATTGACCTCAGCAACCCGCGTATACGACCAAGCTATGACTCTCTCGCCGCCGGAAACGAAGCGTTGCTTGCGTCGCGAAAAGAGGCTCAGAGGCAGATAGAGATGGCCATAGGCTCGTCCTGCTCCCCAGACGGCTTGCTGGTCGAGGCTCAGTTTCACCGGATCGGATGGTTGCGGGTTGGAAAGCGCCGCCTGTCCGGCGGTGGCAATGTCCGCGTTGCAATTGACATCAACGAGTTGAAAGCGCGGGAGGCTGATCTCGAACGCGCTGTCGAGCGCGCCCAGGCCGCTGACGCATCCAAACTGCAATTCTTGGCGACTTTGACGCACGAGCTGCGAACACCCTTGAACGGTGTGATCGGGATGGCTGCCGTGTTGTTGTCGGCACCGCACGACTCAAAGTCACAGCGCGCCATCGAAGCGATCAAGGCGTCCGGCGAACATCTGTTGGAACTTGTGAACCAGTTACTCGACTACGCACGGATCGCAAATCACGGGTTCGATCTGGTTGATCAGGAGTTCGACCTTCGTCGGCTGATCGAGGATGTCGTCAACGAGACACGCTTTGCGCCACAAGCGGCAGAGCTTGATGTCAGTTTTCGTATCCCCGACGATGTGCCGCCCTTGTGGCGTGGCTGCCGAATTGGCATTCGGCAAGCCCTTACCAACCTGGCCGGGAACGCAATCAAGTTCACCGAAGCCGGCTCGGTCGACCTAGAGGTGCGGCGAGACCCGCAGGGTGTTGTATTTTCTGTTCGGGATACCGGGATTGGCATCGCGCAAAACGAGATTGACAGGATTTTCGTACCCTTCGAAAAACTGAACCAGCAAGAGGCCGCAAAGAGCAGTGGAACCGGCCTGGGCCTCGCCATCACCGCGGAACTGGTCGAAGGAATGTCTGGAAAAATCTCTGTGACCAGCGAAGTCGGCGTCGGCTCCTGCTTCACAGTCTTTCTTCCAATTCATCCGATCTCCGAACGTGCTCAAGAATACACGCTGCCTGACGCTAAGGCCGAGACTTTGCTCCCGCGCGCCTCGTAGGCTCTAATGTTTCATGCTGTGATGAGGTCGCTTTAAGGCGCCAAGCTCGGCAGGAATGACAACTCGCACGGGTCTCGGTTTTCCATGTCGACCCTGAAGGCTATCGGGACCTCTGCAGACGCTAGAGTGACGGAAGTCGAGCGCTGCGACTGACTGGGATGGGCATCCGAAGCTAGAGTAGTATTCGGCCATGGAGCACTCAAGAAATCCGGATGGCAGGCATGCAATCAGCTATCGCGACCTGATAGCGGGACATTCCTGCAAGACACAGCGTTTGAGATACGTTCCGCTTAGTGCTTTGCCACTTTGCCAGGCTCCCCGCGCTTGCCAATCAAATAAGCCCACACGCTCAGAACGACTGCGGCGGACGAGATGATCGTCATGACGGTGCCAGGGACAAAGTTCACGAAGCCGCCAAGATCCATGAACACGAAATATCCGACATCCGTGACCCAGCCCACAACTGCGGTCATGAAAATGGCAGTTACGGAATGCCGCCAGATGTAGACGCCTCCGACAACGGTGAAGGCCCCGATCCAAAGAAGGTTGAACCCGTGCTGGTTAAGAACTGCGCCGACTGCCGGATGGTAGTCATGGGCGATCAAGGCCGGGTCCACGGCGTCGGCGATACCCGCAACGGCGCCCGCGGCGTCTTGCGAGATCGTCATCACGCCAGCAAACATGTGAACCACTCCCCAGAGGATCCACAGGACCGCCGAGATCTTGAGCAAGAGGTCATAGGTGCTGTTCATTCGAATGCCCTTCGGTCAGGGTTGGTTTGCACTCAGCTTGCGATGCCATAAGGTAGACAAAATCCACCAACCCTATTTGGTGGACTAAGTCAACGATTTCTGCGAATGCCCGATATAGAACTCGCGCTACTCATTGATCGCTTCATGCGGAGGATCCACTTCAGCCTCCAGTCGAAAGCGCATGTGTTCGACACGGCCAAAGTCGGCCCGGGAGGCGGTATTGTGCTTCTGACCCTCGCCGAGATGGGGCGCCCGGGATTACAGGAACTCACCAAGCGCGTTGCGCGCGACAAGTCTCAGATGACCCGCACGATCCGGTCCTTGGAGATGAAGGGCCTGGTCATGCGCGAAGCGTCCGAGCATGATGCGCGCGTCACTCTGGTCAGCCTGACCGAAGCTGGTGGGCAGGTCGTGCAGGACTTGCAACACGCTGTCGCGGACACGATCGAAGAGATCCTTGGCGTGGTCTCAGGTCCCGACAAAGAGGCGCTCAAAAGCCTTTTGGAACGCGCGCTGTCGGATAAAGGGCACCCATAGGGTCCTTTGGATGGATTGAAGCGGTTGCAACTTGGGCTAAGCTAAACTTTGCCTTGGCCCTTAAGGAGATCGGATGTCAGCGACGCCGGACCTCAGCACAGCGGCCTTGGCGTTTCTGTCCGCCAGGCGTCCAGAGTTGCCGCCGCTGACCGATCGGACGGCCTGGGCGTATCGCGAGGTTGCTCGGATCGATGCGTTGAAACGCGCGGAGCGGGCGCTGTCCCGACATCCGGTCGCGCTGTCCGAAGCCACGATCGCGGGCGTTCCATGCCTTGTCGCAACGCCAGCCGGATGGGACGGTGCGCGGGACGCATTGTACTGTTTTGGTGGCGGGTACTTTTCAGGCAGCGCGCGCGAGGATCTGATCCTGGCAGCGCCGCTGGCTGCGTACTCGGGTTATCGGATCACGCTGGTCGATTACCGTCTGGCACCGGAGCACCCCTATCCCGCCGCGACCGAGGATGGTTTTGCGGTGTACCGGGCGCTGTCCGAACGCGGTCCGTTCGCACTGATCGGAGAATCGGCAGGCGGCAATCTGGCGCTCGTGCTCCTGCAGCGGGCGCTTGCCCAAGATCTGCCACTGCCGACGAAAGTCGCGTTGCTTTCGCCCTGGTGTGACATGAGCGCTTTGGGAGTGTCTGCGGACATGCCCGATGGTGACGACCCGACACTGTCGCCGGAGATGATTGCCGCTGCGGCAGAGGTCTATGCGCCCGGTGCCGATCCGACGGACCCCGAGCTTTCGCCGGTCTACGCTGATTGGCCGCGCGGCCTGCCACCGATCTTCGTGACGACGGGCACGCGGGACGTGTTGTGCGATCAGGTGCTGCGCCTGGCCGAGCGCCTTCGCGATGCCGGGACCGCTTGCGAGGTTCGGGTGCACCCGCACATGTGGCATGTGTTCGAGTTCTACGACGAGATCCCGGAAGCCGACCGATCGCTGCGCGAAATCGCGGAGTTCCTGGCCAGAGACTGAGATCTGCCGCGCGTTACGCCAGCGCTGCGCGCAGACGGTGCGGCCGCAAGGGACGCGTCAGGAACACTGTATCCGTTGAAATCTCGGACCGGTCGTTCGGGGCATCCGTCCCGTTCGACAATCTGACATGGCGCGTCGCAAGCCCGCCCCGTCCCTCGATCTCCCGAAGCTGCTCATCCGAGAAAGTGGCCTCGTCCACGACAATGGCATCCGGTGCGATGCCGAGCTGGCTGAGATTGCGCCGGGCATCCGTGGGCGACGTCGCGCAGATGCAGGCCATCCCCCAGCCGTCCAGCAGGCCGACGATCTGGTCGGACAGCGCGGTATTCTGGCTCAGCAACAGGACGATCTGCGCCTCTGCCGTCTCCTGCCCGAACGCGTCGTCCTGCTCGTCCGCCATTTCCTGCGGCGAACATGTCGGGACCCGCACCGAGAAAACCGAGCCCCGACCAGGGATCGAGCGCAGGTCAAGCGGATGGCGCAACAGCTTTGCGGCGCGTTCGACGATCGCGAGACCAAGCCCGACGCCTTCAACATTCCCGGCCCGGTGGGTCTTGCTCGGCAGACGTTTGAACTCGGCGAAGATCAGCTTGCGTTCGTCCTCGGTCAGGCCCGGCCCGGTGTCGTAGACCTGGATCTCGAGCTCATCCCCGCGCTTGCGGCACCCGACGAGCACCCGACCGCTGCCGCTATACTGGACGGCGTTCGAGACGAAGTTCTGGATGATCTGGCGCAGGTAGAACGGATCGCTGAGGACCCAGACCGAAGACGGGATACACCAGAGATCGAGCCCGTTCTGCGCGGCCAGCGGCTGAAACTCCTCGATCACCGGTTCGAGCACGCGCGATACGGGGAAGGCCGAGATCTCGGCCCGGGTCGCGGACGAATCCAGACGCGAGATGTCCAGCAGCGAGCCGATGATGCTTTCGACCGACCGGAAGGCGCTGGACAGCTGGCCGACGATGTTCTCCTGCTTCGGGTCCAGCTCGGTGCGGGCGATCTGTTCAAGGTAGAGCTTCGCCGCGGTCAGGGGCTGGCGCACGTCGTGACTGGCGGCAGCGACAAAGCGCGACTTCGCGCGGTTGGCCTCCTCGGCCGCTGCCGAGGCTGCCGAAAGCTGAAGATTCGCGCGATTGAGCAGGTCGAGCGTGCGTTGCAGTTCGACGGTGCGGGCATTCACCTCGCCTTCAAGCGCTATCGCCCGTTGGAACAGGCTGTAGCCGTCGCCCGATTGTTCGGCATTGCGTTCGACGCGGTTCATCAGAACCTCCGTGATGCGCCGGAGCTTGTGGTTCTGGGTCTCCAGGTCGGTCGAGCCGTCGAGCAGGCCGTCGATTGGTGCGCCTTGCGACATCTCAGTCATCCAAACGCGCATCCGACGGATAGACCGCGACGCCGGTGAAGGTCTGGTTCACATGCATTCCGCGATACTGTTCGCCGTAGGTGTTGAAGCCCATCACGCCGTGCCGCGCCAGCACGCGCGACATCTCGCGGGTTTTCTGCGAGGTCTCGACATCTAGGCGGCGCAGGACGCAGTCGAAGCCCAACACCAGATCGGGGGGCGTTTTCTCGGCCAGGGCTTCCAGGTTTTCGTCGAGATGGGCAACGATGTCGGTCGATCTGGCGACCGTCAGCACAAGGCCTTCGTCAATCGCGCAATAGAACCGCAGGTCGCCGTTGTCCTCGACCTTCTGGATCGAGCGGCAGAAATGCTCTCCGCCGACCCGCACGACCACGGGGTTCTCGGCGAAGATGAACGGCGAAAGCTGTTCGGGGTCCTTGCCGACGATCCGGGCGTATTCGCGCGCGGCGGGTTCGACGTTGATCTCGGTGACCAAACGCTCGGCTGGGTCGGCGCCCGTGACGACCATGCGGTGATCCGTGGGCACGAAGTTGTCCAGCCGGAAGCCCTTGATCGGGCAGTTCGTGTGCACGATGGCAAGCACGGCTGCATCCGCATGAAACCGCCCGCCGTGAATCACGAAGGTCTGCCCGAAGTCGAGCCCGTCGCCCGCGGACCCGCCGATCAGCGGGACGCCGCCCAGGGACGGGGCAAGGGCTGCAACCACCGCATCCTCGCGCCGCGCCAACCCGTCGATGAACAGGAGCGCAAAGCGATGATCCCACAGGGCCGCTTCTTCCAGACCGTCCGGGCGCATCAGATCGCTGGCGATGGTCGACCCCTGGTCGAGAGAGAACTCGGAGACCGGCTGGATCAGGTGCGTTCTGACCACGAAATTGCTCCGCGGGAAGCCGAGCGCTACGATGCTGCCGTGCTGATAGCCGTCGGGGCCCAGTTCTCCGGCGGTGGTGCAGCCGAGAACCTGTGTGTCTGACAGGTGTGCGTTGCAGCCGTCCACGATGGCGTCGCGGTCGTGCTTTGGCGAGACAAACAGCAGCACAAAGCCAAGGTCACGGCCTTCGAACCCGGCTGCAATTTCGGCAAATGCCGCGGTCGTGTCTGGGTTTGTGCTGCACGTCCGCACGACGGTCCGGTCCGCACGCGAACCGGCGCCACAGTCCAACCGCGACTCGATGTCGTCGCGCATGATCCTCCCCGGATTTTTCCGGAAAGGGTAGTGCGGGGTGTCGACCTAGTGCAAGAGCGAACCGAGTTGGGCCTTTTGCGCCATCAGGGCCGCCTGCGTCCGACTTTGGACGCCAAGCTTGCGCAGAATGACGGTGATATGCGCCTTGACCGTCGTCTCGGCGATCGAGAGGTCTCCGGCAATCTGCTTGTTCAGCCGCCCCTCGCTGACCAGCATCAGGATACGGCGTTGCTGCGGCGTCAGCAGGTCGAGCTTGGCGACCCCGTCCTGCGCGTCGGCCGCCGGATTGCATCCGTTCGCAACGGGGCGGTAGCCCTTGGGCACGCAGGTCTCGCCGTTCCAGATCTTCCGCAACGCGGCTTCCAGGTCGCTGCCGCCCGATTTCTTCGACACAAACCCGACCGCACCCGCTTTCAGGACGCGGGTGACAACGGCATCGTCGTCATGCGACGAGACGACGACGATCGGGGTGTCGGCCAGCTTCTGACGCAGCCGGGTCAGGCCATCGACGCCGTCGACATCCGGCAGGTTCAGGTCCAGCAGCACGATATCCGGCGCTGCACCTTCGTCGATCGCGCTCAACCCCTGCCCCAGTGAGTTGGCGGTGGCGACCTGCGTGTCGTCACGGAAGGACCGCAGCGTCATCGACAGGGCATCGCAGAACAACGGGTGATCATCGATCACGAGGAAAGACCGCGGTGTTGGCGTATCGAGTGTCATGATGTGATGTTAGCCGTTTCTCTCGACGAAGTCTCTCCGACCATGGTCGGACAAAACAGCCTCCCGATTTTTGTGGCCCTTCCGTGGCGCATGGTGGGGTAGCGGCACGGGTGTTTTACGAAGGACGCTGCATGACACCGAAACGACCCGATCCGATCGCGTATCTGACCGGACAGCTGTCCGGCAGGCCGTACCCCCGCGGGATTAGCCCGCCCGGGCTGGGTGAGAAGTTTCATCCCGACGGTGCGGTCCAGATCTGGCCGGGCAACACGTTTGTCTGCCCCATCGACCAGGCGTCGGATGCGTTCGCGGCGATGCTCGAGATCCAGGAGGCCATGATGCGCAGCGCGTTTGCGCCGTTCTATGCGTTCCTGCCACCACCGAGTTTTCACATGACAGTCTTCCAGGGAACCTCGCCCGAGACCCGTCCGGGTGGGGTCTGGCCCGACGGTGCTGCACCGGATCTGTCGCATGACGCGCTGACGGACCTGATGCTGAAGCGCACGGACGGGCTGGAGCTGCCGACGGCGTTTCGCGTCAAAGCGCTTGATCTATTCGGGGGGCACAGCATGACAGTGACAGGCGCCGATGATCCAAGCGAGGCCGGGTTGCGACTGTCGCGGGACCGGTTGAGGCAGGCGACAGGTCTGACACCGCCGGAGTTCGCGACCTATATTTTCCACATCACGCTGGCCTATCCGCTGCGCTGGCAATCCCCGTCCCTGGCAGCAGAGGTCGTGGCGTTCGGCGACGCGCTTTTCAATCGGCACAGTGCGCGCTTGCGGAACATCGCGCTGGGTCCGATCGAGTTCTGTCGTTTCGACAGCATGCACCATTTCGAGCCGCTCAACCGGTTGACATGAGGGCGCGCGCGCACCTCGCCCTCGACACAAAAAGGCCGCCGGCATCGCTGCCGACGGCCCGTTCGCTGGACTGACAGGGAGATCAGCCCATCGCTTTGATCAGTCCGCCGAGGCGAGCTGCTTCGGCAGTTTGAAGACCCAGACGGATCCGCCCTGGTTCAGGTACTTGACCTGCTTGGCAACTTCGCCGCCCCAGAGAGGAACCGCACCGCCCCAGCCGGACGTGACCGAGACGTATTGCTCGCCGTCCATCTCCCAGGTGATCGGCTGGCCGACGATGCCGGACCCGGTCTGGAAGCTCCACAGTTTCTCGCCTGTCTCGTCATCCAACGCGATCAGGTGACCTTCCGGTGTGCCGGTGAAGACCAGCCCGCCAGCCGTGGTCATGACCCCGGCCCAAAGCGGAGCTTCGTTCTTGTACTCCCACTTCGTCTCGCCGGTATCCGGGTCGATTGCCTTCAGCGACCCGATATGGTCCTGATAGTTCGGCTTGATGGTGAAGCCCGCACCCAGATAGGCCGCGCCCTTCTTGTAGGTGATCGGCTCGTTCCAGATGTCCATGCCCCACTCGTTCGACGGAACATAGAAGTTGCCCGTGCGCTGGGAGAACGCCATCGGCATCCAGTTCTTGCCACCCAGGAAGGACGGCGATGCAAAGATCACCTCGCCCTTCTTGCCATCGGCGGCGGCGGCTGGATCGCCGGGGCGGTTCTCCTCAACCCAGATCGGGCGGCCGTTCTCGTCCAGGCCCGACGCCCACGAAATGTCTTTGACGAACGGCACGCCGCGCACGAACTTACCGTCTTCGCGGTTCAGCACATAGAAGTAGCCGTTCCGGTCGGCGGTCGCCCAGCGTTTCTCGCCCGCCCGGTTGGTGTAGGCCACGACCTCGTTGACACCATCATAGTCCCAGCCCTCACGCGGGGTGGTCTGGAAGTGCCACTTGATCTCGCCATTGTCCGGGTTGATGCCGATCCGGCTGGCGGCATAGAGGTTGTCGCCCGAGCCGTCATTGTTCTGGCCCGCATCCCGCAGCCACGAGTTCCACGGGGCCGGGTTGCCTGCGCCGAAGACCAGCGTGTCGGTTTCGGCGTCATAGGACCCACCCAGCCAGGTGGCACCGCCGCCCGTCTTCCACATGTCACCGGGCCAGGTCGCGTTCAGCGTGCCGGTCATCGTGGACTCTTTGCCCTGGTAGGTGCCCATGTGGCCTTCGATCACCGGGCGGGTCCAGACCATTTCGCCGGTCTCGGCGTCACGTGCCTGCACCTCGCCAACAATGCCGAACTCGCCACCCGAATTGCCGGTGATGATCAGACCCTTCACGATCAGCGGGGCCGCGGTGTAGCTGTAGCCGGCCTTGTAGTCGGCGATTTTCTTGCGCCAGACAACCTTACCGGTGTCCTTGTTCAACGCGACGATGCGGGCATCGAGCGTGCCGAAATATATCTTGTCACCGTAGATCGCGGCACCGCGGTTCACCACATCACAGCACGGCAGGATGCCCTCCGGAAGGCGGGCATCGTACTGCCATTTCTCCTCGCCGGTCTTCAGATCGATCGCGTAGATGCGCGAATACGATCCGGTCACATACATCATGCCATCGTGGATGATCGGCTGTGCTTCCTGACCGCGCTGCTTTTCGCCGCCGAAGCTGAACGCCCAGGCGGGGAACAGGTTCTTGACGTTGTCCTTGTTCAGGGTGTCCAGCGGGCTGTAGCGCTGTAGATGGCGCCCCATGCCGTTGGTCAGAACACTCGACGTATCCGCCGTGTCGTTCGCCAGATCCGCCTCGGTGATTCCGGCAGCCCAACCGGTGGTTGAGGCGAGCGCGGCAACGGCCACGCCCATCAGTAGCTTCCTCATTGCGTCCTCCCGAATTCTTGCGCAAGTTTATGTCGCCAAGCGCGGCGTTTGCCGCCACTTGATTTCATAGTGTTGGAACTCTACGCGGACGGCAAGCCGATCAATGGTCGTAGATGCAGCGCAATAGCAGGTCGGGAGGCAGCATGATTTTCTCCAGCAAACCTTTGGTTTTGTTGTGCTTTCTGATCAGTGCTGGATTGGCGAAGGCCGAGAGCGCGCGTGAAATCAAGCTCCACTCAGCGGAATCAGCCCCGATCGTGGCTGGAACTCTCCAGATGCAGTCCGACGGCAGCTACAAGGTGAGTTGGGACGACGCCAAGTTCGGCGACTACTTCCTGTCGATGAGGCCGTTCAAGTGCATCGAGGGCCCGGAGGAGCTGTGGTGCCGCATCGATTATCCGTATCAGAACAGGCGCACGATCTCGGGCGCGGATCTGACGGATCTGGAATACGATCTGCTGTTCGTATGGAAGAACGCCGGCGATTACGGCATCAACATGTGGAATGGCGTATACTATAAACTAGCCGATCGGGACGGCGTTCTGACCGGCGTGATGCACGAGATCGACATGGACGTGCTCGCCGCTCCGCCCGAGGATGGGTCATTGCGGCCGATCTCCAACGACATGCTGGACGAGGCCGATCCGGACAGCCACTGGCTGCCACGCCTGACAATCGAGTGACTCTGGCCCCGAGGCTCCCCGGGCATGTGGTGGGGCCTCTCGGAAAGGGACCACACGGAAACTGTGCAGGCGGTCCCGGGTCTTCGCCCGGGACAGTGCGGGAAAAGCGGTCATCCTTGCTCTTTAGCAACGGGAGCCGGAGCTGAACCGAACGATTTCAGGCGATCATGCCGGGAGATGGCATTTCAGCCTGAGATGGGCGCTTATCCACGTGAACATCAACCTCCACAAGGTTTGCTCACCTCGGTATCCACCTCCCATATCCACGTCGTTCACAGCAGGATACCCACCTCCACACAGCGCAGGTGCTTTCGTGTAGCGAATAAGACCGCCACATGCGTAGGGTGGGCGCCTCGCCCACCCCGTGATTGGATTAGAACAGGCCTTCGATTTCGCCCGCATCGTTGAGCATAATCGTCTCAGCCGCAGGTGTGCGCGGCAGACCCGGCATGGTCATGATCTCGCCGCAGATCGCGACGACGAAACCTGCACCGGCTGACAGACGAACCTCGCGCACCGGAATATCGAACCCGGTTGGCGCACCGCGCTGGTTCGGATCGGTCGAGAATGTGTACTGCGTCTTGGCCATGCAGACCGGAAGGTGGCCGTAGCCTGCATCTTCCCATTGCTTGAGCTGATCCAGGATCTTCTTGTCCATCACCGCACCGTCCGCGCGGTAGATCTCCTTGCAGATCGTCTGAATCTTGTCAGCCAGGCTCATCTCGTCCGGATAGAGCGGGGCGTAGTCCGCCGCACCGGAGTCGATCATGTCGACCACGCGCTGGGCGCATTCCGCGATGCCAGCGCCACCATCGGCCCAATGCTTGTTCAGCACCGCATCGGCACCGACCTCGGCACAGTAGTCCTTGATCGCCTGCACCTCGGCATCCGTATCGGTGTAGAAGTGGTTGATCCCGACGATTGCCGGCACGCCATACTTTTTCATGTTCTCGATGTGGCGGCCCAGATTGGCGCAGCCCTCGGTCACCGCGGCGACGTTCTCGGTCCCCAGATCCGCCTTGGCGACACCGCCATTCATCTTCATCGCGCGCACCGTGGCGACGATCACGACCGCAGACGGGCGCAGACCGGCCTTGCGGCACTTGATGTTCATGAACTTCTCGGCGCCCAGGTCGGCGCCGAAGCCAGCTTCGGTGACGACATAGTCGGCCAGCTTCAGTGCGGTTTTGGTCGCAACCACCGAGTTACAGCCGTGCGCGATGTTGGCGAACGGGCCTCCATGGACGAACGCCGGGTTGTTCTCGAGCGTTTGCACCAGGTTCGGCTGGATCGCATCCTTCAGCAGCACAGCCATGGCGCCTGCCGCCTTGATGTCGCGGCAATAAACCGGAGAGCGGTCGCGGCGGTACGCCACGATCATGTCGCCCAGACGCTTCTCGAGGTCCGCCAGATCATCCGCCAGGCACAGGATCGCCATAACTTCGGAGGCCACGGTGATGTCGAAGCCCATTTCACGCGTGAAACCATTGGCGACACCACCCAGAGGACCGGCGATCTGGCGCAGTGCGCGATCGTTCATGTCGAGCACCCGGCGCCAAGCAACGCGGCGGGTGTCGATCTCGAGCGAGTTGCCCCAGTAGATGTGGTTGTCGATCATCGCAGACAGCAGGTTGTGCGCCGAGGTGATCGCGTGGAAGTCGCCGGTGAAGTGGAGGTTCATGTCCTCCATCGGCACGACCTGCGCGTAACCGCCCCCGGCAGCGCCACCCTTCATCCCGAAGTTCGGGCCGAGCGAGGCTTCGCGAATGCAGATCATCGCCTTCTTGCCGATGTGGTTCAGACCATCACCCAGACCGACAGTGGTCGTGGTCTTGCCTTCGCCTGCGGGCGTCGGGTTGATCGCGGTCACCAGGATCAGCTTGCCGTCGGGCTTGTCCCCGACCGACTTGATGAACTCGGCGCTGACCTTGGCCTTGTCATGGCCGAACGGCAGCAGGTGATCCGTGGGAATGCCGATCTTGTCGCCAATCTCCCGGATCGGCTTCTTGTTGGCCGCGCGTGCGATTTCGATATCCGACATGGGTTGTCCCTTTTCCCCTTGGATGGATCAGTTTCCGAGTTCCATTTTCACGGCCAGACCGGCGCTGGCAGCCCATTCGGCGGCCGGGATCTTTCCCTGGCCCGCCGGGCGCACCCGCGCGATCCTGATTCGACCGCCGATGCACTGTATGGTCACGCCCTCATCGGATATGTCGGTAATGCGGCTAGAAACACCGTCTCCCGCGACACGTTTGCAGTCGAAGATCCCGACTTCTTCCCCGTTCAGCGTGGTCCAGGCGCCCGGTGCCGGGTTGGTTCCGCGGATCAGGTTGTACACCTGTGCGACCGGCTTGTTCCAATCGATCTTCGCGTGTTTCTTGGTGCAGCGGCGCTCATAGGTCGCCTGCGCTTCATCCGGGACGATGTGTGGCGGGTCGCCTGCCCGGAACAGGTCGCAAACCTGCAGCACCGAGTCGACGGCAACCGGGTAGATCTTCTTGAAGTAGAGGTCGATCACCGTGTCATCCGGCTTGATCTCGCATTCCCATTGCATCAGTGAGTCGCCCTCGTCCAAGCCGTCGCTGGGATAGAACCAAGAGAAGCCCGACTTCGTAGATCCAATAATGATCGGCCAATTGACCGCCGAGGGTCCGCGGTGCAGCGGCAGCAGGCTCGGGTGGAAACAAATGCTTCCATGTTTCGGGGTGTCGCGCGCGGCTTCCGGCACGAAGACGTTGACGAAGGCCATGACCATCAGGTCGGCGTCGAAGCTTGCCAGCTTGTCCAGCGCTGCCTGATCCTTGAAATCGGCGGGCTGCTCGACTGGCAAGCCTTGCTCCAGAGCGAAATCCTTGATCGGGTCGGCGGGCTTGCCCTCTTTGTCCGGCTCGCAATAGACGGCGACAACCTCGTCCGTCCCCGCTTCTATGATCTTGGCAAGACAATCCTTGCCGAAGGCCTGCTGGCCCATGACGATCACGCGCATCGATGTCCTCCCCCGGTCGTTCAGACCCAGTTTATGAATGCATTTCCGGCTTGTTCTTTTGGCGTTTCAGTCCCGGCGCGATCCGGGCAGCGAAGCGCGAACCCGACGCCGCCGTAGGGTGGGCTCCCAGCCCACCGGGTCGCTACGGCATCAGCCGTGGCGACATCAATCTGGTGTGCGCCGCACGCAATCGAAAGTCCACCATCCCGGTCCGAGATCTCACCGTCGAAGAGCGCCGACAGGAACTCCGCGGCTTTCGCCGCATCCGGAACGCACAGCGAGATCGCCGTGATCTCTTCAGCTCCGTTTTCATGGGCCTGGAACTGCGGTTTCCAGAAATGTTCCTCGGCCTTGTTGTGGCAGACATAGAACAGCACGTCGGGGATCGCCGGTGAGGTCACGAAGCCAAGCTCGAACCGCACGGTGACCTGAGATCCACCGGGCAGGGTTGCAAAGCGCTCGAAGTTAAACTGGTTATAGGCGTTCAAACCTTTTGCGCGCCACGCGGCCAGATCCGCTGCCGTGTCCCGCGTCTGGAAGATCACCAGGCTCATGCCCTCGCGTTTTGCGAGGAAATCATGGTTGAACTGCCCGAACCCCATGAATCCCGGCCGGTGCGGCAGCATCGTTTGGGGCCGGTCCACGGTCAGCAACTCGATGAAGTTGACGCCCAAACCTGTACCGGAACCAAACTGCACCAACCGGTTCGAGGTCCCCATGTGGTCCTGATGATGCGCCAGCGGTGTCAGTGTGAAACCGAGTGCCTCGTATTGCGCCGCCAGCGCAGGCAGGTCGCGCGACGCGATCCCGATATGATCGATGGCCCGTCCCGACATCCCCGCCCTCCGCCTCAGCTCGCCAGTCCGGCGGCGGGACTGTCCGTCTTGTTGCAGGTGCCCTCGGCGCTGGACCAGTAGCCGCCCTGGCTGTCGCAATTCAGGGCTTCGGCGCTTGGCTGGGCACCCGGTACATAGACCAGCACAAGAATGACCGAGCAAATCAGCACGATCGAAAGTGCCATGGTCCAGACGGGCATGGCACCGGTCATCGGTTTACTCCGCCGCTTTGGGAAGCTCGCCAACAGCCCCGGATGCATAGATGCCGGAGACTTCTTCGGGCGTGTATCCAAGCACACTCAACAGGATCTCGGCCGTGTGTTCACCAAGCAATGGGGAGCGTTCTACGTCGACCGGGCTGTCCGACATCTTGATGGGGCAGCCGACGGTGTAGTACTCGCCGCGCTCCGGATGCGGAACCTTGACGATGGTGCCGGTCGCCTGCAGGCCCTCGTCCTCCATGATCTCCTTCATCGACAGGATCGGGCCGACCGGGATGTTCTTCGGGTTGCAGATGTCCATGACCTCGAATTTGGTCTTGGTCATCGTCCAGGCCTCAATCGTCTCGAAGATATCGTTCAGCTTGTCCAGCCGCTCGGGCGGGGTCTTGTAGCCAGCGGCGTCCTTCCATTCGGGCTTGCCGATGATATCGCAGATATCGCCCCAGACCGCGGCCTGTGTGATGAAATAGGTGTAGGCGTTCGGATCGGTTTCCCAACCCTTGCACTTCAGGATGCGGCCCGGCTGGCCACCGCCGGAGTCGTTGCCCGCGCGCGGGGTCGCCTCGCCAAACTCGATGCCTTCGCCGAACTGGCTGTATTCCTTCAGCGGGCCTGCCGCCAGACGCTGTTGGTCCCGCAGTTTCACGCGGGACAGGTTCAGCACGCCGTCCTGCATTGCGGCAAGCACCTTCTGGCCGCGCCCGGACTTCTCGCGTTGGAACAGCGCCGTCACGATGCCGAGAGCGAGGTGCAGGCCCGTGCCGGAATCGCCAATCTGGGCGCCCGTCACCAGCGGCGGTCCATCGAGGAACCCGGTGGTCGAGGCCGACCCACCCGCACATTGCGCGACGTTCTCATAGACCTTGCAGTCTTCGTATTTGCCTGGCCCGAAGCCTTTGACCGAGGCCATGATCATGCGCGGGTTGATCTCTTGAATGCGATCCCAGCCGAAACCCATCCGGTCCAGTGCGCCGGGCGCGAAATTCTCGACCAGCACGTCGCATTCCTGGATCAGCCGGGTCAGTACCTGCTTGCCGGTCTCGTTCTTCGAGTTCAGCTCGATCGACCGCTTGTTATGGTTCAGCATCGTGAAATAGAGGCTGTCCGCACCCGGTACGTCGACCAGTTGCTTGCGCGTCGCATCGCCGACACCGGGACGCTCGACCTTGATCACGTCGGCGCCAAACCACGCCAGCAACTGCGTGCAGGTCGGGCCGGATTGCACATGGGTGAAATCGAGGATCTTGACGCCTTCCAGGGCTTTCATGGTCTGCTCCTAAGTCTGTATGTGAGCACAGGGTGTGTCGGGCACACCCTTAGGAAAATCTCATACCTTGCGGGCCTGCGGATAGAGCGCCTGCGCCACGACCGAGGTCGGGTTGAGGTTGCCGATATTGCCGCTTTCCTTGCCCGCTGCTGGGTCGATGGCCGCGTTGATCAGGGTCGGGCGACCGCTCGCCAGGGCCGCGCGCGCCGTCTGGCGGAGTTCGTCCGGGGTCTTGACCCAATGGCCCTCGCCGCCGAATGCCTGCATCATCATGTCGTAGCGCGCATCCGGGACGAACACCGTGGTCGCCGGGTCGTCACCACCGCCCCAGTTCTCGCCGTCCCCGCGATAGATACCGTTGTTGTTGAAGACAACGATGCAGACCGGCAGGTTGTACCGGCAGATCGTCTCGACCTCCATGCCGCAGAACCCAAACGCGCTGTCGCCTTCGACCGCCAGCACGGGCTGCCCGGTCTCGATCGCTGCCGCGATGGCGGCCCCCATGCCGATGCCCATGACGCCCCAGGTGCCGACATCAATGCGGTGGCGCGGCTTGTGGACGTTGACGATCGACCGCGCCAGATCCAGCGTGTTGGCGCCTTCGTTCACAAGGATCGTGTCCGGGTTGTCGTTGATCAGCTCTTTCAGAACGCCCAGCGCTGAATGATAATCCATCGGAATGTTGTTGTTCTGCAGCCGGTTGGCCATCTTCGCGATGTTCGCCTGCGCTTTCTCGTGCACGCCGTCCAGCCAGGGTTTCGGTGGTGCTACGCCAGCATTCTCCATCGCATCGATCAGCGCCTGCGCACAGGAGCCCACATCGCCAACCAGCGGTGCTGCGATCTCGACATTCGAGTCCATCTCCTCCGGTTCGATGTCGATCTGCACGAAGCGCTTCGATCCCGGCTCGCCCCATTGCTTGCCCTTGCCATGGCTCAGCAACCAGTTGATCCGAGCACCGAGCATGATGACGACATCCGAGTCGCGCAGGACCATCGACCGAGCAGCCGAGGCGCATTGCGGATGCGTGTCGGGCAGGACGCCCTTCGCCATGGACATCGGCAGGAACGGATAGCCGGACTTTTCAACAAGCTCGCGGACCGCATCGTCCGACTGGTCGTAGGCAGCCCCCTTGCCGATGACGATCAGCGGCCGCTCGGCGCCTTTCATGACATCGATCGCCCGGGCGATTGCCTCGGCCGAAGGTGTCTGGCGCGGCGCTGGATCGATCACCTTCACCAGCGATTGCACACCCGCCGTTGCCTCCATCACCTGGCCGAGCATTGCGCCGGGAATGTCGAGATAGACGCCGCCCGGGCGCCCGCTGACGGCACTGCGATAGGCCCGCGCGATGGCGATGCCGATATCCTCGACATGGTTCAGCCGGTACGCCGCCTTGCAGAACGGGCGCGCAATCGCAAGCTGATCCATCTCCTCGTAGTCGCCCTGTGCAAGATCGACAATCTCGCGCTCGGACGAGCCCGAGATCAGGATCATCGGCCAGCAGTTCGTCGTTGCATTGGCGACTGCGGTCAGTCCGTTCAGGAACCCAGGCGCCGAGACGGTCATGCAGACACCGGGCTTCTTGGTCAGGAACCCGGCAACCGAGGCCGCATAGCCTGCGTGCTGCTCGTGCCGGAAGCTGATCACCCGCATGCCCTGCGCCTGCGCGTAGCGCCCGAGATCGGTGATCGGGATGCCCGGTACGTTGTAGATCGTATCGATCCCGTTCAGCTTCAGAGCATCGATGACCAAATGGAACCCGTCTGTCAGGTTCTCGACGTTCTCTGCCGGTGCCGTCGCCATGTGTTTCCTCCGTCAGGCCTCTTCCGGGCCAATGATGTGTTTCCAGCTGCGGCGCAGATAGTCATGCAGCCGCATCGTGTGTTCCCGAACCAGTTCCGATGCCAGATCGGCGTTGCGATCCTCGATCGCCTCGATGATGTTCATGTGATCCACGACCGAGCGATCGGCCCGGCGCGTGTCTTCCATCCCCTTACGGCGCACGGCCTTCAGATGGGTGAACAAACCTTCGGCAATATCCTCGAGCATCTGGCACTTCGATAGGCCCAGGATGTGCAGATGGAACTCGATGTTCGCTTCCGAGTATTCGCTGATGTTGGCCTTGGCCTTGTCCTTGGTGTAGCGCGTGCCGATCCGGCGCAGTTCTGCGATTTCAGCATCTGTTGCCTCGGTGCAGGCCAGCCTAGCTGCCATGCTCTCGAGTGCTGTCCAGACCGTCACCATCTCGAGGATCTCATCCAGGGATTTGCGTTTGATGAAGACGCCTTTGCGCGACTGGATCTCGACAAAGCCTTCCTGCTCCAGCCGCATGATCGCTTCGCGAATCGGGGTCCGGCTGATACCGAGTTGATCGGCCAGCGTGCGCTCGTCCATCCGCAGGTTTGTCGCTGGGTCATAGATGTCGAGATCCATGATCGACGCCTTCAGCACGGAATAGATGTGCTCCTTCAAGCTGAACGATCCGTCCACCGGTTTCAGATTTAGCTGCGTGCTCACGAATCCCCCGGGACTCGGTACCCTCGAAAACTGGTATACCATGTACCAAATGCAAGATCTGGCGCAACGATAATCTGGCATACCAGATGCCACAGTCAGCGAACTGTCCGATGTGCGCTTGCGCTGGCGTGGCACCGTGCTATCCCCCACCTCGAGAAGAGAAGGCTTTGCATGTCCGCAAGTATCCCGCCCGGCGTCACGCCCTCGATGGCGCAGTATTTCGAGATCAAGCAGACCCATCCGGACTGTCTGCTGTTCTTTCAGATGGGCGACTTCTACGAGCTGTTCTTCGAGGACGCGGTCCACGCGGCGGCGGCCCTGGATATCGCGCTGACGAAACGCGGCAAGCATCTGGGCGAGGATATCGCCATGTGCGGGGTGCCGCTGCACGCGGCGACGAACTACCTGCTGACGCTGATCCGCAAGGGCTTTCGGGTCGCTGTTTGCGATCAGGTCGAAGATCCGGCCGAGGCAAAGAAGCGGGGGTCGAAGGCCGTTGTAAAGCGCGACGTCACCCGTGTCGTCACGCCCGGCACGCTGACGGAAGAGACGCTTCTGGATGCGCGCCGGCACAACTATCTGGCCGCCTGGGCCGAGATTCGGGGCGAGGGCGCGCTGGCCTGGGCCGATGTGTCGACCGGAGACCTCGCCGTCGCACCGCTGGCGCGCACAGGGCTTGGCCCGATGTTGGCGCGGGTGGCTCCGCGCGAAGTGCTGATCCTCGACAAGATCGATGAACTGGCCGATCCGTTGGGCGATCAGATCGAGGAAGCCGGTGCGGTTGCAACACCGCTGGGTGCGGCTTCCTTCGATTCCGCGTCCGCCGAGGCGCGGCTTTGCAAACTGTTCCGGGTGCAGTCGCTGGATGGCTATGGCGCCTTCGCGCGAAGCGAGCTTTCGTCGCTGGGTGCGCTTGCCGACTACCTGGAACTGACACAGAAGGGCCGCCTGCCCATGCTGAAGCCGCCGGTGCGGGAGTCAGCGGGCGGCGTGATGCGGATCGATGCCGCGACCCGGCGTAATCTGGAACTCACGCGCGCCATGGCGGGCGGGCGGGATGGCTCGCTGATCTCGGCGGTTGACCGGACGCTGACCGGAGCAGGCGCGCGCCTGCTGGAAACGCGGCTCTCGGCACCGCTGACCGACACCGGCGCCATCGCTGCGCGCCATGACATGGTGCAGCACCTGGTCGAGGACCGCGAACTGCGCGATCAGGTCCGCGCCGATCTGAAAGCGGTGCCCGAGATCGAACGTGCCTTGTCGCGGCTTGTGCTCGACCGGGGCGGGCCGCGTGATCTGGCAGCAGTCAGGTCAGGGTTAGCCGGTGCGGCTGGCCTCGCGCAGGCCCTGTCCGAAATCGCCGGTCTGCCGGATCTGTTATCCGAAGCGGCCCAAGATCTTTCCGGGCACGACGCCCTCGTCGATCTGCTGGACACTGCTTTGGTCGCCGAACCGCCCTTGCTGGCGCGCGACGGCAGCTTTATCGCCAACGGCTACGACGCAGATCTCGACGAGGCGCGAACACTGCGGGACGAGGGGCGCAGCGTGATCGCAGGAATGCAGGCGGATTACGCACAAACGGCTGACATCCAGGCACTGAAGATCAAGCACAACAATGTCCTTGGATACTTCATTGAGGTCACTGCACTCCACGCCCAGAAGATGATGTCAGCGCCGCTGAGCGAGACGTTCATTCACCGCCAGACCCTGGCCAACGCAGTCCGGTTCACAACGGTCGCGCTGTCCGAGCTTGAGACGAAGATCGTAAACGCCGGTGCGCGCGCCTTGGAGATCGAGAAGCGGATCTTTGGCGAGTTGCGTACCGCGATTCTGGAGCGTCAGGCGCAAGTCTCGCAAACAGCGCGTGCACTGGCCGCGATCGATGTCTCTGCCGCCAATGCCGAACTGGCGGTCGAGGACCGGTGGATCCGTCCGTGGGTCGATCCCAGCCGAGCATTCCAGATCACCGGCGGGCGTCACCCGGTTGTCGAACAAGCGCTGAAGCGGCAGGGTCAGAGCTTCGTCGCCAACGATTGCAATCTGTCGTCCGAACAGGCCGGCGCGGCCCCCATCTGGCTGCTCACCGGGCCGAACATGGCGGGCAAGTCGACCTTTCTGCGTCAGAACGCCCTGATCGCGATCCTCGCGCAAGCCGGGTTCTTCGTACCCGCCGAGACCGCCCATATCGGCATTGTTGACCAGCTCTTCAGCCGAGTTGGCGCCGCCGACGATCTCGCCCGCGGACGGTCGACCTTCATGGTCGAAATGGTCGAAACCGCAGCGATCCTGAATCAGGCCGGGCGCGGTGCGCTGGTGATTCTTGACGAAATCGGACGCGGTACGGCGACTTGGGACGGGCTGTCCATCGCCTGGGCAACGCTGGAACACCTGCATCAGGCCAATCAATGCCGTGGCTTGTTCGCGACGCATTATCACGAGCTCACCGGCCTTTGTGAAAAGCTCGACCAGTTGCGCCCCGCGACGGTCGCCGTGCGCGAGTGGGATGGCGAGGTGATCTTCCTGCACGAAGTGCGGCCCGGTGCTGCGGACCGTTCCTATGGCGTGCAGGTCGCCCGGCTGGCGGGTTTGCCACAAGCGGTGGTCGACCGGGCACGTGACGTGCTTGAACGCTTGGAAGCCGGAGCCCGAGAGGGCTCGGGCGCCACCGCAGCACTGGCGCAGGATCTGCCGCTCTTCTCGGCCCATGTCCCGCAGCCGATGTCAGCCACTTCCAAGCCTTCGCAGGCCGATGCCAGGCTTCGCCAGGTTCGACCTGATGAACTCACACCGCGTCAGGCGTTGGATCTCGTCTACGAACTGGTCTCGTTGTTGCCGGATGACAGGACTTGACGGGACAGGCGTAGACGAAGCTAGACGGCCTTCTGAAACTCCAAAAGGATCGTATGCGGGTTTTCGAAGTCGCTTTCGTGCTCGATGCTCAGACAATCCGTGAACAGCGCGGGGAAACCTGTTTCCCGTGTGTGCATCTTGCGAACGCCCTCGGGAAAACCAGCCTGTTTGGCGATCTCTTGTAGGTAGCTTTCGGTCAGCATCGTCAGGTGCTCGTTCCGGCAGAAGATGAAGTTCACGAAACGCCCACCGATGCTGTCACGGTCATCCGGGAAACTGGGGAACCAGTCGTGGTCGCCTGCCAGATATTTCTTCATCGCTGACTCGGCATGAGGCCCGCCAACCCGATATACGCCGCCAGGCTTCAGCACACGGTGGACGTCGCGGAAATGCGCCCACATGTTCGGAAGATGTTCGACGACGTGATACGAGTAGACCGCATCAACCGAGTTGTCCGGAAATGGCAGCAGATCTCGCAGATCGGCCCAGATGTCGCACTTCGCTGTGAACATGTTCGCGTCGATGTTCACCCAACCCTGCAGGTAATTCGCCTGACCGGGCCCGAGTTGGACGCGTACCACATCACGTTGAACGTGCCGCTTGCGGAGGTTGCGCCAGATCCAGCCGTTCATCGTCATGAACGGTCCCGCGACGTCAAAAAACGCTGCTTTTACGCGCCGTGACATCATCCGCTCGGTTCCCACCAACAAGAGCAGAAACTTTGCTATCACCGCTCGAAAATCGGCTCAAGCGGATGGAAGGTCTCAGGACCGTTCGGTGAGCCTCGGACCGCTCGGGCGCGACAGGATGAAGACCAGCACGCAGCCCAGCACCGCTGCCTGGATGGCGAGGATGGTTGGAGCAAGCCCAATGAAAACCGAGATCATGAACGTCACGCAAATCGCAATGACCGCGGCGCGCTTGCCCGAGGGCGAGATCGCCCCGTGCGCCTGCCAATCCCGGATCGCCGGGCCGAACCGCGGGTGCTCGATCAGCCAGAGATGAAACCGTTCGGACCCCCGTGCGAAACAGAATGCGGCCAGCAGCATGAAGGGCACGGTTGGCAGCAGGGGGACGAACGCCCCGATTGCGCCGAGCACGAATGCCGTCAAGCCTGCGATGGTCCAGAGTGTTCGCATCGATGCCTTACCATGGTCACCGGGTCTTAAACGTCCGTAAGCAGATCCGACAGGACGGCGTTCAAAACGATCATACCTTGACAGGTGGCCCGGAGCCGCCCGTCTTCAAGGTCGAGATGTCCGCTGTCACACAGCCGATCGATCGCGATCGGGTTCATCGAGTCACCGGCCAGCGCCGAATACCGGTCAAGATCGATGCCCTCACGCAGCCGCAGGCCCATCATGGCGTATTCCAAAGCCTGATCGCACGGTGGAATGGCGTCGGTCCGGCAAATTGCGTTTTCTTCCACGCCGACCGCCGTCAGCCAGTCTTGGGGATCGCGCAGTGTTTCCGTGGCGTGTCTCACCCCGTCTTGCCCGGTGATCCGACCATGAGCACCCGGACCAATCCCGGCATAGTCACCGTAACGCCAGTAAATCAGATTATGGCGGCTTTCGGCACCGGCGCGCGCATGGTTCGAGACCTCGTACGCGGGAAGACCCGCAGAAGCGGTGATATCCTGCGTCAGCGCGTACATGTCGGCAGCGATAGTGTCTTCGGGCAGAGCCAGCTTGTTGGATCGATGCAGGTCGAAGAACCGCGTCCCGGGCTCGATCGTGAGCTGGTAGAGCGACAAGTGATCGATCGTCAGCGCAAGTCCTTCCTTCAGTTCTTCTTCCCACGCCGTCAGGCTTTGACCCATTCGGGCATAGATCAGGTCAAAGCTGACCCGGTCAAAGACCGACCGGGCGGTGTCGAAAGCCGCCCGTGCTTCGGCAACCGAGTGCATTCGGCCCAAGGCCTTCAAATCGGTATCGTCCAGTGCCTGCACGCCCATCGACACGCGGTTGACACCGGCTGCCGCGTAATCGCGGAACTTGGCAGCCTCGACGCTCGTCGGGTTGGCCTCGAGCGTGATCTCGGCGCCGGGTGCGAGGCCCCAAAGGCGATCAATCTCCTCAATGATTGCAGCGACCGTGGCAGGCGGCATCAAGCTGGGCGTACCGCCGCCGAAAAAGATGGTGTCTGCAACGCGCGGCCCGGTCAGCAACCGCATATGGCTGGCTTCCGCCACCAGCGCTGTGCGCCAGGCATCCTGATCCACCGTTCGTGACACATGACTGTTGAAATCGCAGTACGGGCATTTGGCCAGACAGAAGGGCCAATGAACATAGACACCGAAGCCTGCGTTTTGCCAATCATTGCGACCCGTGCGCGCGACCGCCGGTCCGTCGCGTGCCCGTAGGATGGGCGCCTCGCCCATCCTTGTTACAGCCTCGGTTTGATCAGGCGTAACCATGCCAACCACCCGAGCCCCATAAAACCGGCCACACCTGCAATCGCGTTGTCCCCCAGCGTGTACCAGAGCACCAGCAGGCAGCACGCGATCAGAAGGACCGGCCAGTACTTTTCGATGAACGGATCAGGCTTCTCGTCGGCCATCAGCTGCCTCGATAGGCCGTCGCTTCGATCTCGATCTTCATCTCGGGTGTCATCAGATCGCACACCACCGTGGTATTGGCCGGGCGGACATCGCCCAGGTATTCGCGGACCACGGCGGCGGATGCTTCCCAGTGCGCAGCGTCTGTCACAGTCACCTGGATCCGGACGATGTCGGTCATGGCAAACCCGGCCTCGTCCAGCGCCTTGCCAATGGTCTCGAAGATATTGCGCGTCTGCGCCGCCGGGTCTTCGGGCATGGTCATGGTCGCATAGTCGAACCCGGTCGTCCCGGCGCAGAAGCACCAGTCACCCTGCACCACGGCACGGGAGTAGGCGAATTTCTCCTCGAACGGAGATCCGGTCGTGATCAGCTTGCGGGTCATGCTAGTCTCCTCGCACGATGATGTGGCCGATTGTTGCCAGCGCGACCTGCCCGTTGGCGTACGCCGTATCGACATCGGGCGCGGTGGAGCGGATGATAAGCTGATCACCGTCCAGGAACAGCACCGTTGTGCTGCCTGCCCTGCCACCGGTCTCGTAGCGCGTTACCCAGCCAACGGCCTCGCCCAGTTCCGCGGCATCGAGCTCGCAGGTCGGGCTGCGCGCCTTGCACTGGGCTTCCATCGCGTCGATGGTCGTCTCGCCCGAGCGGTAACGCGCCTCTGTACCGTCCTCGCTGCGTCCGACGATCACATCCACCGCTGTCAGGCCGGGACACTCGGCGCAGAAAACGGTCAGCCGGTTGCTGGCGCGCGCCCCATAGTCGAAAGAGCCTGCACCGGTGTACCCGGATGTATCGACAGTCAGGGTCTCGAGATCCCGCACAGCGAAGCCTTCTGAATGCGCCAATCCGGTCGTGGCCGCCAGAGTGACTGCTGCCAAGCCGAGCCTTACCATCATCATACGTCTTTCTCGAACGCCGTTTGCAGTTTGCGGAACGCATCCGTCCGATGGCTCATCGATTCTTTGACCTCATACGGCATCTCGCCGAAAGTACGCCCGTCCCCCGCGTCCGGAACGAACATCGGGTCATAACCGAAGCCATTGTCGCCGCGCGGCGGCCATGTCAGCGTGCCCGGCGCGATGCCCAGGATCGTCTCCTCGTGTCCATCCGGCCAGGCGAGGCAGAGGCACGCATTGAAGCGGGCGGTGAAGGGCGGTTCGGCATCCTTTGCCTGCACCTCGTCCCAAGCGCGCGTCATCGCCAGCATGAAGTCCCGGCCATCCGGAGTTTCAGCCCAATCAGCGGTGTAGACACCCGGCGCGCCGTCCAGAGCGTCGATCTCGATCCCTGAATCGTCCGCCAAGGCTGGCAAACCCGATCCAACAACGGCGGCGCGGGCCTTCAGCGCGGCGTTGCCGTGGAAGGTCGTCTCCGTCTCCTCGGGCACCGGCAGGTCGAGTTCCTTCGCGGATACCGTCTCGATCCCGTAAGGCGCGAGCAACGCCCTGATCTCCGAGACCTTCCCCTCGTTGTGACTGGCGACCACCAGTTTCGATGCCGTGAACTTGCGCATGTCTACTCCAGTGTTTCGGCTGCGCGCAGGCTTCGTACGACCAGTTCGGCGCGCATCAGGGACGGCTCGAATGCCTGCGCTGGCGCTGTCAGCGTCACCAGCAGCATGGCCTGTCCGTGGCCGATCAGCCAATATCGCAGCGTGTCGCCCGCGCTTTCAGTATCGAACGTCAGCCCTATCAGACCCGATCCCGCATCGAACGGCGCACCGTCGCCGCCATGGTCCCGCGCAAGCTCGGCAAGATCCTCCACCGTGACCCGGGCATCCTTCTCATAGCCGCTCAGATGCAGCGCATAGTCGCCCTGATCCGGCAGGATCTCGTGGATCCCGTCCTCAACATCGGCGGTCCAGCCTTTGGGCAGTGTCAGCGCGAACGGCCCAAAAGAATAGGTCTCGCCCGCAAGACCGATCATCCGGCGATCGCTGCTTTCTGAGCCTCGACCAGTTCTGTGCAACCCTTCTTGGCGAGGCGCAGCATCTCGAGAAACTCTTCGTCCGTGAACACAGCACCCTCGGCCGAGCCCTGCAGTTCGACCAGCCCACCCGACCCGGTAATGACGAAGTTCGCATCCGTCCCGGCTTCGCTGTCTTCGGCATAGTCCAGATCCAGCACCACCTGACGCTCGTAGACGCCGCAGGAAATCGCAGCGATGTGCTGTGTGATCGGGTTTTCGATGCATTCCTTGGCCTTGACCATCTTCTGGCCTGCAAGCCACAGCGCGACCCAGCCCCCGGTGATCGAGGCGGTGCGTGTTCCGCCGTCGGCCTGCAAGACATCGCAATCGACCGTGACCATGCGCTCGCCCATGATCATCCGGTCGGACCCTGCGCGCAAAGCGCGCCCGATCAGGCGTTGGATTTCCTGCGTGCGCCCGGTCTGACCATTCTTTGCCTCGCGCCGGTTGCGGGTGTTGGTCGCGCGCGGCAGCATGCCGTATTCAGCCGTGACCCATCCCAACCCGGTGTTGCGCATCCAGCCGGGTACCTTCTCGTCGATCGAGGCGGTGACCATCACGTGCGTGTCGCCGGCGCGGATCAGGGCAGACCCCTCGGCGTGCTTGCTGATGCCGGTCTCGATGGCGACATCGCGCTTTTCGTCGGGGGCGCGGCCGGATGGGCGCATGATCGATCTCCTGTGTCAGGTCGCGCGCTGTCTATCGACGGCTCTCCCAGCAGTCCATCATCTCTTTTGAGCAATGACGTGCGTTGGCGTGATGTGCAGCACCATACTGCTGTGATAGCGTCGGGTCAGACTGGACAGGGGGTAACAATGTCGATCAAGGATCTTGCAGAAGCTTATGCCGCAGCGCGGAGTTCCGGCAATCCGAACGCTGTCGTGTCGTTCTATCGCGATGATGGGCAGATCACGATCAACCGGGGCGATCCGATCGAGGGCCAGGCAGCGCTGCTCGACATGGTTTCGAGCTTTTATGCCGAGTTTCCGGGACTTACGGTCGAGTTGGAGCATCTGCGCATCGCCGGAGATCACGTGATGTTCGGCTGGGTGCTGGAGGGGACGCATTCCGAGACGGGCAACCATGTCCGCGTTCCGGGCTGGGAGGAATGGGATCTTGACGAGAACAACAAGGTCCGGGTTTCGCTGGGCTGGTTCGATGCCGCGGAATACGAGCGTCAGATCCGCGAAGGTGTATAGACCCGTGGGCTCTGCCCGAAAATCTGCCGTCGGTTGAAGCCACCGCTGGACGCCCGCCACCGAATCTAGTATCTCTTAAATCCCGTGGAACCACATACAGGGTGTCCTTCAGGGCATTCACAAAAACATCAAAGCTCCGCGGGGACCGAGCATGGCACGTTTCGTTTTCATAACTGGTGGCGTTGTCTCCAGTCTCGGCAAAGGCTTGGCCTCTGCGGCGCTCGGGGCCCTGTTGCAGGCGCGCGGGCATTCCGTCCGTCTGCGCAAGCTCGATCCCTATCTGAATGTCGATCCGGGCACGATGTCGCCCTTCGAACATGGCGAGGTCTTTGTCACCGATGACGGCGCCGAGACGGATCTCGATCTGGGGCATTACGAGCGCTTCACCGGGGTTGCGGCACGGAGAACGGATTCAGTATCGTCCGGGCGGATCTATCAGACCGTACTCGATCGTGAGCGCAAGGGCGGTTATCTCGGGCAGACGATCCAGGTGATCCCGCACGTCACCGACGAGATCAAACGCTTCATCGAGATTGGCGAGGACGAAACCGATTTCATGCTGTGCGAGATCGGCGGCACGGTCGGCGATATCGAGGGTCTGCCGTTCTTCGAGGCGATCCGACAGTTCGCGCAAGAGCGCCCGCGCGGGGCGTGCATCTTCCTCCACCTGACGCTGCTGCCGTATCTGGCCGCGTCGCGTGAGCTGAAGACCAAACCGACCCAGCACTCGGTCAAGGAATTGCGCTCGATCGGGATCGCGCCGGACGTGCTGCTCTGCCGGACGGAACAGCCGATCGAGGATCGCGAGCGCGCCAAGATCGCGCAATTTTGCAATGTTCGGACGGGCGCCGTGATCCCGGCGATGGACCTGAAATCGATCTACGAGGCTCCGTTGGCCTATCACGCGGTTGGGCTGGACTGGGCCGTGATGGATGCCTTCGGGATGGATCCATCCAAGCCGGATCTCTCGGCCTGGGACGCGGTGAAACACCGCGTCTATCAGCCTGACGGGCATGTGCGCATCGCCGTCGTCGGCAAGTACACGCAGTTGGAGGATGCCTATAAGTCTTTGGCCGAGGCCCTGACCCATGGCGGTATCGCCAATGGCGTGCGGGTCGAGTCGCAATGGCTGGATGCGGAGATTTTCGAACGCGAGGATCCGGCACCGCATCTGGAAGGCTTTCACGGAATTCTTGTGCCCGGCGGGTTCGGTGAACGCGGGACCGAGGGCAAGATCCTGGCAGCCCAGTTCGCGCGGGAACGCAAGGTGCCCTATCTTGGCATCTGCCTGGGGATGCAGATGGCAGTGATCGAAGCGGCGCGCAATCTGGCCGATGTCGTTGACGCAGGCTCGGAGGAATTCGATCACGAGGCAGGCGAGCGGAGGTTCACGCCGATCGTCTATCACCTGAAGGAATGGGTCGAGGGCAACCGCACCATCCAGCGCGAGATTACCGACGACAAGGGCGGAACGATGCGACTGGGTGCGTACAACGCGGTGCTCGCCGAAGGCAGCCAGGTGGCGCAGATCTACGGGGAGACGACGATCTCCGAGCGCCATCGCCACCGTTACGAGGTCGACATCGACTATCGCGATCAACTGGAACAGGTGGGTCTGCGGTTTTCCGGTATGTCGCCGGATGGTCGATTGCCGGAAATTGTCGAGATCCCGGACCATCCCTGGTTCATCGGCGTGCAGTTCCATCCGGAGCTGAAGTCCAAACCGCTCGATCCGCACCCGCTGTTCGCCGATTTTATCCGTGCCGCCGTCGAGCAGAGCAGGTTGGTCTGATGATCTTCGAACCGGAAGAGATCGCGCTCGAGGTGCTGAACGCATTTGATACGGGCGAAGCGATCCAGCCGTTCTCAGCGCGGGGAGGGCCTTCTCTTGCGGACGCTTATGGCGTCACCGCGGCGATGCGAGGTCAGCGCGAGGCGCGGGGCGAGACCCATGCCGGGCGCAAGATCGGTTTCACCAACCGCACGATCTGGCCGATCTACAATGTCGATGGGCCGATCTGGGGCGACATGTGGGACCAGACGGTGTTCAACCTGACCGAGGTCTCCGAGTTCTCGCTGGACGGTCTGCACGAACCGCGCATCGAGCCGGAGATTGCGTTTTGCCTGGCGCGACCTCCCGAACCCGGGATGGACGATGCGGCCCTTTTGGCGTGCTGCGAATGGGTGGCGCATTGCGTCGAGATCGTCCAGTCGCCTTATCCGGGCTGGAAGTTCCAGGCGCCCGACACGGTCTGCGCCGGAGGACTGCATGGCGCGCTGCTGCTGGCGGAGCGGTGCGTTGTGACGCCGGATCTGCTCGGCCCGCTCGGCGGTTTCACCTGCACGTTGATGCGCAATGGCACGGAGGTGGAGACCGGATCTTCCGAGAACGTGTTGGGCGGACCGTTGAAGGCAATGAGCCATCTGGTGGGTCTGCTGGCCGGGGATGAGATCAACCCGCCGCTGGGTCGAGGTGAGATCATCACGACCGGCACGCTGACCGATGCGTACCCGATCGCGCCGGGTGAAAGCTGGTCAACCCAGTTACAGGGACCCGATCTGCCGCCCGTTTCCATCATATTCGTCTGACGTCTTTGCGAGCTCAAGCAGTCCCGATCAACCGGTCCTGAAGCCACAGGATTGACGGGTAGGACGCGATCCAGATCCAGACGAAGCGGTTCAGTCCGAACAAGACCGCGTTAGCCAGGTGGAACATCACGGCGATCCCGAGCGCTGCAATCAAGGTCGCCGGATGCAGGAGCGCCAACGGGAACGTCACTTCGAACAGCATCACGCCCCAAGACGCAGACCAAACCAGGTTTGTTCGGTTCGCCAAGGCTCGCATGTCCTCGCTGACCGGGTAGGCCGAGAAGCGGAACACATCGGTCAGGGCCCGGCCACTCCGCCAATCCGGGTTCATGATCTTGATCTGGCCCGAAATGAAGTAGGACAGGACAACCTGAACGGCCAGGTAAGCCAGCGCCAGCTCACGCCATACACCGGGCGGTGCCAGATGCGCCATCGTGAGGCAAAACAGGATCAGCAAGCCCAGCTTGTCGCTGCCGCCGTTATACGGCCCCTGAAACCTGTGAAGCACGATCAGCGCGTGCAGCATCAAGCCACAGATCATCAGGTTCGGATGAATGCCTGCGAGGAGCAGTGTGCTGAGCGCCGCGCGAGGCAGGAACAGCAACCGTTCGTCCCTGTGCAAAGCCATGTGTTCTGCACTTTGTTGCAGAAAAACGAGGGCGAGCAGGATCTCCGTCGCCCGCATGGCGGTGTCCACGGTCACGAACTGACCTTTGCCGAGACCATGTGAGGCTTGGAGAGAAAGGCGACCTGCTCCCGCTGAGCGCCGTCCTTCCAATCAACAAAGACGAGCCGGAACTGGAAGACTTGGCCATGCGCTTCGGAGCCCGATCTGAGCAGATCAGCCAGAACTCTGCGCTGAATCTCTGCAACAGCGTGTGGTTCGGCGGTAACCTCGATCCGCTCGGCACAACTCACCAGAAACAGCGTTTCGTTCCATCGTGGGTTCCAGACCAACTGCGTGATTGCTTCTGTGACGGAGCGGCGGTTTCGGCGGGGCCGGAATTCCTGCCAATCCGTTGGATGCTCATCACGGGTGGTCAGTGTCCACTGGACCCGCGGCGATGCCTCGACCGTTCGAAAGAACCGCCAGGACGGGATCAGCGCGGGCAGCAGCAGACGGAGGGTGTTCCACATCAGAACAGCTAGGGCGCACGGGGTTACCAGTCCGTAAAACAAACCCTCGCCGGAATGGGCCTGGTTAAAGCAACCCCTGAATCGTCGCGCGGAGTTCGGGTATTCCCTGCCCCGTCTCGGAGGACGTCGTCAAAAACTCCGGGAACGCGGCTGGATGTTGGGCGAGGGCGCCTTTGACCTGCTCGATCACGGTCTCGAGCGCGCCTTTCTTCAGCTTGTCGGTCTTGGTCAGCACCACCTGAAACACCACTGCGGCGCGGTCCAGCAGTTCCAGATAGTCATGATCGACCTGCTTGATCCCATGCCGCGAGTCGATCAGCACAAAGGCCCGCCCCAGCGTCACCCTTCCCGCAAGATACGAGCGGATCAGTTCCTGCCAGCGCGCGACCTTGTCGGTTGGCGCTTTTGCGAAGCCATACCCCGGCAGGTCGACGAGATATCCCGGCCCGGACGGGCCACCCAGAGCAAAGTAGTTGATCTCTTGCGTGCGGCCCGGCGTGTTCGAAGCCCGCGCCAGCGCCTTGCGCCCGGTCACGGCATTGATCAGCGTCGATTTGCCAACGTTCGACCGCCCGGCGAAGCAGACCTCCTGCCGGTCGGGCGACGGCAGGCCGTTCATCGCGACAACACCCTTCACGAAAGTGCACTCGCCCGCGAACAGCATGCGCCCGGCCTCGAGTTGCGCGGGTTCCAGCTCCGGGTCGACGGTGAAGGAGAGCTGCAAAGACATCCGAGGTCAGGTTAGCCGCACGACATCACCCTGGCGCACCGGCCCGGACTTCACCACCTGAGCATAGACACCAAAATCCGTGTGGCCGAACTCGGCGTGCAGCAGCTTCGGCACTTCGACATCGGTCTTGCCGGTCTGGGGGTTCGCGGTCGTCGCGTTGCAACGGGGGTCACGGTCGATGATCTTGAGCCGAGCCTCGCCAATCTCGATCTCCTGCCCGACCCAATCTAGTTCAGCATAGGGTGCGAACCCATCGATCCAAAGGTTCATACGGAACCGGATATGCTGCAACTCGGCACCTGCATGTTCCGAGAGCGCGCGGCGCGAGCTTTCCGAGGCGATCGAAATGTGTGCGTCTTCAATATCTGTATACGCCCCTTTGTCGTGCAGATCATGGATCAGGAACGGGCCCTCGCGCGGACTGCCTTCGGTTAGCCAAGTGATCCACTCCGCGAGGATGTCATCACCCTCGGCCGAGCCAGGTTGCAGGGCAACGTCCGGCAGGTCCGGATGGCTCAGTTCCAGCAGGTGATTTCGAGGAGAGAACTTAGTTTCGATCTGCGCCAGGCGCGGTACGAAAGCCTGGTTGACGAAGTTACGCGCGCGCGCCCAACCACGGATATCCTCGGCATTGCCATGCGCGATGGCCCAGCGCCGGTCAAATGGCATTGGCTTGCCCTTGGCGAGATCGACCTCGTCCAATGCCTCCATGCCCAGTGACTTGACCGGGTGGCGAAAGATGTGGGCGAGGCTGCCATCCATTGGGTCACTCCCTGACCTGCATTCCAGTGTACCGCGGCGATGCTATCAGAAACGTTCGCCATTACACCCCGTGATCGCACGGCCCGGCGAGACCGCGTGTCGGCGCATCAGAGCGCTCTTGCGTAGTCACCCAGCCGGATCTCTCCACCGCTGATCACCTGGGCATACACGCCGAAATCTATGTGCCCGTACCGTTTGCGCAATGTCGACGGGATCTTGGCGTCGCGCTGACCGGTTTCGGGTGAAGCATTGGTCGCATTGCAACGCTGGCATCTGTCTATGACGTGCAGGCGTACGGCACCGATCTCGATCTCGCGCCCCACCAGATCGAATTCAGCCCACGGATCCATGCCGTCCAGCCAGAGGTTCATGCGGAACCGAATGCTCTCGAAATTCTGCCCGCAGATCTGTTCCAGGATCGCGCGCGATCGGGTCGAGGCGATGGAGAGATGTGTCTCTTCGAAATCGGTGAACGCGACGCCCGGGGCTGCACAGACCCGGTAAGGGCCGGGCCGGGCATTGTCTGCCAACGGTGCGATCCATTCGGTCAATGCGGCGTCTCCCTCGGGCGTTCCAGGTTGAACCCTCAGGAAAGGCAGATCCGGATGGCGCAGGGTCAGCATCCCGGTCGCCTCATTGAACCCGGTCTCGATCTGCGCAAGTTTCGGCACGTGGGTTTGGTTCACCAGATGTCCTGGTGCCAGCCACGCAGGCGCCGCATCATCCCATTCGTTGCGGCCGTGCGCGATGGCCCACGCCCGGTCAAACGGCATCGTCTGTCCGGTGGTCAATCGCACGGAGTCCAGCGCCTCTTCGCCCAGACTCTTCACTGGGTGCCGGTAGATCTCGCCCAGCGTCCAAGTCACAGCGTTACTTCTCCGGCGCTTCCTTGCGCTTGAAGCTGGCCATGATGTTCCCGAAGATGTCGGCCTTCACGCCCTGACTTCGCATGATCAGGTATTGCTGGATGAACGTGATCGTGTTGTTCGCGACCCAGTAGATCACCAGACCGGATGCAAACGTGCCGAGCATGAACATGAAGACCCACGGCATCCAGGCGAAGATCGCCGCCTGCGTCGGGTCGGTCGGGGCCGGGTTCAGCTTCTGCTGCAGCCACATCGTAATCCCCATCAGGATCGGGAAAACCCCGATCGAGAAGATGAAGAAGATGCTCTCGGGCCCCGGTGTCGCAAACGGCAGCAGCCCGAACAGGTTCAGGACCGATGTCGGGTCCGGTGCCGACAGATCGTGGATCCAGCCCATGAACTCGGCGTGACGAATCTCGATCGTGACGAACAGCACTTTGTAGAGCGAGAAGAAGATAGGGATCTGCAGCAGGATCGGCAGACAGCCAGAGGCGGGGTTGACCTTCTCTTTCTTGTAGAGGGCCATCATCTCCTGCTGGAGCTTCTGGCGATCGTCGCCCGCGCGTTCCTTGAGCTTCTCCATCTCCGGCTGAAGCTTCTTCATCTTGGACATCGAGACATAGGACTTCCACGCCAGCGGGAAGAGGATCGTCTTGATGACAATGGTCAGCGCGATGATTGCCCAGCCCATGTTGCCGATCAGGCCCTGGAAGAAGTGCAGCGCGACGAAGATCGGCTTGGTCAGAAAGTAGAACCAGCCCCAATCGATGGCGTCGATGAAGTCGACGATGCCAAGATTGTCCTCGTAGCCCTTGAGCGTGTCGTATGCCTTGGCCCCGGCGAACAGCATCGTATCGACGGAATGCGTTTCACCCGGCGCGATACTGACGACGGGCTTGCGCATAATCGCCTGGTATTCGGGGATGTTCCCGCGCTGGAACGTCTGGTAGATCGCGTCAAATCCCGTCCCCGGCTGTGGGATCAAGGTCGACATCCAGTATTTGTCGGTGAAACCCATCCAGCCGTTGTTCTCGACCCGGGTCGTCTCGGACTGGCCGGTGGTGTTCGGATTGACCGGAAGGTCGTCCAGATCGGAGTAGTCGAGTTCCTTCAGTTCGTCATCGAACCGTCCGACAGCGCCTTCGTGCAGGATCCAGATCCAGGTCGAAGACGGTCCCTCGGTCCGTACAATCTTGCCAAAGGGCGCAAGGCTGACAGGCTCGCCGGTCGTGTTCTCGACGGATTGCGAGATGTTGAACATGTACTCGTCATCCAGCGAGATCATGCGCCGGAAGATCAGACCCGCGCCATTGTCCCAGACCAGCGTGACAGGCTCGTTCACACCGAGCGTACCTCCACTTTCGATCTGCCAGGGTGTGTCGCCGCGCGGCAGGGCAATCTTTTCGGACTCTGCCGTGCGCTGCCAGCCATAGTCGATATAGTAGGGTGCGGGCGTCCCGGCCGGGCTGAGCAGCACGACCTTTTCGCTCTCGTCGTACTGACGCACGTTGTATTTCAACAGCTTCAGGTCATCGATGCGACCGCCTTCGAGCCGGATCGATCCCTTGACGGCCTCGGTGGAGATCGGAATGCGCGCGTCTTCGGCAACGGCTGCATCGCGGGACTTGGCGACAACCTCCTCGGGCTGCTGACCTTCGACCATCGGGGCAGGCACGGATCCGTCGGCCGTCTGCGTTTGCGCCTGTTCAGCCGGTTGCTCGGGCGGCGGCGCAGGCGGGAAGAGCGCCATCCAGCCGAACACGACCAGCATGGACAGCACCGCTGCCAAAATCAGGTTCTTGCCATCATCCTGGCCCATCCAGCCACTCCAACGCTCTTTGGGAATCCACTGCGGCGTTGAAACGGTCCAACGCCCTCAGGTCAAGGGTTTCCTGTCGCGAACACCTATCTCGCATGTATGATGAGCATCTGCCCAGGCAACCATGCGGAGGCAAGATGGCGGGGCATATCGGCATTGTGGGCTGTTCCGCCGAGGGCGCTTCGCTGTGCTATCGGACGATCTGCGCCGAAGGTGCGGCGCGTCTGGGCGGCCACAGCCATCCCGAGGTGACGCTGCACACGCCGTCCTTGCAGGACTATGTGGATTGTCTCGAGGCAGCTGATGTCGCAGGGATCGCTGAGCTGATGCTGGGGTCAGCCGAGATCCTGGCGCGCGCCGGTGCGGACTTCCTGATCTGTCCCGACAACACCATCCATCAGGCGCTGCCGCAGGTGGTGCGGCGTTCACCCCTGCCTTGGCTGAGCATCGTGGATGTTGTCGCGGACGAGGCGGCCCGGCTGGGTCTTCATCGGCTTGGTATCCTGGGAACGCGCTGGCTGATGGAGAGCGATCTGTATCCGACAGCGCTTTCGGGCAGCGGGGTGGAGGCGCTGGTCCCGGATGAGGGCGACCGGGCCGAGATCGGCCGCATCATCATGGACGAGCTTGTGCCCGGCCGGGTTCTGGCCGCATCAACCAACCGCCTGATCAAGTCTGCGCATGGGTTGCGAGACCGAGGGTGCGACGGTGTCGTCCTCGGATGCACCGAGCTGCCGCTTGTTCTGGACGACAGCAACCTGGGCATGCCAGCGCTCGACTCGACAAGGCTGCTTGCCCGTGCTGCGCTCGACCACGCTGTATCCGTTTAACTTCTCAAGCCTCACTGCATCAGCCGGCGTGGCCCCGGACCCTCGCTGCGCGCGACGTCCTGAGGATTGTAGAGCGCACACCGTCTGAGCGACAGGCATCCGCAGGCAATGCATCCGTCGAGGTTCCCGCGGAGCCGTTCGAGCGCCGCGATCCGCGCGTCGATATCGGCGCGGAACGCCTTGCTGATCCGGGTCCAATCCTTGCGGGTCGGCGTGCGCCCGTCCGGCAACGTCTGGAGTTGCTTGCGGATCGCTGCGAGCGGGAAGCCCAACTCCTGCGCGATGCGTACGAAGGACAGCCTGCGAATGTCGGACCGCAGGAACCGGCGCTGTCCACCGGCGCTGCGGAACGACGTCACGAGTCCCTGCTCTTCATAGTACCGAATAGCCGAGACGGCGAGGCCGGTCCGCTTTGCAAGTTCTCCAATCGCCAGAAGATCTGTTGGTTTCATATCGCCACCACGCTGCTTGACCTCAAGTGAACTTGAGGAATTAGAAACAGTAAATCAAATGCGAATCGATATGGAATGGACCTTGAGATGACCGCTGCACGGCTGGAACATGTGAACGTCACCGTGACTGATGCGAAGACCACCGCCGCCCTGATGTGTCGGTTGTTCGATTGGAAGATCCGTTGGGAGGGCGAGGCCTCGGTCGGCGGCTATACCGTACATGTCGGCGAGGACGACACCTATCTCGCGATCTACATGATCGACGGATCAGACCATGCAGACGTCGAGCGTCGCCATCAACTGGCAGGGTTGAACCATATCGGCGTTGTCGTGGACGATCTGGACACCGTGTTGGCGCGTGTCGAAGGCGAAGGCTACGAGATCTACTCTTACGCAGACTATGAACCGGGACGGCGGTTCTACTTTCTGGATGCGGATCAGGTCGAATACGAAGTCGTCAGCTATGCTTGATTGCCGGTCGCAGTCGAACTCTTCGGATCAAGACCGGCAAAGTCAAAAACAGTCCCATCCGCCAGGTGGCTGGGACGCACATTGCACAACGCCCTGAACATCACGGCGCGGCGGCCGGGCGCGTTCTTCTCCCACTCGTCCAGCATTGCCTTGATCTGAGCGCGTTGCAGACCTTCCTGCGATCCGCACAGGTCGCACGGAATGATCGGGAAGCCCATCGCACGGGCGAATTTCTCGCAATCGGCCTCGGCGACCTGAGCGAGCGGGCGCAGGACCATCAAATCGCCGTCCTCGTTGACCAGTTTCGGTGGCATGGCCGCAAGCCGTCCCCCATGAAACAGGTTCAACATCAGGGTTTCGAGCAGGTCATCGCGATGATGGCCAAGCACCACGGCCTGACAGCCCTCCTCTCGCGCGATTCGGTAGAGATGCCCGCGCCTCAACCGCGAGCACAATGCGCAATACGTCTTGGTTGACGGCACCTTGTCGACGACGATCGAGTATGTGTCCCGGTATTCGATCCGGTGCGGAATGCCGAGATCGCCAAGGAACTTGGGCAACACCCCCTGCGGGAATCCCGGCTGGCCCTGATCCAGATTGCAGGCCAGCAGATCGACCGGCAGCAAGCCGCGCCAGCGCAGCTCGATCAACGCTGACAGAAGCGTGTAGCTGTCCTTGCCGCCGCTCAGACAGACGAGCCAGCGATCGGGCCGGTCTGGGTCGGCGGGAGTGCGCACCATACCGTAAGTCTCGATCGCCTCGCGCGTCTCGCGGATGATGCGCTTGCGGAGCTTGCGAAACTCGACACTGTCCGGGGCACTTCCGAACAAGCGCTGCAGCATGATATCGTCCGTCGCATCAAGCATGGGCGCTTGATACCGCGCGGGCCGCGAGGGCTCAAGCGCCGGATGGCACCGGTTCGATCAGCCGTTTCCGCAAGCTCGGGGTCGGTAACGTGCAGGTCTCGCGCCGCGCGAAGAACGCATAGCGGTTGCGGGCGATCCGTCGATAAAGCCAGTCCCGCGCTGGACGCGGTAGGATCCGAAAGACCTGGAGCAACCACCCGATCCCGCCAATCCGCCGGCCGAGGTGAATGATCCCATCAAGGGATTCGTGCGCTTTGCCGCCATCGAGCACCAACCACGTCTCCGGGTCGTCGGGCGCCATACCAAAATGAGCAAGCAGAGCTGTCCCAAGCGGGGTCTGAGCCGGGCAGATGCCGACGGTCGCGCTTTTGTCGAAGGTATCGATAAGGCGCGCGCCCGCCATGCAGAGCACGCACTCACCATCCATCACAGCGATGGTTCCGGTGTCAGTGAAATCAGGCACGGACGGATCGTGACGCCACGAAAACGGCGCATGCGTCGTTGTTGTAGAGGCCGATCCATCCATGCTCGAGAGGTGGTATTTTTCCGCCCGAGATTTAAGGGGTTGGATCCCGCAGCGACGCCGGGAGCAGCGCCGCCACGCGCGGGTCTCGGTATTACGCGAGTTCGGGAACCGGGTCCGATGTGACCGACTTCCAGCTTTCCCTTTCCGAGATCCGCCCCATCCAGCGGTCGATGTTGGGAACATCACCCAATGGCATACCGCAAACCTCGCGGTAGCAAAGTGTCGATGCGACCGAGATATCCGCCGTCGTCATGCCATTGCCGACCAACCAGTCGCGCCCGTCGAGATGACCGTCGAGCACCTTTGCGAAGGATTGCAGCGTCTCAGTTGCTTTTTCCCGATCAATCGGTGCATCGAAGAAGTGGGCGCCGATGAATGCCGATGTCGCGGGCGCCCAGTGGGCCATTTCCCAGAACTGCCACTGGCCAATACGGAATCTGTCGCGACCAGCGGGGAACAGGTCATTCCCGCCGATCGCCGCGAGCTGGTTCGCGATGGCGTTCGATTCCCAAAGGCTGTCGCCATCGTCGTATTCCAGGACCGGCATCTTACCGTTCGGATTCAGCGCCATGAATTCGGGCTTCTTCTGGTCGCCGGCCATAAGGTCGACCATGACGATCTCGGCATGAACACCAGCTTCGTGTGCTGCCATCATTACCTTCTTGGCATTCGGCGAGAGCGGAAAGACGTGTAATTTCATGACGGGCTCCATTCCATAAGTTAACCTATAAGTTATCTATTTACCTTCGCTGCCATTAGTCAACAAAAAAGTTAAGTATTTTGACCCCATGGCTTGGACCCATACACGTGAGCACACCAACCTGTGATTGCGGACCTGGGATGTGCCTGCTACGGTTGAATCGCATTTTACGATTACGATCCATTTTGGCACAGGAGATTAAGCTATGGCCGCAACCGCGAAAAGCCCGACCCCCGATACGACCGTCAGCCTCGAAGACATCGACGACTACATCAAAGACATCCTCGAGATGTACACCGGTGAGGACGCAACCGAGGACGACGCAAGAGAGTTGCCGAAATTCTGCCTCAGGGTTCAGAAAGGGACGGGCAAACACAAGAATGAACTCTTCATCGGAAAGGACGGTGCGGCGGCCTATCCGCACATCCATGTCTGGAATGACGGCAACATCGCGCTGAGCGTCGGAGGCAGTACGAACCAGAAGATCGGCAAGGGCGGCGTTATCAGCCTGGAGTTGCTCGCGCAGGCGCGCGAGAGATACAAGCTGCCCGCCGGTCCGCTGGACAATTTCTTCCGCTGGGTCTTCTCCGCCGCGTCCTGAAGGCCTTGCCGCGCCACCCGCGCGGCAAGGCTTGTGACGGATGGCGCATCTGATATCTTCCCGGCCGAACCAGATGGGGAGGTCGACCATGGACCTGACGGAAGATCAGCTGACCCAGCTCCGCGATGAGGGCTGGGTCTTCATGCCCGATTACTTCTCGACTGAGGAGATCGCGATCCTGAAGCACGAGTCGCGGAAGGTTTTTCAGCAGAAGCGGGACGAGATTTATCTCGAGAAGAACGGGACGCCGCGCTCGGCCTTCGCCGTGCACCGATATAACGAGGCGTTTGACATCCTGGGCCGCCATCCGCGCCTGATCGCTCCCCTGAAGCAGCTTTGGGGCGAGGACGTTTATCTTCATCAGTACAAGATCAACGCGAAGGCCAAGTTCACCGGCGATGTCTGGCAATGGCATCAGGATTACGGCAACTGGCTGGAAAAGGACGGTATGATGGAGCCGCGCGCCATGAACATCTCGGTGTTCCTGGACGAGGTGTTCCCGTTCAACGGTCCGCTGATGCTGATCCCGCGCAGCCACACGCACGGCGTTCTGGACAGCACCCAGGACACGCAGACGACGTCCTTCCCGCTGTATACGCAGTCGCCAGAGCTGGTCGAAAAGCTGGTGGACGCAGGCGGTTTGGTCGTGCCGACGGGCAAGCCCGGGTCGATGCTGATGTTCGACGGCAACCTTGTGCATGGGTCTTCGGGCAACATCACGCCCTATCCACGCAACATCGTCTATCTGACGGTGAATGCCTGTTCGAATGCGATCCAGAAGCCAACCCGCGAGGAATGGCTGGCGCATCAGGACTTCACCCCGATCGTGATGGTCGCTGACGACGCGCTGCTGCAATATGCCGAGCGGCAAAAGGCCGTGGCCTGAAGCCCTTGGGTCACGCGATGTCCGTCGTTGGGGCATCGCGGGCCCTGTGATACTCTTAATTCTGACATGACCGCGCCACGCAAATTTCGTGGCGGCAGGGCTTATTGGATCCGGCGGGACCGTCGGGATCGAGGAGATTCAGAATGAACCTTCCCAGGCAACATCCGGCCCGCGATACCACGGCCGATGGCTTGATGAACCGGGTCGAGGCCTACGCGCTTTCGAACTTCAAATGGCTCTGGCAGTTCATCATGGCCATTTCATTCCTGCGGAAGCTCGTGAACAAGTCGATCATCAATCGCGCCGTGATGCGGGCCCGAACGCGACCGTCTCCGTACGGTTCGATGGCTGTGCAGGGCGACAGCGACAAGCCGATGGCGGGTTATACGTCGTGGGAACTGATGATGGACCGCACCTGGTACAAGCGGCACCTGCCACAATCCGACCTGGGCGATCCCGGGCACAAGCTGGGACCGCTGCCCGACGTGCAGGATCTGCGTGAATTGTATCACGTGGAGCCGGGCGAAGAGACGATGTCCGAGACCTCGACGGTGCTGTTTCTGTCTTTCGCACAGTGGTTCACCGACGGATTTCTGATGACCGACACGTCGGATCAGCGGAAGACCCACACCTCGCACCATATCGACTTCAACCCGCTTTATGGGTTGAGCCGCGAGCAGTCCGATGCGCTGCGCGAGCGGTCCGAAGATGCAGGCCGTAAAGGTCGCATGAAGTCTGAGATCGATGAAAACGGCGAGGAATGGGCGCCGAAGTACTTCGACGAGAACGGCAATCCCAAGCCAGAGTTCGCGGCGCTGCGCCCACCGCTGCGTCTCGATCAGTATGAGGAGAAGGCGGGACCCGAACGTACGGCCTATGTCAAGCAGACGATCTTCGCGTTTGCCGGCGATCGGGCCAACACGACACCGTTCACAGCCATGCTGAACAACCTGTTCCTGCGCGAGCACAACCGCGTCGCCGGGTTGTTGGAGGTGGCCTACTCCGACTGGGATGACGAGCGGGTCTTTCAGGTCGCACGAAATGTGAACGTCGCTCAGCTCATCAAGATCGTGGTCGAGGATTACATCAATCACATCTCGCCCTACTGGTTCCAGATTGAAGCCGATCCGTCGGTCTGCTGGAAGGCGCAATGGAACAAGCCAAACTGGATTCCGATCGAGTTCAACCTGCTGTACCGATGGCACTCCCTGACGCCGTCATACTTCGAGATTGACGGCAATCAGGTGCCGGGTGAGGCGATCCTGTTCGACAACGCACACCTGACCGGGATCGGCATGGCCAAGGCGATAGACAGCGCCAGCAAGCAGCCCGCGTGGAACATGGGGCTTTTGAACACGCCGGAGTTTCTGGTGGACGTCGAGATCGCTTCGCTTGTGCAGGGGCGTACCAACCGTCTGGGCAGTTACAACGATTATCGCGAAGCAATGGGGTATGGGCGTGTCACCGAGTTCGAACAGATCACCGGCCATCCGAAGCGGATCGAACTTCTCAAAAAGCACTACGGTCATGTCGACAAGATCGAATTCTTCGTTGGACTGTTCGCCGAGGACGTAGCCGAGCGTGCGGCAGTTCCACCCCTGATCGGTCGGATGGTCGCGCTCGACGCGTTTAGTCAGGCGCTGACCAATCCGCTGCTGTCCCAGCACACGTTCAATCCGCGCACCTTCTCAGATGTTGGATGGAAAATCCTGAACGAGACAAGCAAACTGGCGGATGTCGTTGCCCGGAACGTCTCGGGCGGCGATACGATCAAGGCCAGCTTCGATATCTGAGGGTCAGCCCTCCGGTCGCGAACGTCTTCGCGCAGTCGCGGGCGCGGTGGAGTATGAAACGGTGTTCATGTTCCCAAGTACCGGGTACAAGCTGCCGACAGATCAGTTCGAGTTTAACGATCCTTCAGGATCTGGTCGAGCTCGGCGCGTTCCTCATCGGACAGGGTTTGCGGCGTCTCTGGCCGCCGGGCGCGGATATAGTAGAGCGATACGATCAAACCGATGACGAAAAGCAAAGGCCCCGCGATCCAAAGCGCCGCGTTGGCCATCGAGAAGATCGGCTTCAGAAGCACAAATTCGCCGTAGCGGTCTACCAGGTAGGTCTTGACCTGGGCGTCCGTGTCACCCTCGACCAGACGCTCGCGCACCAGCAGCCGCAAGTCACGTGCAAGGCTGGCACTCGAGTCGTCGATGCTCTCATTCCGGCATACCAGACAGCGCAGTTCCTTGGAGATTTCGCGGGCGCGTTCCTCCAGCTCTGGATCATCCAGGATCTCGTCCGGCTGAACAGAATGCGCTGGGGCTGCCAGAAACAACGCCAAGGACAAAACAATCCAGCGCATCAGTGTCATTCCGCCGGAACCGCGATCGGTGATGGGCCACGCCGTGCAGCCGCACCGACCCGGAAACGCCGATCCGTCAGGCTGATCAGGCCGCCGAACGCCATGATGAAGCTGCCGATCCAGATCCAGTTGGCGAGAGGCTTGTAGTAGGATCGCACCGCCCATTGACCGGTGCTCTGGCTCGGATCTCCGAGCACGAGGTAGACGTCACGAAGTAGTCCGGCATCAATGGCAGCCTCGGTCGTGGGCATCTGCTGCACCGGGTAGAAACGTTTCTCCGGGCACATCACCGCCAGCATCTCTCCATCTTGCAGCAAGCTGAAACGGCCGATCGTGGTCTCGAAATTACGCTCATCATCGCCCTTGAGCGCGCTGGAGGCGTTGCCACATGTCAGGGCGTTGAACGGGGCACCGACGGGCAGGTTCTCGATCCCTTCAAAACGAACCTCGTAAGGCCCCAAAGGGATTACATCGCCGGGCTTGGCCAGGCGGATGTCCTCGATCTCCCACGCTGAGACGGCGGCGATGCCAAGGGCTGTCAGGCCAAGCCCTGCATGGGCGATGGCTTTGCCCCAGTCGGCGCGCGGCAGGCCGATCAGGCGCTTGAACGCTGTTCCGACTGGCACGCGTCCGAATCCGCCGCGTTCGTAAAGCTCGACCAAAACACCCATAATGATCCATGCCGCCAGGGCGATCCCGACCGGAGCCAAAAGCGCCGAGCCTGTCTGGATTCCCAGAACGACCCCACCGATCACCAGCGCGCCCGCCGCGGCCCACCAAAGCTTCGTGATCACCTTGGCGCCATCCCCGCGTTTCCATGGGAGCAATGCACCCATTGGCAGCGCGAGGCACAACAGCACCATGAATGGCGTGAACGTGAGGTCGAAGAACGGTGCACCGACCGAGATCTTCGAGCCGTCGACAAACTCGCGCACCAGCGGCGCCATGGTACCGATGAACACGACGGCAGTTGCCACGGCCAGAAGAAGATTGTTGAGGATCAACGCCCCCTCGCGGCTGATCGGCTGGAAGACACCTTCGGACTTCATGGCCGGGCCTCGCCATGCGAACAGCACCAGCGAGCCGAAGATCGCAACCAGCAGGATGCCCAGGATGAAGACACCGCGCTCGGGATCGACGGCGAAGGCGTGGACTGAGGTCAGAACGCCGGAGCGCACGATGAACGTACCGATCAGGCTGAGCGAAAAGGCGAGGATCGCGAGCAGGATCGTCCAGGCTTTCAGTGCGGCGCGTTTCTCGACAACGATCGCCGAATGTAGCAGGGCCGCCGATACCAGCCATGGCATGAACGACGCGTTCTCGACCGGGTCCCAGAACCACCATCCGCCCCAGCCAAGTTCGTAATAGGCCCAGTACGAGCCAAGCGCGATGCCGATGGTCAGGTTGATCCACGCCAGCAGTGTCCACGGCCGGACCCAACGCGCCCAGGCGGCGTCCACCCGGCCCTCGATCAGGGCAGCAATCGCGAAAGAGAACGCCATGGAAAGGCCGACATAGCCGAGGTAGAGGAACGGCGGATGGATCGCGAGGCCGATGTCCTGCAACAGCGGGTTCAGATCGCGCCCATCGAGCGGCACCGGGAACAGGCGCTCGAACGGGTTTGATGTGAACAGAATGAACGCAATGAAAGCCGCTGCGATCATCGCCTGTACGCTGAGTGTGCGTGCCTTCAATGGCAGCGGCAGGTCCCGACCAAAAACCGCCACCAGCCCGCCATAGATCGCTAAAATCAGCACCCAGAGCAGCATCGAGCCTTCATGGTTGCCCCAGGTCGAAGTGAACTTGAACAGATCCGGCATCAGCGAGTTGGCATGCGTTGCGACCAACCGGACCGAGAAATCCAAAGTCACGAACGCATGGACCAGCGCCCCGAAACTGAACGCGAGTAGAGCGAACTGCACAATCGCTGCCGGCGTCGCCAACCGCATCCAGTCTGCCCAGCCTTTGCCGGCTCCGACCAGCGGAATCGTCGCCTGAACCAGTGTCACGATCAGCGCGAGCGCGAGTGCGAAATGTCCAAGTTCAGCAATCATCCCGGTCCCACATGCTGCTTTCAACCGTGTTCGAGATATACAGTGCCCGGATACAGCAGCCCTCAGCAAGGACCCCTATTGTCACGTTCCTGCAATTACCGGCTGCAAGAATGCCTTTCCGAGGGATGGTAGTCGGCAGCGGATCCAGAATCCCGGGCGCGTGCTACTTTGTGGTGGGACGGAACGTCAGCGCAGGGTCAGAACAATCGCGTCCTGAGGCTCGCCGCTGGGTCTGATCACCTGATCGATCAGGCGAGCCACGCACTCCGAACCAGGAACTTGCAGGTTCGCGAAGATTTCGGCGCTGCATTCTACCTTCCCGGGTTCGAAAGACCCGACCGTGCCCGCATCGAAGGTTCGCGCGGTCTGCAGAAGCAGTTCAGTACCCAGATCGACAATATCCATCTGAGGCGTGCCTCGAAGGCTGCTGTGCACCATCGGGTGCATCGGCGAAAGCGCAAGGTGCACCTCGACCCCGGCGAGCTTGAGATGTCCGATGACGGAGTTCAATGCTCCGATCGGTCGGAACCGCGCCCGCCCGTTCGTGTTCTTTAAGCGCGATTCGATGGCGTCGATCGCAGCGCTCAGGTCATCGGATGTGTCGGCTGACACCCTGTCTTGTGACCATATCACCGAGCCATCCGGAAACAGCGTGTCGAATTCGGCGTGATGAAGCGTGACAACGGCTTCCGGATCGGCGGGCCGGAACTTTCCGGCATGGCTCAACCGGTTGCCCCCGTCGTTTGCGCCTGAGGGACTGGGGTCAAGCCAACGTGTCACGCGTTCGACGAGTGTCGGATGATCCGGATCCGTGATGATGAAGTCCGGAGATACGCCGAGAACGATCGTCTTGGGCAGTCTGTTTGCGGACACGAGTTGCCGGATTATTGCCCAGATGTCCGAAACCTTGAGCGTGTCGATGTACGCTCCGAACAACTCACGCTCCCAGCGCAAGTCTTGGCGCAGGAATTGCCAACCGCCATCACCAATTACGACAACATCGGGCGTCTGGTGAAGCGCATTTATGCGCTCGGATATCAGAGCGCGCTGATCAAAGCTGTTCGGCGATGCCTGAAACAAACCTCCGTCCGCCAGAACTTTCGCGATGGTCTCCTCCGGGCCCGGTTGGGCCTTGCTCTCGACGCTGGTGTGCATCCCGATGCCGCCCACGAGGATCGAGAACAGGATCAACGCAGGCGCGAGGATGCGCATGCGACGTACAATCGGCGTACGGCGTGAGACCGACGGAACGTTTACAGGCGAAGTGCCTTCGCCGCTGAAAGCAGGTTTCGGAAAAGATTGGAACAGAGATTGCGATGAGCGGATAGTCTTCGCCAAGCCCATGAGCGCGCATCCTTCTGGTCAGCACTTCGCTCCGGTCTAGGAGTCCATGCTTGACAAAAGGTAAACACAGTCGCGCGTCGTCGCCGGGCGCTTCCATATCCTGATCGCAGGGGATATGTGCGGATTGTCCTGAGCGGAGCGCAACAATGTCCTTCTTCAAGAAAATGAAAGAGCGGCTCTTCAAGTCGTCGTCTAAACTGGATGAAGGGCTCGCGGCGATCGTCGACGAAGGTGCGGATGAGGTCGCGGAACCGCCCGCCACCGTGCCCGTAGAAACCGAAGCCGAGACAAAGAAAACCGGAATGCTGGGCCGCGCGCTCGGGTCAATCGGCGGGTCTGGATCCGCGCCGCGCCGTGTTCTGGACGACGATATGCTCGAGGAACTCGAGGAGGTTCTGATCACGTCCGACATGGGTGTCGAGACATCAATGAAGATCTCGGCGCGGCTGGCCGAGGGACGGTTCGGGCGCTCGATGACGGTTGACGACATCAAGGCCGCCCTGGCCGCCGAGGTTGGTAAGATCCTCGAACCCGTCGCGCGGCCTTTGCCGTTGTATCCCCGGAAGCCCCAGGTTGTGCTGGTTGTCGGCGTCAATGGCTCTGGCAAGACGACGACCATCGGCAAGCTCGCAAGTCAGCTCAAATCAGCGGGCAAGTCCGTGGTCATCGCAGCAGGTGATACGTTCCGTGCCGCCGCGGTCGAACAGCTTCAGATCTGGGGCGACCGCGCAGGCGTGCCGGTCTTGACGGCCGAGCAAGGGTCGGACCCTGCGTCACTGGCGTTCGAGGCGATGGGTCGGGCCGAGGGCGACGGCGCAGACATCTTGTTGATTGACACAGCGGGTCGGCTTCAGAACCGCTCGGATCTGATGGAAGAGCTCGCGAAGATTGTCCGGGTCATCCGCAAGAAAGACGAGAGCGCGCCGCACAACACCGTGCTGGTTCTGGACGCGACCACGGGACAAAACGCCGTCAATCAAGTCGATATTTTTCGCAAAATCTCGGACGTCTCCGGGCTGGTGATGACGAAGCTTGATGGCACGGCGAAAGGCGGTGTGCTGGTGTCGCTGGCCGATCAGTTCGGCCTGCCGATCCACGCGATCGGAGTGGGCGAGGCGATTGACGATCTCGCCCCGTTCGATCCCGAGGAGTTTGCCGATGCGCTGACCGGGCGCGGATGATGCCACGTGTTCTCGCACGACAGGTAGCATCTGATACAGATCGGACATGCGGCTTGTGGTCCAATTCTCCAGCCCAGATATGGAGAAGACAATGACGGATCATAAGCAGGCAGAGGTTCTAAATGACGGTGATCTCGACACGGCGCAAGGTGGGCTCGTGGTCAATCTGAGCGTCGCTTTTCGGACCGAGGAGACAAGTTCACTGTTGTCCGGCTTCGGTGAATGCGCGTGCAAGGCTGGTGTGTCGGCAGAGTCCGGAGCAGGCACTGCCAACTTCGAACCCGTGACACTGGAACGCGGTGTCGCAACGTCGACCCACACACTCTGCGACGCGACGCATCTGTGATGTCTGACAAAACGAAGCGCGCGGCAGGTGGCCCCGCGTTGACAATCGAGGCATTAGACGACGATGCGCTCGATAGGACGTGTGGCGGCGGATTACTGGATACCGAGGCCGGGACGTTCGGCGCCAAGAGCCGCTATATTGGCGAGACGGAAAAGGGCGTCTGGAAGGCCCCAGCGGGCCTGAGGGTTACCTACGGCGCCGAGTCAAAAAGCTGAGGAACCGTTAAGGCGACGGCTCCGCCACCTTGGCGACCAGTTCCACAGTGTTTCCTTCCGGATCTGTCGTGAAGATTCCGCGCCACCCGATCCAAGGGAAATCCTCGATCCGGTAGTCCAGCCCTTTGGCCTCGTACCACGTTATCACCGCCTGCTGCTCCGCGGCATCGACCGTCAGCGCCAGGTGGTGCAGGGACGATCTTGCCCCTGTGATCGGAACCTGTGGCGCATCAGGATGCACCGCTCGTTGTGGCGTGTCGTGCTGGAACAGGGCAAGCACCGAAGTGTGGCCGCCGTAGCTCTCACCGAGATTGAAGAAGGCGATCCCGTCGCGGTACCCGCCCGATAAAACCGGAAGCCCTATGGTGTCGCGATAAAATGCCTCCATCGCTTCGATGTCAGCGCAGCGGATGGCGATCTCTCCAAGCGTGCGAACCGTGAACCCGCGTTCCTGCAGCATGTCATTCTCCTTGTTCCAGAAACACCGCAACCGTAGGTGTAGCCTCCGGGCCAGGAGGACGCCATGCCGCTGCAGAACCGTGTCACACCATTCGGCTCGATCGAACGGGCGCCCTGGCGCGGCGCGCTGATGGGCAATCGCGGATGCATCCACGATGCGTCGGGGGAACTTGGTGTCCGCAGGTGGCGACATCAGAACTGGGTCTGCTGCGTGACCGAGTTCAAGGGCCGTCATCGCCATCCGATGCCGCCGGGCTGCTGGACAGCATTGTTTTTCTGGGACGAGGCGGCTGCCCTGGCAGCAGGGCATCGCCCGTGCGGTCAGTGCCGGTACCGCGACTACCACCGGTTCATGGATGCCTGGCGCGCTGCACGGCTCGACGGTGCCGGCCCTCGGATGATAGACAAACACCTCCACCGGTCGCGGGTCACGCGCAAGCGCGAACAGGTGCGCTATGCAGCGCGGACAAATGAGTTGCCGGACGGGACGTTCGTGATGGTGCCTGAAGCCGAGCACTTGCCCATGATGTTATGGCAGGGCGGTATGTGGCACCTTTCGCTGGCGGACGGGCGGTATCTGGAAGCTGGTCCGGCGCCCAAGCATGTGACGGTCCTGACACCGAAACCGATCGTCGATGTGATCAAGGCCGGTTACGAACCGCAGGTGAGGTTCACATAGCCGCTATCGGACCTAGCGCCGCCGCGACTGCGACGCAAACGGGTTCTGGTAGAGGTCATCATGGCTCTCGACCCCGACCTCCAGCACGCAGTCTGCCTTGGGTTCGGCGACGCAGAGCAGGATGTATCCGGCCTGGCTCTGACGCCTGTTAAGTGCCGTCCCGCCGGGTTGACGAACCTTGCCCTCGATCAGCCGAGCCGCACAGGTGATGCACCCGCCGTATGCGCAGGCAATGGGCAACTGAAAGCCTTGCCGAAGACATGCGTCGTAGATTGCCTCGTCTGCGCGGCACTCGATAACGGCGCCAGATCGGTTTCGCAACTCAATGAGGTGCGTGGCTTTGGCGGGCCCATCAGATGTCATGCGCGCTCGTTCTCATGTCGTCACAGGGTCTTTCGGACGGCGGCAGAGGAGTTTCCGCTCGCGGCGCAGCGTGATGTTCAAGTCGCAGATACTACACGCCGGGAGTATTGTCCCGGGCAATCGGCACTCTGCGACGGCGCGGGCCGAAAACCGGGCCGCCATAAATTCTGTATCAGTTGTCACAATTGAGAAAATAAATAATTCAGAAGTATGTTGATCCAAAAAATTACCCACCGCGTAACATCAATACAGATCAAATGAAGATCTGAAAAATCGCTGGAAAAATCAAGCATCAATTGAAGGGAGTCAGAAATGACAAGTCCTATAGCAGCATTCTCTCAAGAATCTGTCATGGAACCGCACTGCATTGGAAACAGAGTTCAGCAGAATGCACGTAAAAACGGAAGCTGCCTGACTTTCTGTTTTCACTACGCCAAGGCAGTTATGAATGGGCGGCATCGATCGGAACGAATTCTAGACGAGCTCCGTGCCAAGGCGGCCAACATCATTCAAGAGCAAACTGAGGCGTCGATCGACGCAATATTTTCGGGCCAGACTTACATGCGAAAGTACTTGCACAAACATGGACTTGACTTCGACGACATCACATCAGATGAAAATCTCAGCGAACACTCGATCGCGCCGCACACGATGGCACTGCACTCCTTCTACCATATGAGGGCCGATGAACACGGAGACGTCGTTCGAGGAGCGCACGCTATTCTGCACATGCGCTATGCGGATGAGACAGTACGGGTCTTCGAGCCAAATTTTGGCGTCTACTTGATACCGGTCAACAATTGGCGGGCGTGGACGAGAAACCAGGCCGCGCTGTACGGTACAACCACCGGGCATATCTTCTTGGATCTCCACAAACGTACTTGAAGTTTGCAGACGCGACGCCGTGACCACGCCGTCCGCGGCGTTCGCAGTTAAGGCGCCCTTAACCTTCGTGATGCGAGGAACTCGAAGAAATCTCTATTGATCCACGACTGGCAAGCCGGAATGGCGAGACTGCGATTCGAGCTGGTTGGCGGCACGGACACGGATGCACGCGAAACCGCCACGTCCCTGGCCGACATGCTGCTCGCCGAGGGAGCTCTCACCGAAGATGATCTGCGTGGCGCTCGGGAAGCTCAAGCGCTCAGCAAAGCGCCGATCGCCGACGTTCTTATCGCGCACGGCCTCGTCAGCCGCGCAGAGGTCGCGCGTGCTCAGGCCGATCTCTACGACATCGGTCATGTCGATCTGATGCAGGACCGCGTCGAGGAACGCGCTCTCAAGGACTCCGAGGCCGACGCCGCACTCCGCCACAGGGTTCTTCCCTGGCGGCAGATCGGCGGCATTCCGGTTTATGTCACGGGAAAGCCTGACCAGCGCCAGCAGGCTTTGAACGATATGGCACCCGACCATGGCATGGCCTTCTTCGCGGTGGCCGACCAAGCGAGCATTGATCGGGAAATCCTGCAAATGTGCGGCGAGCAGGTTGCTTCGCATGCCGCACACCGAACACCGGACGATGAAAGCGTGCGCGCCTTGGGTGCTATACGCTGGACCTGCCTTGGCGGACTGGCCGCGTGCGGCGCGGCCCTGATCGCGCATTCGAGCCTCGGCTTTGCCGTCATGTGTGCCCTGGTTCTTGGCCTGAATATGATGACCATGGCGCTCAGGCTTTCGGCAGCCTTTGCGAGCGGCCCGATCGAAACACCGATGGAAGCGGCCGAGGGTACGGTGGCGCTGGCCGACCGGCGGCCGCTGCCGAAGATCAGCTTGCTCATTCCGCTCTATCGCGAAGCCGGGATGATTGCGACGATTGTCGCAGCGCTCCAGCGTCTGGACTATCCGCGCGAGCTGCTGGACGTAAAGCTGCTGCTCGAGGAAAACGACGACGCCACGCGGTTGGCCGCAGATCTGGCCGAGCTTCCGCCCTGGGTTCAGGTGCTGGCCGTTCCGGACGGGCGCCCTCGGACCAAACCGCGCGCGATGAACGCGGCGCTGGATTTCTGCGATGGCGATGTGATCGGCATTCTGGATGCCGAGGACCGTCCGGACCCCGGGCAGCTTATGGCGGTCGCCGAGCATCTGCGCCGGGCGCCCCCGCAGATTGCCTGCGTGCAATGCCAGCTTGCCTATTTCAACGCGACCGAGAACTGGATCACGCGCTGTTTCCAGATCGAGTACGCAATCTGGTTCGACGTCTTGTTGCGCGGCTTCCAGCGGCTGGGCCTGCCGATCCCGTTGGGCGGCACCTCGGTCTACTTCCGCCGGTCGGCTCTGATGGATTTGAACGGCTGGGACGCGCACAACGTGACCGAAGACGCCGATCTGGGGATGAGGCTGGCGCGGCGCGGTTTGCGCTGCGATGTTCTGAAGACCGTAACCTGGGAGGAGGCCAATTGCCGCACGCTCCCTTGGATCCGGCAACGGTCGCGTTGGCTGAAGGGCTATATGATGACATGGCTCAGTCACATGCGGTCACCCGCGCGGCTTTGGCGCGATCTTGGTCCGGGCGGCTTTGTCGGCTTGAACATTCTGTTCCTGGGCGGTGCGGTGACTTACCTGGCGCTTCCGGTCTTTTGGATCGCCGTGCTTATCGCATTGATCAACGGTGCGCCCATTCTCCTCGATCCGATGCCCGGTTGGGCCCGGACTCCGCTGGCTTTATCATTGATTGCCGGGCAGGTGGTGATGCTGGGTTGTGCCGCGCTGGCTCTTTGGCGACGCAAAACGCTTGGCCTGCTTTGGGTTCTGCCGACACTGCCGATTTACTGGACGCTGGGTGCAGCGGCAGCCTGGAAGGCCGTCATCGAACTGATCGTCGCGCCTTACTATTGGGACAAGACACGGCACGGCATCAGCCGATGGGCGCGGAGCGATCCGTTCAGTCGTCTCGGCCGACGGTCCGGTTCGTCCAGTTAGTCGCTGGCCACCGCTTCCATCTGCAGATCGAACCCGTCCTGAATGTGATCAATGAAGGCCTCGAGCGCCACGCCCTTGTCGCCAGTCTCGATCGCTTCGACCAAGGCGACATGGTCGCCCAGCGATTTCGACAGGTCGATCTTCTCGATGGCAGAAAACAGCTGGAAAGCGATCCCTCGGTTCCAGATGTTGTCGAACATCTCGAGCAGATAGCGGTTCTCGATCAGCTCCACGAACCGCCGGTGGATGCTGCGGTTGGCGTCAAAATAGGCACGGACGGATGGCGAGGTGATGTTCTCCTCACGCTCGATCGTTGCGCGCAACTCGCGATTCTTGAAGCCATCGTTCTGCGAGGCGAGGATCCGCGCTGCCTGACTCTCAACCGCGGCGCGCGCCTGATACAACTCGCGGATCTCGTTCTGCGTGATCCGGTACAGAACGAACCCGCCGCGCGGCGAGGTCTCGAGCACACCGTCCTGCTCCAACCGCAACAGCGCTTCGCGCACGGGCGTGCGGCTGATCTCCATCTCGGCGGCAAGTTTTTCCTGAACCAAGCGGTCGTTTGTGTCGATATCACCGGACAGGATCGCGTCCATCAACTGGTCATAAACCTCGTCCGCCAGCCGTTTGCGTTCGGATCTGATGCTCTTCAGCGCCAAGTTCTGCCTCTCTGCGAAGACTGCCTTGTCCCCGCGGTTGGTTGTCGTCTGCGCCGCAGGATCGCGCGCCCGATCTCTGGTTATCCTGCTTGCGCAGATAGTGGATACTGAATACAGTATACATACTACCAAGGAGATGTCGAATGTGCGGGATCGCTGGCAGGATACTTGGCGCGCCGGGACGGGTTGGCAACGACCTTGTCGAACTGATGGACGCGCAGGAGCATCGTGGCGCGGATTCCACCGGATTCGCTGTCTACGGGGCCCCGCGTGACACCGGCTACGTGCTGCGAGGCATGGGTTTCGACAAGGCCGGGCTTGATGCCGACATGGCCGGTTTTCGCGATATCCTGAAAGTACACGGATCGGACTGGCTCGAGGAGCCGACCTTCGTGACCTCCGAAGCAGATCACTACTGTATGCGCGGCGTCATCTCGGACCCGGCAGACCTTGCACGATGGGTGGCCGATGCCGACGAGATGACCGACCGTTTCGAAGTCCAATCCTGCGGACGGTCGCTGGAAATCATCAAGGACACCGGGTCCTCGGAAGACGTTGCCGAAAAGCACGGTGTCCGCGATCTGATTGGCAGTCACGGGTTGGGTCACGCCCGGTTGGCGACTGAAAGCTCGGTTCTGCCGAATGCCTCGCACCCGTTTTGGGCACGCCCCTTCGCGGATGTCGCCATCGTGCACAATGGGCAGATCACCGACTACTTCACCTGGCGAGCCAAGCTCGAACGCCAAGGGTATCGCTTCCTGACCGGCAACGATTCCGAGTTGATCGCCGTCTGGGTCTCGGACCAGATGAAGGCGGGTTTGACGATGCAACAGGCGCTGAAGAAGTCGATCACGTCGATCGATGGTGTCTTCACTTACATGATCGCGAACACGGACGGGATCGGTTTCGCTAAAGACCGGTTCGCCATGAAGCCCATCGTCGCCATCGAAAAAGGTGGCGAACTCGCCGCCGCGACCGAGGAACAGGCTGTGCGCCGGGTGTTCGCCGACGAGGCCGAGGTCACCAATTACGACGGGCCTTCCTTGACCGGGATCTGGGGTGTCGGCAACCGCAGGATGGCTGCATGACTGTCACCGTCGACGTCGGTCAGCGCCCGATCCGCGAGGTGCATCAGGACCTGAAGGACGCCTACACCAGCGGGGAGCCGATCCGCGTCATCAACACCTTGTCTCGCCATAACCTCGGCGTCGGGATGCCGCCGGGCATCGACATCACGTTTGAAGGTTCGGTGGGGTACTACTGCGGCGGGCTCAATACCGGAGCCAAAGTCTCGATCGAGCGCAACGCCGGATGGGCCTTGGGCGAGGGCATGTCAAAGGGCCAGATCACGGTCGGCGGCTACGCCGGCATGTCGTGCGGCGCGGCGATGACCGGCGGCACGATCCACGTCAAGGGCGATGCGGGCCCGCGCTGCGGCGTCGCCATGAAGGATGGCAATATCGTGGTCGAGGGCAAGATCGGCTATCAGTCCGGGTTCATGGCGCACCGGGGCCGGATCATTGCTCTGGGCGGGGCCGGTGCCTCGTGCGCCGATGCACTTTGGGAGGGCGAGGTCTGGGTCGCCGGGCCTGTCGAAAGCCTGGGCGTCGATGTCAACGTCGTGGAACCCACCGCCGAAGAGGTCGCCGAAGTCGACGCGATTCTCGAGCCCCTGGGTCTCAAGGACACGTCGCGAGACTGGCGCAAGATGATCTCGGGCCAGCGCCTTTGGTACTTCGAATCCCGTGATGCCAGCGCATGGCTGATGATCTGATGCGTAGGGTCGCTTGGATACCCTGATCGTGACGGGCGCCCCGTCCATGAAGTGGGCCAGCCTCGATCTCTCCCCGGAGGTCGAGGCACAGGACCGCCCAGAGCAACCCGCTAGAGGGCTTGAGCCATGACCGACGAAGCAACTCCATACGAATACCCGTTCGAGATGGCGCCCGAGGACGAAATTCGCTTCCGCGACGCAGGTGCTGTGGAAGGTCGGCCAGCAGGCGTCCCATCTTCTTACGCGGAAGGTGGTTCGACCCGATGGACGCCCGAGGCGATCTCGGAAGTCCATGCGTTGGCCCAGTTGGGCCGGTACCAGGTGCGCGGCTACAACACTTTCAACAAGCGGATGCCCACCTTTGACGACCTGACCTTCGTACCCGCGACGATGACGAGACTGCCACTCGAGGGGTATCGTGAGAGTTGCGATACGACGACGGTCCTCGGGGCAGGACGCGGCATCGTCGAGAAGCCGGTGGAACTGAAGATCCCGATCTACATCGCGTCGATGTCTTTTGGGGCACTCTCGGCACCCGCCAAGGCGTCACTCGGATATGGCGCGTCCAAGGTCGGCACGATGACCTGCACCGGCGAGGGCGGCATGCTGGAGGAAGAGCGCGAGGCGTCGCAGACCCTACTCTACCAAATGTCACCTGCGCGCTACCGGATCGACCTGGACCACCTGCGCCGCGCCGATGCGTTGGAGATGGTCGTGGGCCAAGGTGCCAAGCCAGGGACCGGAGGCCTGTTGCTGGGCATGAAAGTCTCGCCGCGCGTATCCGAAATGCGGACGTTGCCCGAAGGTGTCGACCAACGTTCGACCATCCGTCACCCGGATTTCCTCGGTGCGGACGATATGGCCGTAAAGGTCGAGGAATTACGCATCGCGACAGATTACAAGGTGCCGATCTTCCTGAAGATGGGTGCGACGCGACCGCGCTATGATGTGGCCATCGCCGCCAAGGCCGGGGTCGATGTCGTCGTGGTGGACGGGGCCGAGGGTGGTACTGGCGCCTCGCCCGAAATGCTTCTCAATCACACCGGCATTCCGACCATGTCGGCCATCCGTGCGGCCCGCGAGGCGCTGGACGAATGCGGCATGACCGGCAAGGTCGATCTGGTGGCAGCGGGAGGTATCCGATCCGGTGTCGATGCCGCCAAGTGTCTGGCACTGGGTGCAGATGCGGTGATGGTTGGGAACGGCGCGATGATTGCCATGGGCTGCAATTCGCCACGCTATGTCGACGACTATGCGGCGCTGGGAACAGCGCCGGGCGCTTGTCACCACTGCCACACCGGGCTTTGTCCCGTCGGTATCGCAACGCAGGACGAAGACCTGCAGAAACGGATGGATCCCGCCGCTGGGGCCGAGCGCGTCGCCCGCTATTTGACCGCGATGACCATGGAAATCACGGCTTTGGCCAAGGCTTGCGGCAAGTCCTCGGTCCACAATCTCGAGGTCGAGGATTTGCGCGCCATGTCGTTCGAAGCCTCGGCCTTCACCGGCGTCAAGATGGCTGGGATCGACCGCACGTTCGAGTGGTAGCGTCATTGAGATGATGTGATCCGGCGTGAGTTGGCCCCGGCGTCAGCACACCTATCTCTGATGTCGGAAACCAAGTTGCCGAGGTCGCCATGAAGCTCCTGATGAAAGCCGTCGGGCTGTTCGCCATATTGCTGTTTCTGCCCGCGTTCGGCTCGGGCGAACGGCTGTTTGCACCGGGTTCAAAGCTGTGGGATCGCTGGCAGGCGCATGACGCTGGCTCGATCAAATCGATTGACCATTCAGCGTGGAGCGCATTGCTGTCCACGCATCTCGCTCCCGCGTCCTCAGGCGTGGCGATGTTCGACTATGCCGGTCTAAAGGCTTCGAATGGGGATAAGCAGGCTCTGCAAGGTTATCTCGACACGCTCGCCGCCGCGCCAGTGAGCACGCTGAACCGGGACGAGCAGTTCGCATTCTGGGTCAACCTCTACAATGCGCTGACGGTCAAGGTCGTGCTGGATCACTATCCCGTCGCCAGCATCCGTGACATCGACATCTCGCCTGGCCTGTTCGGCAGCGGCCCGTGGGGTAAGAAGCTGGTCACGGTAGAAGGCGAAGACCTGACCCTAAATGACATCGAGCACCGCATCTTACGCCCGATCTGGAACGACCCGCGGATCCACTACGCGGTCAATTGCGCCTCGATTGGCTGTCCGAACCTGAAGCCGGATGCCTGGACCGCGAAAGCGTTGGATGCCGACCTTGATGCCGCGGCGCGCGCCTATGTCAACGACCCCCGGGGTGTCAGTATCGTCGACGGAAAGATCGTTGTGTCACGCATCTATGACTGGTTCCTTGAGGATTTCGGCGATTCTGAAGCAGGCGTTCTCGCGCATCTTCGCGTTTATGCCGACGCATCGCTCAAAGCTGATCTGGAGCGCATCGGGGCGCTTTCGTCCACCGACTACGACTGGTCGCTCAACGAAACGCGGTAGCGGTTGTCGTCAAAGGTTGCGGTGTGCAACACTTCCTTGAGGGGTTTGGCCTGAAAGTATCCGCATGCGTCCCGACATCCCCGAACCGTTTTCCAAGCGGCCTTGGTTGGCAGACGCCCTTACTGTGCCGGAAGATGCGCTGACCGTCCCCACGATGCTCAGCGACGAAGAAAGTGCGTTCCTCTATTGGCTCACACGAGATTACGCGATCGGAGCGGGCGCAGTGATCGATCTTGGATGTTTCGTTGGCGGCTCTACCGCCCGGCTCGCGGCAGGCGTCCGCGACGGCGGACGGGACACACTGGTGCACGCCTACGACCGTTTCACGATTCAGGCCGAACAGAAGAAACGCTATCTTTATCCGGCTGGGGTTCGGCCGTTCCCTGGCGAAAGCATGATCGGCGCAGTGAAGGAGTTGCTGCGCGGTTGGCAAGACATCGTCAGGCTGCATCCGGGCGAGATACTGGAGAAAACCTGGAACGACCGGCCGATCGAGATCTTGTTCATCGATGCTGGCAAAACACCCGCTGCCGCCGACTGGATCGCCGAACAGTACATGCCGCACCTGATCGCCGGGCGGTCGGTCGTCGTGCAGCAGGACTATCAGCACTGGCGCCAGCCCTGGCTCGCAGCACAGATGCACTGGATGTCCGATTGCTTTCAGCCAGTCGCGCGCTGCGGCAGCGGCACGGTGCTGTTCCTGTGTACCCGCGTGCCAGACAAAGCCGCCCTCGAACGCGGACGGGTCGAGGGTAGGAGTGACGGCTCATTCATCGGAGCACTGGAAGCCGTCATTGGCCTGACCACAGACGCGAGCCTGCGGCGAAAGATGGCCCGCGCAATCATGGGCGTCGAGGACAACCCTGGCATCCGGGTCACGTTCAAAATGAACAAGGACGCGTTTTCGGCCAAGCGCGCGAACGCGATCATTGCTCGCTTGAAGTAGCCTTGCCTTGACGTGCTATTCGGTCACCGTGACCGGTTGATCGGCATTGGTCCAACCGACCATGCTTTCAGGGTAAAGCTTGACGTTGGCGATCCCGGCCAGTTCGGACAGCGCGAACCAGTTTGTAGCGGCCCAATGTCCGGTGTTGCAGAAACTCGCGATTGGCCGGGACTGGCCATCCTCGACCCCGGCTTCTCGGGCCAGGCGCAAGACGTCTTCAGCCGTGGTGATCTCGGTCTTCACTTTGCCCGTTCCGGTAAACCACGTCGAATGCTGAACGTTCGCCGCCCCAGCCAGCGTTCCCGCGGTCTTCGCCGCCTTGTGCTTTTTCCTGCCTTGCAGGAATTCGACTGGACGCGCGTCGATGATCTGGGCATCGGCCCGTCCAGCCACGACATCGGCGACGCCGTCGCGCGTGATCATCCAGTCGTCGGACAAAGAAAATGCCACCGTCGAGCGTTCGACCGTCCCGGGAGCGTTGGCCAACGCGTTGCCCGCGCCAGTCCATGCCTTCAGACCGCCATTCAGAATCGCGATCTTCGTAAGCCCAGCTGATTTGAGCGTCCAGTAGACCCGCGCGGCTGCTCCGAAATCTGTCTCGTTCTTACCGGCATAGGTCACGACGACAGGGGTCGTCTTGGTCAGTCCCAAGCTTTGCAAACGCTCGGTCAGGGCAGCATCGGTCAAAGCGGCCCCGGGGTTCGACTTCGGCCCGCGCCACGATCCGTAGGGCGCATTCAATGCGCCTTCGACGTGCCCCTTCGCAAAGTCCTTCGGTGCACGGATGTCGAGAACCGTGACATCACCCTTCAACGCCGCGAAATCCGCCGGGTCCAACAGTTTCTTCCAGTCCGAGGCAAGCGCATGGCCTGCCATGGCTAGAACCATCAGTATTCCCGCAAGAAATCTAGTCATGCTCTCGTCTCCACTCTGGCGATGTGAAATTATATATAGGGACGCAAATCCTTGTGAAAACCATGTGACGTTGATCGCTGGGGCCATCCACACTAACGAGAGAGACGGGCGTGCACGATCGTCCGGGCAACACAATCCAGAGAGGGTCCGTGAGCGCACCCGACAGTATGCAGGTCTCAGTTTGGCGGGGCGGTCCGGACGGTGGCCGCTTCCAGTCGTTCGACGTGCCACGTTATGAAAGCCAGACGGTACTGGACGTCGTAGCCTGGATACAGCAAGAGGCCGATCCGACTCTGAGCTATCGGTTTGCCTGCCGTGTCGGCATGTGCGGATCCTGCGCGATGATGGTCAACGGCGTGCCGCGCTGGACCTGCCGGACGCATGTGCAGAAGGTGCTCGACGCGGATCGGATCGAAATCGCACCCTTGCGGAACCTGCCGATCATCAAGGATCTCGCTGCGAACATGGACCCGTTTTTCGAGAAATGGGTCCAGGCAGGCGGCGTCTTTGAAGGCACCGAGACCCGCGCAGACAGCTACGCGCCGATCGTCCATGAAGACGCTGACCGTGCAAACGCCGATGCCGGGATCGAGTGCATCAACTGTTCGGTCTGTTATGCCGCTTGCGATACTGTCGCAGGCAACCCGGAGTTCCTGGGGCCTGCAGCGCTGAACCGGGCGTGGACGCTGGTCAACGACGCCAAGGATGCCTCGCGCGACCGGGTTCTCGATGCGGTTTCAGGCAAGGGCGGCTGCCATGCCTGCCACTCCATGGGCAACTGCCAGCAGTACTGCCCGAACGGGTTGAACCCACTGACAGCGATTGCCGGGCTGAAGCGCGCCACGGCGCGCCGCGCACTGCGGGGCCGCTGATGGAGATGCGCCTTTACCTGTTGCAACGAATATCGGCGATCGTGATGGCGCCGCTCGTGCTCGGCCACATCGCCGTGATGATCTATGCCGTTCAAGACGGCCTGACTGCCGAAGAGATCTTGGGCCGTACGCAAGGGTCTATCCTGTGGGCGTTGTTCTACGGCACCTTCGTGGTCGCTGTCGCAGTCCACGCGGCGATTGGTCTGCGCACAATCCTGCACGAATGGTTCGGTGTCGGGGGTGTTGCCCTGAACGGCTTCGCGGGCGCGACCTGTTTTGGATTGCTCGCAATGGGCCTGAATGCAGTGGCGGCCGTGACGGTGACGCCATGAGCCATCTGCGCCGCGGCCATCCGCTTTGGTATGCCCATATCCTTCACCGTGTGTCGGGCCTGCTGCTCGCGCTTTTTCTGCCGGTGCACTTCTGGGTTCTGTCCCACGCGCTGACGGCGCCGCAAGATCTGGACGCGTTCCTCAGCTTCACGGATCACACCCCGGTCAAGATCGCCGAATGGGGGCTCGTGTTCCTGCTGTCGGTTCATTTCTTCGGCGGGATGCGTCTGCTCGTGCTGGAGCTCACGCCATGGCAGCCGTGGCAGAAGGGCTGGGCGGCAGCGGCAGTCGCGTGTTCGTTCTTTCTCTCGACAACCTTTCTCCTCCAGGCGATCTGAGACGCGCGGCCTGTTCTGACACCAGAAGGGAACCGGATGGCAGTCCTGCAGTACGACGATGCGGAAGCCGAGGCTCTGGAAGCCAACTATCTTGGCCGGGATGTCACCGCCCAGCGGCTCGATACGCTGAAGCGTCTTGCGATCCGGCCGGGGGAGCATGTGCTCGATATCGGCTCTGGTCCTGGATTCCTCGCCACCGAGATCGCCGATCAGACCGGTCCAACCGGTCGCGTGCTGGGGATCGATATCTCCGAAGCGATGGTGCGGCGGGCGACCGACCGAAACGAACGCCCCTGGTTGTCTTATTCGCTTGGCGACGCCACGGCCATCCCGGTCGGCGACAGTACCTTCGACGTTGTGGTCAGCACGCAGGTTGCCGAATACATGACCGACCCGAGCGCATTCTGTGCCGAGATCGCCCGAGTGTTGAGGCCCGGCGGACGTGCTCTGATCCTCACTACAGACTGGGACAGTGTTGCATGGTATTCGGAACATCCCGATCGCATGGCACGCATAATGCGCGCACAAACGACCTCGGTCGCACACAGCGACGTGCCTCGAAGACTGGCGCCATTGCTGCGCGGAGCCGGTCTGACCGTCGAGCAGGTCTCCTGCTACCAGATCATCAATCTCGACCGCAGTCCGGGATCGTACAGCGCAGCGACGGTCGCCTTCACGACCGGCATCATACGTGGTCTGGGAACGTTCTCTGAAAAGGAACTCGAAGCTTGGGCCGCCGAACAGGACGCGCTCGAAGCACGCGGAGAGTACTTCTTTTCGCTCGGGCGCTACATCTTCCAGGCCGCAAAACCTGCCTGAAGGCATTTGTTCGCGCGACCGGCTGTCTTAGGATGCCGATTGAACCCGTTGGAGCCGCACCCATGCAGATCGACCGCCACGACACCGACATCCTGATCCTCGGTACCGGCGGGGCGGGGTTATTCGGTGCGCTGCACGCGCTGCAGACCGCCCCGGACGCCAAAGTCACCATCGCTGTGAAGGGGCTTATCGGCAAATCCGGGTGCACACGGATGGTCCAGGGTGGCTACAACGTCTCGACCGGTCCAGGTGACTCCGTCAAGCGCCATTTCATGGACACCGTCATCGGCGGCAAATGGTTGCCGGACCAGGATATGGCGTGGCGCCTGTGCGAGACCGCCGTGGAACGCATCCATGAACTTGAAAACGAGATCGGCTGCTTCTTCGACCGCAACCCCGACGGCACGGTCCACCACAAGGCCTTTGCCGGGCAGACCGCAGACCGTACGGTCCACAAGGGTGATCTGACGGGGATCGAGATCATCAATCGCCTGATGGAGCAGGTTCTCGCCCGCCCGGTCGAGAAGCTGCAGGAACACCGCGCGATCGGCCTGATCCCGACCCGCGACGGGTCGGCGCTGGCAGGTGTGCTGATGATCGACATGCGCACGGGCGGCTTCCGGCTGGTCCGTGCCAAAGCCGTCTTGATGGCGACCGGCGGCGGGCCGACCATGTACCGCTACCATACGCCTTCGGGCGACAAGACGATGGACGGGCTCGCCATGGCGCTGCGCGCCGGACTGCCGCTTCGCGATATGGAGATGGTGCAGTTCCACCCGACCGGTCTGCTGGCGGGCGAGCATTCCAAGATGACCGGCACGGTACTGGAGGAGGGTCTGCGCGGCGCCGGAGGGCAGCTTCTCAACGGCGCGGGCAACCGCTTCATGTTCGACTATGATACCAAGGGCGAGCGTGCGACCCGCGATGTCGTCTCGCGCGGCATCTATGCCGAGATGCGCAAGTCGAACCACACGCCGAACGGCGGCGTCTATATCTCGATGGCGCATCTCGGACCGGAGAACGTCGCCAAAAAGTTCAAGGGTATGGTCCAGCGCTGTGCCGATTGCGGCTTCGATCTGGCGGGAGGCCGGGTCGAGGTCGTCCCTACTGCGCACTACATGATGGGCGGTGTCGTGGTCGACGTGGACACCCGAACGGCGCTCGAGGGTCTGTATGTCGCCGGAGAAGACGCCGGAGGTGCCCATGGCTCCAACCGTCTGGGCGGCAACGGGGTCGCGAACTCGACAGTTTTCGGGGGCGTGGCGGGAGAGGTCATGGGCCGCGACATCGCAACCATGTCGCTGCGCGATCCGGATCCAGAGGTTCTGGACGCCGAGATTGCCCGTGCCACCGTGCCCTTCGCGCTGAAACCTGCGCCAATCCAGCCGCTGCGCCGGACGCTGCAGGACGCGATGTGGGCGCATGTCGGCGTGATGCGCACCGCAGACGGCTTAACGCAAGGCCAGACCGAGATCGCCGCGATCCAGGACGAACTGGCGACCATCGGCGTCGACGATGCCAACCTCGCCTTCAACCTGACCTGGCACGACTGGCTCAACATGGCCTCTCTGACCGAAATCTCAAAGACCATCACCCACGCTGCGCTGGCGCGCGAGAACTCCCGCGGCGCCCACTTCCGCGAGGATTTTCCCGACCAAGGCGATCTGGATGAAAGCTATTTCACGACCTCGACGCAGTTCGGTGACAAAGTCGAGACCGCCCGCGCACCGGTCCAGTTCACGATAGTCCGCCCAGGCGATACAATTCTTCCCGCAGACGAGCCAGAAACGCTTGTCGCAGCTGGGTGAACTAACGGAAGGTTCAATGAACGAAACAGAGACTCATAAGTTCGAAATCCACGAGCTTATGGATCTGTTGAAGCAGTCAGCATCGATGATCTGGACCGGCTACGGCGCCTTCTTCACTGTCAACACGCTGCTGGCGACCGGTTACGGGTTTCTGTTGGGATACGATAGCGCATTGCCAGGCCAGTTATCCGCAACGCTGCAAGTTGCGATTTCGGTTGTTGGTATTTTCATCAGCTATTGCGCCTATTCGGTGATCCTGCTGGTTCGCAGAGTTCAGGTCCGTATTCTTCAGCGCGGTGCCGAACTGGATAAAGTGATTGGCACACAGATATTCGAGATGGTCCTCGGCCAAGGACAGGGATATCCATGGGGCACGGTGATCGGCAGCTTCCTGTTTGCCGTCATATGGACCATCGGTGGCGCGCACGCGATCTTGCGCATTCTTGACGCAATTTCCGGCTAGCGGATCACGGGCGGCTTTGAACCACCGCCGCGTGCATAATATTCGACGACCGGCCTCAACTTGACCCACAGATTGGCAGCTTGACGGTTGGTCGTGATCCTGGGCGCATAACCCATGGAGAAGTACGTATCCTCGCTCAACCAGTCAGTAATCTTGCACGAGGACATTGTGGAATTGCAGCTGATGACGAATGGATCACCAGTAGAGAACGGCGGGATCTTCTCGGCAAATATCAAGACACCCTCCAGGACGCTATTCCGAATGACATCCGCATCGTTCAACGTCGTCTCGCAGACGGTGACGGATGGGTTGGGTTTGCGGCAGCGTCCCTTAGCGCGGCGTTCGGCGATATGATCGCGCCACAGATTGAAACCTGTGCTCGCCGCTTCATAGCGCTGCAACTCCAGAAGCGGGCTCGGAGTTCCCTGCTCGTCCAAAGGCGTTTTTGGTGCCAACTTAATGTGCAGCTTCACTGCCGGAAACGGTGCGCCCGGGCAGCCATCCGGACCTTCGCTGCTTACGTTGAACACTCGCGCAGACCTGTCGCGGTTAACCCTGCTGGCAAATGCGCTGATGAAGTGGGTCAACGGAACGGTCACACGCCGTCCCGCCATCTCGGCTGTGAAGACATCGGGGTGACCACCGGCACATGCGTTCGGATCGAACTGATCGGACTGCAGGCTTACCAGGTAGTGGGTTCGCAATGGCCCGGGCGGCCAGACACTCTCGTCAGGTTCCGCAACGCACCCAGAAAGAAGCACGGTCATTCCAAACACCAGGCGCCACATATCGGTACTCCATACAAGCGCATTAACATTTCGCCGGCTGGATCGGCTGTCAATATTCTGGATGTCCATTCCACTTTCGCGACTGTGTGTAAATTTGCCTGAGAGCCCGAGAAGCGGGATTGATCTGAATCATATTCTTTATGGTGAATGTATGGGACTCCATGTGCATCATTTATCCGGAGAGGATCATCATGAAGTTCACCACCAACATCGGATCGACCGACGCCATCTTGCGCATCGTGATTGGCATCATCCTGCTGGGCCTGTGGGCAATAGGCACCATCGGCCTCTGGGGCCTGATCGGCATTATCCCGCTCGCCACGGCCTTCGTGAAGTTCTGCCCGGCTTACGCGATCATCGGCGTAAGGACCTGCAAGCCGTCCTGATCTGCGGCAAGCCAGCAACAGGCGTTTGCACTGGCGCCGCAACCAGGCCTCGATATGATCCGTCGCGAATGGATCCATTTGCGAGGGCGGGACGCTGACGAACGTTCTTCTGATCATGGCGGACGAGCTCTCGACCTGGGGGCTCGGCTGCTATCCGTCTGGCCGGTATCCGGCGGGGACCGCGCTTACACCCAACATTGATGCGTTGGCCGCCCGCGGAACACGCTTCAGCGCGGCATACACCCCGTCCCCGATCTGTGTGCCGACCCGCGCTGCAATCGCAACCGGACGATACCTGCATGAAGTCGGGTACTGGTCCTCGGCCGAAGCATATGATGGGCGCGTCCCCGGCTGGGGCCATCATCTCCAGGCGGCGGGTGTTCCCGTCACTTCGATCGGCAAGCTCCATTACCGGAACCAGACGGACCCGACCGGGTTCGACCGCCAGATCGAGCCCATCCACATCCCAGATGGCATTGGCTGGGTTCAGGGTCTGTTGCGCCAGCCGCTCCCCAGCTACGATGCAACGGCGGAGATGTCCGAGCTGATCGGACCAGGCGAAACCGAATACACGCGCTTTGATGGTCGCGTGACCGACGAGGCCTGTCGCTGGCTCGCGGATGCACCCGCACAGCCTTGGTGCACCTTCGTCAGTTATCTCTCTCCGCATTACCCATTGATCGTCCCACAGGAGTACTTTGACCGGTTTGATCCGAAAGACTTCGAGAGCCCCGCCGAAGACGTTCCCAATCATCCGGTCCTAACCGAGATCGCAGAGTTCTTCGATCACGACCGCTACTTCGATCCGAAGACCCGTGGGATCGGACGCGCTTCCTATTTCGCGCTTTGTGCTTTTCTGGACGATCAGGTTGGCTGGGTCCTGGCAGCGCTCGAGTCATCTGGACAGGCCAAGGATACGCTGGTGATATTCACATCTGACCATGGCGAGATGCTTGGTCACAAAGGGTTTTGGGCGAAGTCGACCATGTACGATGACGCCGCAAAGGTTCCGTTGATCATGACTGGCCCGGGCGTTGCACCGGATGGAGTCCGAACCGATCCGGTCAGCCTGATCGACCTCGCCCCGACGATCTGCGAAACGGTCACGCCGGGACGTCCCGCGAGCAGTTTCTCGGGACGGTCGCTTCTGGCTCCAGCCGAACCGGATCGCACCGTGATCAGTGAGTATCATGATGGCGGGTGTCCGGTCGGAATCACCATGTTGCGTTGGGGTCCGTACAAGTACGTTCACTACGCTCAGGGACATCCGCCTCAGCTATTCGATCTGTCCTCTGATCCCGACGAGACACGCGATATGTCTGCCGATGCGCCGGGTCTTTTGGCAGAGGGACGCGCCCGATTGGCCGCAGTTTTTGATCCAGAAGACGCCGACCGGCGCGCCCATGCAGACCAGGCCGTGCTGATCGAGAAGCACGGTGGCCGTGACGCGCTTCTGGCCATGGAGCAGTGGAACTTCACGCCTGCGGATAGCCGCTAGCTGCCAAGCCAAGATCGTTGTTTGTGTCTTTTCAGAGTATCGTGCGTCTGCCGCCTTGTGACCATGGAACCGACCCGATGCTCGAGGGAGTGTTGAAGGAGAGCTTCGAGAAGCCGAACGCAGCTAACAGCTCCCAGATGTCGAAGGTGTGAACCGCACGATTGTGGCGACCAATCGGTTCGGTGTTCACCCGATCCGCAATTGTGCCGCCAAGTCTTCATGAAACGGTACAGACGGATCGTCCATCAAGTTCGGGACCGTTTTTGTGTGCACGTCAGCACGCCGCCATGGCGGCTTCGGTACGCTCGATCTGGGCGGCCTCGCGAACGGCGGTCCACTGGGCAAACTTGGTCGAGATGTCATCCTGGCTGATCTCGGGCAGGGTCAGGATCGACTGGTCATGACGGGCGGGCATGCGCCACCAGTCCTCGGGCAGGTAGCCGCGCTGCTTGCAAGTCTGGAACAGCGCCGTACCGGGGAACGGGTAGAACACGAAGTAACCGAAATCGAGCGGCTTGAGCTGGTGGTGCAGGTCGATGGTGGCCTGCATGTCCTCGACTGTCTCGCCGGGCACGCCCATCATGTAGTTGGCCGTGACCATGATCCCGGCCTCCTTGGTCCGCTCAAAGACATCGATCAGACGTTCGTTGGTGACGGGGCGTTTCATGACCTCGCGCCGGATACGTTCCGACCCGCTTTCAACCCCGTAGACGATATGCTTGCAGCCTGCCTTGGCCAGTGCCTCGATCAGCTTGGGGTTCATGGTCTCGGCGCGCGCATGCAGCGAGAAGCCGACGCCGATGCGCTCGGGGAACTGGCGCGAGAACTCGAAAACCCAGGGGTGGTTGATGGTGAAGGTGTCGTCGAGGAAGATTACGTAGGAGAGCTGATCGGCATCGCGGATGTGTTCGAGTTCCGTGAGGACGGATTCCAGCGACCGGCGGCGTCCGTATTTTCCGATGCCGTCGTAGAGCTGGTCGTACATGCGTGCCGCACAATAGGTGCAAGGGAACGGGCAGCCACGCTGGGTGGTCATGTGGACGACGCCCCAGCGCTCATCCAGCATGTCGCGGGCCATGAAGGGGATGGTGTTGATGTCCTCGATGGGGGGCGCGATGCCGGGGTGCTGGCCGCCCTTGAGCCAGATATTCTGGATTTCCGCGTCTTGCAGCGCATTGCCCGACGCCAAGTGGTCGAGGAGTTTCGCGAACGGACCTTCGCCCTCGCCCAGGCAGACGGCGTCGAAGCCGGGTTCGCGCAGGATGGCATCTGGGGAGAACGTGGCGTGCAGGCCGCCGCCGAGGACCGGGGCGATCCCGTTGACGGCGGGCGCGACTTCCTGCGCGCGGAGCCACTGGCGCGAGGTCATCGAAATTCCGATCAGATCCGGGTCCGCTTCTCTGGTTCGGTCGATGACGGTGTCGATCTGCTGGTCCTGCGGAATGCGAAGCATCTCGGCGGTGTGCCCCTTGTCGCGCGCCACAGAGGCGAGGAAGGCGGGGCCAAGGGAACAGACGGCCCATTCCTTATCGGTATCCAATTCGAGAAATACGATATGCATCTGGTCCTCCAATGGCGGGAAGTGTGCCGGAGCGCTATGCTGACCGCAATCGAAAGAATATAATAATCAAAACAAATTTTAAATTGAAATTTTAATCTGATTCCATCACAGTTCATTAAGACATTTTCAAACAGGAGATTCAGATGGCGACGATGATGGTGATTCATGACGACCGGGCCGGAAGCGGAGATTCGCTGGCGTTTCCGAACATGTCGACCTGCTGCGCGGTGATCTGCGTGCTGCCGAACACGCTGGTCGGCATTCACAAGACGTTGGGTGAGATCTCCGGCAAGCAGTTGCGCCTGTTCAACTATGCCCGCGACGAGCTGATCAACGGGGCGACGGTGCACCAGATCGTGATGGCGGGCTGGTACGCGCGCGAGAACAGCACCAAGCACTCACCCGCCGTAATCCGCGATGCGCTGAACTGCCAGAACGTGCCGACCTTTTTCTACGATTACGCGACGCACACAGTGAACCGGAAGGACTCGAAGGGCAAAAAGACGGTCGAGCCCGCACACAAGACCCATTCGACAGGCTTCAAGATGCAGGATCTCTGCACATTTGCGCAGCGTGATGGAACGGCATTTCCGAAGGTCTCGGTCAAGCGCTCCAGCAAGGTTGCCAATACGATCGATGGTGCAGCGCTTTACGCAAAGGGTACGACGAGCCAGTTCAAGTCGCTCGGATCCGTCGACGAGGCGATCACCTATAAGAACGATCACCTGATCAACCGGAACCAATTCAAACAGATCTGAGATCGAGCGCGCGGTGGGATCATCGCGCGTTCCGCGCACCATGGGACAGGTTGCTCGTCCTGGCCAGGAAGAACCGGGCCGAGCGAAACAACATGCCACCCGTCGAGCGCATTCGGATCAACCCGCTTCCTCGATCCGGTCGGTGGCTGGGGGCGGTGTCGGGCTGAGGGCCGTGATCTCGGCGCGCATATCGGGCGTCATGTCGAACTCAGCGGCGGCCAGCGCCGGTTGGATCTGTTCGACAGAGCGGGCGCCGATGATCGGGGCAGTGATGGCGGGGTTCGAGCCAACCCACGAGACCGCCAGCGTCACTGGATGCACGCCCTTGGCCTCGGCGTAATCGACGAACGCATCTGCCGTTTCCTGCATCGAATCCAGCGAATACCGCTTGGCATAGCGCTTGTTGGTGCCGAGCCGACCCTGCCCCTCGCCAAGACCCGCCTGCTGGCCCTTGTACTTGCCCGACAACAACCCTGCGCCGATGGGCGAATAGGTGATCACGCCCAGACCCTGGTCGGCAGCCAGAGGCAGGATCTCGACCTCAACTTGGCGTTTGACGAGGCTGTACATCGGTTGCAGCACGTCGGTGCGGGACCAGCCGTGGCGGTCCTGGATGCCGAGGCCGAGCGCGATCTGCCACGCGGAATAGTTGGAAATCCCCACATGCAGCGCTTTGCCCGCGCGCACCAGATCCTCCATCGTCCGCAGCTTTTCCTCTAACGGCAGGGAGCCGTCATGGTGATGCAGGAACAGAACCTCTACGCGGTCGGTCTTGAGGCGCTTGAGCGAATCCTCGACCGCGCGGACGATGTGGCGGCGAGAGGAGCCCCCGGCATTGGGATCTGAATACATCGGCGAGAACACCTTAGTGGTGATCACCAACTCGTCGCGTTCGTGCGCCATAAGGTTGCCCAGGATCGTCTCGGCAGCACCCTTCGTATAGCCATCGGCGCAATCGATGAAGTTGATGCCCTTCTCGCGCACGGTTTTGTAGAGATCGGCCGAGGTCGCTTCGTCAGCCTCGGCCCCGAAGGACATTGCCCCGAAGCAGAGCGGTGAGACGCGGATGCCGGTGCGGCCGAGCAGGCGGTAGTTCATGGGACGGTCCTGTGGTGTTCGTCTGAAGGGATGCGTTCCCGTTTGTATAGACTGGCCCCACGCGATTGGCACCCGCGTTGCACGCACGAAACAACCAAATCAGAAGCGGAACTCTGAAACCATCGCACGGCGCGCAGTGTCCGTCGCGATCGTTGGGGAAAATCTCTAACTCTCTGCCCGGAGAGTCTTGAGCATGTCCTGCAACTGGTTCCCTGCGCGGGATCCGATCGTGGAGACACCGATGGCAAGCAGCGATCGGCGGTCGACATGGATCAGGTGGAAGCGCGCCTGCACCGTGCGGCGACCGACCCGGCCCTCCTGCTCGGCGCGGAACCCGCCCCACGCGGCGCCGAACCCGGCGATTTCGGTTGGCTGGGCCTCGTGGATCACGGTCGCCTCGGTCAACTTGGGACGGATCCGGTCCATGAAGGCCTGCATCTTCTTCTGCGCGGTCGTGCGCGTTCCCCCGGCATCGACCAGGATCAGCACACCGGACATCTGCTCGGGCGTGCGGGCGTTGGCGGCGGCAAGCAGGATGCGCGTATTGTCCCCCGTGCGCGACGCCAGCCCGAAGCGATCGTACTGATGCAGGTTCTCGCCCGCGATCAACGGCCAGTCGAGGCGCGTCGCGATGGACATTCCGTTGGGCAAGTGGTGACGCCGGGCATTTGCGCCCTCGGCCTCGGACCGGATCGCGGTCGAACCCGTCACCGGCGCATCCCCGGGCTGGAGCGGCGCCAGAAAGAACAATGCCGCAAGACCGACGAAACCTCCGGTCAGCCCACCTATGATGAAACGCAAAAGGTAAGTCACTGGAGTTTCCCGTAGAGTTGCGCGAACCGATCCACAAAGGCGCTTTGTACGGCCTGTGTCGGCGCCGGGTCCAGCCGGATTTCTGCGGCTCCCTTGAAGCGGGGCCGTCCGAAGAACTTGGCGGCCTCGGCATCCGTGAAACCGGCAAGCTGCGTCGCCTCGAAGAAGGCCGATGCCCGGTCTGCGCGCTTGATCTGCTTTTTCAGGACGACGTCGGGGATAGCAGGCAGACCGAAACGCAGGTGAACCGCCGCCTCGAGCTTTGCCTCGAACGCCTTGTAGTCGATGCCGATCGCGGCCTTGAAGGGAGAGATCATATCGCCAATCACGTATTCCGGGGCGTCGTGCAGCAGCGCGGTCAGCTTGTCAGCCACGGTCGCCTTGGGGCGGTAGATGCCAAAGATCTGCTCGACCAGAAGCGAATGCTCGGCCACCGAATAGGGGTGCGCGCCCAGCGTCTGGCCATTCCAGCGGGCAACGCGGGCCAGGCCGTGCGCGATGTCCTCGATCTCGATATCCAACGGCGCGGGATCGAGCAGGTCAAGCCTGCGGCCCGAAAGCATCCGTTGCCAGGCGCGTGTGGTCATCTGTCCCCCGGTGCCTTGAGAAGCCGCGACTTTTAGGCCGGGTCTGATACATTGTCGAGTAACCGGCTGGCTGATATAGGCGCGCCAACCCCGCCCGGGACTGAAATCCGTTTCCAGGAGCACAACATGAACGATTATGTCGTCAAGGACATCAGCCTCGCCGATTTCGGCCGCAAAGAGATCGATATTGCCGAAACCGAAATGCCCGGTCTTATGGCCACGCGCGAGGAATATGGCGATGCGCAGCCGCTGAAGGGCGCGCGGATTGTTGGCTCGCTACACATGACGATCCAGACCGCGGTGCTGATCGAGACGCTGGCCGCGCTGGGCGCGGACGTGCGCTGGGCGTCGTGCAACATCTTCTCGACACAGGACCATGCGGCGGCGGCGATCGCGGCAGCAAATATCCCGGTCTTTGCCGTCAAGGGTCAGACCCTGGAAGAGCACTGGGATTACCTGGACAAGTCGTTCATGTTCCCCGACGGCCCAAACCTGATCCTGGATGATGGCGGGGATGCAACGCTCTACGTCCTGCTGGGCGCACGCGCCGAGGCGGGCGAGGACATCATTCCGGTCCCATCCTCGGAAGAGGAAGAGGTCATCAAGGCCCAGATCAAGAAGCGGATGGCGGCGAGCCCCGGCTGGTTCACCAAGATGCGCGAGCAGATCGTTGGCGTCTCGGAGGAGACGACGACCGGCGTGCACCGTCTTTACGAGCTCAGCCGCGACGGCCACCTGCCGTTCCCCGCGATCAATGTGAACGACTCCGTCACCAAGTCGAAGTTCGACAACAAGTATGGCTGCAAGGAATCCCTGGTTGATGGCATTCGCCGCGCGACCGACACGATGATGGCCGGCAAGGTCGCCGTCGTTTGCGGCTATGGCGATGTCGGCAAGGGCTCGGCGGCCTCGTTGCAAGGCGCGGGCGCACGCGTGAAGGTGACCGAGATCGATCCAATCTGCGCGCTGCAGGCCGCGATGGACGGTTTCGAGGTGGTGCTGTTGGAGGATGTGGTCTCGTCCGCCGATGTCTTCATCACCACAACCGGCAACAAGGATGTCATCCGCATCGAGCATATGCGCGAGATGAAGGACATGGCGATCGTCGGCAATATCGGCCACTTCGACAACGAGATCCAGGTCGCGGCGCTGAAGAACCACAAATGGACGAACATCAAGGACCAGGTCGACATGATCGAGATGCCTTCGGGCAATCGCATGATCCTGTTGTCAGAGGGCCGTCTGCTGAACCTGGGCAACGCGACCGGCCACCCGTCCTTCGTGATGTCGGCCAGCTTCACCAACCAGACGCTGGCGCAGATCGAGCTTTGGACCAATCGCGACGCCTACAAGAACGATGTCTACATGCTGCCCAAGCATCTGGACGAGAAGGTCGCGATGCTGCACCTGGCGAAGGTTGGCGCAAAACTGACCGAAATGTCCAAGGACCAGGCCGATTACATCGGTGTGGCCCCGGAAGGCCCGTACAAGGCCGATCACTACCGGTACTGAGAATGCGGGCGTGGCGCTTTCAGCGCGCCGCGTCTTTCCCGCCATGGGGCATCAATCCCGGATCACAAGTTCCACACGCCGGTTCATTGCACGCCCTTCCGGCGTGTCATTGGTCGTAATCGGCGACAGATAGCCGATCCCGCGCGCTTCCAGCCGCGGCGCATCGACACCCAGTCTTGCCAGGGCATCCGCCACTGCCTGCGCACGGCTGCGCGACAGCGCGATGTTGCCATCGAGACTGCCTTCATTGTCGGAATGGCCGACCACGACAATGTTCAGGTCGGGGCGATCATTCAGCAGCTCTGCCACACGGCTCAGCCTCGCCTCGGATCCCGGCGCGAGAGTCGCACCTCCCGTCGCGAAGTCGACGTCGGCCAAGCGCACATGGCCATCGCGCAGCAACACTTCGAGCAAGTTTCGATCGGTTTCGGTCTTTGGCTGCACGGGTTCGGCACCGGCGGGCACCTTGGGTGCCTCGACGATTTCGATGGCCTCTCCGGATGGCGTCACCGTCACGATCTGGATGAAGATCGCACGCAGGACCCGGCTCACGAGGATCGTGGTATAGTCCGTGCCATCCGTCAGCGACAAGTGCGCGAAATCCTCGATATCCATGCGCATGGCCGGTGCCGGAATCAGTCCGATGGCAAAACGATAGTCGAAGCCGCCACAATCACGGCCAGCGCAATCCAGCAAGATCTCGAAGCCCTGACTTGCGACCCGCGTACGATACCCTTGCATCACCGCCTCGACACTGGCGTCCGGATCATCCAGCCGGAAGGTGTGCCAGATCACATCCCCGCGCAGGCGAAGGATTGGTGGTGGTTCAGGCCCGAGGGCGCCGGTCGGAAAATCGTAGATCTCGATCCGAGGGCCGACATCCGCCGTCGCAACCGCACCCTGCGGCGCGCCGAGATCCGAGGCACTTGCCAGGCTGGGCCATAATGCGACAGCCAGCCAGAGCGCCCAGCGGACCGCACCCATGCCTCAGCCCCGCGCCATCGTGTGGTATTCGGGGTTGGGCTTCATCGCCACCGCACTGGCATGGCGGTTCGACATGTTGAAGAAGGCCGCGACCGAGGCGATGTCCCAGATGTCCTCGTCATTGAAACCTTCCGCGCGCAGGGCATCGCGGTCCGGTTCGGTTATGGCCGAGGAGTTCTCGGTCATCTTCATCGAAAACTCCAGCATCGCACGTTGCCGGTCATCCAGATCCGCCACCCGCCAGTTCATCGCCAGCGCTTCACCCAGTTCCGGGCTGCCCGAAAGCTGGCGCACCTGTGCGCCATGGGCCACCTGACAGTACCAGCAGGAATTGCGCGCGGACACGGCGACCGCGATCATCTCGCGCTCCAGCTTGGTCAGACCCGACGGCCCGAGCATAAGGTCGTTGTACATCAGGCTGAAGGCACGAAGTTTCTCTGGACGGTGCGCATAAGCGACCAAAACGTGCGGGATCAAGCCCAGCTTGGCGGTGCATTTGTCGAACAGAAGCTGCACATCCTCGGGCAGCGGATCCGGCAATGGCAGGTTCAGGGCCGTGATGCTCATGCGTCACCCTCCGGTTTGATGCGGTAATGATATCGCCCGGCCTCGACCATGCCCAGACGTTCGTAAAGGGCGCGCGCCGGTGCGTTCGCCACCGTGACAGCGAGCGTGAACCACGTCGCACCTTGCTCGGCTGCGAACCGTGCGGCGACCTCCATCACAAGGCGCCCCGCGCCTTTGCGGCGATACTTCTCCAGAACTTCAATCGCATGGACCATTGCGACATCACCATCGACAGCGACAAAGGCCACGCCCGCCGGGCGATCGCCGGACCGAGACATCACGAGCTGTTTCGGCGCGGTTGTCCAATCCATGATGGCGAGACGCGACGGGCCGATACCGCCCGAAGCCCAGATCTCCTCCATAATCGCGGGACGGCAATGGCAGCGATAGCCCGCCGCCATATGGCTCTGCTCGCCGATCAGGTCTGCGACGGGTGCAGCATAGAAAATCACCGGCTCGTGGATACGGTAGCCGAGCGCATCCAATTCGTCGTCCAGATCCTGTTGCCCCGGGATAAGCTGGAACAACGGACCCTGATCCCAGGCCGCCAGCGCATCCACGGCAGTCTGCATATCGCCACTGCCAGAAGCACACGAAACCCGGTTGCCACCGCCGAGCCCGCGCCGCACGCGCCAGCCATCGACGTCGGCGGATTCGGCCGCAGGCCAGGTCACATCCAGCGCGTCCAAGAGACGGCGGCTATCGGGCATGGGATGGCTCATTCCGGCCTGTTTCTTTCGATTGATTTTCGGTCCTCGCGGCATAAGCTGATCCCTGTCGGGCCGCAAGGTTCCGGCATGTTCTCAGGGCGGGGTGGAAGTCCCCACCGGCGGTGACGGGCCATGGCCCGAAGCCCGCGAGCGCCTCTCCGGTCGGAGAGGGTCAGCAGATCCGGTGCGACTCCGGAGCCGACGGTCACAGTCCGGATGGAAGAGAACGGCGAGACAGCGCGGCGTCCATCTGGGCGTCCGTCTGCCTTTCGTCAGCCCTGGGGTGATTGGGATGAGGAAAGGAGACCATCATGACCCAACCCCCGTTGACCGACCGCAAGATCGCGCTGGTTCAGGCGCGCTGGCATGCGGACATCGTCGACCAGGCCCGGATCGGGCTGATTGAGGCGTTGCCACCGGGAATGCCCGTCGAGGTGTTCGATGTGCCCGGTGCGCTGGAGATCCCGCTGATGGCGCAGCGGCTCGCCCGGACCGGAAACTATGCCGCCGTGATCGGGGCGGCTTTTGTAGTCGATGGCGGCATCTACCGGCACGACTTTGTCGCCGGAACCGTGGTCGATGCGCTGGTCCGTGTCGGGCTCGACACAGATACGCCGGTGCTGTCCGTCGTGCTGACCCCGCACCAGTATCAGGAGACCGAGCAACACACTATGTTCTTCCACGATCATTTCCGCATCAAGGGCGCTGAAGCCGCCCACGCCGCGCTGGCGGTGATCGAACCACGCGGAGAACCGCTGGCTGCGTGATGCTTTGGCCGGGCGGGCAGTCCCCCGTCCGGTTCAGCCTGCGTTCAGATATGGTCGTCTAGGCTTCAGGGTCGAGCGCTGGAATTCTATCAAACCATTGAAATAGAACACATTTACGAGACGGAACCTCTGCCGTCATGCGTTGGTAATTGAACTGGCACATTGAACGAGGTTGATCATGTTGAGAACAGCAATTCCAGCCGTGCTCGTGCTGACGGCCATTGCCATCTCCCATACTCACGCCCACGAGAACAAGGTTCGGATCACGCGGACAGACACCCAAGTCTGTGTCCAGTCGAACGGTTTGCCAGATCACGAGACCGGAATGTTTCCGAATTCTGGCAACCCGCACAGCATTCGGGCGCAGCGCCATCGCTTTTGCGTCACTGCCGACCCGGTCAAGCGCAATCGACCGATGCCACAGCGCGGCTCGGTTGGCATCGCGAAGAACGGCGTCTTGATCCGGCCCGGCACTGCGGACTGGTATGATGCATCCAGCCCGCGTGGCCACAGCCGGAACCGTTCCTCGGGTTGGAACCTCGAAGGTCTTGGAGCCGCCGATCTTCTGGGAATGGACGAACACAATGCCCATGTCGATCACTCCGGGATCTACCACTATCATGGTGTCCCGACGGGGATGATCGCCAATGGCGACGCCTCACATGTTGGATGGGCCGCGGACGGCTTCGAGCTGCATCTGGCCACTGCCAGCCAGACGTCGAGCTGGCGACTGAAACCCGATACGCGACCAACCGCGCCCTTCGGCCCGCACGATGGGACCTATGTGCAGGATTGGGAACACGTCGCAGGCTCGGGCACGTTGGATGAGTGCAATGGCGGGATGCTGGAGGGTCGTTTCGTCTACTTCGTGACAGAGACGTTTCCGTTTTACCCGCGGTGCCTTTGGGGTGAAGCGAGCGATGATTTTTCAGGTCCCGGTCGGCCCGGGGACCGAAAGGCGCGGCGAGAGCCGAACAGTGATGATGGCGGCGCTTTGCCGCGCTGGCGACACCCGCGCCCGCGAGAGTAAACAGCCACCGCTCGGCAGAGATTATCCCCGCTCACGCATCAGGCGGGCCTTACTGCGCTGCCAATCGCGCTTGGCTTCGACCGCGCGCTTGTCTGGTGCTTTCTTACCCTTGGCCAGACCGATCTCCAGCTTGGCTCGGCCACCCTCACTGAAGTAAAGCTTGGTTGGGACCAGAGTCATGCCCTGCCGTCCTGTCGCTTGCCACAGGCGCGAGAGTTCGCGCTTGTGCACCAACAGTTTACGCCGGCGCCGCTCATTGTGGCTGAATGCATCGGCCTTGGCGTGGCTGAAGGGCGGGATATAGGCGTTGATCAACCAAAGCTCGCCATCCTCGACGGACGCGTAGCTCTCGGTGATGTTCGCTTTGCCCTCGCGCAAGGCCTTTACTTCCGAGCCCTCGAGGACGATTCCGGTCTCGAGTGTATCTTCGATGAAATAGTCATAGCGCGCCCGCCTGTTTTCGGCAGCAATTCGATTGACGGGTTTGGTCTTCTTCGCTGACATGGGACGCGGGGAATGGCGGATCGTCGGATGTAAGTCAACCGCATCGGTCCGGCACAGTTGCGAGGGCATGTATGAGCGACCTGGCTGTTTGCCGGCGTCACATGGTGGCGCACCTTACGAGGCACTTGTTCCAAGATTCGTGTCGCGCAATGTATGGCGCCGGGCAAAGCTGCCACAGGCGCAAAAGCAGCCCACGTTGGTTCAGCGTGTCGCACCGCGCTCTATTTGGCGCCGGGTACTTTCGTACTGTGCGGACATCCTCTCGAAACAAAACGTCAAATTGTATCATTCGCAGCAATCGACGTGGTTCTGCGTTCATTTCCTTCTATCTGACCGGCGTCAGGACGGCGGGATGCGAATCGACCGGAACCGGTTTATGTCGCGCACGCTTCCGAAGTTTGCGAGAATTGTCTGCGTCTGCGGACTGGCGTCGGATCAAGCTGTTCGACGCATCCGGGATCAGGATGGATTTGTGGGGTCGTTGCAGCGGCTTGTGGCCGTTTTATGAAAGGAGGGACTTGCACTACCATAACGGGAGAAACATCTACCATATTAACCTGCTGTTAAGCCCGATTAACTAACGGTTAAAGGACGTTGTCTGATGAGATCGGGGTGGAAGCTTGATTTTCTGGCCGACGTAATATGGGAAGACCTTAGCGCTACAAATACAGTTTCGGCGTGCAGTGACGACGGGATACACGCGAGGGGAGAACTAAAGTGACAGCTTTCGACGTAATAGTTGCATTCTTATTTGCAACTGTGTCATCTGGACTTGGACAGGGCTGCCATATGTGTGTCACCAAGCGGAATCTGCTGCCCTTTCCTTGGAGAACACCAAAAAATGCCTAATGCATTTCAGTTGGCTGAAGCGACCGCCGCCGTCTCGGCACGGTTGAAGGTTAATGGACGTACCATTGAGCAACAGACGAATTTCTCCGAGATCCATCGCGAAATCGTAGAAATGGAGAAGGGGCGGATATCGCCCGAGATGAGCTGGCTGCACAATGATCTTTCCAGTTCGAACGCCTTCTACGTCGTCGTGCGCAATTCCGAAGGCCAGATGATCGCTGTTTGCGCGGTACGACATTACCAGTTCAACGAAGAGACGTTGACGACATTTCTCGAACGTCAGTATGCGCGGCTCTATGGGCATGGCGCGAATGCGATCGACACCACGCTGATGCCGCCGCTCGCGAACGATATTCGCGGAAGCGTCTGCTACCTGGGCGACTACTTCATTGCCCGGGAAGGTCGCGTGTCGAAGGAATTCAACAATTCGGACTTCATTCTGCTGGTCTACGGGCTCGCGATCATGCAGTTCGATCCCGACTGGATCTTCGCGTTCGTGAAACAGAAGAACGCGCTGCGGGGTCTGCCTGCGGTCTATCTGATCGCGCGATGCTACCCTTGCGCGTTGGAGTGGAAAGTCGAAACCGACTTCCGCGTCGACAGTGACTGGCTGATTGGCTCAAGCAGGCGGGATCTGAACTATCTGTTCGATCTCATCGCGCGCGGGCGCCTACGTTCGGTCAATTCAGTTGGATTGGTCGAGAATAAGTCAAAATCGCTTCAGCCCCCACCCGTGTCCGAACCGGCAGCAAAAGTCGCTCGTACCTGAAGTCGACCGGGCCTTCGGACATGTTGGCAACAAGCGAGTGGACCGACTGAACGGGCTCGAAGTTGTCCGAGGCATAGAGATAGCCATCGAAAACCTCGGATGCGTATTCCGGGAAATAGGACTTTATGTTCAGCGACAGCAGCTTTGGATTCGGGCTGCCGAGGACGCGGGAATGCAGGCTTTCTGTTCCGATCAGGAGCGGCACCGGATGTCCGAGCTGACGCGACGGTTTCGCATGCATCGCGACCTTCATGAGAACATTGTCCAGGTCGACAAAGAGGCCGTCTCGCTCGCGCCACCATGACACAAGATGATCGATGTCGTTATCGAACGAGAACTTGTTCAACGGGGTCATTGTACTCCCCCGCGCGAGATCTGAGACTTCATGTCGATGATGATCGGCAAGAACAGGTCCGACACTTCGGCAATTTCGTGATCGCCCAGAGTTTCAATCTCGCATGAGAAACGGGAGAAGACATAGATTTTCAGTGCCTCATCAAGGGCACACTCTTCGGCCAAGCGAACCAGATCACTGCGCACGTTACTCTGCGGTTTTGAAATATCTACGTCCATTGGCACTTTCGACGGACTTCGCATTAGGACAGAACCATGTTCCGGGTCGGAGAGTCAAACAAAACAGAGATCGATGCGCGAGCCAAATGCATCTGGCACAACCTTACAGCGTGCAGCGTCTCCACCGCCTCAGTGATCCTTGAGAAGCTGAATTGCCTTCTCAACCAACTCGATATGGCTCAGGTCGACTTCTTCCACGGCAGCGTCATCGCGGATCTCGTCAACCAGACCCTTGAGTTGGTTGAAGCGTGACTGCCTGCCCTCGTCACCGACATCGTACGAACGCTGGATGTCCGGCGATACCCGACCTGTCCATGTGATCGGCGCGAAGATCGTGTAAGACGTCACCGAGACAAACTCGATGCCACGTCTCTCTCCGGTCAGGCTTTCGATGGCAACATGGCGCGGATCGCTTGCAGCACCAGAATGGAAAATTGCAATTTGCGGCGTCCCAACTCGGTCCCGGAGGAAGACGATATCGCGGTTCTCGGGCTTCTGGAATGGATCGACGAAGCCGTACCAGCCTTCCTTGAGGCGGTCGCAGATATCGAACCGAACCTGCAACGTGAAAGGTCCATTCGGCAGGTTTCCGATCAGGCGCGGCGAATCCCCGCCCACCGAAATCAGTTGAAGCGCCGAGCGGCCGTTCTTCTGACCACGAGGAATCGGAAGGCTTTCGTTGTTCGGGGATGCGGCTCCCAGATTGTAACTGATCCCCAGAAGCTTGAAGAGTGCGTCGACCTTGTCGGCGGTCGGGACATTTCCCTTCTGCCGGATGTCGCGCACGAGGCCATCGTGACCGACGACCGCAATCGAAGCGGACCGTGCCGAGAACTTGCCGTTCAGGGCAAGTCCCAACTCGATCAGCTGGAGGAGCTCGGTGTTTACCCGGGTCTTGTTTTCGCGATCTGCAAACATAACATATGATGATAGGAATATCGGCCTCTAAAGCAATTGTTAAACCTAGAAAAAGTTCGGAAACGCCGAAATCGGAAGATCCACGAGCAGGCTATGTATCCCACAGGTGTTCCACAGCAGGTGTGTTGATCAACCTATAAGTGTATTTTGGTATGCCAACGTGCTAAAATGCGCGCGGGCCACACTCAAATAGCGAGTGGCCGAATCAATTACACCCAGAAATGGTATCGTAAATTGCGAAACAGGCGGCGCCTTTCGCCGCCTGAAATCACGTGAGTTGCCGTCACACGAACTCGATACCGCTATCGGTCATCGGCAAGGTCGTGATGCGCTTTCCCGTCGCCGCGAAAATGGCGTTCGCCAGCGCCGGTCCGGCAGGCGGCAGACCCGGCTCGCCGACGCCCGTCGGGGCCTCTGCAGAGGCAACGATGTGCACCTCAATGTCCGGCATGTCGGTGATGCGCAGCGGCTCGTAGTCCGGGAAGTTGGACTGATCGACCTCGCCCTCGGTGAACGTGATCTTGTTGCGCATGATCGCGCCCAGTCCATAGCCGATCCCGCCCTCCATCTGGGCACGAATGATGTCGGGGTTCACAGCGAGCCCGCAATCAACCGCACAAGTGATCTTCTCCAGCTTGATGGCTCCGTCCTGGACGGAGACTTCGGCCACTTCCGCGACATAGGAGTTGAACGACTTGTGCACGGCCACGCCCATGTGCTTGCCGGGCGTGCCCCAACCGGCCTTCTCGGCGGCCAGCGACAGGACACCGCTCAGACGCATCTGGTCGGGCGTGCCGCCTGCCAGATGGTCCAGCCGGAACTGAACCGGGTCTGCCCCGGCAGCGACGGCGACCGCATCCATCAGGGTTTCCATCGAGTAAGCGTTCTGGCTGTGCCCGACCGAGCGCCACCAAAGCACGGTAACCGGCGTTTCGGCATCGGTAAGCCCGACGGCCATGCTTGGGATGTCGTAGTGGCTGTCCTTGATCCCTTCGACCGAGACATCGTCGACGCCGTTGTGCACGAGCACGGATTCGAACGGTCCGCCCTTCAGGATCGACTTCACCGCGATCCGGTGGTCCCACCCGACGATCTTACCGTCCTTCAGGCCGATCTTCGCCCGCTGCGCAGCCATCGGACGGTAGTATCCGCCGCGAACGTCGTCCTCGCGGTTCCAGATCAGCTTGACCGGCGTCTTGCCGCCAAGCGTGGCAAAGGCGAGCGCTGCCTCCACCTGGTAGTCGGAGAGCGGCGTTGCGCGCCGGCCGAACGAACCCCCGGCGTAGACCGTCTCGACTTCGACCTGTTCGGGTTTCAGGTCGAGGACCGAAGCGACTACCGGTTGCGTGATGCCGGGGAACTGCGCGCCGTCATAGAACTTCACGCCATTGGCGGTCGGCTCGATCACGCAGTTCAGCGGCTCCATCGGCGCATGGGCCAGGTTCGGGAAGACATAGTCGACTTCCAGCATCGTGTCGGCGCCTTCCAACGCCTTACCGGTTGCAGCGAAATCTCCGCCTTCACGCACCTGGTAGGTCGGCTTGTCCAGCAGACGCTGGTGATAGGCGATCATCTCGTCGGTTGAGCGGTTCTCGGCGGCACTGAAATCCCACTCGGCCTCGATCATGTCGCGGACCTGCATCGCCGACCACGTGTTCTTGGCATAGACCGCGACGCCTGATCCGTTCGGCAGCGCCTTGGCATCGATAAAGCCATTGATGTCCGAAGCGTCCGACGCGTCGAACGACACCAGCGTGCCTCCGAACCGTGGGCTCCGCAGGATCATCGCGGTAACCTGGCCCGGCACCTTCACGTCCATCGCAAAGGTCGTCTGACCGATCGTCTTGCCACGGGAGTCTTTGCGCGGCAGACCATCCTTGCCGATCAGGGTGAACTGTGCGGGATCCTTGACGGCGGGTTCTTCCGACGGTGTGAGCGTCGCGGCCTTGGCAACCATCTCGCCGAAATGGGCGCTGTTCGTCCCGGCCTTCAGGATGCCTTTCTCGATGGTCACATCGGCGGGCGCGACACCCCAGGTGTCGGCGGCTGCCGCAACCAGCACCTCGCGCGCAGCGGCGCCGGCCTGGCGATACTGCATGAAGCTGTTGGCAATGGCGGTCGAGCCACCAGTGCCCTGCGTGCCGAAGAACAGGTTCGCGTAGCGATTGGAGTCGCCCGGCGCCAGGTCGACGGCCAGCGTCTCCCAATCCGCATCGAGTTCCTCTGCCACCAACGTGGCAAGACCGGTTGTGGTGCCCTGGCCCATCTCGAAATGCTTGATCACGACATGGACGATGCCATCGGGCGCGATCCGGACAAACGGATTGAGGTCTGCGGCACCCGAAGCAGCGGCAAACGCGCCCTTCGCGTTGACGCCAACGAACAGGGCGGCACCAGTGGCAGCGGCACCCTTCAGGAAAGAACGGCGGGATGTCTGGATGTTCATGCTCAGCCCTCCATGATCTCGGCGGCGTGGTGAATGGCCGCGCGGATCCGGTGATAGGTCGCACAGCGGCAGGCATTGCCCGCCATCGCGGTGTCGATGTCGTCGTTGGTCGGCTTCGGCGTGCTGGCCAGCAGGTCGATGGCCTGCATGATCTGGCCCGACTGACAGTATCCGCACTGAACGACGTCCAGATCGCGCCAAGCGGTCTGCACGGCCTTGGCGGCCTTGCCGGACACGCCTTCGATCGTGGTGATCTCGGTGCCTTCGACATCGCTGAGATATGTCTGGCACGAGCGCATCGCGACCCCGTCAACATGCACGGTGCAGGCGCCGCACGACGCGACGCCGCAGCCGAACTTCGTGCCGGTCAGATCCAGATCGTCCCGCAGGACCCACAACAGAGGTGTGTCGGCATCGGCATCGACGCTTACCTCCTTGCCATTGATTTTGAGATTGGTCGCCACGTGAGGCCTCCTGTCTGTCGGAGCGCGCAGGTGCAATACCCGCGGCTAGGTAAACCATATAGGCGTACATAGGAGGAATCTTTGCGATGTAAACCGCCGGGTTTACATCGTCATGAAATTTTTAACAAAGCGGTTGCTTGTACTGCGCCGAATCCCGGATCGTCAGGGCATTTCGCGCCGCAGGTCTTCGATCTCGGCTTCCAAGTCCATGATCCGGGCGCGGGCATTGCGAAGCCCCGCCATCGACGCCTCGCTGTCTGCCTTGGCCTCGCGCAGTTCGGCAGACAAGTCGGCCTCGCGCCCCTCTACCGCGCCGTCCATGCGGGCCTGCATCGCGGCAAGACGGTTCTCCATCTCGGCCTCGCGCGACGCCAGCAGGTTCTCCGCCAGTTCCTTGGCGTCCTCAGCCGCCTCGCGGGCGCGGTCAGCCTCGTGCAGGCGGTTGATCATCTCGGTGATGCGCGCCGTATCGCTGATCGCGGCGTTGGACAGACGCACCCAGAGCCAGTGCAGGATCCAGCCGAGGACCACCGCAGCGGCGAGGACGGCCGAGATCGCCGTCGCAAGTTGGGCGCCAGTCAGCATCCGCGGTGTCTCACTCCCGGTCGTCTCCGGCGTCGTTGCCTTGCGCCACTCGCTCGACCGCCTTGAACTCGATCCGCCGATTGCGCGCGCGCCCAGCATCGGTCTGGTTATCGGCAATCGGTTCGGCTTCGCCATAGCCGCGCGCAACCAGCATGTCGAGCGAGATGCCGCGCTGGATCAGCGCGTCCCGCACGGCCTCGGCCCGGGCCTGGCTGAGCCGCTGGTTCAGATCGGCCGAACCCTGCGAGTCGGTATGGCCGCCGATCTCGATCGGGTCACCACTGCAACGCTCAAGGGTCGCGATCAGGGCATCCATGACGGCCTTGCTCTCCTCGGTCAGGACAGCACTTCCCGTGTCGAAATCCACCGGTCGCGCGATGATCTGGCGCGAGAGCGCATCGGCGCACCGCACTCCGGGCAGCTCGATCCGCGCCAACGCGGCTGGCAGGTCCACCGTCATGTGCGTCCGCACCTCGAAGTCGGGCAAGGCTTCCACCAGGGCGGCATGCTGGCGGGCAGCGGCCTCGGCCGACTCGACCGTGCCGTGAAATGACACGCGATGGCCTGACATCTGTGCCTCGCCCCGCCCGAGCATCGACAAGGTTTCGGTCAACTTCAGCAAGGCAGTCTGCCAGCCTGCGGGCGGCGCGCCATCGCCCTCGGTCAGCGCCGAAGTTACACGGTCGCCGCCCACCAGAGCCGCCGCATAGGTCGAGACTGCGACGCGCGTCGCCTCATCCCGAACCTGGCCGTTCAGATGGATACCGTCGATATCAGCCTTGACATGCATCCAGTAACGCGCGCGCTGAATGCCCGCCACAGTCGCCGGATCACCGGACCGCAAGGCACCCCCGCTGGAAAATCCTGCCGGAAGCGCGTCGCCCAGCGCCGCAACGACGGCGTCAAAGTCGTCTGGCGCGGTCGGTGGCAAACCGTCGATCCGCGCTTCGCGATAGGTGATCTCTAACCGTCCGGCCGGAAGTGACTGCAATGCGTCGAGACCAGCGCTGACCGCCCCGGCCCAGTCGCCGCCGGGCCCGCCCAGACCAACCGGGCAGGCCGCCTCGGGCAGATCGATCGACAGGCGCCGCAACATTCCCATCAGGGCGGCCTGTTCCTCAGCGCTGCGGACGGCGCATTGTTCGACACGAATACCGGCGCCCGCATCCTTGTTGGCCGCAAAGGTGAACGGTGCCACGACCACTGCCGGTATTCGCAGCCGCATGATCACGGCTACGCTGCCGCCAGCGGCTTCCAGCAACCGGCGCGTGATCTCGTCCCGTTCGGCCTCGTCCTGCGCCTGCGCATCCAGCGTGACCTGTCCCGGCTCGACCACGACGAACGCGTTCGGCAGGGCCGTCGCCGCAAGGCTGGCCACATCGATCTCAGGCCCCCAGCTGCGCGGAGGCCGGGCTGCCTGGATCCCCGTCAGATCCTGGATCGCCAGATCATCGCCGTCGCGCACCAGCATACGGTTCAGCCGTTCCCGCATCTCGCGGCTGGCGGTCTGGCCGATCAGAGTGATCCCGCGCGCATCGCGGTGCAGCTCGATCCGGACCGGGTCCCGCTTTTCCGGTGGCGCAAGGGTCGCCGTCGACAGGTTGGTGACGCGCGCCATCGCAGCCGTGGCCTGTGCGGACTCAACGGCAAGTTCCTGCGCGGACACATCCGGTGCGTGGCCATGAAGCTCCAGCTTCAGACCGTCTGCGCGGATGTCCGCCCAATCGAACCCCAGAACGTCCAGGCCGTTTTCGACGCGCTGAACCATCATCTGCTCATAGGCAGCGGCACCCCGGCGGCCGAGGTCCCAACAGATCAGCGCCGTGGCCAGGATCAGAAGGCCAAAAAGCCCATATCGCATCGCTTTGGACACCACAGTCCTTTAGTTTCCAGCAAGCGCGATGGATGGCAGAACGGACGATCCGACGCAAGCGCAGGCGCGGCCGCTGATGTACATAGGCCGAGCCAATCCGTAGAGGTGTAGATATGACGATTGTGACCAAATATCCGAACCTCGCAGACAAGGGCCGGATCATCGCCCATCGCGGGGCCAGCCAGGCAGCACCGGAGAACACGCTGGCGGCGTTTCGGATGGCGCAAGAGCAGGGCATCAACTGGATCGAGTTCGATGTCTCGCTTCTGGGCGACGGCACGCCGGTCATCCACCATGACGACACGCTTGACCGGTGCACGGACGCGACCGGTCCGCTCAGCGCCATCGGTGCTGGCGATCTGGCAGGCCTCAGCGCCGGAGTGACCCATGGTGAGGCGTTTGCGCACGAGCCGCTGCCAACGCTCGATGCGGCGCTCGATCTGCTGGGCGATGCCGGGATGTTCGCCAATCTCGAGATGAAGCCCCATGACCAACCCCGTGGATGCATCGCCTCGGTTGTGCGCGATGCGCTTCAGGCGCGCGGCTGGATCAAGGACCGGATCATCGTGTCAAGCTTCGACCACGACGAACTGGCGGAACTGCGCGAGGCGATGCCGGATCTCGCGCTCGCTGCATTGTGGACAGAACCCGAAGACCGCTGGCGCAAACGGCTTACCGAACTGCGCGCCGCCGCGCTGCATCTTCACTATGCCCATCTCAGCCAGAGCCTGTTGAACGAGGCAACATCGTACGGGTTCGACGTGCGCGTCTTCACCGTCAACGATGTGCGCGTGATGAAGCCTTTCCGCGACTTGGGTCTGACGAGCATCGTGACGGATCACCCGCCGCTGTTCCTCGACGATGCCGACTGGGCCGCGTGGGCGAAACACGGTTCGCATTAGTATCTTGAATTTTAACCAAGTTTTAGAGACTGCACGCTAGAAGAGCGCCTGCAATTGCAGCGCATCGGGTTCGAGGCGCAAACTCGCGAGAGCCGGATACGATCCACGGTCGGGAGAACCCCGCTAACGTGTCCGGCGTCCCCCGAAACGGGGACATGTATAAAGTAGCGTTCCTGGTGGCTGGCCAGTCACCGCTTATCCGCGCTGGATAAGCGATCATCCCTACGGCGGAGTTTGATCGCCGGATCAGGACCATGCGGATGCAGATGCCGCAGTCTTACACCCCGAGACATCACCAGAATGCGCAGATCCCGATCGTGGGGCCTGGGCCGGTTTGGCATGTCCGCGAGTCCGCTAGAAGAGTGCAGCCTGCAGGTCACGCGCGCCGCCGCGCAGGGTTTCGAGATGATCCAGCAGGGACTCGGGGCTGAGCCGGATCAGCGGCCCGTGGAACGCCAGGGACGCAGCGTACCGCCCATCGGGCGCTGTGACCGGAACCGACAGCGCGATCATGCCCTCCATCAGTTCTTCGTTGTCGATGGCATAGCCACGCCGGGCGATCTCGGCCGTCTCCGTCAGAAGTGCGTTTGCATCCGTCAGGGTTCGGCTGGTCTGGCGCTCGAGCCGCAGGCTGGACACAACCTTGCGGCGCTGGCGCAAAGACAGACTGGCGAGCCAGGTCTTACCGCTCGCGGTGCAATGGAACGGCACATGCGTCCCGATCGGAAGCTGGATGCGGAAGGCCCAGGCTGTCTCGACCCGGTCGACATAGATCATCCCTGATTCGCCCGGTGCCGCGAAGTTCACCGTCTCGCCAACAGTTGCCGAGATCCTCTCCAGGATCGCCCGCCGTGCGGCGACAGGGGCCGAGTGATGCAGCAGGTTACCGGACATGCGACGCGCCCGCCGGCCTGCCCGCACACCGCGGCCGCCTTCGGCCCGCATCAGGAAGCCTTCCTCCAGCAAAACACTGCACAGCCGATGGATCGTCTGCTTGGGAAGTCCAACCGTGCGGCCGATTTCGGCGGGTGTCAGCGGCCTTTCGGCGGCGCCTACCGTTTCGAGAATCAAGAGAGTGCGCAGGTTGGTTGGTATGCGCGCGTCATCAGACTTGACGGCATCACCTGCGACAATCGCTGCATCTTCGCTTGCCATCCAGGCAGTATCGTGCTGTAGTCATAAAAAACAAGACGAAAAGTCTCAATTTTTGACTTTTCTGCAAAGGGAGGCGTTCCGAAGAGCGCATGGAATTTGACTACGTCATTGTTGGCGCGGGATCGGCGGGCTGTGTGCTCGCCAATCGGCTGTCTGCGGACGGCAAGGCAACGGTGGCTGTGGTCGAAGCCGGTGGGCGCGACAGCTCGCCCTGGATCCACATCCCGGTTGGATACTTCAAGACGATGGGCAATCCGAACACCGACTGGTGTTTCGAGACCGAGCCTGACCCCGGCCTGAACGGACGGTCGATCAAGTGGCCGCGCGGCAGGACGCTGGGTGGGTCAAGCTCGATCAACGGATTGCTGTACGTGCGCGGGCAGGCGCAGGACTATGACGGCTGGCGTCAGCTGGGGAATACCGGCTGGGGCTGGGAAGACGTGATGCCGCTGTTTCGGCGGTCAGAGACCTGGGAGATGAACGGTTCTGGGCTGAGGGGCTCGGACGGGCCGCTGGCCGTGTCACCGACACGGCTGGCGCGCCCGGAGATTGACGCGTGGATCGAAGCGGCCGAGGCAGCGGGCTATCGGCGCACCCCGGATTACAACGGTGAAGATCAGGAGGGCGTGGCGCTCTACCAGTTGACGGCGAGCAAGGGCCGGCGTTGTTCCTCGGCGGTCGGCTATCTGCATCCGGCGTCGAAGCGTCCGAACCTGACGGTCATCGTGAAGCACCAGACGCGGCGGGTCCTGCTCCGCGATGGACGGGCCGTCGGGATCGAAACCGAGGGACCTGGCGGTGTGCGCCCGATCATGGCACGGCGCGAGGTGATTTTGTCTGCGGGCGCGATCGGCTCGCCACAGATCCTGATGCATTCCGGGATCGGCCCGGGAGAGCACTTGCAGCAGTTTGGCATCGATGTCGTTCGCGATGTGCCCGGCGTCGGCAAGAACCTGCAAGACCATCTCCAGGCGCGTCCCGTCTACAAATGCCGGACACGCACGATCAACTCCGAGTCGCGCTCGCTGCTCCGCAAGGTTCTGATGGCCGCCGAGTACGCGCTCTGGCGCACCGGGCCGATGACCATGGCTGCCAGCCTGGGCGCGGGGTTCCTGAAGACCAGGCCCGAGCTCGAGACGCCCGACATCCAGTTCCACATCCAGCCCTTCAGCGCCGACAATCCGGCGGATGGGCCACATCCGTTTGACGCCTTCACGGCCTCGGTCCTGCAATTGCGCCCTGAAAGTGCCGGTCATCTGGAGTTGCAATCGCCGGATCCGCTGGCGGCCCCGGCCATTCATCCGAACTATCTCGCCACCAAGACCGATTGCGATACGCTGGTCGAAGGCATTCGCATCACGCGCCGGATCTCGGCCTGCAAGCCGCTGAGCGATATCATCACCGAAGAACATGCGCCGGGCCCGGCGATCGGCGACGATTACGAAGAAATCCTCAACTGGGCGCGCGATACATCCGTGACGATCTATCACCCGACGGGCACCTGCAAGATGGGGTCGGACACCGATAGAGCTGCTGTCGTCGATCCGCGCCTGCGCGTGCGCGGAGTCGAGGGCCTGCGCGTTGCCGATGCCTCGATCATGCCGCTGATCGTCTCGGGCAACACGAATGCACCAGCAATCATGATCGGCGAAAAGGCGTCAGACCTTGTTCGCGAAGATGCGCAGGCCGCAGCATGATTTCGAACCGGCGGAGGTTTCCCGTTGCGTCCGATGCAGAGGGATGGCCTTGTGACCGGCAAGATACCGAGATCCGCACGAAGCGGGCAACGAGACTGAAATCGAAATGCCAAGGGAGGATATCATGGCGTTCTGGAAGACCATCGTAACGGGTGCCGCCGTCGCGGCGCTGACGGCGGGAACGGCTTTTGCCGAGACCGTCATCCGCGTACAGTCGGTGATCCCGGCCAAGGCGGACGAAGTTCACATGCTGAACGATTTCGCGGCTGACGTTGCCGCCCTGACCAACGGATCGCTGAAGATCGAGGTTCTGCCCGCCGGTGCGGTTGTCGGCGTCAAGGAAACGCTGGATGCCGTGGACAGCGGACTGATCGAGGGCGGCTTCGCGTGGACGCACTACTGGTCGGGCAAGCACCCCGCAGCCATGCTGTTTGGCTCGCCCGTTGCCGGTGCCGGTGTCGGCATCGATAACATCGCCTTCCTCAGCTGGTTCCAGTACGGCGGCGGCAAGGAGCTTTACGACCAGCTCTGGAAAGAGATGGGCATGAACGTCAAGGGCTTCATGCTCCAGCCGGTCGGACCGGAAGCCCTGGGATGGTTCTCCGAGCCGATCAACAGCATGGACGACTTCCGCAAGTACCGCTTCCGGACGCCTCCGGGCATCCCGGGCCAGACCTACAAGGACATCGGTGTCGCGTCGGTCGCCATGGGCGGCGGTGACATCCTGCCAGCACTCGAGAAAGGCACGATCGACGCGGCCGAGTGGTGCTGCCCGAAGCCTGACAGCGTCTTCGGCTTCCAGAAGGTCCTGAAGCACTACTACCTGCAGGGTCTGCACCAGGTGGTCGTGAACGCCGACATGTACATCAACGCCGATGTTTATGAGGGCCTGACCGATCTGGAGAAGAAGGCCTTGGAGGTCGCAGCGAACGCATCGTTGTCGAAAGCCATGTCGTACCGGATCATTGAGAACGGTAAGGCGCTGAAGGACTTGACCGAGAACCACGGCGTCATCCTGCATGACACCCCGGCAGACTACTTCCCGGCCTACATGAACGCGGCGAAGGCATCGCTCGAGAAGAATGCTGCCGAAAATCCGTTCTTCGCCAAGGTCTGGCAGTCACAGAAGGACTTTGCCGCGATCGCCGTTCCGTTCTGGGCAGGTGCCCAGGCCTCGAACGCCGCACTCGGCAAGGCATTCGCCGACAGCGTCAAGTAAGCCGAATGAAGCTGACACAGCTTCCCGGAGACTACGCGGTGGCCCGTTCGGGCCCCGCCACTCCCGTTCCGGAGGGATTTCTCTCCGGGACGGATTTTCTGACGATCAGCCGGACAGACGAAGAACTGTCCCTGGTCGGGCCGACCGATGCGGTCACCAAACATCGACAGCATTTGGACAAGATCGAGCCGGGATGGACCACCTTCAAGGTCCAGGGCCCGTTCGCCTTTGACGAAACCGGCATTGTCGCTGCGCTTTCGCGCGCCCTTGCCGAGGCCGAGATCGGGATCTTCGTCATCTCGACCTACGACACGGATTACATCCTGGTGAAAGAGGAAAATGCGCAAGCTGCGACACGGGCCTGGCGTGCGGACGGACACGCCATCACCGTGTTTGAGAGGGATTGACCAGATTTTGCGGCCACTCGTTCTGCGCGCCTTCGGCACGCAGAACTCGGGATCCGCTCAGGCCCGCCACCACCCCCGCCTCCTCCGGCGCGCTGCGCGCGCCGGAGGAGGCGGGGGTGGTGGCGGGCCGGATCGTAAGGTCTGGTTCGCGCCCGCAGGGTGCGAGACAGGCCGCGCGACAAACCCAGGAAAACAGCCAACGATAGGCTGACCAAAAAAGGGGGGAAGACATGTCGAATACCACGGAGACGGATGTCGGCGAACTCGAGATCACCGACGAGCTGATCGCAGAACGCCGCGCTGAGCAACCCGGCGAGACGCCCGAGGACATGACCCCGTGGCAGCGGCCGATCACGGCTTTTATTGACGTGATGAACCTCTGGGCGGGTCGGCTTTTCTGTGTCCTGCTGATTCCGCTGATCTTCGCGGCGGTCTACGAGGTGGTCTCGCGGACGGCGTTCGGCATGCTGGTCGCGAATGACATGGCCGATGTGGCGCGCGACTGGGGCTTTGGACCTACGCTATGGGTCTATGACGTCAGCCGCATGCTGGGTGGCGTATTGTTCATGGGGGCCGCGGGATATGCACTGCTGCGCGGCGTGCATATCCGGGCCGACTTCATCTATCGCAACTGGACCCCGAAGACGCAGGCCACCGTGGATGCGGTCCTGTACCTCGGCTTCTACTTCCCGGCGATGCTGTTCTTCTTCTGGAGCGCGCTGACCTACACCTGGGGCACGTTCAACCCATCGAATGGCTTCGTCTACACCGGGTGGGAGCGTCTTTCGGACAGCACCTGGGCGCCCGTCCTGGGCCCAGCCCGCGCGGCGATGCCATTGGGCGCGCTGCTGTTGTTTCTGCAAGGCTTCCCCGAGCTGTTCCGGGCCTTCCACCAGATGGGCAAGGAGCGTGAGCACCAGTTCACCAAGTGGCTGCCGCTCTATTTCTTCGCCCTGGCTTTTGCCTTTGCCGGAGTGTTCTTTCCGCAGACGCTGGGCGTGATCATCCCCGAGTTCATCAGCGATTTCTGGCAAAGCATGTGGGGACGCAATGGCGCGCTGACACCGGACAAGACCACGATCGGTCTGCTAATGCTGGGTGCCATGCTGTTCGCGATCTTCGTCGGCTTCCCGATCTCGTTCACGCTGATCTTCCTGGGGTTTGTCTTCAACACCTGGGGCTTCAACACCAAGGTCACGTTCTTCCTTCTCACCGCGAAGACCAACGAGACCATGCTGGACGACCAGCTCGTCGCGGTTCCGCTGTTCATCTTCATGGGCATCATGATGGAGAAAGCGGGCCTGATGGAGCGCCTGTTCAACGCGATCCAGCTGATGATGAGCCGGGTGCGCGGCGCACTCTTCATCGCCGTACTGTTCGTGTCCACGATCTTCGCTGCCGCGACCGGGATCGTCGGGGCCTCGGTCACGATCCTGGGCATCATGGCGGCGCGGACAATGAACAAGTCCGGCTATGACGTGAAACTTGCCGCCGGAACCATCACCGCGGGCGGGACACTGGGTATCCTGATCCCGCCATCGATCATGCTGATCGTCATGGGGCCGGTGTTGGAAGTCCCCGTGACGGACCTGTTCCGTGCCGCGATCATCCCGGGCGTCATGTTGGCAGCGCTCTACCTGATCTACTCGATCGGCCGCTGCTGGCTCGACCCCAGCCTCGGCCCGATCCTGCCCGAAGACGAGCAACCGGAAACCTCGCCCTACTATGCGATCGAGGTGCTTTCGGTGCTCTCGTCCCTCTTCATCTTCATCTGGCTCTGCGTCGAAGGCGCTTCGGGAGGGCTTAGCTTCTTTCCGTTCGCGGGCCTGCTGATCCCGATCCTCTGGCTCGGCGTGATGTACTTCGTCTACAACTGGATGCGGACCAACAAACCGGGCGGGTTCTATTTCTCCGACCTCTGGTACGAGTTCTTCATGGGCCTGGTCCCACCGACGGTTCTGATCGCCTTCGCGCTTGGGTCGATTCTGGCGGGTTGGGCAACGCCGGTGGAGGCCTCGGCCTGTGGTGCTTTCGGTGCGATCCTGCTGTCGCTGGGCTACCGGAAGTTCACCATTCCGGGCGGCTACGATTCGATGATCAAGACGCTCGAGATCACCGTGCTGATCATGTTCCTGGTTGCCGCCTCGAACTTCTTTGGCGCCGTGTTCTCGAACCTCGGCACGCCGAAGATGCTGACCGAGGCGATGCTGGCTTTCGAACTGTCGCCGGTCTGGACCATGGTCCTGATCCTCGCGCTGGTCTTCCTGCTGGGCTGGCCGCTGGAGTGGGTGCCGATCGTGCTGATCATCGTGCCGATCATCCTGCCGGTGGTCGAGCAACTGGACTTCGGGCTGGAGCGTGACGATCACCTGATCTGGTTCGCGATCCTTGTGGCGGTCTGTCTGCAAACAGCCTGGCTTTCACCCCCAGTGGCACTCTCGGCCTACTTCCTGAAGGGCGTTGTGCCCGAGTGGGATCTGAAGGATATCTATTTCGGCATGATGCAGTTCATGGTCATCCAGCTGATCGGCCTGGGTCTGATCTTCTACCTTCCTGAAATCGCCCTGTGGCTCCCCGATTACCTAGACGGAAAGTGATATGCCTGAATACCTGAAGAAGGCCGCCCGCACGTCAACTGACGATGCGGGCGACGTGCGGGACATTGTCCAGAACATCCTCGACGAGATCGAGGCTGGTGGCGACGCCAAGGCGAAGGAGTACGCCGCCAAGTTCGACAAATACGCCGGAAACGTCGTCCTGACGCGCGACGAGATCGAGGCGGCGGCGGCCAAGGTTCCGCAGAAACTGAAGGACGACATTCGGTACGCCCACGACAATGTCCGCCGCTTTGCCGAGGCCCAAAAACAGACCATCCAGGATTTCGAGTACGAGATCGCGCCCGGCCTGATCGCAGGGCAGAAGGCAATCCCGTGCCAGGCCGCGGGCTGCTACGCGCCGGGCGGGCGATATGCCCATATCGCGTCGGCCATGATGACGGTGACGACGGCCAAGGTGGCCGGATGCGGGAACATCGCGGCATGCTCGCCACCGCGCCCCGATACCGGCGTGCACCCGGCGATTGTCTATACGGCTGATTTGTGCGGTGCGGATCAGATCCTTGCCTTGGGCGGCGTTCAGGGCATTGCCGCGATGGCGTTCGGCCTGTTCGGTCTGCCGAAATCGGACATTCTGGTCGGCCCGGGCAACCAGTTCGTCGCCGAGGCCAAACGCATCCTGTTCGGCCGCGTCGGCATCGATATGTTCGCGGGGCCGACGGACTCGCTGATCCTGGCGGACGAAACCGCCGATGCCGAGATTGTTTCCGTCGATCTGGTGAGCCAGGCCGAGCACGGCTATAACTCTCCGGTCTGGCTGGCGACGACCTCGCGCGCACTGGCCGAAACCGTCATGGCCCGCGTGCCTGAGTTGATCGCCGACCTGCCGGAACTCAACGGAAAGAACGCTGAGGCCGCGTGGCGCGACTATGCCGAAGTGATCGTCTGCGCCGACCGCGAGGAGGTCGCCAGCGTCTCCGACGATATCGCACCCGAGCACCTGACCGTTATGGCCGCAGACCTGGATTGGTGGCTGAACCGGCTGGAATGCTACGGCTCGCTGTTCCTGGGCGAAGAGACGACCGTCTCTTATGGCGACAAGGCCTCCGGCACCAACCACGTGCTACCGACCTCGGGTGCCGCCCGCTACACTGGCGGTCTGTCAGTCCACAAGTACATGAAACTGGTCACATGGCAGCGCATGACCCGCGAAGGCTCGAAGCGCGTGGCCGAGGCGACCGCGCGGATCTCTCGTCTGGAAGGCATGGAAGGCCACGCACGCGCCGCCGATGTGCGGCTGGCCAAGTACTTTCCAGGTGAGAACTTCGATCTGAGTGCTGCTGACTGAGCAGTTTCCATCCGAGCACCTCCTGAGGGGGAGGCGGGGCGTCCCGGTCGGGGGAGACGGGGCGCCCCATTTTTTTGGTGTTAGGCGCTACCCAGGGTGCCGGTCCTCAGGCCCGTCGGCGCGCAACCGAAAAAGCGTTGAAACGCCCGGTTGAACGCCTCGCCAGACGCATAACCATATCTGCGCGATACGGCCTGAACCCGGTCACCACGTTCGAGGTCTTTTCGAGCCAGGACGAGCCGCCAGCGCCGCAGGTAAGCAAGTGGCGTTTCACCGACGGCCTCGACAAACAGTTCGGCAAATCTGCTGCGGGACAGACCGGCGATCTCGGCCAGATCCTCGTTGCGCCAGTTGCGTCCCGGCGCTTCGTGGATCGAGACAATCGCGCGGCTCAGGCGCGGATCGGCCAGGCCGCCCAGAACGCCGGGCTCCGACGCTCCCTGTTCGATGGCCTCACGCACAATCCGCACAATCAGCACCTCGCCTAACCGGTTCAGCACCGTTGCAGCACCACAGCGGCCCGCGCGGCCTTCGGCAACGAGCAACTGCACGATCAGGCCCAGTTCTTCGTCGGGATCAATCTGGCGTTCGATCAGACCCGGCAAAGCGACGAACAGGGGATTGTCCCCGTCGCCCCAATCGACCCGTGCGCGCAAAACCGCTTTGGGGTCCGGTTCGCCCGGGGTTTCCCCCAGATGCAGCAGCCATCCGCCGCCGGAGCGTTCCGAGAGCATCAGGTTCTCCGCGTCATCGGGCCAGGGCGTCACTGACAACTCAAAGCGATCCACCAACGCCGATAGACGATCAAATTTGCGCATTCGGCATTCCAGTCAGATTAATCGGATTTCCCTGACTGATATACCGGGTATAGGAGACGCATCAACCCTTCATTCGGAGCACCCCATGCTGATCCCCCGCCAGAAGACCCCGTCGCTGACCGTTCCGACGCTGGACCATGGCACGTTCGACCTCGCTGCAGATGGCGCCGAACGTGGCACCGTCATCTGCTTCTATCGCGGCCTGCATTGTCCGATCTGCGCCAACTACCTGACCGAATTCGAAAAGCAGGTCGCAGGCTTCGCCGAGCGCGGCGTCAGCACCATCGCCATCAGTTCCGACGGCGAGGACCGCACCCGTCAGATGGCTGACAAGATCGAGGCCAAAGGCCTGCGCTTCGGCTACGACCTGTCCCTGGCCAAGGCGAAGGAATGGGGTCTCTACATCTCGACCTCGCGCGGCACGACCTCGATCGGCATCGAAGAGCCCGCGCTGTTCTCGGAGCCCGGCCTGTTTATGGTGTCGCCGGAACAGGCGCTCTATTATGGCTCGACGCAGACCATGCCGTTCGTGCGTCCCCACTTCTCCGAGCTTGTCGGCGCACTCGATTTCGCGATCAAGAACAACTACCCCGCGCGGGGCGAATACACCGGCGCTGTCTGATCCAGCGCGGGAACGCGAGTCTTTTCCGACGGCAGGTCTGGCCTCTTCACGTCGCGACGAGCTTCATCCCGGAGCGGTACTATACACTGAGACTTATGTCAGTTTTGCTGCGTTATCTGTGAAGGGACTGCCTCGGGGTCTGAATCTGCAACAAAGATACGTCAGGCAACGAAAGTCAGTTAAGCGAGATAGGGCCGGAAATGATCCCCGGCCCCAAGGCTTTGCGGTGGACCGGGGTCAGCTCGACGGAAGAATGACCGCGTCGATGACGTGGATTACGCCGTTCGAAGCTTCGACATCGGCAGCCACGACGTTTGCATTGTTAACGGTCACGCCGCTTGTCGCGTCGATCGCGACGGTCTGGCCCTGAACGGTGGCAGCGTCGAGCTTCTTGCCTGCAATGTCCGTCGACATCACTTTGCCCGGAACAACGTGATAGGTCAGGATGGCAACCAGCTGGTCCTTGTTCTCTGGCTTCAGCAGAGAGTCGACCGTGCCCGGGGGCAGTGCTGCGAACGCTGCATCGGTCGGCGCGAATACGGTGAACGGACCCTTGCCTTTGAGTGTTTCGACGAGACCTGCGGCCTGAACTGCGGCAACCAGAGTGTTGAAATCGCCCGCGGCGACGGCCGTGTCGACAATATCAGCCGGGCTTGCGGCCGTCTGGGTGTTGCCAGCGGTCGAGCAGGCAGCGGTCAGCATCAGCAAAACGCCGGATACGGCTGAGATGATCTTCTTCATGGGTCTTGTCCTCTCTCTGGATCACGATTGTCAGGCATCGCGACATGCGATTGGGCAGAGATCGAGCAACCGATCGAACTATCAACGGTTGATCATTCTGTGCCGCGCACTAGGCGTGGAAAATTTTTCCACTTTTCTACATTCCTGTTGGCTTGGAAGGTCCAGTTTCCACTGTGTGGAAGCTCAGCGGGCTACAGGATCCCATTTTCTCCCGTTGGGAGCGGATGTTTTGGCAGGCAGAGCGTCGAGATTTGCCTGAGAATTGACGCTCAAGGGCGAGGCGCACGAGAGGCTTCGAACGGAAAGTGCCGATGTGCGGTCCGGCAGCGTCGATCTGAGAAGGGTCTGGGAGGATTTCATGCGTCTTGGGGCTCAGTTCGCACGCGGTGTCCGGCCCGATGTCTTGGAGAACTGCTTGCGGACCCTGGGCGAGGGGCCGAGCGTTTGCGCCCGGCCCCAAAATCGTTGCTCGCGTCCTGTGATCAGCCCGGCGGCAGGATCACCTTGTCGATGACGTGAATAACACCGTTCGAGGTTTCGACATCGGCAGAGACGACGGATGCCCCATCAACGGTCACGCCGTCGGTTGCATCGATCGACACTGACTGGCCCTGCACCGTGGGTGCGCTCACCTTTGTGCCCGCGATGTCAGAGGACATCACTTTGCCCGGAACAACGTGGTACGTCAGAATGGCGACCAGCTGATCCTTGTTCTCCGGCCTCAGCAACGCTTCGACGGTGCCTTCGGGCAGTGCCGCGAATGCTGCATCGGTCGGCGCGAACACGGTGAACGGGCCTTCGCCCTTCAGCGTATCGACCAATCCGGCAGCCTGCACAGCAGCGACGAGCGTATTGAAGTCGTTGGCCAGGACCGCGGTGTCGACGATATCTGCCCTTTTCGCGTCCGCGGCCAGCGACGGCACGGACGTGAACATCAGCAAGGCGCTGAATGCCGCTGCAATGATCTTTTTCATAGGTCTCACCTCTCGGTTTCGATTTCGAGACGTCGCATGCTGCGACTCTTGAGAGATTGGCTTGATCGAAATACAATCAATGGTTGAATCAATTGCTCCGTTAACTAAGCGTGGGTTGTTTTCCCGGAATGGTACAGTTTTGTCGTTTCAGGGCCAAGATATGTCGGTTCTGGAAGACGCTTGCGACAGGGGATTTTCAGCAAAGAAGTCGTGAATTGTCTGCAGGCATACGCAGGCTCGCTGGCCGGGTCATTCCGCGCTCTTGATGAGCCCGTGCAGTGTCTTGCCGAGCAGTGCGAGGTTCTCGGGCTCGGAGAACCGGTGATCGGCGCCCTTGACCAAGATCAGGCGCGCGTCCTGACACTCGATGTGTTCGATCAATCGCAGTGCGACGGATGTCGGCACGTCGACATCCTGAAGGCCATGCAACAGCCGGACAGGGAACGGCAGGGGCAATGGGTCCCGCAGAACGAGACGCTTGCGACCATCCTCGATCAGGTGGCGCGTGATGACATAGGGCTCTTCGGAATACTCGGATGGCCGCTCAATCCGCCCGTGCTCTAGCAGCGCGTCTCGCTGCGATTGGCTCATCACGGCCCACATTCCGTCCTCGGTAAAGTCGGGCGCGGCGGCGATGCCGATTAGTCCGGCCACCCGGTCCGGAAAGCTTTTCGCCAGAAGCAGCGCGATCCAGCCGCCCATCGACGAGCCGACCAGGATCTGCGGGCCCGACGTCAGGCGCTGCAGCACCTGAGCCGCATCATCCGCCCAATCGCCGATGCATCCTTCTTCGAATGTGGCAGAAGACGCCCCGTGTCCGCGATAATCGAACCGTAAAAAACCCAACTCTCGTTGACGCGTCCAGTCTTCGAGATAGGTGGCCTTCGTGCCGGTCATGTCCGACTTGAAGCCACCCAGAAAAATAACTCCGGGCTTGTTTGCGCCATCGCCTTGCGCGTTCAACTTGTGGTAAGCCAAGTATCGGCCGGGTGATACAGAGAGGGTATCCGGAGTTTTCATGACATCAGTGTCCTCCGATGCTGCGTTTGGTGCCGAGGCCACTGGTGGGCACTCGTCGTTGTCGTATAGCGATGCGTCCGAGACTGCCAAGGGCCGCAAACCTCTGACCGTATTGCAGGTCGTGCCGCGCCTGGATACCGGGGGCGTGGAGCGCACAACGCTGGAGATCACCGAGGCGATCTGTGCGGCGGGCGGCAGGGCGTTGGTTGCGACCGCTGGCGGGCAGCTCGAATTTCGCATTCAGCGCGCTGGCGGCGAGATCTTCCACATGAATGCCGATTCCAAGAACCCGCTGACGATGTGGCAGAATGCGCGTCTCATGCGCCGCCTGATCCGGGAAGAGAGCGTTGATATCGTGCACGCGCGGTCGCGGGCGCCGGCGTGGTCGGCCTATTGGGCGACGCGCAGTTCCGGGACGCCGTTCATGACGACGTTCCATGGCACGTACAACGAAGAGTTCGGGCTGAAGAAACTCTATAACTCCGTCATGGCGCGGGGTCGTCCCGTCATCGCGAACTCCGAGTTCATCCGGAAACTGATCATCGAGCGCTACCGCTTGCCCGAGGAGCAGATCGTCACGATCCCGCGCGGCGCGGATATCGGCGTGTTCTCTGAAGAATCGGTGGGCAACCAGCGTGCCATCAAGCTCGCGGAAAGCTGGGGTCTGATCGAGGACCCACGCGCCATCGTCCTGATGCCGGGGCGGTTGACGCGCTGGAAGGGTGCCGAAAGCATGATCGATGCGGCGGCGCAACTCAAAGAGATGCGCGGGCCGGACTTCGCTGTGTTGTTGGTTGGCGACGATGATGACAGCGGGTTCCGCGAAACCTTGCAGAAGCGAATTGATGCAGCCGGGGCCGGAGACGTCGTCTACCTGACGGGCGCGTGCCAGGACATGGCGGCGGCCTACAAGCTGTCATCGGTCGTCGTCTCGGCCTCGATCGAGCCCGAGGCGTTCGGGCGTGTGATCGTTGAAGCGCAAGCCATGAGCCGTCCGGTGATCGCGACCTCGCATGGTGGCGCGCGCGAGACGGTGGCCCATGGCGAAAGTGGCTGGCTGTATCCCCCAGGCGATTCCGAGGTGCTGGCGGCGACGATCCATCAGGCGCTCGAGATGGACCCCTCGGCGCGGGCGCACATGGGGCTGGCCGGTCGCGCGCGTATTCACACGAGCTATACGGTGTCGGCGATGCAGCGTGCGACGCTGGATGTCTACGAACAGGTCGCAGGACGTACGTTCCAGGCCTTGATCTGATCCGAGGCGCGTCCCCGGTTGCAGAGCGCGTCGCCGAGGTTCAGCAATCCAAGCCTTCATTCGATCCGAGCGCAGTGTGTGCATAATCATGTGCGAAATCCTGCATTATAATGCATTATAGACACAGCTTTAATCCCACCTGATGAACAATATTGCATCATTCTGCTGATCCAAGTAAGATATCCGAAAAGATCCCGGGAGGATTCGGTGTCAAACACCATCGACTTTCAATGCGATCCCGAAGCCTATCGCCATTGGAGGATCGAGATCGACGGACCGGTGGCGAACCTGTTCATGGATGTCGATGAAACCGGCGGCCTGTTCGATGGATACGAGCTGAAGCTCAATTCCTATGACCTTGGCGTGGACATCGAACTGGCCGATATCGTGCAGCGGCTGCGGTTCGAGCATCCCGGCGTTAAGGTCGTGGTGATGCAGTCCGGCAAGGAGCGTGTCTTCTGTGCTGGCGCCAACATCCGGATGCTGGGCGGCGCGGAGCACGCCCACAAAGTCAACTTCTGCAAGTTCACCAACGAAACCCGCAACACCTACGAGGCCGCGGGGACCGACAGCGGCCAGACCTATATCGCAGCGATCAAGGGTGCCTGCGCGGGTGGCGGCTACGAACTGGCGCTGGCCTGCGATCACATCATCCTGGCCGATGACATGTCATCCTCGGTCGCGTTACCCGAAGTGCCGCTGCTGGCGGTGCTGCCCGGAACCGGCGGCCTGACGCGGGTCACCGACAAGCGCAAGGTGCGCCGCGACCTGGCGGACGTGTTCTGCGCGATGGAAGAAGGCGTGAAGGGCAAGCGCGCCAAGGACTGGCGACTGGTCGACGATGTGGTTCCAAACTCGAAGTTCGACGAGACGGTCGCAGCGCGAGTCGCAGAGTATGCCGGGAAGTCCTCGCGCCCGGATCATGCAGACGGCGTCAAGCTGACGCCTTTGGCGAAGACGGCTATGACGGATGGATCGGTCACCTATTCGACCGTTGAGATTGCAGTGGATCGGGATGCACGCCGTGCCGAGATCGCGATCCACGGCCCCTCCGAAGTCACGCCCGCCGACATGGACGCGTTCCATGCCCAAGGGCCTGACGCATGGATGCTGCGCGCGGCACGGGAGCTCGACGATGCAATCCTGCATCTGCGGCTGAACGAACTGGAGTGCGGATTGCTGGTGTTCAAAACCCAGGGAGATCCGAATGCCGTTCTGGCGCACGAAGCGCTGCTGTTGGACCACGCGGATCACTGGCTGGCCAACGAGGTATTGCTCTATTGGAAGCGGGTGCTCAAACGGATCGACGTGACCTCGCGTTCGATGGCGGCACTGATCGAGCATGGCTCGTGCTTTGCCGGGCCGCTGGCCGAGATCCTGTGGGCGGTCGACCGGTCTTACATGATGGAAGACGAATTTGACGGCGACAATCGTCCAACCGCCACGATCACGCTGAGCAAGGGCAACTTCGGACGCTATCCAATGGCGAACGATCTGACCCGGCTCGCGACCCGGTTTCTGGCGGAGCCCGAGAAAGTCACGGACGCGGAGGATCACATCGGCAACGGGCTGGAGGCCACGGATGCCGATGAGTTGGGCCTGGTGACCTTCATCTTCGACGATATCGACTGGGAGGACGAGATCCGAATCTTCATGGAGGAACGCGCCTCGTTCAGTCCGGATGCCATGACCGGGATGGAAGCGAACCTGCGCTTCGCCGGGCCAGAGACGATGGAGACCCGGATCTTCGGACGTCTGACCGCGTGGCAGAACTGGATCTTCCAACGCCCGAATGCGGTTGGCGAGGATGGCGCCCTGCAACGCTATGGCACCGGCAAGCGCGCCGATCTGGACATGCGCCGGGTCTGAGACATCGGTGGGCGATGCGCCCACCTGACGCACAATCGGATGGAAACCGATCCATCCCCTGATCAGGGAGACCAAAATGCTCGATCTCATCAACGTCGCCTACGACACCCAGATCCCGAACAATGTCGGGCTGAGCGAAGACAAGCGCGTTCTGAAAGCGCTGGAGAAGTGGCACCCGGGCTACATCAACTGGTGGAACGACCTGATCCCGCAGAACTTTCAGGAGAGCATGGTCTACCTGCGCACCGCCGTGTCGGTGGATCCAAAGGGCTGGGCCAAGTTCGACTATGTGAAGATGCCGGAATATCGCTGGGGCATTCTGCTGGCACCCCAGGTCGAGGACCGGCGCATCCCCTGCGGCGAACACTATGGCGACCCGGCATGGCAGGAGGTTCCGGGCGAATACCGTGCCATGCTGCGCCGCCTGATCGTGATCCAGGGCGACACGGAACCGGGCAGCGTCGAACAGCAGCGGTTCCTGGGTCTGACAGCGCCAAGCCTGTATGACATGCGCAACCTGTTCCAGGTCAATGTCGAGGAAGGTCGGCACCTCTGGGCGATGGTCTACCTGCTGCAGAAGTATTTCGGGCGCGATGGGCGCGAGGAAGCCGATGAGCTGTTGCTGCGGTCCTCGGGGTCCGAGGAAGCACCGCGGATGCTGGGCGCCTTCAACGAAGAGACGCCGGATTGGCTGAGCTTCTTCATGTTCACCTACTTCACCGATCGTGACGGCAAGATGCAGTTGGAGAGCCTGGCGCAGTCCGGGTTCGACCCGCTTTCCCGCACCTGCCGGTTCATGCTGACCGAAGAGGCGCACCACATGTTCGTGGGCGAGACCGGCGTCGGCCGCACCATCCAGGCGACCTGCGAAGCGATGATCAAGGCTGGTATTTCCGACCCCTACGACATCGACAAGATCCGCGATCTGGGCGTGATCGACCTGCCGACCATCCAGAAGAAGCTGAACATGCACTACACGCTCAGCTTGGATCTGTTCGGCGGCGAAGTTTCGACCAACGCGGCGAATGCGTTCAACTCTGGGATCAAGGGCCGCTATCAGGAGCACAAGATCGATGACGATCACAGACTGGGCGAGGCGACCTATCCGGTGACGCAGATCGTCGATGGCGCGATCAGTCTGGTCGATGCGCCCGCCTTGACGGCCGTCAACATGCGCCTGCGGGACGACTACATCAAGGACGCCTCGGGCGGCGTGAAGCGCTGGAACAAACTGATCGCGAAGGCCAGGGTCGAGTTCGAGTTGACGATGCCGCACGAAGGCTTCCACCGGCAAATCGGCGTGTTCTCGGCAGTGTCGATCACACCGGAAGGAGAACTGGTCAGCAAGGAAGCGTGGGATGCGCGCCGTGACGAATGGCTGCCGACCAAGGCCGATGGCGACTTCATCCAATCGCTGATGAAACCGTGCTTCGAGCCGGGCAAGTACGCGTCCTGGATCGCGCCGCCGCGCATCGGAATCGACAACAAGCCGGGCGATTTCGAATACGTGAAGCTGCACGTCGCCTGAGGAATCTCGCGGGGCGAAGCGTACCAAACCCGACGCATGGAGGCCGGAATGTCTGACCCAAAGGCCAACAAGGCGAACGCCTTGGCCTTCTACGACATGATGTTCAACCAAGACAAACCGCGCGAAGCGATCGCGGCCTATGTCGGCGACGAATACATCCAGCACAATCCGCATGTCGTCTCGGGCAAGGATGGATTCATCGCCTATTTCGAGAAGATGTCCGCAGAGTATCCGGGAAAACGCGTCGCGTTCAAACGCGCGATCGCCGATGGCGACTATGTGGCGCTGCATTGCCACCAGGTCTGGCCGGACGAGGAATACGCCGGGATCGACATCTTCCGCTTCGATGCGGGCGGAAAGGTCGTCGAACACTGGGATGTTCTCCAGACGGTACCGGCGACGATGGCGCATGAAAACGGGATGTTCTGATCAATGAACCAGCCGATCAAGCAGCACCTGATCGATCCAGAGATCTGCATCCGGTGCTATACCTGCGAAGAAGCGTGCCCGATCGATGCGATCACGCACAATGACGACAATGTCGTGGTGGACGCCTCGAAGTGCAATTTCTGCATGGATTGCATCGGGCCGTGCCCGACAGGCTCGATCGACAACTGGCGCGTGGTGCTCGAACCTTACTCGTTGGACGAACAGTTCGAATGGATGGAACTGCCGGAGCAGGAAGACATCGCACTGGACGAGGGCGCGGCGGACACCTCGGTCGAAGCACTGGATGACGCGGTTGCAGCCCTGATTGCCGAGGCGCATTCCGGGGCGGGTGGCCATGCACTGGCACCTGCGTCGGCGGCAAAACCGTCGGTCAACCTGTTCTCGCCATCAAAGCCCGCAATCGCGACGGTGCAAGGCAACTACCGGCTGACGGCGGAGGCGGCTGACAGCGATGTCAGACACATCATCCTGGATCTGGGACCAACTGTCTTTCCAGTGTTGGAGGGTCAAACAGTCGGTGTGACCCCGCCCGGCGAAACCGTGCCGAGGCTCTATTCGGTGTCGTCGCCGCGGGACGGCGAGCGCCCGAACACGAACAACCTGTCGCTGACCGTGAAGCGCGAGGAGCGTGGCAAGGCGTCGACCTATCTGTGCGATCTGAAGAAGGGTGAGACAGTCGAGCTGTCTGGTCCGTTCGGATCGACCTTTCTGATGCCGGATGATCCTCAGTCCAAATGCGTGATGATCTGCACCGGTACCGGGTCGGCACCATTCCGGGGGTTCACGATGCGCCGCCAGCGCACGATACCGACGGCGCATGACACGCTCACCCTGTTCTTCGGGGCGAGAACGCCGGAGTCGCTGCCCTATTTCGGGCCATTGCAAAAGGTGCCTGACAGCTTCCTGCACAAGCAGTTCGCATTCAGCCGGGTCGAGGGTCAGCCCAAGGAATACGTGCAGGACCGGATGCGGGTCGAGAGCGACGCTTTGGCGACAGCCTTGAAGGATGACCATACGCACCTTTATGTCTGCGGGCTGAAAGCGATGGATGAGGGCGTCGAGCAGGCCCTCTCGGATATCTCACGCCAGCACGGGCTGGACTGGGCAGAGCTGCGCACCCAGATGCTGGCCGAGGGTCGGTATCATGTCGAGACCTACTGACCTGAGATGAGCGAGATCGTCCCTTTTCCGGCGGCTGCAGCACACGATCCGCGAGATCGCGAGATTGCACGCCTGTCGCGCGGCATTGGCGAGAAGGTGCGCGCGGCCCGCACGGCAAATGGCGAGTCCCGGCGCGCGCTGTCCGAGAACTCGGGCGTCTCGCAGCGCTATCTCGCGCAGATCGAGGCGGGAGAGGGCAACATATCGGTTGCCATGCTGGTCAAACTCGGCGCGGCCCTGGACATCCCAATCGCCAGTTTCTTCGAGCAGGATCAGCATGACGATACCCTGCGCATCGCTCTGATCGGCCTTCGCGGTGCCGGGAAATCAACGCTCGGGCAAAGCGTTGCACGCACGTCAGGCCTGCGCTTCGTTGAACTGAACGACGTGATTGAGCAGGAAAGCGGCCTGTCGGTGGCCGATGTCATCGCGCTCTACGGCCCGGACGGCTATCGCGGGTTCGAACGCAGCGCCTTGCAGTCGGTGATCGACCGGCATGACCGGTTGGTTCTTGCGGTTGCCGGCGGAATTGTCGGAGCACCGGAGACGTTCGATCTGTTGCTGGACCGCTGTCATACGGTTTGGGTTCAGGCGACCCCGGAGGAACACATGAACCGGGTTATCGCTCAGGGAGATGACCGCCCGATGGCTGGCAATCCCCGCGCCATGGACGAATTGAAGTCGATCCTGCGCCAGCGCGAACCGGATTACGCGCGCGCCCATGCGGTTCTGGATACGTCAGGCAGATCGCTGCAGGACTCTGAGCGCGATCTGATGAACTTACTTCGCGACAGGGTCCAAACAGGCTAGGATCGGCCAATGTCCGATCCGGTATCAACCATTCGAAATCTTGGCCCGCGCAGCGACGAAGTCTTTGCCAAGGCAGGGATTCATACGGCCTCGGAACTTCGGGCACTGGGAGCGGACGAGGCGTACCGAAGGTTGCTCACTTCGGGTTCCCGACCGCATTTTATCGCGTACTATGCGATGGTGATGGGTTTGCAGGGGCGGCCCTGGAACGATTGCGATAGTGTGGAGAAGGCACAACTGCGTGCGCGGTTCGACGCCATCGTTGCGGAGCGCAAATCCGATCCGGATACCGCGTTGCGCGAGGATCTGAATGCGGTGGGTGTGCGCTTGTAGTGCGGCGACGGGTGGGCGAGGCGCCCACCCTACGTGACGTCTGGTCAGCCGACGAGTTCGATCCCGGCGAAGAAGTAGGCCATCTCGATGGCGGCGTTCTCGTCAGAATCCGAGCCGTGGACCGAGTTTTCCCCGATCGAGAGTGCAAACTCCTTGCGGATGGTGCCCGCGTCTGCTTCGGCCGGGTTCGTGGCGCCCATGACCTTGCGGTTGGTGGCCACCGCATCCTCGCCTTCCAGAACCTGAACGACGACCGGCGCCGAGCACATGAAGTCGGTCAGTTCGCCGTAGAACGGGCGTTCGGCGTGCACTTCGTAGAATTTCTCGGCCTGTGCCTTGGTCATGTGGATTCGCTTCTGGGCGACGATCCGCAGGCCCGCCTCTTCCAGCTTGGCGTTGATCGCGCCCGTCAGGTTGCGGTTGGTGGCATCCGGCTTGATGATCGAAAATGTGCGCGTAGCAGCCATGGGTCCGTCCTCTTGGCAGGGTTGGGGGTTGGCCGGGCGGATAGCACGGGGTTTGAGCCAGCAAAAGCGCCAAATCGGCGCGGGCTGGCCGCGTGAATTCCAATTGGGCAGCTGATTATCATACAACTCACGGGTGTCTGGAGTTTGTGACTTTCGTCACATTAATTAATTTGTAACTCTGCATTCTTCCCAGAGGCCAAGGACAGGCAGAACGCTGCGTCACCGTCCCTCGCCGCATCGAACGGGGAAACAGGAACAAGGGGATCGGACCAGTGAAAGCCCATTTCGAAATGATGGCGGACTACAATTCCTGGGCCAATTGTCGTGTGTTCGATGCCGTCTACGGCCTGGCCGACGATGTCTTTCGCCGCGATCTCGGGGCGTACTTCCACTCGCTTCACGGAACGCTCAACCACATCTACGTGGCGGACCTGGTCTGGATGTCCCGGTTTCGCGGCCTGCCGAACCCGCCCTGGAAACTATCGCACATCGCGCATGACGAACCGGGCGAGCTTCGGCGCAGACGCGAAGCGCTGGATCGGGACATCATCGGCTACACCGGCGCGCTGACGGAAAAGCAGCTTGCTGCCGAATTCAGTTACATCACCATGACCGACCACACGCGCATGACGCAGTCGCTCTCGCCCGCGCTCGCGCATTTCTTCAATCACCAGACCCATCACCGCGGCCAATGCCATGCGATGCTGACGCAGATCGGCGCCGATGCGCCTGCGCTCGATCTGGTCTATTTCCAGCGTGAAGCCGCGCCGGTCACCGCGTTCAGCCGGTAAACTCCGTGTAGGCGAACCTCCGTTCAGATCTGCTCAGGCACTGCGGGCCACATCGCTGTCATCGTTCTCAAGCGCGGATTGCTCTGAATACCGGTAATCCCGGTGCTCAGCGCGTTTGGCGAGGACGTGCTCCGGCACCAGATGATCGACCGAATGATCGACCGTCTGCCGCGCTTCGGATCCGCGCGTCCGGGCTATGATCTCCTGCGAACTCACGTAGTGGCTGATGAGGTCGGTAAAATAGCCCAACGTCGTGATCTCGTTGCTGATCTTGCGCAGAAACTCTGTGCGCTGTTTGCCAAGCACATTCGGGAACCGGTTCAGGAAGTCGCTGAGATAGTAGGAAAAGTTGCGCAGCGGCAGATAAACTTTCTCGAGCGCCTCGACCGCCTGATCGACCGCATCTTCCGCCAGAGAGTCGCGATGCGAGAACCCTTCGTTGAACAGTGCATTCACCCGTCCGTAGTACTTCGCGAAACGGATCATGATGTTCTCGATACCCTGCTCGGTCGCCGTGATCAAAACCCGGCAGCCACTGAGCAGAATCCCTTCAAGCTGGATCTTCAGGTCCGGCAGGATGAGCATACCGCGACGATTGCTCGAATCCTGAACAATATCCTTCAGCGCCCGAACAGCGCCGTTCTTGAAAATACCGTCAATGGTGAAATCGCTGTTGAACGAAAACCGGACGCGCGTGACCTGATCGACAATCTCGACGCTCCGCGTAAACAAGGTGCCATCCGGGTTCCGCCAGAGGTTGATGATCAACTTCTCCGGGCTGCCGGCTCGTGGCAGTTGGGCAATTTCGCGCATGGTTACTCCGTAATGCAAGCGTCGACCGCGGTGTCCTTGTTTGGAAACGAATGGTTAAAAAAATGTAAGCAAATTTAATCAAGTTTGACGCGCTTCTCGCGCTTCGCGGGTTAGGGTTAACGCTTTGTTAATAATGATTAATCAAAGGTTTAGTCCTTCGAGGCCCAATCTGCGGACTGGCCGGGGATTTTCAGATGACCGACGAGACACTAGAGCAGGATCGCGAAACCGGCACAGCGCTTTGGGACGATACAGATGGTCTTCATCTCGTCGGGATCGGGGCCTCGGCAGGCGGGCTCGAAGCCATCCGCGAATTCGTCAAGCATTTGCCCGAAGATCTTCCAGCAGCCTATGTGATCGTCCAGCACCTGTCCCCCGATCACCACAGCCTGCTGACCACACTGGTCGATCGCGAAACGAAGCTGCGGGTCCAGGATGTCTCGGATGGTGTCCCGATCGAACGCAATACAATCTACGTGACGCCGCCGAGCTGGGACATCAGCGTCGAAGACAAGCTGTTGCGCCTGGTGCAACCCAGTCAGCATTCCGGTTCACCCAGGCCATCGGTCGATCGCTTCTTTCGAAGTGCCGCGGAAAGCTTCGGGGAGCAGGCCGTCGGCATAATCTTCTCGGGCACCGGATCGGACGGGAGCTACGGATTTCAGGCCATTCAGGCGGCTGGCGGGATCACCATCGCGCAGGACGATCAGACGGCAAAGTATGACGGCATGCCGCTTGCCGCGGTCGAGACCGGGTGTGTCGATCTCGTTCTGCCACCGACAGAGATCGCGCAGAAGCTTCAGAGAATTCTTTCGCTCCCGCGCAATCTCGAGTCCCTGCGTCAGACGGAATCCGACCAGAACCCGCTTCTCGATCTGCTGCAGATCGTGCATTCCGCCACGCGCGTCGATTTTCAGGACTACAAGCAGACCACTGTCAGGCGGCGGATCGAGCGACGGATGGCAGCGGTGGGTATCACGTCATTCCGCGAATACACAAACCTATGCCGGTCGAGTCCGGCCGAGGTGCGCGCAGTCTTCCAGGATCTGCTGATCTCCGTGACACGGTTCTTCCGCGACCCGATAGAATTTCAAAAGCTCCGCGAGGTCATCGACGATCTGATCAGCACCAAAGGCGTCGATCCGATCCGTGTCTGGGTTGCCGGATGCGCGACCGGTGAAGAAGCCTACTCGGTCGCGATGCAGTTCGCGGATGCCCTGGGCTCACCGGGCAAGCTCAACAAGGATACCTTGCAGATCTTCGCAACGGATATCGATCCGGGTGCATTGGAGGTTGCCCGCCAGGGGATCTATCCCAGCTCTGCAGCCACGGATATCCCATCGGATTTGCTGCAAACCTATGCTCAGCTGAAGAACGATCGTCTTTTTGTCGATCCCAGCTTAAAGAAATCGATCGTGTTCTCGCGCCATGATATCTGCATGGATCCGCCTTTCTTGAACATCGATCTGATTTGCTGCCGAAACCTGATGATATATTTCGGTGAGCGACTTCAGGAGCGGGTGCTTTCACGGCTGAACTACTCGCTTTCATCGAAAGGAATGCTGTTTCTTGGAAAATCCGAGACCGTGAGTGTTCACGCCAGTCTCTTTGAAGTCTTCGATCACCGCGCGCATCTTTACCGAAAACGCAAAGTGGACCACGTGGTCCGCGACGTGATCCCGCCCACGACACCCGTGGCACCGCGACTGGAAGCCCCGCCGGTCAACAGAGACCAGTCTGTCCAGAGTGACAAGAACCAGCTTCTGTTCGAGCGGCTTGCCCAGATGGTCGGGCCGGACGCGCTACTTTTGCAGTCCGATTTGAAGATCGTCCGGGTCTTCGGAAACGTCTCGAAATATTCGTCGCTGACCGATCAGTCCCGGTTGCGCTTTGACATCTCGATGCTGCGCCCGGAACTTTCGGCGACGGCCCGGGGGCTTGTCAGCAGCGCATTGCGGCAGAACGAGAAACGCTCTGCGACGACGGGTATTCTAACCGACGAGCGGGACCACCTGGTTCACATAGAGTGTTATCCGATTCAGGCGCCCGGCCTTGATGAACAGTACGCGCTGCTGGCGTTTCGTGAGGAAGGGCGTCCCGCCAAGCCGAAACCGGCCCTGGGCGACGGCATCAGCCGCGAGGCTTTGGAACATATCGAGACGCTCGAGAACGAGATCCGGCAACTGCAGCACGAGCATCAGCAGACGATCGAGGAACTCGAAACCACGAACGAGGAGTTACAGACCACGATCGAGGAGTTCCAATCGACCAACGAGGAACTGCAATCCACCAACGAGGAGATCGAGACGTCGAACGAAGAACTTCAGTCTGCGAATGAGGAGCTGACAACCGTCAATGAGGAGCTTCAGATCTCGACCTACGAGATGAACCTGCTCAATGACGAACAGGCGGCGGTGCTCGAGAGCGTCCAGTCGCCGCTGATCATCGTTGACGTTTCGATGCATGTCACAAAGATGAACGGAGCCGCCGCGAAGCTGATGGACGTCGTGCGCCACATGGACCGGCCGCACCTGTCTCAGTGCAAGTTCCCGGACGGGATTTCATCGGTCAGTGAATTCTGTAACGAGGCACTGTCGGTCGGTCGGCCGATGTCACGCAGGTTGACCGCTGCCGAGGGTGTCTACGACCTCGACATCGCGCCATTCTTTAACAACGAAGGGCAACTTCGCGGGGCGACCCTGATGTTTCACAAGGCTCCCGATATGGCGACAGGTGCGCAGGATGCGACGGCCTTGCCGACGTGACCCGAACGTTGATCAGAGCGCGCCTGCGCGCTTGCGGATCTGCCGGGTGAACCACCAGACCAGAAACACGACGGGAAGTGTTACGATGGCCAGAAGGGTGGGTTTGCCAATACCGACCATTGCTGCCACCGGGTCCAGAAGATACCCGAACAGGCTGATCGCATAGTAGCTGATGGCAACCGCCGACAGACCCTCGACCGTTTCCTGCAGGCGAAACTGAAAGCCCGCACGCCGGTCCATCGATTCCAGCAGTGATTTGTTCTGCTGTTCCAGCGTGACGTTTACCCGGGTGCGCAGCAATTCGCCCGTGCGAGCCGCGCGGTTCGACAAAGCGCTCAGCCGTGATTTCGCAGCGCTGACGGTGCGCATGGCCGGGTCGAACCGGCGCGCCATGAATTCAGCGAATTGCTGGCGCCCGTGGATCGGTTTCTCGCGCATCGTGCTGATGCGCTCGTCAACGATCCGCTCGTAGGCTTCAGCCGCATCGAACCGGAAGGCCGAGGAGGCCGCCATGGCCTCGATCTCGGCTGACAGGCTCATCAACTGGGCAAGGTTCTCGGAATCGTTGCGCGGTCGGCTTTCGTCAATGACGCTGGCGATCAGTTCGGACAGCTCGCGCTCGACCTCGTTCAAACGCCGAGCGACATTGCGGGCAATCGGCAGCGCCAGCATCGCCATGATGCGGTAGGTCTCGACCTCGAGCATCCGCTGCGTGACCCGGCCGAGGCGCCGCGGTCCGGTTCGGCCACGCTGAAGAATTGCGAAGCGCGTATAACCCTGGGCGTGTATGCGGAAGTCGCCCAACGCGATGGCCTGACCGTCCAAAAGAAGGGCCGCGGCGACCGACTGCTGGTCGAAATGGCGCAGCACGGCCTCGGGCAACGGACGCTGTGCTTCACCCTCTTCACGGTCGTCGATTAATTCGCACTGAATGGCCGCCACGGTCTTTCCAGGGGCCGAACGCAGCCAGTTTGTCGAGAGCTGCTTGGCCAGATCGCCCGAGAACAGCGTATCGGTCGGCCCGTCCTCGATCAGAGTGTAGCTGACGAACTCGGTGTGGCTTTCCCATTTCAGTCGGAACCGGCCCAGATCTACCGCGTGTTGGCGTGCTTCGGGCGGTGGATGCGAGGCACCGAAATGGTCGAGCAACTGCAACAGATGCGCCCGGTCCGCTGAGTGATCCCGCTCTGCCGCGTTCTTCTGCTGCTTGAAGGCATAATGCAGAAAGCGGCCCGGCGCCGTCGCCTGCTGGAACGGCCGGGCGTGCAGTTCGTTGGTCAGCGCGACCCGTTGCGGATGATCGTCGAACTCGGCTTGCATCGGTGGAGACTACTCCCTCGCGGCACGGGTGACACCGCGCTTCGGCGCCGCAGCATTCTATTGTTTGGTGGCGGTGTGCGGCTGTTGGAACCCGCGAGAAGTAGGCTAAGAACATGCAAGGGCAATCCATCAATGGAGTAGTTACAAATCCGAAGAAGAGATTCTGGCAGCAATGCGCGCAGAATTCACGATCCATTTCTATTCGAATCACGGTAGAATCACGTACAATAGGTGAGATTGGTACTACGACTGTTTGAAACATCAATTACCGGAGGAAAGCCATGTTTCGTGGAGCAACCGGCGTACCAGACGCCAGACTGGATCGTTACGATCATCTCATCGTGCATGTAACAGCAACGCCGCCTGGTCGGGACATCGGTGCCGCGGAAGTCGATGCGATGCACCGCCAGCGCGGTTTCAGCATGTGCGGTTACAATGCCGTCATCCGCCGCAACGGCGACTGGGAAGATGCCGATGACGGTTTCAAGACCCGCCCGATCGGCAGGGCCGGAGCACATGTCGGAGGGTGCGGCCCAGGTTGGAACGGCCGATCTTTTGGAGTCTCGCTCGTCGGAGGCGTCGATTCCCAGAACCGGCCCGAATTCAACATGACGGCCGTGCAGATGGAGACTCTGCGCGACGGTATCGAGCGTTTCCTCTCGCTGCATCGGAACAGTTCAGGCGTCAAGATCATGGGTCACCGTGACCTGATCCGGCTGACCAATGCCGCGCCGAAAGCATGTCCTTGCTTTGATGTCATTCCCTGGTGGAACAACCAGCCGCACGACGAGACCGAGGATGAAGATCTGCACACACCGCCAACGCCGATGGATCTTGGCGAAAGCTGGACGGTGGTGCCCGGGGATACACTGTTTCGGATCTCGCGCGCGACGGGCGTGAGCGTATCGACGATTTTGCATCTGAACCCGTCAATCACGGACGCGTCCGCGATTTCTGTCGGACAGATGATCAAGCTGGGCTGACGTCGACGCGGCGCTGTCTGAACACGCTGTCTGAAGACGCGCACGATAAGTCGCTCGTTGGAACGAGTGTGGCCCGATATTCAAACGGCGCTGGAGGCCTCCAGCGCCGTTTCTGATTGACTGATCGCGTTTAGGTCTAGGTGCGCAATGCGCACCCTACGGGATCACTACAGGGTTACGCCACCTGTCTTGCCAGGGCGCACTGGGACCAGAGGTTGGAGAGCGCGCCGACGAGGTGGTCGATATCGGCCTCGGTGTGCAGCGGGCCGGGTGTGAAGCGCAGCCTCTCGGTCCCCTTCGGCACAGTCGGGTAGTTGATCGGCTGCACATAGATCCCGTAGCTGTCCAGCAGCACGTCCGAGATCATCTTGCACTTCACCGGGTCGCCGACCATCACCGGGATGATGTGGCTGGGGTTGGGCTGGTGCGGGATGCCCTCGCGGTCCAGCTTCGCGCGCAGCATGGCGACGGCGCGCTGCTGGGCTGCGCGCTCCCACCCCGACCATTTCAGGTGGCGCACCGCGACGTGGGCGCCTGCCGCGACC
>JBCAXJ010000001.1:0-187440 GCA_038534135.1 Pseudomonadota bacterium | reverse complement strand
CCCCCCCCCCCCCCCCCCCCCCCCCCCACCCCCCCCCCCCACCCCCCCCCCCCCCCCCCGACCCCCCCCCCCCCCCCCCCCCCCCCCCCCCCCCCCCCCCTCTCCCCCCCCCCCCCCCCCCCCCCCCCTCCCCCCACCCCCCCCCCCCCCCCCCCCCGGGCCGGGGGGGGTGGGGGGGGGGGGGGGGGGGGGGGGGGGGGGGGGCGGGCCGCCGCAAGCGCGCGCTGTTATGCCGAAGGCATATCGGCGCAAGCCTTGCCAATCAGCGCCATTGCAGCCACGGGCGCCGGATGACGCGCTTCGCCCTGACCTTCCGCTTGCCGATTATTCTGTGGCAGGCGCTGTTCTTTGTCGGACCGCTTGTCTTCATGGTCGCGATGTCCTTCTTCCTGGTGAAGAACTACCGCATGGAAGAGGCGTTTGAGCTGAAGAACTGGGCGCGGATGCTGACACGCGGCTATGTCTGGGACAGCTACTGGTACACGCTTCAGATGGCGGCTCTGTCCACGGTGACGGCCACGCTGGTGGGATTTCCGGCGGCGTGGACGCTGGCGTTCCGGGTGTCCGCGACCGTGCGGCGCTGGGCGATCTTCTTGCTGATCATTCCATTCTTCACGTCCTATCTGGTGCGGACCTTCTCGTGGTTCGTGATCCTGGCGGAATCCGGGGTTCTCAATGCAGGCTTTGGTGTTGCGGGGTTCGGCCCGTTTACGATGCTGAACACGCCCTTCGGAACGATTGTCGGATACCTGACCCTGACACTGCCGCTGGTGGTGATCCTTCAGACCATCGCGCTGGCCAATATTGACCAGAACCTTGTCCAGGCCGCACGGAACCTCGGCTGTCCGCCTCCGCGCGTGATCTGGACGGTGGTCATTCCGCTGGCAAAGACCGGGCTGATCGTCGCCGCGTTGTTCTGTTTCATCCTGAGTTTCGGAGACTTCGTGGCACCGTATTACCTGGGCGGATCGACGCCGCCGACCCTGCCGATCCTGATCATCGACACGACCAAGTCCGGACAGCAATGGCCGCGCGCCGCCGTGGTTGCGGTGATGATGATGATCACGCTGTTCTCGATCGCCGCGACCGCGATATGGCTGGCCTACCGCAAGAGGCCGTCAAAGTGACCCGCGTGCTGCCCGTCGTGCTTTATGGCTGGCTGGCGCTGGTCTTCGTGTTCATCTTCGCGCCGATCCTGTTCTCGGTGGTGTTCTCGTTCAACTCGGACCGGTTCCCGACGATCCCGCTGGGGAGTTTCACGACGCACTGGTACGAGACGATCTTTGCCGATCCGGAGATCGGCGAGGCGGCGATCAACTCGCTCATCGTGTCGCTGTCGACCAGCGCGATCGCGACGCTGTTGGGGTTCTGCACGGCCTACACCGATTATCGGTTCAGCTTCCGACTGAAGGGACCTTACCTGGCGCTGATCCTGCTGCCGCCGACGATCCCGCTGATCATTATGGCGCTGGCGATGCTGGCGTGGCTGAGTTGGATTGGCGCCTCGGGGCAGCTTTGGTCGGTGATCATCGCGCATTCGGTGCTGACGGCGCCGTTTGCGATGGCGGTGATCCGGCTGAGGCTGAACCAGATCGATCCGAACCTGGAGGCCGCGGCCTGGAACCTCGGCGCGTCGGAGTGGACCGCGCTGCGTGAGGTGATCCTGCCGTTCTGCCGCCCGGCAATCATCTCGGCGGCCTGTCTGACGGCGGCAGTGTCGTTCGACGAGTTCGCGGTGGCGTGGTTCGTCTCGGGCCTCAACAAGACGGTGCCGGTCGTGATCCTGGAGATCGTGCAGGGTAATATCGACCCGCAGGTCAATGCGATCGGCTCGCTGGTGTTCCTGACCTCGATCACGCTGGTCGTGCTGGCGCAGGTCTTCTTCATCTCAAAGGTTGCGCGCACATGACGGAGCCGCTGGTCACTCTCACCGATGTCGTCAAGCGCTACGGCGATTTCACCGCCGTCCACACGCTGGACCTGGACATCGGGGCGGGCGAGTTCATCGCCATCATGGGGCCGTCCGGCTGCGGCAAGACCACGACATTGCGGATGCTGGCCGGGCTGGAAGGACCCACGGAAGGCGAGATTCGCATTGGTGGCCGCGTGATGAACGATGTCCCGGTGCATGAGCGTGACACGCCGATGGTCTGGCAGTCTCTGGCGTTGTTCCCGTTTCTGAACGCGCGAGAGAATGTCGAGTTCGGGCTGAAGATGCGCGGCGTCGAGGCCGGTGACCGCAAGCGCCGGGCGCTGGAGTGGCTGGAGCGGCTGGAGATCGGACAATTCGCCGAGCGCAATGTCGAGACCCTGTCGGGTGGACAGCGCCAGCGCGTCGCGCTTGCCCGCAGCCTTGTGACGGAGCCGCAGATCCTGTTGCTGGACGAGCCGCTTTCGGCGCTGGACGCGCACCTCGTGATCCGGATGCAGGGCGTTCTGACACGGCTGCAGCGTGAGCTGGGAATCACGTTTGTCTATGTCACCCACTCGCAATCCGAAGCGTTCGCCATGGCGGACCGGGTCGTGATCATGTCCCAGGGGCGGATCGCGCAGGTCGGCTCGGCCCGCGAGATCTACCGCGCGCCTGCCTCTCGGTTCGTGGCCGAGTTCGTCGGGCGCAACAACATCATGACGGCGACGATGACGCATAATGGGCTGGAGACGCCGTTCGGCTTTTGCAGCGCGCCGCCGGACGCCAGCCTTGGTCAGAAGTTCACCCTCGTGCTCGCGGCCGATCAGGTCGAGATCTCGCGCACCGAGATCCCATGGCACGCACCGCTGCGGCTGATCTCGGAGGAATTCATCGGCTCGGTCGTCACGCTGTTCTTCGAGACGGACCGTGGCGAGGAAATCAAGGTTCAGATGCAGGAACGCGCCATTGCCGGGCTGGATCTGGACTCGGATGGCCCGTTTTATGCGAAATGGGATCTGAAGGACGCTCACATCCTGCCACCGGAGACGACATGATACAGAACCCGGTCCCCTGGCCGAATGGCGCGAAATGTGCCGTGGCGATCACGTTCGACATGGACGCGGACAGTCTTATTCAGGTTGCACGGCCCAAGGATGGGCACGACAGGCTTTATCCGATCAGCATGGGGCGCTATGGGCCGACGGTGGCGATCCCGCGCATTCTGGACACCTATCGCCGGTTCGGGTTGACGCAGTCGTTCTTCATCCCCGGCTGGTGTCTCGAGACCTATCCGGATGCCGTCCACGCAATCCTGCAAGGCGGGCACGAGATCGGCCACCATGGCTGGATCCACGAGGATCCGATTGTCACCAAGGGAGCCGATCAGGTCGCGGCGTTCGAGAAGGCGATGGACGCGCATCGGCGGATTGTCGGAGCGGCGCCGCAAGGGTTTCGCGCACCGGTCTACAACGTCACACAGCAGGTGATCGACCTGCTGGTGCAGCATGATTTCCGGTATGACAGTTCGCTGATGGCCGATGACATCCCGTACCGGATGACCACGCCGGGCGGGCAGCTTTGGGAGATGCCGGTGCACTGGGGCACGGATGACTGGCCGCCCTTCGCGCATTACGACGAGATCGGCTACATGATGCCGGTGCGAGCGCCCTCGGAGGGGTTAAAGGGCTTCTGGGAGGAGTTCGACGCGCAGTACGCGGCGGGCGGGTTCTTCATGCTGATCGTGCACCCGTTCCTGACCGGGCGCCTGGCGCGCTGGCGGCAGGTCGAGCAGTGGATCGAGCGCACGCTCGAGACCAAGGATGTCTGGTTCACCACACTGTCCGGGATCGCCGACCATATGGACGCGCTGGCGGCATCCGGCGGATATGCGCCGCGCGTTGAAGAGTTGCCGTATTACACGGATCCGCAATCGTGACCCGGCACGGGCTGCGGAGCGGTCCCGGGTCTGCGGAGCATCACTGCGTGCTGCACCGCGCACGGGACAGTGCGGAGCACGCTGACATGGACACGAGGGTCGCATGCTGACCGAGACAGATCGCAAGATGATCCGCGTCGCCTATGACGAGGCAAAGGCCGGCTTTGACGAGGGCGGGTGCCCGATCGGGTCGGTGCTGGCGCGCGGCGATACCGTGGTGGCGCAAGGCCGGAACCAACGCGTTCAGAAGGGCGATCCGATCGCGCATGGCGAAATGGATGCGCTGCGCAAGGCCGGACGGCAGAGAACCTATCGCGACACGACGCTCTATACCTCGTTGAGCCCGTGCATGATGTGCTCGGGCACGATCGTGCAGTTCGGGATCCCGCGTGTGGTGATCGCCGAGAACACGACCTTCGGCGGCAACGAGGAATTCCTGCGCGAACGCGGGGTCGAGGTCATCGTCGCCGACGATCCCGACTGCATTGCGCTGATGACCCGGTTCATCGAGGCGAAGCCGGAGCTTTGGGCCGAGGACATCGCCGAGGATTGATGTCCCTAGGCGGTAGCACCGTCTTGCTCGGGTTCAGAGTAAACGCCCTTCGTCGGCCAGCTTTTTGTTCAGGATCTGCCGCACGAAGATCCCCGCGCCGTCGGCCCCCAGCGTGACCTCGAGATAATCCACGCCGCGCGGGTCCGCCGAGATCTGGCGTTGCATGATCTCGAGCAGATGCTTGTCCTCATCGAACGCGGCGACGATGCTGCCCTTGGTCTTCTCGGCCACATCGTCTGAGATCGACGGCACGTCGAAGGCCGCGCCCCAGAAGTAGTGCGTCTTGCCGCGTTGCGACGGGGTCACGATATGGCACCCGCGCATCAGGAAATCCGAGCGATGCCCGGGTTCGGGTGCGGGATCGTGCACGCACCAATCCGAGAACGAGATCGCCAGAGACGGCATCCGCCCCTTTTGCACGCGCTTGATCGGCTTGTCTTCGGGCAGGCCCATGCCCGCGCAGAACAGCGGCGACAGGGGGGCAAGGTCGAAGTCCTGCTCGTAGCAGACATCCTCGCCATCCATGTAGCAGTCGGGCGGCGTGACCCAGTCGTCCTGCTTGAACGTGTTCTTGTGCAGGAACGCGATGTGCGTGAGGTCGAGCACGTTTTCGCGGATCAGCACCCAGTTCGCGGCGACCTCGTAATAGCCGTCGATGAAGGACCAGCCCGGATCGGTCTGATAGGCAACATCGGGCGGATCGCGATCGATCGCGTCCTGATCGCCCATCCAGATCCAGATGAACGCGCCTGCCTCGCGCACGGAGAAAGACGGGATCTCGGCCCGGCGTGGCTTCATGTGCTGGGTCGGCGCCTTGGTGCAGAGCCCGTCCGTGTTGAACTCCATGCCGTGATACGGGCAGACGATCTTGTCGCCGTCGACATGGCCTTCGGACAGTGGGGCCCAGCGGTGCGGGCAGCGATCATAGAGTGCCGCGGGCGTGCCGTCTTCCAGCCGGTAGAGCACCACCGGCGTCTCGAGCAGCCAGCGCGCCAGCGGCTTGTTCGTGACTTCGCGCGAGTGTGCTGCGACCCACCACATGTTGCGCGGAGAGTTGTCCTGCAGCATCCCGTTCGGGATCCGCTGACCGTTGGGAAAGATCTCGGCTTCCTTGTTCATGGCTTGCCTCCCTTGGCTGGCTTCACGGGGTTTCGTTCGTCAGCAGTTTGGCCAGTTTCTCGGCCTCTTCCGGGTTCATCTTGTAGGAGTGGTCGTCGTCGGGGAACGCGCCGGAGCGTACCTCGGCCGCATAATCGGCAAAGGCCTGCGTGGCGATTTCGGCAATGTTGCCATAGCGCTTGGCGAATTTCGGTTTGAAGCTGTCGAACGCGCCGATCAGGTCATAGCCGTTCAGAAGCTGGCAGGTCCCGGCCGAGCCTGCGCCGATCGAGAAGGTGAAGATCGAGACCGCGTCATCGACGGCCTTGCCGACCTCGTAGGGCATCGCTTCGATCTCGAGCCCGATGGCGCCTGCGTCTTCGATGGCACGCGCGTTGTCGATGATCTTCAGCGCGGCGTCCGCCGTGCGGCCCTGCATCTTGAACCCGCCCAGCATGTGGACGCGGTGGGGCAGCAGGCCGACATGGCTCATCACCGGCACGCCCGCATCGGCGACGGCCTTGATCGTGTCGAACATCTCGCGCCCGCCCTGCAACTTGACCGCATCGGCGCCGGCTTCTTTCATCAGTCGCACGGCATTGGTCACGGCGATCTCGGGCGTTGCATACGAACCGTAGGGCATCGAGACCAGGCACAGCGTGTTCGGCGCGCCGCGGCGCACCGCTTGGCAATGCATGATCATCTGGTCGACGGTCATGGCGAGCGTGTTCTCGTGCCCGTGCAGGGTCATGCCCAGGCTGTCGCCAACGCCGACGATATCGACGCCCGCGCGCTCGGCCCAGGTCGCCGTCAGCACCTCGCCAACCGCGACCATCACCAGCCGCGCGCCCGCTGCTTTCCTGGCCGCCAGATCCGGGATCGTCAGCTTTGTGCGTGTCTCGGTCACACGCGTCTCCCCATCAGGCGATTCGCTCGCCATTTCTGTTCCATTTGGAACAATATTGCCCGTCTTGCGTTGATCTGGCAAGCAGGACATGCAGGCGCGGGCGGAACGAGGCACGGTTGAGCATGGTGGAAGAGACGGCCGAGACCGGCGCGCAGGACCTGACGCGGATCTTCGATACGATCGAGTTTCGCGATGCGTACCGGATTTCCTATCTGGCGAACGCGATTGTCATCCCGGCCTATGACGCAGTGAAGCGGGAGTTCGGGATCATCCGGGCGGAATACCTGCTGATCGTCAGTCTTTCGCACTATCCGGTTCTGACGGCACAGGAGGTTGCCCGGATCGCGCGCCAGCCGCGCAATACGGTATCGCGCGCGGTGCATCGGATGCTGGCGGAGGGCTATATCGAACGCGCGCCGGACCCGGAGGACGGTCGTCAGGCGCGCCTGACCATCACGCCCACCGGGCGTGTGCTGCACGAGAAGATCGCCGAGCGCCTGCGGCTGCGGCAGGAGAGCGTGCTGTCAGGTCTGGACGCTTCGGAACGAAAGGCCTTCTCGACCCTGTTGCGCAAGGCCGCCCTGCATGCCGCGCGAAATGACGACCGGTGAGCGCCTTCCTCAGGCATTTGATGCGGTGGCATGTGCGGGCGTCAGGTAGTGCATCACCTCGGGCTTGGTGCCGGGAGCAGTCAGATCCGCGATCCGGGCTTGCAGGGCCGCGTCTTCCTGGGTGACGCGCTGGTGGTGACGCTCGTGATTGATCCACGAGGCTTCGGTCCAGCTTTCGATGAACCGATCGGGGTCGTCCGCGTCGCGCAGGCAGGTCCAGCGATAGGCACCGCTGCGCCTCCGGCTGACGGAGAGCTGTTCGATCAGGTCGAGGAAGGTCGTCTGATTGGCGGTCGGCACACGGTAGGTGATCTGAACCATCACCGGGCCATCGGTGTCGACATCGCCACCGATCACCGGCTCGGGCCAGTGCATCGATGGCGACAGATCCATCGACGCGCCGAGTTGCAGATGTGCCCAGCGCGTGAGCGGGATCAGCGCGACCGCACCGGCCGCCGCGATGATCAGCGCCACGGGTATGCCCCAGAGCGCCGCGACCTGTCCCCAGGCAAGACTGCCGAGCGACATCGACCCGAAGAACACGGTCAGAAACACCGACAGGCCACGCGCGCGCACCCAATCGGGCAACGCCGTCTGCGCCGAGACGTTCAGGCTGGAGAGCACCGCGATCCACGAGAGGCCAGCAAGCGCTGCCGCCGCGATGGCAAGCACCTGGCTTGGCACCACGGCCATGATGACCATGACGATGGTCGTGCCTGCCGTCCCCGCCATCACGGTGCCATCCGCGCCCAGGCGGGCTTTGATTTTCGGCAGGATCAGCGCGCCGCCGACAGCACCCGCGCCGACCGAGCCCATCAGCAAACCGTAAAGCGTCGCGCCGCCGCCGAGTGTTTCGCGCGCGATCAGCGGCAGCATGGCCCAAAAGGCCGAGGCGAACAGGAAGAACGCAGCAGCGCGGATCAGCGTCGCCTTGAGGGCCGGGCTGTTCCACGCATAGCGGACACCGGCAACGATGGCGCCGCCGACATGTTCGGCAGGCAGGCCAGAGGTCGCTTTGGCTTCCGGGCGCCACCACCAGAGTGCCGCGACGATCCCGATCACGCTGAGCGCATTGACCAGAAACGGTGCCGCGAGGCCTGCGGCCACGATCAGCACACCGGCCAGTGCGGGGCCGATCGCCCGGCTGACATTGATGCCCATCGAGTTGAGCGCGATGGCCGAGGACAGGTCCTCTCGCGGGACGAGTTTCGGGACAATCGCCTGCCAGGCGGGGGCGATGAAGGCAGCCCCCGTGCCGAACAGGAAAGTGAAGAACAGCAGAACCCACGGCGTGACCAGATCAAAATGGACCAGCACGGCCATGGCCAAGGCTGCAAAGCCCATGGCGACGTTCACCCAGATCAGCAATTGGCGTCGGTCGACGATGTCGGCGATGGCGCCTGCCAGCAGTGCGAACAGGAATATCGGCAGCGTTGTCGCGGCCTGCACCGCTGCGACCATGACCGGTGAGGGCGCCAGTTCGGTCATCAGCCAGCCTGCACCGACATCGTGCATCCATGTCCCGATGTTCGAGGCGACGGTGGCGACCCACAGGATGGCAAAGGCCTGGTGGCGAAACGGCGCCATGGCGGACGGTTGCTGGGCGGACGGTTGCGGGGCGGCGGAGGCGTTGGTTGCGGTCATGCGGGTCTCCGATCTCGATCAGAATTTGTACTGAAGGGTGGCTTCGAAGAAGTCGATATCCTCGCCCGGTCCGGTCTGGTGCAGGAACTCTCCGGCAAACAGACGGGTGTAGATGCCGGTCGCGGTCAGGTTCGCGGCGATGTCGTAGCTGGCGCTCAGGGACAGGCCGGTGCCGACGAACCGTGCGTCACTGCCGTTCGGCGCGCGCAGGATCTGGCCCGAGGGCGTGTAGACGCCGTCATCGGTCTCGAGCCGCCAGAAGAAGTTCGACCCCAGGGCTGCGGACCAGCCAGGCGCGGGTGAGATCTCGACGGTCGGATTGACGTTGAAGAAGTTGCGTGGACCCAGAACGGCAGCTTCGGAGAAGTAGTTTCCGCGCGGGAACAGCGGGTTGAACGTGCCGAGATCCCCGTCGGTCGGGTCGTCATCTCCGCTGGCGACGTTCATTGAAAGGCCAACGCGCGGTGACCAGGGGACAGAGGCGAACGTGAACCCGGAATTGGTCGCGACGGTCCAGGCCCGGATGTCGCCCGAGCCGAAGCTGCCGAACTGGTAGAGCGCCTCGGCGTTCCAGTCCCAGCCCGCGTCGCGTCCGAAATAGCGTATGCCGAGGGAATGGCGTTCTTCTTCTTGCGTGCCTTGCACGAATGCTCCGGCGTCGTCCCGGAATCCAAGATAGTAGAGATCCAGGTTGCCGCCCGGCACCAGGTCCCTGCCCGTCGCGTAAAGGCCCCAGAACCATTGTGCATCGCTGGTTTGGTCGTTGAGCACGCCGGATGCGGGCACCACCGGGCGCCCTGCGAAGCCGTCGATCTGCCAGCCGGGAAACGTCAGGCCCAGGCGCGCTGCGTCGAAGTTGCGCCGGTTGTTCGGGCCTTCGCGCACGCTGACGAGACGGCCCGAGCCCAGTTCGATCTCCTGCCGTCCGACACGCGCCGACAGGATGGTGTCGCCCGGACCGGTCGAGGCCTCGACAAACGCGTTCTGGAACTCGAACCGGTTCTCATCGACCGGGCTGGGTCCGCCGTTCCGGCCAGCTTCCAGCGCGTGAAAGGCTTGGCCGAAGACCCGCAGATGCGGGCCGAGGTGCAGGTCGCCATGCAGGGTAAGGCGCTGCATCCAGACACCGCGCGTGTCCTGCGGGTCGCCCCCGAAGGCCGGGTTCTCGGTGTACTCGTAGCGCTGCCGGATCTCGCCACCGATCGACAGGTAAGTGTCTTCGCTGAGCGGGATGACCTTGAAGGCGCCGGGAAACCCGGTCTGATTGGCAGGATCGCGGAAGCAGTCGATGTTGTCCTCGAACCGCAGCTTGGCAGCTTCGACCGCACAGATCTGAGATGCCCGCACGTCGAGGGTCAGCACGATCAGGGCCGCAATGCCCAGCATCAGAGCCGTCGCCGGGCGGGCCATGTGAAGCGGCAGTGCCATTGTCCTTCCCCCGTTGCGTTGCCCGGGCATGCTGAGATCGGTGCCGGGATGTTTGCGGTCCACGGTGTTCAGGCCGTGCGCCCGGTCTCGGCAGGCGCGGTACGCTCGGGTGCCTCTGCGAAGTCCTTCTTGTGCAGGCAATGCTCGGCGGCCTGCGCCAGTGTCATCTTCTGCTTGGCCCAACTGACCAGGCTTTCGCCCGCCAGCATGCCCAGCAAGCCGAGAAGCGCGATGATCGGCGGCGCGGGTGAGCGCGTGTTCAGGAGGGCGTAAAGCCCCCCGACCAGCAGGCCGATGGCCAGCGAGATGGCGTATGCTTTCCAGTCCATGTCGACCTCGATGCTTGGGAGAGGGGCGGCCGCGAGGGGCGGCCACGTCACTTATTCGGCCGCGATTGCGGAACTGCCGGTCGCGGGCGCACCGGGCGCACCGAAGATCGGTACCGGCGACCAGTCCGGAAGTTCAGGCAATGGCGCGGGCGCATGAGCTGCGAACCGGTCCTTGGCGTAGACGATCTTGCCCCCGCTGAGGGTCAGATCCGCCGTGATGTCGGCGATCTCGTCCTCGGCCACGTTGAAGTAGTCGCGGTCGAGCACGGCGATATCGGCGAACTGCCCTGCCCTGATCTGCCCCTTTTGACCCTCTTCTCGGCTGAACCAGGCGCCCGCAGCCGTCCAGTGGCGCAGCGCTTCTTCGCGGCTGAGGCGGTTTTCGGCCGACCAGATGATATCGCCGCCCCGACCCTTGCCGGAGACCGCCCAGTGGATCGCGAGCCAGGGATTGTAGGACGAGACGCGCGTCGCGTCGGTCCCGGCGGCCAGCGGTGCGCCGGACGCCATCATCTTCTTGACCGGCATGACCTCGCGCAGCGCTGCCGCGCCATAGCGATCACGATAGGCGTTCGCCTGGAAGGCAATGCGGTTCTGATAGCTGATCCCGCCGCCGAGCCGTGCGACCCATTCCATGGTGCTTTCCGAGATCGTCTCGCCATGGTCGAAGATCCAGTTAAGCTCTTCGAGGCCCTTGTCGCGGCCGACCTCTTCCAGAACGGTCAACAGGCGATGCGCGCTTTCTTCGTAGGTGCAGTGGAAGCGAATGGGCCAACGGTTTTCTAGCAGGAACTCGAGCACCGGACGCAGGTCGCCCTCCATGCGTTTCGGCAGGTCCGGGCGCGGATAGGAGAAGTCCTCGAAGTCATAGGCCGAGGCGACAAGCATCTCGCCCGCACCGACGCATTTCAGATAGGCGTTGCCGTGGTCCGGTTTGACGATGTCGTCCCAGCGCCTGAAGTCTTCCAGTTCGAACAACGGACGCTGCGCGAAGAGCTGGTAGCCGATGCGAACCGTCTGCTCGCCGCGCCGGTTCAACTCGGTGAGCACGCCGTAATCGTCGGGGTAGTTCAGGAACCCGCCCGCGCAGTCCAAGGCCGAGGTCAGGCCCAGCCCGTTCAGCGCCTTGAAGTAGTGCTTGGTCGACAGGATCTGCTGTTCGAAGTCCAGCTTCGGCGCCATGTCCAGCAGGGCGTAGAGCGGCTGCGCATTCGGCCGCGCCAGTGCAAGCCCCGTCGGCAGTTCGTTGCTGTCGCGCTCCAGCCGACCCGAGACGAACGGCTCGTAGAAGTGCTTGTCGATGCCGAGCGCGCGCAGAGCGGCCTTGTTCAACCAGCAGCGATCATAGAGGTGCAGCACATAGACCGGGACATCGGGTGCAACGGCGTTGATTTCGTCGATGGTCGGCAGGCGCTTCTCGGCGAACTGATCGGCCGACCAGCCGCCGACGACGCGGATCCACTGCCCGGCGGGCGTGCGCTGGGCCTGCGCCTTCAGCATGGCAAGGCCATCAGACAGCGAGGGCACGTGGTCCCAACGCAGTTCCATCGCGAAGTTGTTGCCCTGACGGATGATGTGGGTGTGGCTGTCGATCAGGCCGGGGATGACCAACTGGCCTTGCAGGTCGATCGTGTCAGCGTCGCCTGCGATGGCCATGATCTCGGCATCTGAGCCGACGGCCTCGATCTTGCCACCGGTGATCGCAACGGCCTGGGCGTGCGGGGTGTCGGCGTCGAACGTGCTGATCTTGCCATTGTAGAGGATGAGGTCCGGCATCGTGCGGTTCCTTCCGTCTCGGACAGTTTCAGGGGTGAGGCGCGCGCATGGCACGCGCCCCGGATGCTCAGATTTCGGTGCCTTGCAGCACGACCGGAGACCAGTCAGGGCTGATCGGTGGCAGGTGCCGCAGGTCGTGGTGCGCGAACGCGCCGTTTCCGAAGACGACCTCGCCATTCAGCACGGTCAGGTCCGATTTCAGCTTGGCGATCTCGGCATCGGTCACCGTGAAATAGTCGCGATCGAGGACGGCGAAGTCACCCATCTGACCCGGCGTGATCGCACCCTTGCGGCCCGCATCGCCGGTGAACCAGGCCGATCCGGTGGTCCAGAGGCGCAGCGCCTCTTCGCGGCTCAGCAGGTTTGCGTCATCGTACATCGGGAGGCCGCCGCGCGAGAGGCCGGTCGTCATCCACTGGATCGAGAACCACGGGTTGAACGAGGTCACGCGCGTCGCGTCGGTTCCGCCGCCGACCGGAACGCCCAGATCCAGGATCGCCCGGAAGTTCGGTGTCTTCTTCAGCGCCTCGGCACCGTAGTTTGCAACGAAATCCTCGGCCTGGAACTGAATGCGGTTCTGCAAGGCAATGCCACCACCCAGCTTGGCAATCCGCTCGAGGTTCTGCGGCGTGAACGTCTCGACATGGTCGATGAACCAGCCCGGCACCAGCCCGGCACCCTTGGCGACGTCCTCGTAGACCGGCAACAGACGCTCGCCCGTCTCGTTATAGGTGATGTGCTGACGGAACGGCCAGCCGCCCTCGCCCAGCACGGTCATGACCTTGGTCTGGTAGTCCTCTGCGTCCGCATCGATCTCGGGCCGGTCATCGGCGAAGATCTCGTAGTCATAGGCGGCCCAGCCCAGGTTCTCGCCCGCGCCAACGAACTTGAGCATGTCGTCGCCCGATCCGGCCCGCGTCTCGGCGGTCCACTTCGTATAGTCGGCGAGTTCCTGTCCCTTGTGCTGCGGGAAGGAATGATAGCCGATGCGTGTGGTCAGCAGATCGTTGCCGCGCAGCCAGCGGATGACCTTGTAGGGATCGGCATCGGGAAACTCCATGCCGCCGCCGCCCGCGTCCGAGACCGAGGTGATGCCCAGCCCGTTCAGTGTGTCGAAGTATTGCAGTGACGAGTTGATCTGGTCCCGGATCGACAGCTTGGGCGCCGCCGACAGGGTCTTGTACATGACCAGACCGGATGGTGCTGCCAGCACGCGGCCCGTAGCATTGCCGCCCGCGTCTTTCTCGATGATGCCACCGGGATACTGCGGGTGGCCGGACGTGTCATAGCCGAAGTACGCGACCGCCTTGGAGTTCAGCAGTGTCAGCTTGTAGAGGTGGTGGATCAGCACCGGATGATTGGGCGCGACCGCATCCAGTTCTGCGACCGTCGGCAGGCGTTTTTCCTTGAACTGGAATTCCGAGAACCCGCCCGCGACGCGGATGAACTGGCCGTCGGGCGTGCGGTCGGCCTGCATGCGCAGCAGGTGCAGCGCTTCTTCCAGGCTGTCGACGCCGTCCCAGCGGACTTCCAGATTGTAATTCACCGCCCCGCGGATCGCATGGGTGTGGCTGTCGTTGAGACCCGGGATGACGCGCTGCCCCTTGGCATCGATCACTTGGGTGAACTGGCCGATCTGGCTACGAACCTCATCATCGCTGCCAACGGCGGTGAACATGCCGTCGCGGATGGCAAGCGCCGTCGCCTCGGGCCGGGCCGGATCCATCGTTGTGATGCGGCCATTCAGCAGCACCAGATCTGCCGCACCGTTCTGCGCCAGACCAGCTTGCGGAGCGATCAGGACCGTGCTGGCTGCCGCACCACCAAGTTTCAGTGAGTCACGTCTTGTCAGTCGCATCATTCATACTCCTTGGGTTGAGGGCCGGGACCGCGCCGGATCCCGGCCGGTGTTTCAGGCCGCGGCCGAGCTCGCCTCCGAGGCTTCGGGACCGAGTGCCCATTTCGAGAAGTGAACCTGAATGCCGTAGGGGCTGTGGCGGTAGAGGATGTCCATCACGCCGTCGTAGGTCTCGCCCCGCGCCCAGTCCTGCTGCAGCTCGAACACCGTTTGCAGGGCCGTGATCGGGACGGCCCCGGCCTGCTCGAGCCGTACGACAGCGCGTTCGTGCGCTTCCGGCGAGGTGTCGCCGCACGCATCGGTCGGCACGTAGATCTCGAATCCTTCCTCAAGCATGTCGAAGGTCGGGAACGAGACGCAGGCACAGGTCCAGAGGCCCGCCAGGATGATCTTCTCGCGCCCGGTCGCCTTGATGGCTGCGCGGAAATTCGGGTCCAACCACGCGTTGATCGAGGTCCGGTCAATGATGTCGAGCCCGGGGAAAAGCTCGGTCACTTCTTCCATGAACGGACCCGAAAAGCTGTCCTTCGCAACTGTGGTAAGAATGGTCGGCAGGCCAAACACGCGCGCCGCACGGGCCAGCGCCTGCACGTTGTGCATCACAGTGAGACGGTCGTGGCTTTGGACGCCCTGGTACATCGCGGGCTGAAAATCGATAAGCACAAGCGCACAATTGTCTGACGTCAGCATTTCGTTGAAGTTGGTCACATTACTTCTCCTTTTGATCATGTTTCAGCGTTGAGAGCGCCTTGCAGAGGCAAGGAAACGTTTGCTCTCGCCGATAAGATCTGGAATGCCTGTGTGCGTTGACTTTCATCTTTCGAAACGAAATTGTACAGTTGTGCGATTTTTTTCATGATGGTTGGTGACACGCCTGTCAGGAGCGAGCTGTGAACACGCCTGCATTCACGACGACCCGGATCTCGGGAATCGATGTCGCCGACGACCGGTTCATCAGCATCAATGGACCTGCCCTGACCCGGTTGCCGAACTGGGGCTTGTCCGTGCACACGGCGGACGTCGAGTATCATCTGCACCCGGCGATCACGTATGAAGTGCATTACCGAGTGCCGCACTACGTGCTGATCCACGCGTTCACGGGAGCAGACGGGCGGAGTGCGATCGGCGCGGAGTCTATCGCACACTGGCGGATCGATGCCCGCACGAGCTGCATCGTGCCGCCCGGTCAGCGGGTGCGTGTGGTCCAGTCGACGCCGTTGGAGTTCATCGCGCTCGGGATCTCTGAGAACCGGGTCGACCGGATCGCTGCGTCTGTCGTACCCGGTTGGTCCGGGCTGGATCTGATGTTCAAGACCATAGACCCGGCGATGAGCGCGCTCTTTGCCGAAATGCGGCGCTGCATGATCGCAGAGCCGGTCGGAACGGGCGCCTATCTTGATACACTGACCGGCGCGCTGCTGACGCGGTTGCTGAGCTGGCACCTGACGGAGTCTTCCGAGCAAACCGACGGGCCGGAGATGCTTTCGCCTGCATTGGTTCGGCGGATTGCCAACATGGTGGAGGAGTGCCTGGAGGACAGCATCCGCGTCAGCGACCTCGTCGATGCCGCAGGCCTGAGCCGGGCGCACTTTTCGCGCGCGTTCACGCACAGCTTCGGGATGCCGGCGCGCGACTATATCCGGTCGCGCCGCATCGCCCGTGCGCGCTCGCTGCTGACAGAGACGGATCTGTCCGCGTCCGAGATTGCGATGCGCTGCGGCTTTGCCAATCCGTCTCATCTGACCACGGCCTTCCGGCAAGAGCTTGGCCTGACGCCCACGGCATACCGCCGGGCGCTGGCGTCAAGCTCGGAGTCTTCGTAGGAGCCTGCCCGGCCCAGGGACGATGCCGGGCAGACCGAACCGCTTATTCGGCGGCGACAGCCACCGGTGCGGCGACCGGATCCAGACGCTCGCCATGCGTGACCCGCTCGGGCGCCTTGTGGACCATGGTGTAGGCGTAATCGATGCCCATGCCGTAGGCGCCGCCGTGCTCCTTGGCGATGCCGGTCGTGGCATCGTAGGTGTCCTTGTGCGCCCAGTCGCGCTGCCACTCGAGCAGCACCTGCTGCCAGGTCATCGGCACCACACCGGCCTGCACCATACGGTCCATGGCGTATTTGTGCGCATCCATCGATGTGCCGCCCGACGCATCGGCAACCATGTAGATCTCGTAACCGCCTTCCAGCATGGCGCTGAGGGCGAAAGTGGTGTTGCAGACCTCGGTCCACAGGCCCGACACGACGACCTTCTTGCGCCCGTTCTGGGCCAGGTGATCGCGGACCTTCTGATCATCCCACGAGTTCATCGAGGTCCGTTCGAGCAGCGGGGTCTCCGGAAACACCTCGAGCAGTTCGGGATAGGTGTGGCCCGAGAAGCTCTCGGTCTCGACCGTCGTGATGATTGTCGGGACATCGAAGGTCTTTGCGGCCTTGGCCAGGCCGACGACGTTGTTCTTCAGCGTCTGGCGGTCGATCGACTGCACGCCAAAGGCCATCTGCGGTTGCTGATCGATGAAGATCAGCTGGCAGTTCTGCGGGGTCAGGACTTGCAGTTTCGCGGTCATGTCTAGTCTCCTTTTCAGCATTGGTCGGCCTGCCCGGCCGCCGGATCAGGGTTGGTGTTCAGGCTGGACCTTTGTCCCAGACAGGGGAGTAGATGGCGCTCCTGGGTCTGGGTCTCTTCCGGATTCTTGTCCGATTTTTCCAGATTCTGTGGGATCGTCGCCGAGCACGCCTTGGCAAGTCTTGAACCCTTGCACGTGATAATTCGGGAACTACTTCCACAAGGCGGAAGGTCGAGACGGAAGGAGGCATCAAGTGCATTCGTTCGAAGAAATCGCCACTGCTCCGCGCTTCCAGCATGCAATTCGCGAGCGGGCCAAGGTCGGCACGCTCTCGGTCGGCGTTCTCGAGATGCAGTTCTCTCCACAGCGGATCGAGGGGCTTCCCGCCAAGTATTCCGCACTCGCGCTGATCAATACACCGACGAAGATCAAGCACCGGTATCCGGGCTTCGAGCGGCCGACCCAGGAGTTCACACCAGGCGACTTGATCCTGCGTCCGCCGAACCTCTCGTACGAATCCCAAGTATTCAATCCGCTGGATGTCTCCGTCTTCGCGATCGAGAGCGAGGTGGTGAAGGCCACGACGACGGACTTCAACGCCAATGTGGGTGAGGTGTTCGCACGGCTTGACGTGCGCCCCTTCCGCTCGCCCTTGGTCGCGAACCTCTGCAGCAAGCTGGCCGATTGCGCGCGGGCCAGCTGCGATCGGCTCTACGTGGATTCGCTGTCGTTTGCCTTGATCCACGAGCTTTGGCGGATCGCCGACGGGCATCTTCACCCGGCTGAGAAGACGCCCGGACGGCTCCCGGCACGCACCCTGCGACGGCTCGACGAACTCATCGACGAGACGCAAGGCGCCCAGATCGGGCTTGAGCGTCTCGCCGAGGCGGCGGGCCTGTCTACCACAGCCCTCCGCGTCGCGATGAAGGAAACGACCGGGCAGACGCCCTATCAATACGTGCTGGCGCGACGTGTGGCCCTGGCCCGCGACCTCGTCGAGACGACGATGGAGCCGCTCGCCCGGATCGCGCATCGCTGCGGATTCGCCTCTCAAAGCCACATGACGGACGTCTTCCGGGCGAAACTCGGGGTCTCGCCCGGAAAACTGCGTGCCGCGAAGCGCTGAGCGGTCCGCGGCCCGCATTAGACAGCCATGTCGAACAGCAGGAACTCAGCGTCCTCCTGAGCTGTGATGGCGATGTCTGGCTCGCGGATCAGTGCCAGCCCGTCGCCGGCCGAGATGACATCACCGTTCGCCTTGATGGTACCGCGGATCATCTGCACCCAGACGCCGCGCCGTGGCCCGATCACGTGGGTCAGGCGGTCGCCTTCGGACAGCTTGGCGCCGTAAAGGTCGACATCCTGGTGGATCGTGACCGACCCATCCCGCCCGTCACGGGACCCCAGAAGACGCAAGGTTCCCGGTGTCTCGGCCAACGGAAGCGACGTCTGCTCGTAGCCCGGAGCCAACGCGTCCTTTTCCGGAATGATCCAGATCTGCAGGAAATGCACCGGATCGGTCTGGGAGGCGTTGTACTCCGAGTGCCGGACGCCCGTGCCCGCCGTCATCCGCTGCACGTCGCCGGGACGGATCACCTCGGCATTTCCTTCGGAATCCTTATGTTCCAGCGCACCGTCCAGGACGATCGACAGGATCTCCATATCCGCATGACCGTGCGTGCCGAAACCTGCGCCGGGATCGACCTTGTCCTCGTTGATCACGCGCAACGGGCCGAACCCCATATGGTCCGGATCCATGTACTGGCCGAACGAGAACGTATGGCGCGAGTCGAGCCAGCCGAAGTTGGCACGGCCACGATCGGCAGAAGGTCTGATGGTCTGCATGATGGCCTCCATTGGTTGCGTTCCGGGGACCAATGTCGGTGCACGCCCATCTTGCGACAATGAATGCAATTATTGACAGACTGTCCTGAATTTCGCACCAACTGAGACATGGACAGGTTCTCCGAGCTCCGCGCGTTCACGGCAGTTGTCGAGGCGGGTGGCTTTGCGGCCGCAGCGCGGCAGGCCGGACAGTCGCGATCCTCGGTGAACCGGCTGGTGATCGGTCTCGAGGAGCGTCTCGGTGTGCAGCTCCTGAACAGAACCACGCGGTCGGTCTCGGCCACCAGCAGCGGCATGGCGTTCTACGAGCGCGCACGTCAGGTGCTTGACGATCTGGACGAAATGGAACGCACGGTCAGTTCGGTGCGCACCGAACCGGTTGGGACGCTACGGATCAACGCCCCGCTTCCGTTCGGTGATCTCGACTTCTCGGCGCTCGTCACGGCGTTCATGACGACGCATCCGAAAGTCGAAATCGAGATTACGTTCGAGGCCCGGATCGTCGACCCGGTGTCCGAGGGCTATGATCTGGTTATTCGGATCGCGGAACCGGACGAGACGACGACGTTGGTCGATCACCGGATTCTGCGGCTTGACTATCTTCTCTGTGCCGGCCCCGCCTATGTCTCACGCCACGGCGCCCCACGGACGGTCGAAGACCTGCGCACGCACGCTGTCCTGCATCAGCGTCAGGATGCCGCCACGCCAAACTGGACGCTGCAAGGCCCCGAAGGTCCGGTGACGGTTCGAGTCCGCCCCGTTCTGATGGCCAACAACTTGGAGACGATCCTCGCGGGCGCGTGTGCCGGGCTCGGCATCGCGATCATGCCGGAATATGCTGTTCGTTCGGACCTGGATGCGGGCCGCCTCGTCCCGGTCCTGGACCAATACACACTGCCGCCACGCATGTTGCAGGTCGTCTACCCCCCCGCACGCCATTTGTCGGCAAAGGTCCGGCTGTTCACCGATTTCGTTCAAGCCTGGTGCGGGGCGGCGTGATCCGACAAGGCGCCGCGCGACATGTTACGGTTGATGTTCGCGCTCTCATGTTTTTGTCACATTAAAGTCAAACTCTTCCCCTCAAAGACAGGGCAGTTTTGTCCATGGAACAGAGTGGAGGGGCTTATGTTCTGGAGTTTCGGGGTTGCCGTCGTGGCGTCCGCGCTTGCGGTCGTCTGCACGATTCTTGTGTTCCCGGCGCACGCGCCGCAGGGCGATCATGAGGTGCGCCTGCAGGAACTGAAAGCGCAACTGCAGTCCGAGCGCACGACCCACGCCATACGCGAATCCGAACTTGCCCTGCATCGCGAAGCCCTCAGGGAAGCCGAGGACCGCGCCAGCCGCCACGCGTTGGAAGCGTCCGTCCTGAGACAGCAAACGATGAACGGTTACGTGGCGGACGCGCGGGTCGAGGTGACAGAGGCCAATGTCGCTTACGCTCTGGTCGCACCGAAACTGATGATGAGCGTTCAGTCCCTGGCCGCAGGCTCGGTGATTGCAACCTTCGCGGATCGCAGACGCTTGTTCCACGTCGGCCAGTACCATGAGTTCAACATCGACGTCTGCGAGTGCTTCTTGCTGCTGGAGAGCAGTGAGCACGGCAAGGCCGTGTTTCGGTTCGGCTGCAAGAAGAACGCGGCTTGATGAGAGGCCGCAAGGCGGTCTGACCGAGAGGCCGAGCGCGCGCTCGCGCAAGACGGCCAATGAGCGGTGCGCCCTGGATCAAAGAAGGCGATCTTGAAATTCGATGACGTTGCCCGGTTACGGTCTCAGACAGCGGAAGCGTCGAACGGACGTGCTGAGGACCCGTCGATACACACTGCAAGGCTAGTGGCGGTGTCGATCAGGCTGAGACGACTGAAGCCAAGTTCAAGCCGATCAGACTGGCGCCGCTGGACCGGCCTTAGTCGTCGGATCAGTGTGGCTGACGGTCCCGGCGGGCTCTGCCGCCGGTCATCGTCACAATTTATCAGGTGTCAGTTCTCAGTCCAAGGCCGCTCGTGCGTCCTCGACCGTTCTCAGACCTGTCGCGGGCGCAGACACCAGCACCGCCATATTACCCGGTTTGTGCTCGTTCTTCATCATCTTCGTGTGCGCCGCCGGGATATCCCGCCAATCGAAAACCTCGGACATGCAGGGATCGAGGCGCCGTTCGATCATCAGTTTATTGGCGGCCGAGGCCTGCATCAGGTTCGCGAAGTGGCTGCCCTGCAAGCGTTTCTGATGCATCCAGTGGTAGCGGACATCAAACGTGCAATTGTAACCAGTGGTCCCGGCGCAGATCACGACCATGCCACCCTTCTTCACCACGAAGGTCGACACCGGGAAGGTCGCCTCGCCGGGGTGTTCGAAGACGATATCGACATTGTTGCCCTTGCCGGTGATGTCCCAGATCGCCTTGCCGAACTTGCGCGCCTCAGTGAACCACTCCTTGTATTCCGGCGTGTTCACCGTGGGCAGTTGCCCCCAGCACTTGAAGTCCTTGCGATTGATGACGCCCTTGGCGCCGAGGTCCAGGACGAACTGCCGCTTATCCTCGTCCGAGATGACACCAATTGCATTCGCGCCCGCCGTGTTGATGAGCTGGATCGCATAGGATCCCAGGCCGCCCGACGCGCCCCAGACAAGAACGTTGTCGCCCGGTTTCAGATCATGCGGTTCGTGCCCGAACAACATCCGGTACGCCGTCGCCAGCGTGAGCGTGTAGCAGGCGGATTCTTCCCAAGTCAGATGCTTCGGACGCGGCATCAGCTGCTGGGCCTGAACGTTGGTGAACTGCGCGAATGACCCGTCCGGCGTCTCGTATCCCCAGATCCGCTGGCTGGGCGAGTACATCGGATCACCGCCATTGCAGTGCTCGTCGTCGCCGTCGTCCTGGTTGCAGTGAATGACGACCTCGTCGCCGACTTTCCAGCGCTTTACCTTGTCGCCGACCGCCCAGATGATGCCTGACGCATCCGATCCGGCGATGTGATAGTCCGCGCCGTGCCCGTCGAAGGGCGAGATCGGCTCGCCCAGACCTGCCCAGACGCCGTTGTAGTTGACGCCCGCCGCCATCACGAGAACCAGCACTTCATGGCTGTCGAGGATCGGCGTATCGACAATCTCTTCCTGCATGGCCTCTTCCGGCGGGCCGTGGCGTTCACGCCGGATCGCCCAGGCACGCATCTGCTTCGGCACGTGGCCCAGGGGCGGGATCTCGCCGATATCGTAGAGGTCCTTGGCAGGAGCTTCGGGCATGGCCGCACCGTCCATTTCGTGTCTCCATCATCTGACGCAATAAAATTGCGCAACATTCGTTCGTTTTGCAACTCGAATCGTTGCTTACATTTCCCTATGTGGGTCTGCAACCGGAATCTTTGAGCGCCTGCAACATTCCCGTGCTGCGCCGCAACAGTCAACGCCGCATCCCATAGGTTTCGTCTATGACCAGCCTAGAGGTGACCGATTGCGTTGGCGTAAAACTCCAACACCACATCTTCGCCGGGTGCTACCGCGAGGCCGTCGTCCGTCTCAACGACAAGGCTCCGCAGCAGCAGCATCCGCAGCCCGACCTCGACCGCGTAGTCCAGATCGGCGCGCGGGATATGGCTGTGCGCGCCGCGCGCGTGCAGCGCATCGAGATGATCCGAGACATTCAGTTTCAGATCGAAGGTCGACAGCGGGCGGTCCGCTTCCAGCAGAACCCGCGCCAGCAGGCTCACCGGCAGGACGGGCACCACCTGCCCGATCCGGCGGGTCAGTTCTTCGCCAAGGTCTTGCACGCGGGTCTCGTCCTCGACGCTTTCCAGAAAGGCACGCAAGGACAGCGGTGCACCGAAGCTGACGCATGCATAGCCAAACCGGTAGAGACGGCCGGTGAGCCGTAGCCAGATCAGCCGTCCGATATAGCCAAGTGCGGTTGACGGGCTCACGCGAAAGCGAGTCTCGCCGTGCACGGCATCGCCCGCCGCAAGGAGTATCCGATCCTCGAGCACACGGTCATAATTCAAGCCGACCGGAACAAAGACGACATCACGCTCTCCGCCGGGGTCGAATCCACCGACGATGTAGCTGAGCAACCCGAGCTTCGGCGGTTGGAGCTTGCCATCGCGGCTCAATCCGCCTTCGGGAAAGATCGCCTGCGTCACACCGGCGTCCGTGGCCATGCGCACATATCGCGCAAGCACTTTGCGGTAGAGCGCGTCGCGCGAGCGGCGGCGGATGAAATAGGCGCCCATGGCTCGGATGATCCGGCTGAGCGGCCAGACGCGCGCCCATTCCCCGACAGCATAAGAGAGCGCGGATTGCGTCGACGCCAGATAGGTCACCAACAGATAGTCGACATTCGAGCGATGGTTCATCACGAAGACGATCGTCGCGTTCGGGTCCACGGTCCTCAACGCAGCTTCGTTGAATGCGCCCAGGCGCACGCGGTAGAACGCCTGCGCGATCCAGCGCGAAATCCGGGCACCGACCGCGAAATAAGCGTACGCGCTGAACGAGGGTACGATCTCGCGCGCATAGGTCTCGACCAGCGCGACCGCCGCATCGCGCGGCATGCCGGTTTCTTCGGTGTGCGCCTCGACCGTGGCCATGACTTCGGAATCGTAGACCAACCGCTCGATCAGCACCTGTCGGCGCGTCAGTTTGAAGGGCTGAATCTTGACCTGCAAACGCTCGTTTAACCGGTCGATCGCCCGATTGACCCGCCGACGGAACATCCAGCGCAGCGACGGACCGATCACGCGATCCAGCAGCGCGATTGTCGCAAGGATGGCCGTGAGCCATACGGCCCAGACGGGTACGGAAACGCTCTCCCACATATCGGGACCGTCGTCGATTGTCCCGAGGGTGTCCAGCGTCAGACTATTCCAGGTTCGTCTGGATGAATTCCGGGCTGAGATGGATGTCCGTCGTCTCGAACCGCCCGGGGCCGAGCACTTCGAACTTGTGGGGCATGTTGGCGGGCGCCATCAGGATCTGCCCGGACTCGGCGTCGAGCACCAGATCGCCGATGGTGAAGCGCGCCCGACCCGCGCGCAGGATGAACACTTCATCATAGGGATGCACGTGCAGCGGCGGGCCATCGCCAACCTCCTCCGACGAGAAGAACAGCACCGTGACATCCGTCCCAAGAGCTTTGCCTTCGGCGCGACCGGACCAGAGATCCGGCGTCCGCGCCCAGTCTGCCCGCTGCAATACGACTGGAGGTCTGTCCATGCTTGGCTCCCGTTCACTTTAGGTTGGAAGGTGTGTGTTGATGTGAGGGCATAGCCGTTCGTGGGCAATGTGCGCGGGTGCATATCCGTCATGCGAAGTCTTCTCGCAAGATTATTCCCCTCATAAACTGTCTTGCGAAATTATATTTGTCAGGATATCTCCGCTGCAACGCACCATAATCCGGCTGACAGCCAAAGGATTCGACCGATGACCGAGACGACCCGCGACCGCCCCTGGCTCTTCCGAACCTATGCCGGACACTCGACGGCGGCCAAGTCGAACGAGCTGTACCGGTCCAATCTTTGCAAGGGGCAGACGGGCCTTTCCGTGGCCTTCGATCTGCCGACCCAGACAGGGTATGACAGCGATCACCCGCTGGCACGCGGTGAGGTCGGCAAGGTCGGCGTACCCGTCAGCCATCTGGGTGACATGCGCACGCTGTTCGACCAGATCCCGGTCGAGACAATGAACACGTCCATGACGATCAACGCGACCGCCGCCTGGCTGCTGGCGATGTATGTAGCAGTCGCCGAGGAACAGGGTGCGGACATCACCAAACTGACCGGCACGGTGCAGAACGACATCATCAAGGAGTACCTGTCGCGCGGCACATACGTCTTCCCGCCAGCGCCGTCGTTAAGGTTGATCTCGGACGTTGCGACCTACTGCTACTCGGACGTGCCAAAGTGGAACCCGATGAATGTGTGTTCCTATCATCTGCAAGAGGCAGGCGCGACACCAGAGCAGGAGCTTGCCTATGCGCTGGCCACCGCGATCGCTGTGCTGGATACGGTGAAAGCCTCTGGCGCGATAAGCGACGCGGATTTCCCCGGCGTCGTCGGGCGCATCAGTTTCTTCGTGAATGCGGGCATCCGGTTCGTCACCGAGATGTGCAAGATGCGCGCCTTTGTCGACCTGTGGGACGAGATCTGCGAGCATCGCTACGGCGTCGACAATCCGAAACTGCGCCGCTTCCGATACGGCGTGCAGGTCAACTCGCTCGGATTGACCGAGCAGCAGCCCGAGAACAACGTCTACCGCATCCTGCTGGAGACGCTGGCGGTGACGCTCTCAAAGAACGCCCGTGCCCGCGCCGTGCAGCTGCCCGCCTGGAACGAGGCGCTTGGCCTGCCGCGCCCCTGGGACCAGCAATGGTCACTGCGCGTCCAGCAGATCCTCGCCTTTGAGACGGACCTGCTGGAATACGGCGATCTGTTCGACGGCTCGCCGGTGGTGGACGCCAAGGTCGAGCAACTCAAGGAAGGCGCCCGCGCCGAGCTTGCCCGGATCGACGAGATGGGCGGCGCGGTCGCGGCGATCGACTACATGAAAAGTGCGCTCGTTTCCTCGAACACCGAGCGTTTGGGCCGGATCGAGTCTGGAGAGACAACGGTCGTCGGCGTGAACAAGTACCTTGAGACCGAACAATCCCCGCTCACCACCGGTGAAGGTGGCATTCTGGTCGTCGACCCAGCGGTTGAAGCCGAACAGATCGACCGTTTGAAAACCTGGCGCGATGGCCGTGATGCAGCCGCCGCAGAGGCCGCACTGACCGAGTTGCGGGCCGCGGCACAGGAAAACCGGAACATCATGCCCGCCTCGATCGCTGCCGCGAAGGCAGGCGTGACGACCGGCGAGTGGGGCCGTGTGATGCGTGAGGTCTTCGGCGAGTATCGCGCACCCACCGGTGTCGGTAAGGCAATGGCCACTTCGTCGGACGGGCTGGATGCAATCCGTGCAGATGTCGACACGGTTTCGGCGCAACTAGGCCGCCGGATCAAGTTTCTAGTTGGCAAGCCGGGTCTCGATGGACACTCGAACGGCGCCGAGCAGATTGCCGTGCGGGCGCGCGATTGCGGGATGGAGGTCGTCTACGAAGGCATCCGCCTGACGCCCGCCCAGATCGTCAATGCCGCGCTGGAGGAATCGGTCCACGTCATCGGGCTGAGCATCCTTTCCGGCAGCCACATGGAACTGATCACCGACATCCTTGCGCAGATGCGCGAGCAGGGCATCGACGACATCCCGCTTGTCGTCGGCGGTATCATCCCGGACGAAGACGCCGCAGCGCTGAAGGCCAAGGGCGTCGCGCGGGTCTACACCCCGAAGGACTTCGAGCTGAACCGGATCATGGCCGACATCACGGCACTGGTCGGAGAAACGGTTGCCGAGGCCGCTTGACCGACCGCCGCAATATCTCACCCGCTGATGAGCTTGGGCACATTCGCGCCGAGATGAAACGGCTTAAGGCGCGGGAAGCCGAGCTCAAGGATCAGATCACCGAGACGGGTCAAACCGAAGGTGCAGACTTCACCGTGCGGGTCGTCGAACAAACGCGCCGCACGCTGAACCGCGAAGCGCTGCCGCCAGAGATATTGGAAGATGACCGCTACTGGAAGGTTTCGATCAGCCGTGTCGTGAAAACCGTGCAGGTGGAGAGCGATACGCCGACAGCCTCGTTGATCGACGACGACGATCCCTTGGCGTAACCTCAAAACGGCGAAAGACACTTTTCTTTTGGCGAGGCTCTGACGACCTGACGGCAGCACGTCGGACGATCAAAGGGAGTCCAGCCAACCCGATACGATCGACAGGAATTCGGCTGGTTTCTCGGCGTGCAGCCAATGGCCCGCACCCGGGATGGCGTCGAACTGCGCTTTTGGGAACTGCTCCAGCACGCGCGGCTGCAAGAGCGGCGACATGTAATCCGACGCACCGCCATAGACGAACAGGGCGCGCACACCGAACTGCGTCTCCATCAACGCGCGCGGCCAGCCGATCAGATCGGGCATCCCCTCGTCCAACGCGACGAGGTTCAGTCGCCAGCGCGCGGTGCCATCCTCGATCAGCAGGTTCTGCAAGATGAACGCCCGCATCATGTCGATCGGAATCGCATCGGCCAGCATCGGATCGACCTGGGACCGCCGGGTCACACCCGTCAGATCCGCCGCACGCATCGCAGTGATGAACGGCTGGTGTGTGTGATCATAGGCGATCGGTGCGATGTCGGCGACAATCAGCCCGGCCAAGAGATCTTCGTGTTCCAAGGCCAGTGCCATCGCCGCCTTGCCGCCCATCGAGTGGCCCAGCACCACGGCGCGGCCACCGCAATGCGTCCGAATAACGTCGGCCAGGTCCTCGGCCATCGCCGGATAGGTCACATCGTCGTCCCAAGGGCTCTCGCCGTGATTGCGCATGTCGACCAGTACCACGCGCCGTCCGTCCGCGAGTTTGCGTCCAAGCGAACTGAAGTTCTTCGCCGAGCCGAACAACCCGTGCGCTACGACCAGTGGCGGCTCCGTCTCGGCACCGTCAGCGGCAATCTCGATGATGTTCAGATCCACAGCCACCGCGCTGGTCTAGGCGCTCGGTGCTCTCTATACAACCGCCCGGACGTCTCCCTGCGACGAAGGACCCGTGATGGCCGACCCCGAGGTTTATACACTGATGGTGCAGGTCGGCCGAGCCGAGGATGACGGCTTGCCAGAGGGCACCACCGGAGCGGCGATCCTGTGCTTCTCGGCAGGGCGCGACGAGAAGAATGCCGTCGACGAGACCGTCAACGTGTTGCGCCAGGCCGGCATGTCGCCACTCGAGGTTGATGTCTATGGCACGCGGGCCGAACGCGAGGCCGAGGGCGAGAAGATCACGCCCGAGGATGCCGCCCTGATGGACCGGGCGCTGGCCGAGAACGCCGTGATCGTGACGCAGATCCAGACCTTCGACGACTGAGCGCCACTGCGTCTTGCATCCGGTATTATGGCTGCGCTACCCGTGGGCCGAACGGAGGCTGGCCCATGAATCAGATTGTCGACCCGGTGGCGTTGACCGCCGACCTGATCCGCTGTCCCTCGGTCACGCCGGACGAAGCTGGGGCGATCACCCTGCTGACGGATCTGCTGGCCGCACGCGGATTTCACTGCACGCGGATCGACCGGGGCGGCGTCAGCAATCTCTATGCGCGCTGGGGCAGCGGCACCCCAGTCTTCGCCTTCGGAGGCCACACCGACGTGGTGCCTCCGGGCGACATCGACGCCTGGACACACAGTCCATTCTCGGCAGATCAGGAGGATGGTGTTCTGTGGGGTCGAGGGGCTGTCGACATGAAATCGGGTGTTGCCGCCTTCGCAGCGGCGGCGGCCAACCTGGTCGCGCAGACGCCGCCAGACGGCTCGATCGCCCTGTTGATCACCGGAGACGAAGAAGGCCCATCGACCGATGGCACGGTCGCGATCCTGGACTGGATGCGAGAGACCGGAGAGCGACCTGATTTCTGCCTCGTCGGCGAGCCGACCTCGGTCAACATGCTGGGTGACACAGTCAAGATCGGGCGCCGCGGATCGATGACGGGTACGCTGACCGTTGCGGGCAGCCAAGGTCACACAGCCTATCCCGAACGTGCCGTGAACCCGCTTCCGGTACTGTCGCGCATTTGCGCAGCGCTTGCCGATACACCGATGGATCTGGGGTCGACGCATTTTCAGCCCTCGACCCTGGCGCTCACGTCGATTGATGTCGGAAACCCAGCTTCGAACGTGATCCCTGCGGACGGGCGCGCCGTCTTCAACATCCGCTTCAACGATCAGCACACTTCAGACAGCATCATGATCTGGGCCGACCAGATCTGCGATCGCGAAACTCGGAACACCGGAGCAGCCTATCAGCTCGACTGGAAGGTTTCGGGCGAGAGCTTTCTGACCGAACCCGGCCCGCTGACCGAGATCCCGGTTGATGTCATCACCGACCACGTGCTGGAACGCCCGGCGCTGACGACCGGTGGCGGCACCTCGGATGCGCGCTTCATCAAGGACATCTGTCCGGTTCTGGAGTTCGGGCTTGTCGGCGACACGATGCATCAGGTCGATGAACGGGTCCCGATCGAGGATATCCGCAAGCTCTCGGCAATCTACCACGACATCCTGCGCCGGTTCTTCGGAGTCTGATGCGCGGCGCATGGTGTGCCCCACTTGCGCAGTGCGGTCAGCGGAAGTATCTACCGCCCCGATGCGGGTGTAGCTCAATGGTAGAGCAGGAGCTTCCCAAGCTTAAGACGAGGGTTCGATTCCCTTCACCCGCTCCATAAGCGCTATTTAAATCATTGATAAATATAAGAAACCCGCATCACCTTGATTCATAATCCACCCAACAAACCAACCTCTTCCGTTCGATTAACGACGGGCCTCTAATTCTTAAGACTCCTGAAGATTCTTTGTTAGGTTGCGAGAATAGTTCATGGCTCGGTGCTTGGAATGTCCGATCTGTTGGATCGCCTAATTCCAGTCGTTGATAAAACGATTGGCGCGTTGGCCAATACGAAGTTCAGAGTCGATCCAATCGGAAGTGATCGGTTTTCACGCCCAAGACAGGGCAGTTCAAAATTTAACGTACGAATGACCTTGGGGTGAAACCAACGACCTGATCACTTCCGCTTCGGTCGCTGCTTCAACGGTGTTTTATTAGGTGTTGCTGCGGCAGGCTTGCGCCCGAGGCCGATCTTCTTCGCCAGTTCCTGTCGCTTGCGTGCATAAGCCGGTGCCACCATCGGGTAATCATAAGATAGACCCCACTTCGCACGGTATTCCTCGGGCGTCATGTCGTAGGCTGTCTTGAGATGGCGCTTCAACATCTTCAGTTGTTTGCCATCTTCGAGGCAGATGATGTATTCGTCGGTGATCGACTTCTTGACTGGTACGGCAGGCACAAGCTCGACCTCGAGCTCTTTGGGTTCTGAGCTAAGACTAACGAGGGTCGCATATACAGACTGGATCGACTCGGCCAGATCGGACGCGGGGACGTGATTATTCGCGGCATGCGCCGACACGATCCCTGAGGTAAGCTCGAGTAACGCGCTGTGTTCTGTGTTGCTCTCAACCATTTTTCTTATCCTTGGTCTGCTGTGTTGCAGCGCCCGTATAACGCTAACTCGCGTTAATAAAAGGTTTTTTTCAACTGATCGAGCTCACCTCCAGCTGTTACGATTGAACCCCCGATGTTTGCAGCAATATCAACTCCATAGACTGCTCGGACTTCGACAGTCTCATCTGGGCAGCTGGAACAGTTGTTACCGCGATACTCTTCGGCGCCGTTGATCGATTGGGATCGATGGAGAGAGAGTACCACGCAGATCCTCGGTCCACACCATCAGATGCCGGGACCGAACATGCAAATGAGCGCGGCCACCAAGCTTCGCCTGATCGCGCCGGACGCGGTGTTGACCGCTGCAAGGAACGACAGCGGAGTGTCTGGTTGCAGTGTCGACCACATCTCGCCTGGAAACAAGACAGACCCGGTCGCTGAATCTCTGAGTATACCAGCGGTTCCCAGATCGCCTCAGTTCCCTGGCCTTCCGGCGCTGCGTTCGCTGCAGTGGCACCTCACGGGTCGTTCTTCAGACTGCACGCGCGCCCGCTCCAGGCAATGACAGCCCTCGTAGCCACCGGAGGTTGAGCCACAGAGACTCCGAGCTGCGCTTCGGCGCGTTCTTGAGCCCACAAAACGAAAGGAAGGAAAGATGGAAGACAATCTTCGAGAGTTGCAGCAAGCCGAATTCGTAGCCGCTCACAAAGACGATCTGACCGTTGAGCGCGGTGTCGTCGAGGCCAACCCGACTCCGCATCCGGCCAAGCTCGTCGGCGGAGCGGACCGGTTTGATTTCAGTGTTGTGGGGTACACGCCCGACCCCGATGACCCGGATCCGGACCCCTGGCCGTGGGAGCCGCATGATGCCGGGAGCAAGCATCGCTATATGGCGACCGACGACTATGTGCTCGACACAGGTCCACATGATGACAGCTGCCTCGTGGTCGACCTTGATGCGCTCGGCATCATCAATCCAGACTCGATGTAGATTCTTGGCGCGCGGCCACTCACGGTCGCGGACCCGCGCACCCTGGGTGTGCGGGTCGACCATTGGACGTCGTGGGTCTTCCGCGTTTCAACAGTTTGCGTGGGCGGCTTCGCTTAGACAGAGGCGCAGGTTTCGTCATTGGAGGCATCCGCACTTCCGCTTTAGGAACCCTGCTCGCCTCGTTCTTGCCAAGTGCCACGGTTATCGTGACAGGGTTCTTTCCGGTCGAAACGACAGCGCATTCTTGCCGCAATAGGATCTGCCACGGCTTGGGAACTAAGGCCGTTTTCTGGGATCGTAACTCTGCAGAACGCGAAGCCAGAGGACCAGAGCGCGATGACTGGCGCGCCTGCTTATGCGCAAGTGTGACTGTTCAGAGGTTCGATCCCCTAAATCCAACAAGGGTCATCACGCGTTAATCCGGCGCATCATGTCCAATTCGCAAGGAGCGCGGTGGTGTCGCGACCTCAACTCACTATGTTGCACAGAAGAATCAATTTCCCACCAAGCGCCTCGATGACAGCGCGCAACCGGTGGGCTTTCAGGGAGCTCTATGGCAAAGGTCGTGAAACTTAAGACTGTTGGTCTTTTCCTGATTGGACTGCTCGCCGCCAGTTCAGGCCGAGCGAATGAGCAGATCTTGCAGTTCATGGAGGATCGCTGGACCCATGCCCTGATGCGTCAGGCCGGTGATGGGGCGAATGGCGAGCCGCTGGCTTTGGGAAGAGCGAACTGTGTCGACAAGCGAGCACTAGACCGGCGTCAGCGCAACACTGCGCGTCGGCTAGGGCAGGTCTTCGAGTGGTCCGGCGTCCACATCGATGTCCTCGCGACGTCAGAGTGGTGCCGATCCATTGAGACGGCGAAGACGCTTGAACTGCGGCCTGTATCCGTCGAACCTGCTCTCAATCCGTCAGCGCCTGATGACACGGACGCGTCCGAAAGAATTCTTGAGCTGCTCGACAGCATGCGAAGAAGCGAGACGGCACTCTTCGTGACGCATTCGGCGAACATCAAGGCGTTGACAGCCAGGGATACGATCCCGGGCGAAGTCGTGGTCGTGCGCCTGCGCCCTGGTGAGGAGTTGGAGGTCATCGGAACCTTCAGACCGGACTAAGTCTTTGGTTTTCCTTGGACGACGGCGCTCCGCGATATGTATTGCTGAATCCGGTTTAAGCCCGCACGGACCATCTCATGCCGCTGAACAACCGCGAGGGCTTTAAGACTAGACGAGGTTGACATTAACGCAGCAACCGGGTGAATTTTCGAATGTCTTCAAGCAGAAGCTCAGGCTCCTCCATGGCTGCGAAATGTCCTCCGCGCGGCATCTCGGTCCAGTGCCGGACATTGTAGATCCGCTCGACATAAGATCGTGGGGCCCAGTTCAGTATCTCGGCCGGGAACACAGCGCAGCCCGTCGGAACCTCGACCCGGTGGCCTTCCGGCGACAGCACGCGCCCGCCTTCTTCGCGGCGGCCGTAATAGATCCATGATGCGGTGTTGAAGGAACGGGTCGCGATGTAGACCATGATATTCGTCAGAAGCGCGTCCTTGGAATGGGCGGCTTCGATGTCGCCTGTCGGGATGTCCGACCAATCATGGAACTTTTCGACCAACCAGGCAGCAATCCCGACCGGGCTGTCCATCATCGCGTAGCTCAAGGTTTGCGGCCGGGTCGCCTGCTGTGTCCGGTAGCCATCCTGCATGATCTGGTCGCGGGTGAACTCTGCCTGCCACGCGACTTCTTGCGGTGTTTGCGGCCCTTCGGGATGACGCATCGTCAGGACATTGATGTGGATCGCCGCGCAGGCCGGGGCATGGTCGAACCCAAGCCATGAACAAATCGCACCGCCCCAGTCACCGCCCTGGGCCAGATAGCGATCATAACCGAGAGTATCGGTCATCAAGCTGTTGATTATACTCGCCATTTTCCTTGGCCCATAGGGGCGCGGCGGGCGGCCTGAGAAAGCAAACCCGGGGAGCGACGGCGCAATCACTGTAAAGGCATCTTCGGGTTTGCCGCCGAACCTTTCAGGATGCGCCAGCGGTTCGATCAATTCGAAGAATTCAACAACCGAGCCCGGCCATCCATGGCTGATCATCAGGGGCATCGGGTTCGGGCCGCTGCCCTGTTCGTGGATGAAGTGCATATCGATCCCATCCACCGGTGCCTTGAAATGGGAGAAGCTGTTGATGCGATCTTCTTGAGCTCGCCAGTCGAAATCAGCCACCCAATAGGCGCACAGCTCCTTCATGTAATCCAGATTGGCTCCGTAGTCCCAGCCTCCGTCATCGGGCATTTCGTGCCAAGGGTACAACGCCACCCGCTCAAGGATGTCGGACAGGGTTTGATCAGGAATGTGAAAGCGAAAGGGCGTCACATTCGGATTCTCATCGATGTGATCTTTCAAAGGACCGCCTCCCCGAATTTTGTTCTTGTGCGTTCAGGCCACGTGAGCCCGGCGTTTCGACTCCTCTAGCTGAGAATCGTGCAAATCGGTGAGAGACAGGTCGGCGCTTTCGAAGGGACAGATGGCGGGACGCAATCAGAGCAACGCCTGCACTTCTTGCGCAATGATTTCGATGCCTCCCTCCAGTTTCGCCATGGGCACATAGGCAAATCCCAGGCGGAAGCTGCGGTTGTCGTCATAGTTCAGATAATAGTCGCGCCCCCGGTCCACCAACACGCCGCGGCTGCGCAGCCGCAGCGCAAGCTCTGCCGCGTCAAACCCTGCTGGCCCGGTCAGCCAGAACGATGTTCCACCTTCGGACTGCGTATGGTCCAGCATGCCCAGATGCTTGGTCAACGCATCGTTCATGGCGTGCCAGCGCTTCTGATATCGCCGCTCGATGTTTCGAAGATGAGCATCGTAGTGTCCCAGGCGGAAGAACAGCGCGGTGATTTCCTGAACAATGGTCGGCGGGTGACGCATCATCACGCCGCGGGCGACGCGCGCTTCGCGGATGATCTCGCGGTGCGCCACGATGAACCCCATACGGATACCCGGGGACAGTGTCTTCGACAAGCTGCCGACATAGATGACCCGGCCCGTGTCATCCATGGACATGATCGACGGCGATGCCTTGGCGACATAGTTCATCTCAGCTTCGTAATCGTCCTCGACAATCAGAAAGTCCTGTTCGATCGCTTTGGCGAGCAGCTCTTCGCGCCGCTGACGGGGCATTGTGACCATGGTCGGGAACTGATGGCTGGGCGTTGTGAACACCAATTGGCACCCGGTGGGAATAGCCGTGGGGATCAGCCCTTCGTCGTCGATCGGGACGCCAATCAACTCGTTTCCAGACATGTGAAAGGCGTTGCGCGCACCGAAGAAGCCCGGGTTCTCGAGTGCAATCGGTTTCCCGAATCTCGAGAAAATTGTGCCGATGATGAACAGGGCGTTCTGAGACCCCAAGGTGATCAAGATCTCATTGTCTTCGGCGTAGATTCCCCGCGTGTTCAATAACCGCTGCCGCAGTTGTTGCACCAGTTGCGGGCTGTCACTCTCGACGGAATCACTTGCCCATGTGGGCATCTGCTTGCGGCCGAGCGCCTGCCTCGTGCACTCTCGCCAACCGTCCACGGGAAACAAATCCGGGTCGATCTGATTGTAGATGAACGGATAGGGATAGGCGTGCCAATCCAGTGGATTCACGACTGGCATCAGGTCATTCGTGCCGAAACGAACGGGGCACGGGATGCGTGCACCAGCCTTGTCGCCAGACCGCTTCGTTTCTTGCAGGGAGATCATCTGCGGATTGACAAAGTACCCCGACCGATCGCGGGAGACGATCAGGTCCAGGTCTACCAGCCGGTTGTAGGCGGCAAAGACCGTGTTTCGGGACACGCCCAACTGCTCGGCCAACTCCCGGCATGACGGCAATGGCCGGTCGAATGCCAGAGACTCGGACGTGATCGCAGCGCTCACCACTTCACAGATCTGATCCCGCAGGCTGAGGTTCGAATTCAGCGGCAGCTTCAGGAATCTGGGTGTCGTCAAACTCACCGAAACCCTCCGTAGGAAAGCGGCCTGCGCATGCTGATGCATGGTAGCTGAGCGGACCTTTGTCCCCTGCATTGAACCCTGTCTGTCCCCTTCATTCAATCCATCTGTCACTTTCACCGGGACAGACGTGCAGTGAATGATCGAGGTCAGCAAAAAGGTATCAACAGGAGATGAGGTCGATGAAGATACGTTCGATTTTCAAGGCGGTTGGCATTGCGTCCGTCGCTGCGCTGTTCGCTCAAGCGGCCGCCGCCGACACCAAGGTTCTCAAGCTGGGCACGGTCGGCTTCCTCGGCATGCCGATCGGAGATGCGATTGATCAGGCGCTTATCCCAACGCTCGAAGAGGTGTCAGGCGGGAAACTGACCATCGAGCCACATTACCGCAAATCGCTGTGCAGCGAGCAGACCTGCGGCGAACAGGCAAACCAGGGGTTGATCGCGCTCTGGACCAGTTCGACGGCGAACTTCGGAAACTTCGGCACGGCTCTGGCGATCTTCGATCTGCCCTACATCTTCAAGAGCATCGAAGACGCGGACCGGATCTCTTCGGAATGGCTGGCAAAAAAGCAGTGCGATGTCGCTGCCGAGGAAGCCGGGCATGTGTGCTTGACCGTTTATTCCAGTGGCGGCTTCCGTCAGCTTGGCAATGCCAACGGCCCCGTGCACGAGCCCGACGACATGAAGGGCATCAAATGGCGCGTGACCAAGAGCCCTATAGAATACACGCTGGTCAAAAACTGGGGCGCAGTGCCGGTGCCCTATGACTGGGCGCAGCTCTATCAGGGACTGCAAACCGGCGTTGTCTCGGGCCAGTATGTCGCCACGCCATGGCAGCATGTCGCGAAATTGCACGAGGTCGCAAAGTACTTCACGGAAATCGGTGGGTCCTGGTCCGGCAACCAGTTGTCGATGGACAAGCGTCAGTACGATGCTCTGACCGATCAGGAAAAGGAATGGCTTCACGCCGCGGCGACAGCCTTTGGCCAAAAGGTGCAGGAACTGGATCGCGCCTGGGTCGAGGCTGGCGAAGAAGCGATCAAAGCCGAAATCACGGAATGGTACGTTCCGACCGAGGAAGAAATGGTCAAATGGCGTGCCGGGGCCATCGACGCGTGGCTGAATGCAAAGGGCACCTATGACCCGGCGACGGCAGAACGCGTGCTGGAAGAGCAAGGCATGACCAGCTTTATCGCTCAACTCAAAGAAGCCGGCGCGCTCTAGGCAGCGTCGAACGTTAGGACAGAGTGGCGCGGGGCTTGCCTCGCGCCACTTGTTGCTTCTGAAATCGCAGTCACCGACTGCCACGGGATCAAGCCTTTATGGAAAGCATCGCGCTTCTTGTCGTTCTGGTGGTGCTGATCCTGCTTGGCGCTCCGGTGGGCTTCACCCTGATCCTGATCCCCGTCGTCTACATTCTGATCACCGATGCAGCGCCGATGATCCTGATCCCAAGTCAGATGTTCAGCGCCATCGACTCCGTGCCTTTGACAGCCATTCCGTTCTTCATGTTGACGGGCGAGTTAATGACCAGTGCGACGATCACGGACCGTCTGGTCGCGCTCAGCCAACGCATCATCGGGCGCATGCGGGGCAGCCTGGCGCAGGCGAATGTATTGGTCAGCATGTTCTTTGCGGGCATGAACGGATCGGTCGTGGCAGACACAGCGACGGTGGGTTCACTTCTGGTTCCGGCGATGAAACGGGCGGGGTATCCGCCAGAATTCGCTGCTGCGATCACGGCCGTCAGTTCGACCATCGGGGGGATCATTCCACCCTCGATCATGATGATTGTGCTTGCGAACGCAGGCGGAATATCCGTCGGCGCCATTTTTGCCGGCGGCATTGTGCCGGGCGTCATGATCGGTCTGTTGCTGATGGTGATCAATTATCTGATCGCCCGACGGAACAACTTCGAACGCAGCGAAGAGCCGTTCAGCCTGCAAGCCGTCATGATCCAAGGCTACAGATCCTCGTTCGCGCTCTTGATCCCGATCGTGCTGGTCGGCTCCGTCGTCTTTGGCGTTGCGGGCGTGGTCGAGGCAGGCGCACTGACGGCGACCATCGCCCTTTTCGTCGGGCTTTTCATCTACCGCACGATCACATGGACCAATTGCACCGGCGCCTTTGTCCGGGCGTTCCGCAACTCTGCCATGGTCTTCATCATCATCGCCGCGTCCGGCCCGTTCAGTTGGCTGCTGACATCGCTGGGCGCGATCAACGATCTGGAGCAATGGCTTCTGAGCTATGCTGAAAACCCATTGATGTTTGCGCTTGTACTGGTGCTTTTCATCTTCCTGCTCGGAATGGTGATGGACTCGGCAGCGAACATCATTGTCGTCGGCCCAGTGCTTGTCGACGTGATGGTGAAGGCAGGCTACCCGGATGTGCAGGCCGCTCTGGTTGTTGTGGTCGGATTTCTGATCGGATCGGTCACGCCGCCCGTGGGCGTTGCGTTCTTCACCGCGGGCGCGATCGCCAAGGTAAGGTTGGAGAAAGTTGCCGTGGCAATGCTGCCGTATCTGGTTGCCCTGTTCGCGCTTTTGTTTCTGCTGATCGTGGTGCCGGACATCACCATGTTCCTGCCACGCGCTTTTGGGTTTTCAGGGTGAGAGGGAGATCAACCGAATGATTGCCGCCATCCTGTTCATCGACCGTGCCGTCAAACGGGTCCTGACAGTTTTCTGCGCTGTTCTGCTGCTTCTGATGGTCGCCTTCACAGTCTACTCGGTCGTGATGCGATATTGGTTTCTGGACCCGCCGGTCTGGGGCGACCTTCTGACGGTGCTCAGCAATATCTGGCTCGTCTTCTTCGCGCTGGCCCTGACGGTGCGGGACAAGGATCACATCGCGTTGGATCTGATCTATTCATGGCTGCCGCTCAAGGCAGCGTTCGCCATCCGCCAGTTTTGGACGCTCATTATCTTCGGGCTCGGGATTGTGATGATCGTCTACGGACTCGAAGTCGTTGCAACCATGGGCGGCAGATATTGGGAGATGTGGTACTTCGCCTGGGAGGATGGTGGGCTGGTTTTCAAACCCAATTACATGCCCAAGAAATATGCCGTCGCAATCGTGCCAATCTCGGGATTTCTTGTCACCATCGCAGCCATGGCGTCGATCCTGGAAGACGTCCTGAAGCTGAGGGCGGGAACGCACGGAGACACCGATGCCGACGTGTAATCGGGAGGTCGCCCGGCGTGAAACGCTGCGTTCGCACTCCGTCTGCATTCACACGTCCGTGGCCGAGTCGCTTGACGGTCTGCCACCCTTATGATCGTCTCGTCACAAGAGCCGTAGCCGAGCGAAGTGGCCATATCGAAATGAACCGGAATTTGGATGGGGAGATATGCAATGATTAGACGAAGCTTGGGCGCGTATGCGGTGTCCGCAATTCTGGCCGCCGGTCTGGCGCTTACGAGCGTCCCGGCCGTCGCGGCTGACGTCAAGATGAATCTCGGCTTCGGGGCGCCGGAAGAATCTCTCTACGGTCGCTTCGCAAAGATCTTCAAGGCCAAGGCTGAAGAGTACACCGGCGGCAGCGTCGAGGTGAAGATCCGCTGCTGCAACCAGATCTCGACCGAGGACGAAGGCTTTAAAGCCATGCAGCTCGGCACGGTTGATGGTTTCTTCATCACCGCCAACAACGTCTCACCGCACTGGCCACTGATGGATGTGACGGTGCTGCCGTACATCTTCCAGAACACAGCCCACCTGGAGCGTGTCGTGGACGGCCCGGTCGGCCAGTTGATGAAGGACAAGCTGCAGGAAGCGACCAGCGTGCACCTGCTGACCTTTGGTCCGGCCCTCTATCGAGACTTCTACAACGCCAAGCGCCCAATCAACACGATGGCCGACATGGAGGGCTTGAAGATCCGCGTGCCCAAAAACGAGGTCATGCTGGCGACGTTCGAGGCTTTTGGGGCGGAGCCAATTCCTCTCGCATGGTCGGAAACGCCGACCGCCCTGCAGACCGGCACGGTCGATGGTGGTGACAACGGCACGTCGTTCATCAAGGACATGAAGTTCTACGAATTCGAACCGCATCTGGTGATCCTGGAGCACTTCGTGGCGATGGCGCCGCTGTTCGCGTCCGACAGCTTCATGAAGCGGCTCAGCGATGAACAGCGCGAGCAGATCCAAAAAGCCGCGGACGATGCCGGCGCCGAGTTCCGCACACAGGTTCTGAACGAGACCGAGGAAGTCCGTGAATGGTTGTCGACCGAAGGTGGCATGGCCATGACCCGGCCCGACAAGGCCGACTTCATCACGGCAGCGAAGGGCGTTCAGGACACATTCGCCGAAAAGCGCGGGGCGGAGTTCGTCGAATTGGTCAAAGCGATCCAGTCTGCCGCTGAATGATCGACGCGTTCAGGGGAAGGCAAATAGCGCCTTCCCCGCATGACGCGATTGTTTTGCGGGCTTACGCATGACCTGGCTTAGATGGCTTGAGCGACACCTTGAGGAACTGATCTGTTGTTCCTGCCTCGTGGTGATTGCGGTGAGCGTTTTTGCGCAGGTCGTTGCGCGTTACCTTTTCGAGACAGCTCTTCATTGGACCGAGGAAGTGGCCGCCATGGCGATGGTCTGGGCGGTCTATATGGGTGCATCGCTCTGCGTCCGCGAACGGTTTCACATTCGCATCATGGTTGCGGTGACCGCACTGCCCATGCGGGTCGGACGGATCGTGATTTTCCTGGCGGACATCTGCTGGGCCTTCTTCTGTCTCTTCATGATGCGCGTCGCCTGGGACTTCCTGGCCGTGGGTTGGAAGTTCACATCGCTGAGTCCCTCGCTGGGGATCAACCAGTTTTACCCCCAGACAATCCTTATGATCGGCTATGGTTTGATGCTGATCCGGCTGCTCCAGTCCTATGTCGACTGGTATCGTGGCGGCGCCCAGGGCCTGCCCGGTATGCTGGAAGAAAACCTGGATCAGGCGCCTCCGGCTGATCAGGAGCATCGTCTGTGAACGAGCTTCTGATCCTGGCCATCGTGTTCGTGGTTCTGACGACGATGGGGGTGCCGCTGTTCGCCTCGGTCGGTTTGACGACGGCGCTCGCGCTGTTCATGATCGAGATCCCCTACACGCTGATGGCTCAGACCGGATATGCCAGCCTGACGCCGTTCCCGTTGCTGACCATTCCGCTGTTCGTCCTGGCCGGGCGCTTGATGGAGGTCGGCGGCATGGCGAACAGGATGATCGCCATCGCGACCAATCTGGTCGGCGCTTACCGCGGATCGATGGGATTGGTGTCGGTCTTTGCCTGCATGCTGTTCGCCGCACTGTCAGGCTCTGGCCCGGCGACGACTGCAGCGATCGGGTCCGTCACCGTGCCTGCCATGAAGCGCGACGGTTATGATGTTCCCTTCGCGTCCGCGATCGTCGCCAGTGCCGGGGCTTTGGGCAGCCTGATCCCGCCATCGAACCTGATGATCATCTATGGGCTGGTGTCCGAAACCTCGATCCCGCGCCTGTTTCTTGCCGGATTGCTGCCGGGCCTGATGGTGACGATTTTCCTGATGATCACCACGTACATCATCGCCCGGCGCCGCAACTATGGCGGTGGCGGAGAACCCTTCGCCTGGGCGCCGTTCCTGCGGGCTGCCTGGGACGGCAAATGGTCGATCGGCGCGCCGATCCTGATCCTCGGCGGAATCTATGGTGGCGCTTTCACGCCGACAGAAGCGGCGGGTGTCGCGGTCTTTTATGCCCTGTTCGTGGGCATGTTCATTTACCGCGAACTGACGATCGCCAAGATTGTCGAAGCGTTGCGCTTCACGGCCTTGCTCACGGGTATCTTGATCCTGCTCACGCCTACGCTGGCGTTCGGCCAGTTAACCGCGTTCTACGACGTGCCTGCGGCTGTGCAGGAAGGCATCACGTCCATCACGACGAACCCTATTCTCGTTCTGTTGCTGATCGGCGTTTTCTACATCTTCATCGGCACCTTCATGGAATCGCTTGCGCAGATCGTGCTGTTCACGGCTGTCTTCCTGCCGCTGGTGACATCCTTGGGCGTTGACCCGGTTCTCTTTGGTGTCTTCACCGTGATTACCTGTGAGATTGGGTTTCTGACGCCGCCCTTGGGCGCCAATCTGACGGTAGCAGCGCGGATATCTGGAATCTCGATCGAGCGGATCTCAGTCGCCGTGCTGCCGTTCATTCTGGCCTACATCATCGGGATGATCGTGTTGATCCTGGTGCCCGACCTGACGCTGTTCATTCCAGATTACTTCTATGGCGAAGCCAAATAGGAGAGCGCGATGTTCGATCTGATTCTCAAGGGCGGAGAGATCTGCGACGGTACCGGCGCCGATGCCTTCACCGGAGATATTGCAATCGAGGAGAACAAGATCGCCGCCATCGGTGATCTTGATGACACCGGGGCGGCTGAAGAAATCGACGTTCGCGGGCTGACCGTTTGCCCCGGCTTCGTCGACATGCACACGCACTCGGACTTCACGCTGATCGCCGATGGGCGCGCAGAAAGCCAAGTGCACCAGGGCGTCACAACCGAGGTCATCGGCCAATGTGGCATCAGCTGCGCCCCGGTCTGCGAGCACAAGCATATCAGTGCGGTCTCGCCCTGGTACACGGACAAGGTTGACCACCCGCACTGGCACAGCTTCTCCGAATACCTGGACGCGCTTGATCAAACCGATCTCGGCGTCAACGTGATGGCCTTCGTCGGCCACGGCACGATCCACCGTGCAGTTGTCGGAGCGGACCTCAGAGCAGGCGAGCCCGATGAAGTGGCCGAGATGGCGCGCATGGTCGATCAGGCCATGGATGAAGGTGCTGGCGGCTTTTCTTCGGGCTTGGAGTACTTCCCGGGCATCATGGCCTCGCCCGAACACCTGGTCCCGATGTGCGACGTGGCGGCCAAGCGGGGGCGGCTTTACGCCACCCATGTCCGTAATCGAGACACCCATTACGATTTGGGTTTTGCCGAGGCGATCGCCACTGCGCGGCAGGCGGGCGCAAAGCTGCAGATCAGCCATATTCAACCCAAGTTCGGCGCTCCGGACTATGCCATGAACCACACGTTGGAAATGATCGATCTGGCCCGCCGCCACGATGTCGACATCGCTTTCGACGTCATACCGCATGACTGGGCGCATACGCTGATGATGGCCATTCTGCCGAAATGGGCCCAAGCCGGCGGCGTTGACGAGATCCTGAAACGCCTTGCAAATCCGGAAGCCCGCGAAAAGATCAAAGCCAATCCGCAGCCGATGTGGTTGATCGTCCGAGCCGATCGGTGGAGCGATATCGTCCTGATGAACGCCACGGTGAACAAGGGCATGGTGGGCGCGGATTTCGCTGAGATCGGACGGATGCGAAACACGCATCCTTATGACGCCGTGCTGGATATCTTGCTGGAGGAAGGCGAGAACCTGATGGGTTGTTTCTGGACGTCAAAGTCCTTCCGGGATGATGATATCGATCTCTGCCTCAACCAACCCGAGTGCGCCGTGATCTCGGACACCATCGCAATCGCGAACGATGGGATCCTAAAGGACCATATTGGGTCGCTGAGTGGCTATGGTTGGGCCGCGCGGTTCCTGCAATACTATGTCCGAGACCGCCGGATACTCAGCCTGGAAGAGGGCATTCAGAAGATCACTTCGATCCCGGCGGCAAGGTTGGGCCTGAAGAATCGAGGAAAGCTGCAGGAAGGCTATCGCGCGGATATCTGTGTCTTCGATAAGGTGAATATCGCAAGCAACGTAACCGCCAAGAACCCACGCCGTTATGCGTCGGGCATCGCCCACGTCCTTGTAAACGGAAAGATGTCGATGCGGAATGGTCAGCGGACTTTGTCGAACCCCGGTGAAGTGATCCGAGACTTCGCAGCCTAGCTCAGAGCCCTGGATCCTGAAAAGTCTTTGAAGACTGAAGGATCGTTCAGCGCCTTATTCTTTGCGATCAGTATCAACACTGCGCAGTTCAGCTTGGCGCAACGCTCCTGGCGAGTAGAACCTCAATCAGCGTCCCGCGCCAGCAGGTATCCGGTTCGGTGGACCGTGACGATGGAGATGCCGGAGCCGCCAAGTCTCTTCCTCAGCCGTGCGACAAGTACATCGATCGTGCGATCGCCAGGCGTCCAGTCGCGGCCGAAGGCGTTGTGGCTGAGCATGTCGCGGCTGAGGGCCTGCTCCGGATTCTCGAGCAAGACATGCAACAGCCGGGACTCGTTCGGTGGGAGGTACGAATGCTGGCCGCCGACAGTCAGCCGCCGCACCCCGGGGTGAAGCGCAACGCCACCGAGGGAGACTGGACGGGAATGGCCCATCTCTCTCCGGCGCGCCCGCTCGATCAACGTGTGGCGGATGCGGCTGCTCAGTTCGTTCGGGCTGAACGGTTTGGTCATGTAATCCGTGGCGCCCAGCCCAATCCCAAGCTGGCGGTCGCGCGCCTCGCCCAGTTCTGAAAGCACGAACACCGGGCAATCGCTGGTTTGGCGAATGGTCTGAATCAACAGGAGACCATCGCTGTCCGGAAGCCGGCGATCCAATAGGATCAGATCAAAGCGCTCATCCAGAACGCGCTCCTCCGCTTCACCCGCTGTGGTGGCGCGGTGATAGACGGCACCAGCATTGCGCACGACCTCGCTGAGCATGATCTGGACGACGGGGTCGTCATCGACACACAAGACAGTATCGCGGCCCGCATCGTCTGCATGGTGGATTGGCAGAGCCGCCCTCATGATCCGATCCTTGGCTCAATCGCAGGCCATGAAGTCAGTGTCGTAAGGTCGAGCTCCAGACTGGCCAACACGGGTTCGATCTCGGACCAAGGCGCGCCGGAATCGCATTTCCGTTCCAAGCACCTCAGCGGTGTTTCGATCTGTCCAAGTCCCAAAAGCGCCGCGCTTCCGGCCAGGCGGTGCGCCGCGTGTCCCAGCGCGGTCACTGCAGGGGCAGGCCCGCCCGTCAGGAATTCGTCACAGAAGGCGTCCCATTGTTCGGCGAAGGCTTTTGCCATGGCTCGGGCGGTTTCTTCCGTCAACTCGGAAACCGGTGCGACTGCGCTGATTGTGCGGACTGTCTTCGATGCACCGCCGACACCGCGAAGGGCATCGCCCAGCGCTGCCAGATCGGCCGGCTTGGCCAGCACGGCATCAAACAATCCGTTGGCCTGGTCCGAGTCTTTGACGGCCTCGACGTTGGCCGTGAAGGCAATTTTGCGGGCATCGGGATGCAGGGCAGAGAGCGATTTAACGAGCGTCGACCCATCGCCATCAGGCAGCAGATAGTCGACGACAAAAACATCGTAGTCGGCAACGGCTGCCCGTTGCATCGCCTGCGCGACGCTACCGGCCTGATCGACGGATAAGCCCAGCACCTCAAGCTGTCTGGACGTAACCGTGCTTCCGGCGTGGTCGTCGTCGATCAATAGGCACCGGCATCCAGTTTTCCCGCGGCTTACGCTTGGGCTCCGGGGTTCGGGACATTCGTCCTGAACCGAAGCAACTGCCGAATGCGGAAGCTCAAACCAGACACGCGATCCGACGTCGAGGTTCTCGTACCCGATCCGCCCGCCCATGGCTCGGACGAGATAGGACGATATCGCCAGGCCCAGCCCGGCTCCGCCGCAGCCTGTATCGCGCGCCTCGATCTGGTTGAACGGTTGCGTCAACGCAGCGGCATCGGCGTCGCCAATTCCTGGCCCGTGGTCGCGCACATCAAAACGCAGGAAGTCAGACAAAGGGGACGAGACGTCGATGCGGACTCCACAGCCATTGTCGAACCGAATGGCGTTCGAGACGAGGTTGGTCAGAACCTGCCGCGTCATCGCCCAATCGATACCGACCCGGCGTGGAACATCGGGCGCGACCATGGCCCGAACAGGCGGCCTTTGCTCGGTTGTTCTAATGGCAGCGACACGCTGAAACGCCTCGATCGCTGCGCGCAGATCAGTCGTGACCGGGCGTGGCACTGGTGGCGAATTCTCAAGCTTGGAGTAATCCAGCACGTTGTTCAGCGTCTGAAGCAGCGATTGGCCCGCACTCTCGATGACGTCCAGATAGTTTTCGTGCGTGTCGACATCGCTGTTGCGCAAAAGATCAGTCGCGCCCAGCACCGAGTGCAGAGGCGTGCGGATCTCGTGGCTCATCGTCGCCAGAAAACGGGACATCTGGCGTTCGGCCTGCTGCGCCTTTTGCACGGCGTTCTGGTGGGCCGTGACGTCGTTCAGGATCAGGACATGGCCCAAAGCCGTATTTTCGACCGCATCGTGGAGCGCGCGCATGCGGATATCGAAACACCGTTGCCCCGCGAGCGTGTCCAGCCAGATCGCTGCATCCGCTTCCGGTGTTACTGCAAGCACGCGGTCGAGCGCTTGTTGAAGCGTCAACTTGCGCCGCCGCATCGAACGCAGATAGATGATGTCGCCCGCCTGTACATCGCCCAGAAAAAGCTCTGCCGCGGCCTGGTTCGCATTCACAAGCGCTCTCTGCCGGTCCAACAGAAACGCGGGATTGCGCAGGCTTTCGAACACCGCGAAGTAGCGGTCCTTGTCCAGTGTCAGTGTCCGTGTTCGTTCCTGAAGCTCCCGGAGGCGCTGGTTGTCACCGGACTCGGTCCAATCGGCAGTGATGCTCAGTTCGGCTTCGTCGAAGCAATCCAGCATCCGGGCCCGCAGCGCAGGCAGGTCACGACAGCCGTCGAAGCCGTCCAGAGCCGCGACGTAGATGTTTCGGAAATGCTTGAACAGCCCGATGTACATTTGCAGCGTGATGCCCAGCGATCGGTGGATGCGCGCGATCCGGCGCATCTGGGCAAAGCGCGGATCCTTGGCATAATCGGTCGTTGCCTCGGGCCCTGAACGTCTGCCATCCAATGAGATGTAGGCGCCGACCGCTTCCGTAACGCTCAGGACCGCCTCGACCCAGGCCGCGCGGATCGTGGTGGTGAAAGGCGCATAGCCATTGGACTTGGCGATCTCGATCGACTGGTCGACCAGATCCTCCTGGCGGGTCTCAAGATAGGCGGTCAATCGTCTCGCCAGCGGCGAAGTGACTGGCCGCTTGATTTCGGCCTTCGTCGGCATCGGTACTGCGGGCTCTCGTGGCCCCTCCCTAGCAGTCGATGAATGACCGTACCCGCATTGCGCGCTTCAACGAAGACAATTCGCCAATGGGTTTACATCTTGTTTACAACTTTTCACAACTTCGCAGCCTTTCCGGGCGTGCGCCGCGTTAACGTCATCTCAAAGTAGCCAGGCCCGAGCAGGGACAACCTGCCAGCGTCAAGCCGTCTTGGGAGGACCGCCATGCTACGCATCAAGCGTCGTGAATTCCTGCAATCCAGCACATTGGTCGGAGCCAGCATTCTGGCCGCTGACAAATCCTGGGCGTTGAACCGGCTGGAGCCGATCGATGACACATTGGAGGAAGAGTATCCCTACCGCGACTGGGAAGACCTTTATCGCCGCGAGTTCACCTGGGACAAGATCGGCAAGGCCGCCCACTGCATCAACTGCGTCGGCAACTGTGCGTTCGATGTCTACGTAAAGGACGGTATCGTCATCCGCGAGGAGCAGCTCGCCAAATACCCGCAGATCAACCCCAACGTGCCCGACGCCAACCCGCGCGGTTGCCAGAAGGGTGCGATCCACTCGGCGGCGATGTATGAAGGCGACCGCCTGCGCTATCCGCTGAAACGGGTCGGCGAGCGCGGCGCGGGCCAATGGCAGCGCATGGGGTGGGACGAGATCACCGAAGAGATCGCTGACAAGGTGATCGACATCTTCGAGAAGTACGGCCCTGGAAAGCTGATGACCCACACAGGCTCCGGCAACCTGTCTATGGTGCGGTTCGCAGCGCCATACCGCTTTGCCTCGTTGGTCGGTGGCGTGCAGTTGGACATCTTCACCGATGTGGGCGATCTGAACACCGGCGCGCATCTGGCGTATGGCAATCCGCTGGAGAGCTTTACATCGGATGCGTGGTTCGATGCCGACTACATCATGATGTCGCTGTTCAACCCGAACGCAACGCGGATTCCGGATGCTCACTATATCTGGGAGGCCAAGTGGAATGGCGCGCGCGTCGTGTCCGTGGCGCCAGACTATAACCCGTCATCGATCCACGCCGATCTTTGGATGCCTATCAAACAGGGCGCCGATCCGTTCCTGGCGATGTCTTTCGTCAACGTGATCATCGAGGATAAACTCTACAACGCCGCCTTCATGAAGGAGCAAACAGATCTGCCCGTTCTGGTGCGCACCGACACTGGCAAAATGCTGCGCGAGGCGGATCTGAAGGATGGCGGATCCGATCAGAACTTCTATCACTGGGACCTGAAGACCGGTGCTGCGGTAATGCTGAAGGGCGCCATGGGATCGGAAGACAAGACGATTGCACTTGGCGATGTCGACCCGGCCCTGGAGGGCACATTCACAGTCGAGGGGATCGAGGTGACCACGGTCTTCGAGCGGGTGAAAGTCGAGGCCGCCAAGTTCTCTCCGGACGCCACGGAACCCGAGACCGGCATTGCCGCTGCCACTGTACGTGAAGAAGCCCGCCTGTTCGCCAAGGCGAAGAAGGCGATCTTGATGCAGGGGTTCAATGTCGGGCGTTATTCGAACGGCATTTTTACCGGCTGGGCGCAGTCGCTGATGCTGGCGATCACGGGCCACGGCGGTAAGACTGGCGGCTTGGACACCTCATGGATCGACTGGAAGAACCTCTCGTTCCTGTCGCTGGCACTCTTTGGGTTCAAGAAGTTTCCACGGCTGGAGCCGGGCGGCATGGCCGAATTCCAGCGTGGTCACATGATCGAACACGCACGCAAACACTTCGACAACAAGAAGCTTAAGGAGCGGGTCGGCTTCGATCTCGACGAGATGGAAGACATGATCAACGAGAGCATCGACAAAGGCTGGATGCCTTACAACGGCGATATGAAGGGGCTGATTTCGGTCGCCGACAACAAGTTTCGCCGCAACAAATTCGCCGACAAGTATCGCGAGCGCATTCTGGAAGAGGTCAAGGAGCTGTTCGTCGATATCAATGTGCGCATGGATTCTACGGCGCAATGGGCCGACTACCTCCTACCCGCCGCGAGCCACTACGAGGCCTGGGATCTCCGTACGGTTGGCTTCCACCGCTTCGTGAACGTCTTCTCGCGCCCGGTCGATCCGATCGGTGAGGCCAAGCCCGACTGGGAAATCATGGTCCTATTGACCAAGAAGATCCAGGAACGAGCCTTGGCGCGCGGGGTCGGCGCCTATCCTGACGGTGATGTCAGCCGCGATCTGCACACCATCCACGACGACTTCACGATGGGTGGCACACTGATGACGGACTTCGACGCCACGAAATGGCTGGTCGACAACAGTCCGGAGATGGGCGGCATCACCATCGAGGAGGCCGCCGAACAAGGCTTCATCGTCATGAATGCCGAGGGTGGCAACAACCAGCCGATCCCGGCAGACGAGCCATACAATCCCTTCGTCGCCCAAACGGAAGACAAGAAACCCTACGAGACGCTGACGGGCCGCGTCACCTTCTACTGCGATCACCCGAATTTCGAGAAGATGGGCGCCGTGGTGCCCACCGCGCGCCATCATGCGGGCAGAGAGGCGTCGAGCTATCCGCTGAGTTTCTACTCGCCGCACACCAGATGGGGCATCCACTCGAATTGGCGGTCGAACAAATTCATGATGCGCCTGCAGCGCGGCGAGCCGAACATCTACATCAGCCCCAAACTGGCGGCACAAAAGGGCATCACCGACGGGTCCAAGGTGCGCGTCTTCAACGGGATCGGCGAGTTCTTTGCCCAGGCCAAGTTCTACCCGTCCATGCCTGAATCTTCGATCATGATGGAGCATGGGTGGGAGCCGCACCAACACGAAGAATGGAAGCCCATGAACAATACCATGGCCAGCCTGATCCAGCCGCTGGAACTGGCCGGCGGGTGGGGGCACCTGGGCTTCAAGCTCTTCAAATGGAACGCAAATCAGCTTGCTCATGAAAGCAGCGTCGATGTGGAGCCGGCGTAAGCCGCGCCCGGGGGAGGACAGAACATGGCAGTGAAGCGTCAGCTTTCCATGGTGATGGACCTGAACAAATGCATCGGGTGCCACACCTGTACATCGGCCTGCAAACTGCAGTGGACCAACCGAAATGGCCGCGAGTACATGTACTGGAACAATGTCGAGACGATGCCCGGCACCGGTTACCCCAAGAACTATGCCGATATGGGCGGTGGGTTCGACGAAGATGGTGCTCTGAAACTGGGCACCGAGCCCGGACCGGAAGACTACGGAATTCCCTGGGACTACAACTACGAAGAGGCGCTGATGACCGGCACCGATCCGTGGCTGCGTCCCAACGTCAAGCCGACCTGGGGCGCCAACTGGGACGAAGACGAAGGCGAGGGCGAATACCCGAACTCGTACTATTTCTATCTGCCACGGCTCTGCAATCACTGCGAAAATCCGGCTTGCCTTGCCGCTTGCTCGCGGAACGCGATCTACAAACGCCAGGAAGACGGGATCGTCCTGATCGACCAGGAACGCTGCCGGGGGTACCGCTACTGCGTCTCGGCGTGCCCCTACAAAAAGGTCTACTTCAACGAGGAAATCTCGAAGTCGGAGAAGTGCATCTTCTGCTATCCGCGCATCGAGAAGGGCTTGCCGACGGCCTGCGCCAAGCAATGCGTCGGGCGCATCCGTTGGATCGGCTACCGCGATGACGAGGCTGGACCGATTCACCAGTTGGTCGAAAAGTACAAAGTCGCGCTGCCGCTGCATCCTGAGTGGGGCACCAAGCCGAATGTGTTCTATGTGCCGCCGATGTCTCCGCCAAAGTTCGGAGACAATGGCGAGCCGACAGGTGAAAGCCGGGTGCCGCTGGACTATCTGGAAAGCCTGTTTGGCGATGGCGTCGCATCGGCATTGGAGACCTTGGCTGCGGAGCGTCAAAAGAAGGCCGACGGCGACAACAGCGAGTTGATGGACACACTGATCGGCTATCGCCACGCCGAGATGTTCAAGCTGAGCTGATGTCCATCGCTGCGACCGCGCGTCCACCGATGGGGGACAGCCCGGCACGCGCCCGGGCGAAGGAAACCCTGTGGCGGCTGGCGGCGCTGGCTCTGGGGCATCCATCGCCTGAGTTCCACCGCGCCGTGGCCTCCGGCGATTTCCACGCCGCCTTCAGCGCTGCCGTGGCGGATGTGACTGGGGCGGCTTGGCCCAATCCCGGCGGAACGGGCGACTTCGCGGCGTTCGAAGCGGGCTATATCGAGGCGTTTCTGCATGGGCGCGGCGGCAAACCTACGGCCGCGCTGCTGGCAGGGGATCACGAGCCGATCCTGGCCGGACTGACCCGCCCGGCCTTCATGCTGAACCTCGCCGCGTTCTACAAACACTTCGGCCTGAAGGCCGCGACCGACGACGAAGGCAAGCATGATGAGCCGGATCATCTGGCCAGCATGCTGGAGTTGATGGCGGTGCTCTGCCATCTCGAGGCAACCGCTTTGGGCAAAGGCCGCGATCCCGATCCCTATCGCCGGGCCCAACGCGATTTCCTGTGCCGTTATCTGCACCAGACGCTGACCACCGTGGCGGGATTGCTGCGCCGCCACCCGATTGAAGGACTGGATCCAACCCTTGCGCAATTGGTCCAGGACATCGCGCAATGGGGCGGTCAGCAGATCACTGAACTTGAAGTCCGCGTCGGGCCATTCCGTGGCCCCGACGCACCAAAACCTGCTCAAACGATCGCCGAAGCGGCGTCGCAGAACCTCTGGGGATAAGGAGACGACCATGCGTAGGATATCCCATGCCTTGATGTTCGGAGGATTGGCTCTGAGCGCGATGCTGACTGCTGCCCCGGCCCTTTCGGAGTCGATCACCGAGGCGAACACCGCCTTGTTGGAGGCCGGTGACGAGGTCATCGCCTCTCGCATTCCGGATGGCATCTACCTGCGCAACACCAACGATCCCGATGATATCATCTGGGAACGCTTGGCCGAGTACCGCGTGGTGATGTCCCCGGCGCCTGCGGTCCACGAATCCGTCGAGTTGCGGGTGGACTATGATGCCGAAGCGATCCCGGTCTACCTGCAGATCGCCCGAACCTCGGACCGGTTCTATGTGCGGATGCGGTGGCGCGATGACAGCAAGGATACCGCAACCCGTATGAACCGGTTCCGCGATGGTGCGGCGATCCAGTTTTCGTTGGCGGATGACGAGACGTCCTACATCATGGGCACGGGCCCCGAAGAGCCGGTCAACATCTGGTACTGGCGCCCGGATGACGGCTCGGTCACCAATCTGGCAGCGGGCGGACCAGGCAGCACGACCGTTCTGGATACCCAGCCAGTCTCGGGCACAGCGCTCTACCAGGAAAACCCGGGCGATCCTAACGAATGGGTCGTGGTGATGTCCCGGCCGCTTGAAGCAGCCGGAGAGCACAACGCCTCGTTCAATCGCGAGCGGATCCCGATGGCGTTCGCCATCTGGCAGGGAGCAGATGGTCAGCGCGATGGTTTCAAGAGCGTCTCGGACGGCTGGATCCTGGTCGACATGGGAGACGGATGATGAAGTTTGGTGAGACACTTGCCAAACTGGACTGCTCGCTGGGCCATGCCTGCCAGTTTTGCCCGGACGAGCCGACCTGCAGCTTCGACAAACCGTACCATAACAAGGTGCTGATCGAAGCCCGGCTTGAGGACATCGATCAGATCATCGTCGTACTGGCCAACAAGGGCGGCGTCGGCAAGTCCACGGTCTCGGCCAATCTTGCGGCTGGGCTGGCGCGGCGTGGTTTCCGCGTCGGTGTGGCCGATGCCGACATTCACGGACCGAACCAAAGCCGGTTCTTCGGGTTTAGCGGGGCCAAAACCCGAACCACGCATTTTGGACTGCAGACGCACCAATTCGAAGCGGATGGCATCGAGCACGCCGTTCGGGTCGGCTCGCTGGCTTTTCTGCTGGAGGACGACACGGTCCCGATCGTTTGGCGCGATGCCTACAAGCACGATTTCATCCATCATCTGATCGGCAGCTTTCATTGGGGACCGCTGGATTATTTGATCGTCGACATGCCTCCGGGCACCGGAAACGAGTTAATCACGCTCTGCGACATGCTGGAGGGATCAAACGTCTCCTCGGTTCTGGTGACCACTCCGCAAGCGATTGCTCAGATGGACAGTTTGAAAGCGGGCCGCTTCTGCAAGGAACGGGGCCTGCCGGTGATCGGCGCGGTCTCGAACATGGCGGGTGTGATCTGTCCACATTGCGATACCGAGTTCCATGTCTACCCCGATGCCGGACTGCCGGACGCCTTGGCGGCACTGGACATTCCGCTGCTGGGCCAGATCCCACTGGCACCGGAACTGGCAGCAGCTTCTGACGGCGGCGTGCCCGTGGTCGCGGGTGCGCCGGATAGCCGGGTCGCTATGTCCTTTCGACCGATGATCGACGCCGTGACGGCGGTTGGGCGCGAGGACTTTGGCGACGCGGTGGCCCGCACTTTAGAAGACGTGTTCGAGCAGAACCTTGCCGATGATCAACTCAAGGCCAGCCTTGACAGTCTGCCGCCCGATGCTCGAGCCGAGCTGTCAGACGAAATCGCCGCTCTTCTCGGCGCAGAGACCCAGCGCCTGACAACCGCCACGAAACCCGGCGGCGTGCAATGAACAAACCTGAAAACCTCTCCCGCCGGAGGCTGTTCCGGGGCGAGTTCTCTGGGCGCGAGGAAGCCAGGGGCCGGTGGCATCTGGTCGAGGGGCTGTCGGCCGGTTCCGGAGATGTCTTCTGGGGCGGCTGGGCCGATAGTAAGGGCGTTTTTGTTGCGGGCGACGATGGAGCGATCTTCCACTATGACGGCACGGTGTGGGACCCTATGCCGGTCCCGGTCCCGGTTCCGGTCCATGCACTGTTTGGGACGAACAGAACCCGGCTGTTCGCGGTCGGATGGATGGGTTTGATACTGCGCTTCGACGGCCAGACATGGCATCAGGACCGCGGCTGTCAGGTTGATAGTACGGGCAAATATTCGTCCGATCCCGAAAATACCCCGCTCTTCGACATAGACGGGCGGGCTGACGGCACGTGCTGGGCCGTTGGCGACTGGGGCAAGATCCTGCATTTCGACGGCGAGGACTGGGTCGAGGAAAGCTCGGGCACCCGTGTCCACCTGCGCTCGGTCCTGTGCCTTTCGGATGGCGGCGTGATCGCCTCGGGCGGCGACGGCACGGTGTTGCTGCGCGGCCTGGACGGTGCGTGGGCGCCGTTGGACTGCCCCATTGGGTCGGGCTTTGTGTCGGCCCTTGAGCTGGACGACGGCATCCTGATGGCGGGCGGGCGTTACTTTGTCGACGCCAACGGCTTTCGCGGTGAGCTTATCCTCTACAAGGACGGCGCGTTCCAAAAGCTGTTCGACGTTGCACCTTTCCGCCGGTTCCGGCAGGTCGCTCAGGTCAAGGCTGGCGTCATCGCCGTCGGTGATGGCGGCCAGATCCACCTGATCGCGGGCGACAGGGTCGAACGGATCGACAGCGGCACCAAGCACGATCTGCTGGGGATCATTCCCCTGCCCGGCGACGAAGCCATCGTCGTCGGTGATTTCGGCACCGTCCTTGTGGGCGACGACAAGGCATTGGAGACCTTCGCTCCAGCCGTCGTCACCGGTGAAGAGACCAGCCTATGGGAACCGCTGCCCAGCGGCACAGACCGCCAACTCTGGGGCATCTGGACCGACCCCGAAACAGGGACCGCGCACGCATGCGGTGAGGAGGGCACCGTACTGATCGAAGATCGCGGCCAGTGGACGCCACTGCCACCGGTAAACGATCTGGGCATTCACGCCTTGGCCCGCACACCCGATGGCGGACTGCTGGCGGCAGGCCAGTTGGGCGAGATCCACCACTTCGATGGCACTGCCTGGCGCAAGCATTTCGATCTGTTGATGGATGTCACCATCCTGTCGCTTTGCGCCCATGGCGATCAGATCTTCGCATCCGGCGACGAAGGATTGGCGTTGCACTGGACCGGTGGTGAGTGGACCCGCATGCCCTCGGGCACCAAAAGCGCGCTGTACGGGATGTGGGGGCTGGATGCGGATCATCTGCTGGCGGTTGGCGATTTCGGCCTGATCCTGCGCTGGAACGGCACGCGCTGGGACACGTTCAACGCCGGAACCGAGCATTTCCTGTTCGATGTCTGGGGCCGAAGCCTGTCGGACATCTTTGTGGTCGGCCTCTCCGGAACCATTGCGCATTTTGACGGCGCTCGGTGGAGTTTGACACCCGCTAGGGCGAGGAACGATTTACTCGCCGTTTCAGGGACCAGCGACTATGTTGCGGCCGTCGGAGCGGGAGGCATCGCCATGATCCACGATGGGAGCCGCTGGTCCTTGGACCCAACGGGAACAACTGCGGGATTGCGCGCCATCTCGCATAGCGCAGAGAATGGATTTACCGCTGTTGGCGATGGTGGAATCTTGCTTCGACGCCGCGTCGTCTAGTCCCCCGCTTGGGGTCGTGCCGCTCGTCTGGCATTATAACTGTTGTTCAGTTGATCCAACGACTGGCTGTGAGCCGGTCTGAGCGTTCGCCTCTGATTGCACCGTCGAACCTAGGGCCGATGCTTCCCACGCAAATGACACCGAATATCTGCGCTCTGATCGTCCGTTTTGCCAGACTGCGGTCTGTGCCTTTGCATTGAAAACTCACTCCATATCTAAGGTGGGCACTCAACGATTGCTCTTCAAAAACAGCATTCCTGAGCCCCGCTCGCAAATTACAGACGTCCAAACGGTTGAGTGCTTGTCGTGCACCGATTTGCGCGTCACTCTGCGCAGAAGGGTAGGAAACCAAGACGGGCGCGATGACACGTCGGGCAAAGAACGTTCTGTTCATCATGTACGACCAGCTCAGGTATGACTACCTCAGCTGTGCCGGGCACCCGCACCTGCACACACCCAACATGGATCGCCTGGCGGGCATGGGCGTTCGTTTCGACCGGGCCTATATCCAATCCCCGATCTGTGGTGCCTCGCGCATGTCGACCTACACAGGCCGGTATGTCCACAGTCATGGGGCAGCGTGGAACAATGTCCCCCTGAAAGTCGGCGAGTTGACACTGGGCGATCACCTGCGCGCCGCAGGCATGGGCTGTTGGCTGGTTGGCAAGACGCATATGAAAGCCGATGCCACAGGAATGGAACGTCTCGGCCTCAGCCCCGACAGCGTGATCGGTGCCCGTGTTGCAGAATGCGGGTTCGATGTATGGGAGCGTGACGACGGAATGCGTCCCGAGGGGCCAGACGGTTTCTACGATCCGAATGGCGCGCTAAAGTACAATGCGTACCTGCGCGAGAAGGGCTACGAGGCCGAGAACCCGTGGCACGTATACGCGAATTCCGGTGTTTCGGACGATGGAGACCTCGCCTCTGGCTGGCTGCTGAAGAACTCCCGTAAACCAGCGAACATTGCCGAAGACGACTCCGAGACGCCGTATCTGACCCGGCGCGGTATGGAATTCATAGCACAGGCCGGGCCGGACCCGTGGCTCTGTCATCTCAGCTTCATCAAGCCGCACTGGCCCTATATCGTGCCTGCACCGTATCACGACATGTACGGACCGCGTCAAATGCTGCCGGCGAACCGCTCTGTGGCCGAACGCGAGGATCCGCATCCGGTTTTTCACGCCTTCCAGACCAACGCGATCGGACAGGCATTCTCGCGCGACGAGGTGCGCGAAGAGGTCGTGCCCGCTTACATGGGGCTGGTGAAGCAATGCGACGACCAGCTTGGTGTACTGCTCGACTGGCTGGCAGCGACCAAGCGCATGGACGACACGATGATCGTACTGACATCGGACCACGGCGACTATCTGGGCGATCATTGGCTGGGAGAGAAGGATCTGTTCCATGACTGCTCGGCACGCGTGCCCCTGATCATTTACGACCCGTCACCCGAGGCCGATGCCACGCGCGGTACGGTCTGCGACGCGCTTGTCGAGTCGATCGATCTTGCGCCAACATTTGTGGAGGTGGCGGGTGCCGTGCCACCCAACCACATTCTGGAGGGTCGATCTCTGCGCCCCTGGCTGCATGGTCATATCCCGGAATGGCGCGATTTCGCAGTCAGTGAATACGACTATTCCCGCACACCGATGGCGGGCAAGTTAGGTTTGATTTCGAAGGACGCGCGCTTGTTCATGATCGCCGATCACCGTTGGAAATTCATGCACGCCGAGGGCGATTTCCGACCAATGCTGTTTGATCTTGAACAGGATCCGCAGGAATTGACGGATCTCGGTGCCTCCCCGGAGCATGCTGACGTGATCGAAATGATGTACCAGCGGCTCGCGAAATGGTCCCGGCGCTCGAGCCAGCGCACCACGATTTCTGATACCGAGATCGCGGCCGGCCAGAGCGGACCCTACGGCACCGGCGTGTTTATCGGCGTCTGGGACGAGGCTGAGCTTCCACCAGATGTCCGAAGTTTCGTGACCGGTCCGGCGCCCGTGTGGAAGCCCGAGGGGACGAACGAGTGACAGACAAGCTATCAACCGGGATGCAGGTTCGCCGCCGCGTGTTGGGCGATGAGCATGTCGACCGGGCCGAGGCCGCCAAGACGAGGTTTGATGAACCGTTCCAAACCCTGATCACCGAAGGCGCCTGGGGTTCGGTCTGGTCTGGGGATGGGCTCACGGATAGGGAACGCTCATTGATCACGCTGTCGCTGCTGGCGGGACTTGGCCATTGGGATGAGGTCGCGATGCACATCCGCGCCACCGCGAACACTGGCGCAACGCCGGAGGACGTACGCGAGGCTTTTCTACACGTTGCAGTCTACGCCGGTGTTCCCGCCGCCAATCACGCCCTGAAGATCGCCAAGCAGACCTATGCAGAGATGGGAGTGGACCTGTGACCCTGCCGAACCGCCCCGGACCTCAACCGACCTATTTCCAGCGCGACCGCGCCTGGCACCCGCCTGCACTCACACCGCAATACAAGACCTCGGTCACGCGATCGCCGCAAAAGGCTTTGCTGTCGATGCCCCAGACATTGTCCGAGACGACGGGGCCGGTCTTTGGTCACGACATGCTCGGTGAGCACGATGCGGACCTGTTGATCAACTTCGCTCAATCAGGCGGGTCGCCGGTCGGTGAGCGCATCATCGTTCACGGGCGCGTACTGGACGAGACCGGTCGCGGCGTCCCGGGCACTTTGATCGAGATCTGGCAGGCCAATGCAGGCGGACGCTATCGCCACGCCAAGGAGAGCTATATCGCGCCACTCGACCCGAATTTCGGAGGCTGCGGACGGACGATCACGGGTGACGACGGATCTTACGCATTCCGCACCGTGCGACCCGGACCATACCCCTGGCCGAACCGTGTGAACGATTGGCGCCCGGCGCATATCCACTTCTCGCTTTTCGGTACGGCCTTTGCGCAACGCCTGATCACGCAGATGTATTTCGAGGGCGACCCGCACATCTGGCTCTGTCCGATTGTTGGCGGTATCCCATCGCGCGAGGCGATCGAGACACTGGTCGCGGCACTCGACATGAACAACTCCATCCCGATGGACGCCCGCGCCTACAAGTTCGACATCGTTCTGCGCGGCGCGCGGCAAACGATGTTCGAGAACCGGTCGGAGGGAGCGTGATGGTCCAGAAGATCGACCACCTCAAGGAAAGCCCCAGCCAGACGGCCGGACCGTACGTTCACATCGGATGCGTCCCGAACTTCTGCGGACTCTCGGGCGTGTATCCGGCAGATCCTGGTGCCATCATGACCAACGAGGCCACCAAGGGCGAACGCATTTCGGTGACCGGCTGTGTCTATGACGGCGTCGGGGCAGAGCTGCGCGACGTGTTGATCGAGATCTGGCAGGCGGATGTCGACGGTATCTATCCCGGCAATGATCCACGCGGACCGGCTGATCCAAACTTCACCGGTTGGGGGCGGCAAGCCGGGGATTATGGAACCGGAGAGTGGACCTTCCAAACCATCCGCCCGGGCTCGGTCCCGTTTCCGGACGGTCGGCTTCAGGCCCCGCACATCACGTTCTGGGTGGTGGCGCGCGGCATCAACACGGGTCTGCACACCCGCATGTACTTTCCCGATGTCGACACGGCCGCTGATCCGGTCCTGTCTCGTATCGAGCACAAAGCGCGTATTCCGACACTGATTGCGTCCGAGACCGGACCCAATGCGTTCCGCTTCGACATCCACCTTCAGGGCGATCAGGAAACGGTGTTCTTCGACATGTGATCCGTCGTATCGGGCAAGAGATCGTCGGACGACCGTCAGCCATAAAAGCTCGCTTAACCATGTTGTGGTTATCTCTCCGCGTTGTTGAGTGGAGCATGGTCGTACAATGGGCATTCGAATTTTTCTGTTTATCGCGATGGTGTTCGCTGCGCACGGCTCGGCCAGCGCCGTGGCAATTCTGGATCTTACGGGGACTGCGTGTCACAACAATGCTGCCTGTGACGTCAGCTTGACCGGCACGGGATCGAACAGCATCACCGCGTCGTTCTCGGCGCCGGATGTTATGTTCGGGACGAACGACTTCTTTGGATCTGACAACGGGTTGATCTTTGGGTCGCCGTTTTTCCCGAGGTCATTCGATCTGTCATTCGACTCGACCCTGCTTTGGACAGGCGGAACAATCGGGCAATCGTTCCAGTTCTCCGGATTCGAGGTCGCCGGTCCGGGCGTAACCCAAACCTCGGTTCTCACTCAGCCTCAGGCCGGAACGTTCTTGCTGGATACTGCTTTGACGTTCAGGGCGGACCAGAGCTACCGGTTCGAGGCGATCTCGACATCGCCGATCTCGCTGGTCAGCTTGCGGGATCTCAGTTTCTTGCCAATCGCGCAAGCGAACGACTTGTCGGTCATTCCTGTTCCAGCGGGACTGCCCCTGCTGGTCACGGGCCTGGTCTTCTTTGGCTGGCTTGCCCGGCGCAGGCGCACGACGCCCCAAGCTTAGTCGCGTCGCGATCTAGACAGTGGGAACAGCCGTTCCGATCATGCTGTCCCGGCTAACGATCGAGGCGAGCTTGTCTTCATCCCAGGTGTCTGTCGCATCGGGCCGGGCGGGCAAGACCAGATAGCGCATGTCGGCTGTCGAATCGTGAACCCGGATCTGCGTGCTGTCCGGAAGCTCCAGGCCGAATTCGGATAGGACCTTGCGTGGCTCCTTGACGGTCCTCGAGCGATAGGCACGGGTCTTGTACCACTCTGGCGGCAACCCAAGAATATTACGCGGATAGCAGGAGCACAACGTGCAGACGACGACGTTGTGCACACCGGGCGTATTCTCGACCACGACCAGTTTCATCGCATCGACCGGGAAGCCCATCTCCTCGCATGCCGCAGAACCGTCCGCCAGCAGACGCGCTTTGAACGCGGGATCGGTCCACGCACGCGCGACAACCTTGGCGCCGTCAGCGGGCGTCCGGCGGTCCATCGCTTCGACCTGAGCATTGATGATGCCTGCGTCCGTGATGCCTTTCTCGATCAGGATCTCGCGCACGGCGATTTCCATGGTCTGCCAGTGCGTCAGCGGATGATCGTTGTCAGGGCGATATGGGTGACCGGACGGGCTGAGATGGTCGTGGTGGTCATGCGGCATCAGATAGCCTCCAGCCAGTGTTCGAATATCTCGGCATCGATCGTATCGGTACTACCATTGCCCCAGACCTCATCCATTGAGAAGCGGACGCGGTAAAGCACGCGTTCCGGCAATCCATCGCGGTTGTAGGCCAGCTCTTCCGGGTTGGCGAAGGCTCCGCAAACGCGTTCGATCACGCCGGCTCGCCCGCGCAGATACCAGGGAGTCCGCACGTGGCCGGGCGCCGAGCCCTTCAGAACCCGCACCGTCTGTCCCGGAGTAAATCGTGAGTTCCCGGCGGGGTACGGCGGATCGAACGGCAATGGATCGACATGTGGCAGCATCGTTGAAGTCTCGCACATTGCTTGGACGTCGACTGTTCCAAGTTTCGCGCTGAACGGCAACCCTCTAGACGTGCTCGGGCAATTTCGGAACCGCCGCCAGCAGACTGCGCGTGTAATCGTGCTGCGGGCTACCGAAGACGTCCGCCGTCAAACCCTCTTCAACGATCCGTCCCGCCTGCATCACAAGCACGCGATCGGTGATCGTCTCGACAACGCTTAGATCATGACTGATGAAGAGATAGGCGAGGCCGTAACGCGCTGAGAGATCCGCCAGCAAATCCAGGATCTGCGCCCGGATCGAGACGTCGAGCGCCGAGACTGCTTCGTCGAGCACGATCAATTCCGGTCGCGTGATCAACGCACGCGCGATGGCTATGCGCTGCCTCTGACCACCGGAGAACTCATGAATGTACTTGTCCATGTCATGGGCGCTCAGGCCGACATCCTCGAGCACCTCGCCGATGCGGTGTCGACGATCACGGCCGGTCGGTGCGTCGGCAACCAGGTGAAACGGCTCGGCCACCAGCCGTGACACGCGCCAGCGCGGATTGAACGAACCGTACGGGTCTTGAAACACCACCTGCATCCCTGCGCGCATCGCGTTCGGCATGTCGGGTTCGACGGGATCGCCACGAAACCGGATCTCACCACCCTGCAAAGGCTCCAGTCCCAGAATCGCCCGTGTCAGCGTTGACTTGCCACATCCCGATTCTCCGACGAGCCCCAGGCGCTCGCCGGCGTTCAGTGTCAACGATACACCGTCTACGGCGCGGTGCGTGGCACGTGGCGCGAACAACGACGTTCTGGGCAAAGGGTAATCCCGAACGGCATTCTCGACCGCCAACAAAGGCTCTTGCGCAGATCGCGGTGATGACAGATCGACCCGGTGCCCCGAGGCTTCGAACAAGGCCCGCGTATAGGGGTGACGCATTTCACGGAACAGGTCGGCGGTGGGACCGGTATCGACGATTTCGCCATGGCGCATGACCGCGATCCGGTCGGCCAGGTTCGAGACAACGGCAAGATCGTGCGTAATCATCATCAGGCCCATCCCGTCTTCCCGCGCGAGCCGGGTAATCAGGTCGAGGATCTGCGCCTGTGTTGTCACATCCAGCGCCGTTGTCGGCTCGTCCGCGATCAGCAATGCAGGTCTCAGAGCAATCGCAGTCGCAATCACGACGCGTTGGCGCTGCCCACCAGAAAGCTCGTGAGGGTAGCGATCGAGCGCGACGCGATCGGGCGGCAAACCGACCCTCGACAGGACTTCGCGAGCCCGGCCCAGCGCTTGGGCCCGCGAAGCCCCAACGTGAATTCGAACCGTTTCCGCAACCTGATCTCCGATCGTATGCAGAGGATTGAGCGCGGTCATCGGCTCCTGAAAGATCATCCCGATCTCAGCACCCCGGATTGTACACAAGTCGCTCTCTCGTGCCGTCAGCACTTCTGTGTCGCCAAGCTGAACCGATCCCGTCGCCACGGATCCACCGGGCAACAGTCCCATCGCAGCGAGGGCTGTCATCGACTTTCCGGAGCCGCTTTCACCGATGATCCCGAGGATTTCGCCTTGCGCAATGTCGAGTGAGACATCCTTGAGAATCGGGGTGTCGTGGATCGACACCGACAATGCGCGGATCGACAGCAAGCTCATGTCCGCACCCGCCTGAGGCGTGGATCAAACAAATCGCGCAGACCATCGCCCATGAGGTTTAGGCCAAGCACCGTCAGAACGATCGCCAATCCCGGAGCGATCGCCAGATGCGGCGCAAAGCTGATCATGGTCTGGCTGTCGGCGAGCATCCGGCCCCAACTCGGCAATGGGGGTTGCGCGCCGAGCCCGACGTAACTCAGCCCCGCCTCAGCCAGAATGCCCAGCGAGAACTGGATCGTTCCCTGCACGATCAACAGATTGGCGATGTTCGGCAAGACATGCTCGGCCGAGATCCGGATCGGTCCCTTTCCCGCAACGCGCGCCGCCAGGATGAACTCGCGCTGCCACAGGCTCAGCGCAGCGCCCCGTGCAACGCGCGCGAAGACCGGGATGTTGAAGATGCCGATCGCAATGATCGCATTTACAGCCGAGGCGCCGAAGACAGCGGTGATCAAAATCGCGATCACCAGCGACGGGAATGCAAAGACCAGATCGTTGCCGCGCATGATGATCTCGTCCAGCCAAGACCCGCGCGAGGCAGCGCCAGCCAGTCCAAGCGGCACCCCCAGACCGATGCCGATCCCGACTGCAATCAAGGCGACCGCGATCGACGTGCGTGCGCCGACCATGATCATGGAGAAGATGTCACGTCCGAAGTGATCTGTGCCGAACCAGTGGGCGCCGGTTGGTCCCTTCAGCTTGTTTGCGACATCGAGTTGCGTGACGTCATAGGGTGTCCAAAGCAGCGACAACAGTGCGGCGCCGAGGAACAGCACCGTCAGAGCACCACCGATCCAGAGCGTGCGCGGCAGGATCATTTGCGCCGAAGCCGCGGGTCGACGACCGCATATGCAATGTCGACCAGGAAGTTCACGAGGATCACCGCGAAGACCAGCAGCATCACCACGCTCTCGACCACGATCAGATCACGCGCAGAGATCGCCTGAAAAATCAGCCGCCCAAGCCCCGGCAGATAGAACACCTGCTCGATGATGATGCCGCCCGCCAACAGGAACGAGAACTGCAAGCCGATGATCGTCAGCACCGGGATCAGCGCATTGCGCAAAGCGTGGCGCCAAAGCACCTGCCCCCGGCTCAGACCCTTGGCACGGGCTGTACGGACATAGTCCTCGTCCAGTGTGTCGAGCAACGCCGAACGCATGACGCGCGTCAGGATCGCCGCTTGTGGCAAAGCCAGCGAAACTGCGGGCAGGGTCAGTGCCGTCAAACCTGCAAAGAACCCCGCGTCCCAGCCGGGGAATCCACCTGCCGAGACCCAGCGAAGACTGATCGCGAAGATCAGCACCATCAACATGGCAAACCAGAAATTCGGGATCGCAACACCCAGTTGCGTCGCGCTCATAACGCTGACGTCCGCCATCGAGCCGCGCCGCGCGGCTGCCAGCAGCCCGGCCGGGAAGGCGATCAGCGTAGAGAGAACCAGCGCATAGCCGGCCAATGGCAACGAGATCCAAAGCCGTTCCCCCACCATCTCGGCCACTGGCGTGCGATAGGTGTAGGACGTTCCCAGATCCCCGGTCAGCAACCCGCCGATCCAGTCGAGATATCGCTGCCATTTCGGCACATCCAATCCAAGCTGGGCCCGCAAAGCGGCGACTGTGTCCTCCTGCGCGTTGATCCCCAGCATGTAGGCCGCCGGATCGCCTGGGATGATTTCGACCACGGCAAAGATCACCAGCGAGGCGACGCCCAGGCTGACGATCAGCGAGACAATTTTGCTCAGGATGAAGCGGAGCACGGTGGAGACTTTCCCTCCCTAAACCTCCCCCGTGACGGGGAAGGGACCAGACCGCGCAGGATGGGAGACTTAATTCGTCCAGTACACTGACGTCAGATCGGTCGCCTGCGTTGGCGCGTCCTTCCACATACCGACGACTCTTGAGTTCACCACGCCAAGTGCTGCAAGCTGGAACAAGTAGCCGTTCACATAGTCCTCCGAGATTGTCTTCTGCGCCATCTGCATAAGCTCGGTCCTTGCGGCGCCGCCGGTTGTGACGTTCAGCTCGTCCATGATCTCGCGGAATTTCGGGTTGTCGTACTGGAAGTAGTAGTCCGGATTGCCGTAGATCCCGATATCCATCGGCTCGGTGTGCGAAACGATGGTCAGCCCGAAATCCTTGCCACGGAAGACTTGCTCGAGCCATTGCGCCCACTCGAGGTTGCTGATCTCTGTCTCGATCCCGACAGCGCGCAGTTGCGCGGCGATGATTTCTCCGCCGCGCCGCGCATAGGACGGCGGCGGCAGTTTCAGCGTCGTCTTGAAGCCGTCAGCAAGCCCCGCCTCGGCCAGCAGCGCTTTCGCCTTCTCCGGGTCGTAAGCCGAGTTGCCTGTCAGATCGACATAGGCCGGATTGTGTGGCGCAAAGTGCGAGCCGATCGGCGTGCCGTAACCAAACATTGCACCATCGATGATCGCCCGACGGTCGATCGCATGTGCAATCGCCTGACGGACTTTCACGTTGTCCAGCGGCGGCTGCTTGTTGTTGGTCGACAAGATCGTCTCACCCTCAGTTGATCCGACAAGCACCGTGAAGCGCGGATCAGCGTCGAATTGCGGCAGGTTTTCGGGCGCCGGAAAGCCGGAGAACGCATCGATATCCTCGGCCATCATCGCCGCAAACGCCGCGGTTGGATCGGAGATGAACTTGAACGTCGCCTTGTCGAGCTTCGCGGGCGTGCCCCAGTAGTCCGGATTCTTCACGAGCGTGATCGAGTCGCCCTGCACCCAGTTGTCGAACTTGAAGGCGCCGGTGCCGATCGGGGTCTGCTTGATGCCCTCGATGCTTTCGGGTGCGACGATCACCGCATCGCCCCAGGCCATATTGAACAGGAAGTTGCCGGTCGGCGCAGTCAGCGTGACCTTTGCCGTCAGCGGGTCAACCACATCGACCGAGGCGATGTTGGCGAACAGTCCCTTCTGAGCGTTCGCGCTGTCCTCGGCGCGCGCGCGATCGAGCGAGAACTTGACATCTTCGGCGTCCATCGCCGTGCCGTCATGGAACGTCACGCCGTCCTGCAGCGTGAACGTATAGGTCAAACCGTCTTCGGAAATCTCCCAGCTTTTCGCCAATCCGGGGTTGACCGATCCATCGGGCCCGAACCGCGTGAGGCCTTCGAAGACATTGGAATAGAGCACTGAGTCGATCGCACCCGCAGCAGCGGAGGTCGGGTCGAGATGCGGTGGTTCAAGCTGCATGCCGACGGTGATGTCGGTCTTCGCCGCCAGCGCTGCTCCGGCGCTGAGCGCCAGTGCAACTGCACAGGTCGTGGCGCGCGTCAGAATGGATTTCGCCATCGTTTTCTCTCCCGCAAGTCGGACTTGGCCCCACCGCGGGGGCTTGCTTGGAACTCTAGCAGAAGTTTCAAAGTTGGCATCGGAAATCTCTGTGCTAGACCAGAGCCGAGGCTTCGGGGATCAGAAAGCACAGATGACCACGGCACTGGTTCTGGAACAGCTCCTGAACGGGGTACAGTTCGGCGTGACGCTGTTCCTCATGGCAGCGGGGCTGACACTGGTCTTCGGCGTGATGGGCTTGATCAACCTGGCGCACGGCTCGCTCTACATGATCGGTGCCTTCGCCTGTGCAAGTGTCGCTGCGGTGACGGGATCCTTCTGGCTCGGGCTTGCTGCGTCATTGGCGGGGGCTGCCGCCGCAGGCGCACTGATCGAGATAACGGTGATCCGACGGCTGTACGCGCGGGACCATCTGGATCAGGTGCTGGCCACATTTGCGCTGATCCTGATCCTGTCAGAAGGAACGCGGTGGGTCTTCGGGTCGTTTCCGCTGTTTCTGGACATCCCGGATCTGCTTTCAGGGACCGTAACGCTACCCGGCGGAACGCCCTATTCGTTGTACCGTCTGGCAATCATTGGCGTCGGTCTGGCGGTGGCAGCGGGTCTGTTCCTGTTGATCGCACGCACGCGGCTGGGCATCCGCATCCGCGCGGGGGAAAGCGACCGTGAAATGATCGCCGCGCTGGGCATCAACATCGACCGGCTCTATACGGTGGTCTTCGCCCTCGGTGCCGCCTTGGCAGGGCTGGCGGGTGCCTTGGTCGGGGCGCTGCAATCGGTCGAGGTCGGCATGGGCGAGCCCGTTTTGATCCTGGCCTTCGTTGTGATTGTGATCGGCGGCATCGGCTCGATCAAGGGGGCGCTGATCGGCTCGATCCTGGTCGGCGTGACCGACACGATGGGCCGCATCCTGCTGCCCGAGGCGTTCAAACTGATGCTCGATCCAGCCGCCGCGATCGCTACGGGGTCAGCCATTGCATCGATGCTGATCTACGCGCTGATGGCAGTCGTGCTGGTGATCCGCCCACAGGGTCTGTTTGGAGGCGGGCACTGATGCGCGAGTGGCAGGTCAATTTTGCGCTGGTCGCGATCATGGCAGGCTTCGTCGGGTATGCCGTGCTGGCGGACGAGCCGTTTCTGATCACGCTTGCCACGCGGATCGTCATCTTCGCCATTGCAGCGACCGGGCTTAACCTGGCGCTGGGCTATGGCGGGCTGGTCTCGTTCGGGCATGCAGCGTTCTTCGGCCTGGGCGGCTACGCCTGCGGAATCCTCGCCAGCCATGCGCAGGACTACGTGCCGATTTTCGAGACGCCTTTCCTGATCGAAGGCACGAACCAGATGCTGACGATCTGGCCGGTCGCGATCGGCGTCTCGGCCATTGCGGCTTTGGCGATCGGCGCCCTCAGCCTTCGCACCACAGGCGTATACTTTATCATGATCACGCTCGCCTTCGCGCAAATGATCTTCTACTTCGCGATCTCCTGGCCCGCGTATGGCGGCGAGGACGGACTGTCGATCTACGTCCGAAATGAGTTTCCCGGCATGGACCCGTTCGCCCCAATGGGCCTGTTTCAGGTTTCAACGGGCGTTCTGATCCTCGTCCTGCTGTTGGTTTGGCGGATCACCAATGCACGGCTGGGGCTCGCCCTACGGGCGGCGCGACAGAATGCTCAACGGGTTTCGGCCGTCGGCATACGCCCCTTCGGCGTGCGCCTGACGGTCTTCACGATTTCGGCGGCGATCACGGGCTGGGCCGGGGCGTTGTTCGTGGATCTGAACAAGTTCGTCTCGCCCTCGATGCTGAGCTGGGAGGTGTCCGGCGAGATCATGATCATCGTCATCCTAGGCGGTGTCGGACGGCTTTTCGGCCCGCTCGCGGGCGCGATGCTGTTCATTCTGCTCGAACACTACCTGGGCGGCGTATTCGAGTTCTGGAAGATCCTTCTGGGGTTGGCCCTGCTGACAGTCGTGCTGTTTGCACGCGGCGGGGTGATCGGGCTTCTGGTGCGGGAGCCACGCAATGGCTGAACCCGTGCTCGACATCCGTGGCGTGACCAAGCGATTCGGAGCGCTGACAGCATCGGACGCCGTGTCTCTGGACCTGCTGCCGGGTGAAATCCACGCGCTCATCGGACCGAACGGTGCCGGCAAATCGACGCTGATAAAACAGATCGCGGGCGAAATCGAACCGGATGCCGGCAGCATCCTCTTCGATGGTCATGATATTGGCGCCCTGGGGCCGGAGGAACGTGTGCGGGCCGGGCTGGCGCGCAGTTTCCAGGTCTCTTCGGTGATCCCGGCGATGACGGCGTTGCAGAATGTCCAGCTCGCCGTGATGGGACACAGCAGGAGGGTCTTCGGGCTGATCTTGTCGGTTTCAAGAGACCGCGCTCTGGTCGATCCGGCACTGGAGCATCTGGAGCGGGTCGGGCTCGGCGACCGGGCCCACATCCCCGCTGCGGATCTGTCGCATGGCGAGAGACGGCAGCTCGAGATTGCCATGGCCCTGGCGATGCGGCCCAAGGCATTCCTGCTGGATGAGCCGATGGCCGGCATGGGGCCGGAAGGCTCGGCACGCTTGACCGGCTTCCTGGACGGCCTGCGGGCAGAGGCACCGATCCTGCTGGTCGAGCATGATATGGACGCAGTCTTTGCTCTGGCGGATCGTGTCAGCGTCCTGGTCTATGGCCTGATCATCGCGACGGGCAGCGTGGACGACATTCGCGGGAATCGTGACGTACAGATTGCCTATCTGGGTGAAGACGCATGAGCGCACTCCTGTCCATTGCCGGTGTCACAGCGTCCTACGGCGCGTCCCAGGCGTTGTTCGGAGTCGATCTGGACATATCCGAAGGGCAGATGGTTGCCCTGATGGGGCGCAACGGCATGGGCAAGACGACGACAATCCGGACGATCTGCCGGATGATGAACCATGATTCCGGGACATTGAGTTTCGCAGGACAGGACTTGAGTGGTATTCCCGCTCACAAGGCCGCACGGCTGGGACTCGGTCTGGTTCCCGAAGGTCGACGTTGTTTTCCGAACCTGTCCGTGCGCGAGAATCTCATCGCCGCTGCCCGGCCCGGCTCATGGGATCTGGAGCGGGTCGGAGAACTCTTCCCCCGGCTGATCGAGCGGCGTGATCAGAACGCGGCCTCGTTGTCCGGAGGAGAGCAGCAAATGCTGGCGATCGGACGCGCACTGATGACCAACCCGCGCCTGCTGATCCTGGACGAGGCCACAGAGGGTCTGGCGCCGACCATCCGTGCGGAGATTTGGGCGTCGATCCGGGCACTGAAGGCCACGGGACTGGCCATACTCGCAGTCGACAAATCGTTGAAAGAGCTAACGTCCGTCGCCGATGCTTGCGTAATCCTGGAACGTGGCACGACCGTTTGGCGGGGCACACCGCGCGATTTGGACACTGAGACGACGACCCGGTATTTGGGCATCTGATACTACAAGCCGGTCCGCCCCGGTTGGCAGAGGCCCACCCGCCCGCCCCCTCCGCCAACCGGGGCGGATCTATTCGGCGGCCGCCGGGTGCGCCAAAGACTGCATCGCTTCGGCGGCAATCTCGAAGGATCGCACGCGCGCGGCGTGGTCATGTATGGCACCGTTGATGATGATCTCATCCGGTCGGTGCACGGCGATCAAAGCCGCAAGTCCGGCACGTACAGTCGCAGGCGCCCCGTAGACGGATACACGCATGATCTGGTCGACCATTGCGGTGAGCGGCGCGCCCAGCAGAGCTTCGACGTCCGAGACGGGGTGCGGCAGTGGGCCCGGCCGCCCGGTGCGCAGGTTCGCCATCGACTGCTGCATCGACGATTTGAGAACGCGACCCGCCTCGTCAGTTTCCGCCGCAAAGACGTTGACGGCCATCATGAAATACGGTGAGTCGAGCCAGGCTGAGGGTTGGAAACCGCGGCGGTAGACCTCGGCTGCCTCCTCCAAAGCATCGGGCGCGAAGTGCGAGGCGAACGCATAGGGCAGGCCCAGATGCGCTGCCAGTTGCGCGCCATACAACGACGAGCCGAGGATCCAGACCGGCACTTTCGTCCCTGCCCCAGGGATGGCTTTTACATGCTGGCCGGGTTGCGGATCGTCGAGATAGGCGATCAATTCCAGCACGTCTTGCGGGAAGCGGTCTGGTCCCTGCATCCCGCGCCTCAGCGCCTGTGCGGTCGCGCCATCGGTTCCGGGCGCCCTGCCCAATCCCAGATCGATCCGATCCCCGTGTAGGGTCGCAAGCGTACCGAACTGCTCGGCAATCACAAGCGGTGCGTGGTTTGGCAGCATGATGCCGCCCGACCCAACACGAATGGTAGAGGTACCCGCAGCAATGTGACCGATCACGACCGACGTGGCCGATGAGGCAATTCCGGGCATGTTGTGATGCTCGGCGAGCCAATAGCGCGTGTAACCGAGCCGCTCGGCGCGTTGAGCAAGATCGAGAGAATTGGCAAAGCTCGCTTTCACTGTCGCGCCTTCGAGGATCGGCGCAAGATCGAGCACGGAGTAGGGAATCATCGGAACCTCCCGTCAGGATGCCGCCAGTATATGCGTGGCGCCTTTTTCGCCAATCATCAGGCTGGGCGCGTTGGTGTTGGCAGACGTCACCTTGGGCATGACCGAGGCATCGCAAACCGACAGCCCTTCAACCCCATGCACCGCGAGATCGGGCGAGACGACCGCCATATCGTCGGTTCCCATACGGCACGTTCCAACCGGATGGTAGACCGTGGCGCCCTGTTCGCGAATGATCTGGAGGATCTGGTCCTCGCTCGAGACATCGGGCCCCGGTAGCACCTCGGCATCGATCAGGTCGCGGAATGGCGCCTCGGCATGGATTTCTCGGATGATGCGAATGCCGTCGACCATCACTTTCTGATCGTGCTCGGACTGAAGGTAATTCGGCTGGATCAACGCCTGTTCGCGTGGATCCGTTGAACGGATCTCGAGATAACCGCGCGATTCCGGGTGGCACTGCCACGCCAGCGACGTGAAGCCGGAGAAGCGATGCAACGGCTCGCCCGGCTTGTCGAGCGAGAGCGGCATCGCCATCAGTTGCAAATCGGGTCGGCCATCTGGTGAGTGTTGGGAGGCGACCGCACCTCCGATCTGCCCGGCGCCGATGGTCAAAGGGCCAGAACCCGCAAAGACCCAGCGCAGAGCCATCTTGGCCAGTTCGATCGGATTGCGGACCTGATCGTTGATGGTGATCGGACGCTTGAGCCGAGAAACCGTGCGCATCTGGTAATGATCCTGCAGGTTTCGGCCGACGCCCGGCAGATCATGAACGATATCGACGCCTACACGCCCCAGCACATCGGCGGGGCCGATACCCGAAAGCTGCAGGATCTGCGGCGATTGCAGTGACCCCGATGAAAGAATGACATGCCCGGCCGGGATCACTTCGGGACCTGCTTCGCCACGGATCGAGATGCCGGCGGCCCGGACACCGTCGAAGACGACTTTTTCAACCATCGCATCGGTGCGCACGGTCAGGTTTGCGCGCGCTATCACGGGTTTCAGGAATGCCTTCGCCGAAGACGATCGCCAGCGGCTGTCGATGGAGAGTTGATAGCGACCCGAGCCTTCGGTCGTCTCGCCATTGAAGTCCGGATTGTGCGGCAGGCCCCATGCCTCGGCGGATTCGAGCCACGCGGCACAGGCCGGGTTGTCATCGCGCAACTCGCTGACCTGCAGTTCGCCCAAAGCGCCGCGCCACTGACTCTCGCCGCCTTGATAGCACTCCAACTTGCGAAAATGCGGAAGAACGTCCCGCCACCCCCAACCGGCTACTCCGAGAGCCTCCCAATCGTCGAAGTCCTGATGTTGACCCCGGATGAAGATCAGCCCGTTGATCGAAGACGACCCGCCGATCATCCGCCCACGCGGCCAGGGGACCGAGCGACCCGCAGTTCCATCGGACGGCTCTGTCGCAAATGTTCGGGACATCTTCGGATCGTAGACAGCCTTGTAGTATCCAACCGGGATCCGCGACCAGAACCGCCGGTCATGCCCGCCTTGCTCCAGCAGCAGCACCTTGTTGGCCGGATCCGCCGACAGCCGGTTGGCAAGTACGCACCCCGCCGAGCCAGCGCCGCAGATGATGTAGTCAAAGGTTTCGGCCATGCGGTCCTCCCTGCCCTGCGTACCGTTCCCTGCACTGCGCGCGCCGTCAATCCGGCAGTATGATTTCTCGCCCGGCACCGCTATCTGGTGCGCAGAAGGAGCACGGATGGCGACCAAGGCAACAGATCTGATCGAACCGCGCGCGGGCGGATTGTGGTGTGAACGCGGCGGGTTCTTCGTCGACCCGGGTCAGGCCGTAGACAAAGCAATCGTCACGCATGCACATGCCGATCATTGCCGCCCCGGGCACCATGCGCTGCTGGCAAGCCCCGAGACGGCGCGGATCGCAGAAGTTCGATATGGCAAATCCGCGTTCCAGCGTATCGAGGTGTTGGACTACCGCACGCCGCGACGCATCGGCGATGTCACCGTGACGCTGGTGCCCGCCGGGCATGTCCTGGGGTCGTCGCAGGTGGTCATTGAAGCAGATGGCGTACGAGCCGTCGTCTCGGGCGATTACAAGTGCCGCCTCGATCCAACCTGCCGACCGTTCGAGCTGGTGGAATGCGATCTGTTCGTCACCGAGGCGACGTTTGGCCTGCCGGTGTTCATCCACCCGCCGGTCGAGGACGAAATCGAACGGCTGTTGACCTCGGTCGAGCGAAACCCGGACCGGACCCACGCGGTTGGCGCCTATGCGCTGGGCAAGGCGCAAAGGCTGATTGCTGAATTGCGCAAGGCCGGGTGGGAAAGACCGATCTGGCTGCATGGCGCGTTGGTTGGGCTGTGCAACGTGTACGAAGAACTCGGCGTCACCCTTGGCCCTCTGGAAAGTGCAACGGCGGCAAAATCCGACGAGATGCGCGGGCAGATCGTGCTTGCTCCGCCGGGCGCAATGGCCGATCGCTGGGCGCGACGGTTGCCCGATATGCTGCCTGTTGCGGCCTCTGGCTGGATGCGGGTCCGCCAGCGTGCCAAACAACGCGGTGCCGAATTAGCGCTGGTGATCTCGGATCATTGCGACTGGCCGGAGCTTTGTCAGACGATCCAGCAAACAAATGCCGGGGAGATCTGGGTCACCCACGGCGCTGAGGACGCACTGATTCACTGGTGCGGCACGCAGGGGATCAAAGCCCGTGCGCTAAGGTTGGTTGGTCGTAGCGAAGACCAGCAATAGGGCTTAACCCTTCGCCGAAATCGCGTCAGTCGTCTGAATGCTGGTCGAAGAGGCCCAAACATGCTGCCATCTCAGCTTGATCGGCCCCGTGCGGTCTGTCGGCTCACAAGTGTTGGTGCCACCATACTCGGCGCCGCCTGTCACCCGGTCCAGCGTTGCGGTGTCGAGAAGCTCCGGTTCGTCCGAGGACGCGCGGGCAATGATATCCTGGTCACTCATGAGAGGTCTCCATCGTTGCGTCTAGGCTGTTTTGTCGTTCAGATCGGATGGTGTCTGTAACGGCTGCTACTTATCGATACGACAGTGTGCACCCACGCGGGAGAACAGCGATGCACGAGATACCAGTCATCGACGTTTCGGATCTGAATGCAGGATCGATCCAACTGCACGAGGACATTCTGCGCGCATACTCCGAGGCAGGCTTTGCTTATATCGCGGGTCACGGCGTTTCTCAGGAGCTTGTCGCTGACGTGTTCGAAGCCTCGCGGTGCTTTCATGCTCTGCCGTCCACCGAGAAAATGGCAGTTGCGCTGGATCAGAACCACCGTGGCTTCATCCCGATCGACACCTCGACCGATCGAACTTCGACCCTGGCCGAGGTGACGAAACCGAACCAGTCAGAAAGCTTCATGATGATGCGTGACGCCGGTCCGGGTGATCCTGACGTGCAGGCGGGCGTCTTCCTCGCCGGAGCCAATCAGTGGCCCGTCCTTGACGGTTTTCGCGAGGCCGTCACCGCATATCACGATGCCCTGACAGCGTTCTCGCGGGGAATGGTTGACGCAATGCTTCGCGCCGCAGGGGCCGAGCCTGACGAGGCAGCGCCGGTTTTCGAACGCCCAACCACCTGGCTGCGGTTGCTGCACTATCCGCCTTGCCCTTCAGCGTCCGACGGCGTGTACGGCTCGGCCCCACACACCGATTTCGGAGCGATCACGGTGCTCGCTCAGGACGAGGTCGGGGGCCTCCAGGTGATGACGCCGAATGGCGACTGGATTGATGCGCCGCCAATCCCGGGCACGTTCGTGCTGAATGTCGGCGACATGCTGCACCGGATGACGCACGGTGCGCTGAGGTCAACGCCGCACCGCGTAATCAATCGTACTGGACGGGAGCGATATTCCTGCCCGTTCTTCTTCGATCCCTCAGCAGCGCAGACGGTCCGTGCGCTGGGTAGCGTGCCCGAGCGGATTCGTCGCAAGACGTTCGAACCAATCCACTTTGGCGATTTCCTGCGTTCAGAACTCGGCGCGAGCTACGACCAACACTCGGACCTACAAACGGTTACTTGACGGTCAGGCCTCTCGGTGTGTCGCGACGTGCATCGGTCCGCTCAATCGGCAGCGTCTGAAACTGGACGCGACCTGCTGCAGGTGTCTCGCAGGTGTTGTCGCCCGCATACGGTTCACAAGAGTTGTGCCCACCATAAGCGCCCGCGCTGAACGCATCGAGTTCTTCCGAACTCAGAACATCGGGCCCGTCGGGCGCGGCAACGGCGACAATGTCGCTCTCTCTGGTCATCTCTGGATACCTTCTGTTTGTGCGGACCAGCCCCGGCGGCCGGAACGTCGCTGGATCACGTCGTGGTCTTTCAGGACTTGGTAAAGCTGTCGACGCGGTCGAAACTGTCCACGGTCTTGTCGTAGGTGTTTTCGATCTTGGCATAGCTAAAGCTGACCGTAGGTGTCGGCGTTGGCGTCACAGGCTCGCACGTGTTTGTGCCGCCGTACTGAACCCCACCTGTCGCGGCGTCGAGCGATTCTGTATCCAAGAGTTCGGGCGCATCATTTTCAGCCACGGCGATGATTTCTGGTGAGTTGGTCACGTCATCCTCCATCCTGTCTGGCCTGAAGTGTGCGCCGTGACACACGCTTGGTCTGTAGCGGATGCTACAGATCGCACCTGCCCGTTCTGGACTCGCCTCTGCCGCCACCGCTATAGCTTCCACAGACAGGGGACCGGATGGCCGACGATTCACAAACTGCGACTGAACCCGCCGCCTATCAGGTGCTGGCACGCAAGTACCGGCCCGGTCACTTCCGCGACCTGATCGGACAAGAGGCGATGGTCCAGGTCCTGACCAATGCCTTTGCCTATGACCGGATTGCTCATGCCTTCATCATGACGGGTGTGCGTGGGGTCGGTAAGACGACCACCGCCCGGATCATTGCCAAGGGTTTGAACTGTCAACGCGATGACAGACCGACAATCGATCCCTGCGGTATGTGCGAGGCGTGTGTATCGATCGCCGAAGGCCGCAATGTCGATGTGCTGGAGATGGATGCAGCCTCGAACACCGGGGTCGGCGATATCCGCGAGATCATCGATTCGGTGCGCTACCGTGCGGCCTCGGCCCGCTATAAAGTCTACATCATCGATGAGGTTCACATGCTGTCGAACAGCGCTTTCAATGCGCTGCTGAAGACGCTGGAGGAACCACCCGAGCACGTAAAGTTCATCTTCGCAACGACCGAGATCCGCAAGGTGCCCGTCACGGTCCTGTCCCGCTGCCAGCGGTTCGATCTGCGCCGGATCGAGCCCGAGGTGATGATGGATCATCTGCGCGGGATTGCGGGCAAGGAAGGCGCGTCCCTGTCGGACGAGGCGCTGGCTCTGGTGACGCGCGCGGCAGAGGGTTCGGTGCGCGATGCGCTGTCGCTGCTGGATCAGGCAATCGCCCATGGTCAGGAAGGCGAGATCAGCGCCGATCAGGTCCGGTCGATGCTGGGACTCGCTGACCGTGGCCGGGTGATCGATCTGTTCGAGGCGATCATGAAGGGCGATGCCAGCGGTGCCCTCGAGGAACTGGGCCAGCAGTACTCTGACGGCGCTGATCCCGGAGTGGTCCTGCGTGATCTCGCCGAGTTGACGCACTGGATCTCGGTCCTGAAGGTCAATCCGGCGACCGCCGACGACCCGACTGTGGCTGCGTCCGAACGAGACCGGGGCCGTGATCTGGCAGCGCGCCTGCCAATGCGCGCATTGACCCGATCCTGGCAGATGTTGTTGAAAGCGCTGGACGAATTGGCCCTGGCACCAAACGCAATGATGGCCGCAGAGATGGCGGTGATCCGCCTGACGCATGTGGCCGATCTTCCGCCGCCGGAGGAACTGGTCCGCAAGCTGACCGAAGGCGGGACCGTATCCCTGCCCGGTCCTGCACCGTCTGGTGGAGGGTCTCGTGGCGGACCGGCAGCACAACTGGCGGTACACGCGAATCCGGCACCCACGCCTGCGGCCACGCCCTCGGAAGCGCCATCCGCTCTGGCCGCGTTCGCGACGCTCGAGGACGCGATGGCTGTCATAAAGCCGATTGATTTCAAACTCTTCGACGATTGCGAGGCGTTCCTTCGATTGGTCAGCTACAAACCCGGAGTGATCGAGTTCAACCCCGCCCCCGGCGCGCCCGGCGATCTGGCCGGACGGATCCAACAGGTGCTCTCCGCCGCGACGGGTGCGCGCTGGTCGATCCTGATTTCGGATCAAGCTGGCGCGTCCACTGCCCGGGAGACAGCGGCGCGCCAGGCTGATGTCGTCAAGACCGAGGTCCGCAACCATCCACTTGTCGCCGCCGCACTTGCGATCTTTGACGTGCCGGATGCAGAAATAGACCGTGTGCTGAGCGTGAAACCCCTGCGCGAGGCGGAACCGGCCGACGAATTTCTTGCACCCGTACCGGAAGACGACGATACCGGGATCGAGATCGAAGGCGATCTGGTCGATGGCGACGATCCGTTCGAGGAGGACTACTGATGCTCAAGGGATTGGGTGACATGGGCAAGCTGATGAAGCAGGCTCAGGAAATGCAGGCCAAGATGGCCGAAGCCACTGAAAAGATGGCGGAATTGACGGCAGAAGGCTCTGCGGGTGCAGGCATGGTCAAGGCCGTGGCAACCGGCCAGGGCGAGGTCAAGTCGCTGACTGTCGATCCGTCGCTGCTGGAGAGCGCCGAGGACAAGGAAGTGCTGGAAGACCTGATCGTCGCCGCGGTGAACGACGCGATCAAGCAAGCACGCGAGGCCGGACAGGCCGAGATGGCCAAGGTGACCGAGGGCCTGCCGCTGCCGCCGGGCATGAAGCTGCCCTTCGGCTAACCCTCTGGAATTTCAAGAAGATGTCCGGCGCCCCCGAGGTCGAGCGGCTGATCGACCTGATGGCCAAGCTGCCGGGGCTGGGGCCACGCTCGGCGCGTCGGGCGGTGCTGCATCTGGTCAAACGCAAAGAGCGGCTGCTGGGGCCGCTGGCGGCCTCGATGGACGAGGTCGTCCGGACGATCAGGACCTGCCGCATCTGTGAAAATGTAACGACGTCAGAGACTTGCGAGATTTGCGAGGACCCTCGCCGGGCGAACGGGCTGATCGCCGTGGTTCAGGACGTGGCCGACCTGTGGGCGATGGAGCGGGCTGCCGTGTTCCGGGGCCGCTATCACGTACTCGGCGGCTTGTTGTCTGCACTGGATGGCATCACACCCGAAACTCTGCGTTTGCCGGAGCTTGCCGCGCGCGTGCGGCAAGAGGAGATTTCCGAGGTTATTCTCGCCCTTAGCGCCACAATCGACGGGCAGACGACAGCCCATGTGGTTGCGGAGTATCTGGACGGAACGGGCTGTGCCGTCACCTCGCTTGCCAAGGGCGTGCCGATTGGCGGCGAGCTGGATTATCTGGACGATGGCACAATCTCGGCCGCGTTGACGGCACGCAAGGCTCTATGACCAAGGTGCGCAAAGCCGTTTCCGGGACGTGGGTAAAAGGCAATGCGCGAGGTGGGCAAGCTGCTTCTTCCCAGGTGGGCCGGCGGTCGTAACACTGACGACCACGGCGCCCAGTTCTGACGGTGCAGTTTCCGTGATTTTGCCAGTGAAAAAAGTCACGCAATTTGTGATTAACCGGATTTGAGTGGCGTTGAGGGCCACTCGGCAATCCCGGACTAGCGGAGCAGAACAGCGTCGTTCGCAGCACACATCCTCGCGTTCGTATGATCCTTGCCAAGCGCCACCATTTCAATTTCGTGAGGCTGACGCAGCGAGGGCAACGCGTCGTCTTACCGGCCCACATCGCCAACAAGACTGCGGGAAGATCGAGGAGTGTGGCGTAAGTCTGGATGCGCCCCTACAGCCACGCGACGAAGCAGCTTCGCATCAGGCGTAGGGGTTCTTGCCCTTGCGCAACATCAGGCGGATCGGCGTGCCGAGTAGGCCAAAGTCGGTGCGCAGGCCGTTCACCAGATAGCGCGTGTAGCTGTCGGGCACGTCGTCGGCGCGTTGGCACATGACGACGAAGCTGGGCGGGCGAGCCTTGACCTGGGTCATGTACCGCATCTTGATGCGGCGCCCGCCCGGGGCCGGGGGTGGGTGTGCCTGGGTCGCGGCGAGAAGCCAATCATTGAGCTTGGACGTCGAGATGCGCGTGTTCCAGATGCGGTGAGCCTGGGTGATCGCGTCAGCCAGCTTGTCGAGCCCGCGCCCCGTCAGCGCCGAGATCTGGATCAGCGGCGCGCCTTTCAGTTGCGGCAGCAGGCGGGTCAGTTCCTCGCGCAGTTCGCGGATCTTGGCGTTCTTGTCGCCTTCCAGGTCCCATTTGTTGACGGCGAAGACGATCGCCCTGCCCTCACGCTCGGCCAGATCGGCGATGCGCAGGTCCTGGGTCTCGAAGCTCCGGTCGGGTTCGATCAGGACCACGACGACTTCGGCGAATTTGACGGCGCGGATGGCATCGGAGGTCGACAGGCGTTCGACCTTGTCCTGAACCTTCGCCTTCTTGCGCAGGCCCGCGGTGTCGAAGATGCGGAAGCGGCGGCCACCCCAGGTGGCTTCGACTGCGATGGCGTCGCGGGTGATCCCGGCTTCGGGCCCCGTCAGAAGGCGGTCCTGGCCGAGGATCTTGTTGACCAGCGTCGACTTCCCGGAGTTCGGGCGTCCGGTGATGGCGATCTGGAGTGGGCGTTTCTCGGCCAGCGGATCTTCGTCGGTGTTCGGGTCGAAGGCGGTGCGGTCGGCTTCGGCGGCGAATTTCTCGGAGAGCGGCAAGAGAGCCGCGTAGAGATCGCCCATACCCTCGCCATGTTCGGCGGAGAGCCCGATCGGGTCGCCCAGGCCGAGGCCGTATCCCTCGAAGATCGCATCCTGGCCCTGACGGCCTTCGGACTTGTTGATGGCGAGGATGACCTCGGCGCCCGAGCGGCGCAGCAAGTCGGCAAAGATCTGATCGGCGGGCGTGACCCCGGCGCGGGCGTCAGTGACAAACAGGCAGACATCCGAGTTGCGCACGGCGTGTTCAGTCAGCTTGCGCATCCTGCCCTGGAGGCTTTCGTCGGAGGCCTGCTCGAGCCCCGCTGTATCGATCACGGTGAAGTTCAGGTCCCCGAGCCGGGCCTCGCCTTCGCGCAGATCGCGGGTGACGCCAGGCTGGTCATCGACCAGCGCGAGGCGTTTGCCGACGAGCCGGTTGAACAGGGTCGACTTGCCGACATTCGGCCGGCCCACGATGGCGAGGGTGAAGGACATCGCGGCGCTATAGTGCGGGCGACCGGGAGAGGCAAGCGCGCCGAGCCAATCCGCCATGCGACTTTCTCCGGGCGGACTTTGGACATAGGATCGGCGCGCGTTCGCTTTCAGGAGTTCTCCACCATGACCACCGAGACCCAGCCCCGCGGCGTGACCGCCGCCATTGCCGCGGGCTGCATTGTCGCCTTCGTCGGGTTCGGCTTTGCCGCCACGTTCGGGATCTTCCTGCGGCCGATGTCGACCGAACTGGGCTGGGAACGCGAGATCTTCTCGCTATCCATGGCGATCCAAGCGCTGTGCTGGGGGCTTACGCAGCCATTGGCCGGGATGGTGGCCGACCGCTATGGAACAGCTCGGGTCCTGGCGTTCGGAGCCGTGGTGGCGGCACTTGGGTTCTGGTTGCGCGGCACGGTGATCGACCCGGACGTGTTCATCTGGTCGGGCGTGATCGTGGGCATCGGGACGGGCGCGGTCTCGTTCCCCGTCGTGATCGTGGCGCTGGGCAAGATCGTGAGTGCGTCGCGGCGCAGCTTCGTGCTGGGGCTGGGGACGGCCGCTGCCTCGGCAGGTATGTTCGTTGCAGCGCCCGTCACGCAGCAGATGATCGCGGCGTTCGGCTGGCAGGTCGCGATCCAGATCATCGCGGCAAGCTTCCTCATGATCCTGCCGGTGCTGTTCCTGATTGCACGGGTGTCCCGCCCGACGGCGGCTTCGAGCGGTGGCGGGTTCGGATACGCGGTGCGCACGGCATTCAGTGAGCGGGCCTATGTGCTTCTGTTCTTTGGGTTCTTCGTCTGTGGATTCCACGTGGCGTTCATTCAGACGCACCTGCCCGCCTATATCGAAGATCAGGGATTGGCGGCGTGGATCGGTGGTTGGTCGCTGGCGCTGATTGGTCTTTTCAACATCGCAGGCAGCTTTCTGTCCGGCTGGTCGGGCCAGGTTCTTTCAAAGAAAATGGTTCTAGCGTTCATCTACGCGGCCCGGGCGGTGGTGATCACGGTGTTCATCCTGACCCCGCTCACGCCGGTCTCGGTCCTGGTGTTCTCGGCGATCATGGGGCTGCTGTGGCTGTCGACCGTACCGCTGACAACCGGGCTTATTGCGCAGACGCAGGGGCTGACGTTCCTGTCGACGCTTGCCGGGCTGATCTTCATGAGCCACCAGACCGGCAGTTTCGTGGGTGCGTGGATGGGTGGCGTGATTTTTGATGCCTATCAGGACTACACGCCGATGTGGTGGGCGGCGGTGGCCTTCGGACTTCTGGCGACCTTTTTGCACCTACCGATCGACGAGAGGCCCGGACGACTGGCGCGCGCGGCGGCAGCCTGAGGTTGAGCCACAAGCACGGACCGCTCGTCCGGTTGATCGCAAATCTCGCTTTGTGTCAGCGAAAGTTCGAAATTCGAGGCATTCTTAAGTCATGGAGAGGCAAAGCGGGCTGGCCGGTTGCACAACTGTCATCTATATAGCCCTTCATCGGGGCCGTCAGGGCACCGTCTACTGTGAGAGACAGGGAGAATTCACAATGGAACGCCGTAAGTTTCTAACCGGCGCCGCGTTGGGTGCCGCGGCCACCGGACTGGCCGCGCCGGCCATCGCGCAGGGTGGCAAGACGATGACCATCGTCTCGACCTGGCCGCGCGACTTTCCGGGCCTGGGCACCTCTGCCCAGCGTCTGGCTGCCCGCATCACCGAATTGTCGGAAGGCCGCCTGACCACCGAATACTTCGCCGCTGGCGAGCGTGTCGGTGCGTTCGACTCGTTCGACGAAGTCGCCTCGGGCAACTCGAACGCCTATATCGCTGCCGACTATTACTGGGTCGGCCGTCACCCGGGCTTTGCGTACTTCACCACCGTGCCCTTCGGCATGACCGCGCCGGAAGTCAACGCCTGGGTCAAGTTCAAGGGCGGCCAGGAGCTATGGGACAAGATGTCGGGCGAGTTCGGCCTGAAGGCCCTGCCCTGCGGCGGCACCGGCACCCAGATGGGTGGCTGGTTCAACAAGGAAATCGAAAGCGTCGACGACCTGAAGGGTCTGAAGATGCGTATCCCGGGCCTTGGCGGCACCGTGATGACGAAGCTTGGCGTCTCGACCGTGTCGCTTCCGGGTGGCCAGATCTACGAGAACCTGGTGTCCGGTGCGATCGAAGCGACTGAGTGGGTTGGTCCGTACAACGACTACTTCATGAAGTTCTACGAAGCAGCCAAGTTCTACTACACCGCCGGGATGCATGAGCCGGGCGGTCTGCTGGCGCTTGGCATGAACGCCGAGTGGTGGGGAAGCCTGACCGATTGGGAGAAGGCGGTCATCACCGCGGCCTCGCATGAAGAGCACGCTGCCCAGCACGAGGAAGCCTCGGCAAACAACGGCGAGTACCTTGCGCGTCTGATCAACGACCACGGCGTGCAGCTGCGCTCGTTCGACGACGACACCTGGGATGCGTTCGGTGAAGCGTCGGAAGAGGTGTTCGAGGAAACCCGCGAGCACTCGCCGCTGGCAGCCGAGATCAACGACGCCTATCAGGCGGCCCTGCGCGAGATCGGCGGCTTCCGCGCGATCGCCGAGATCGAGTTCTCGAACCAGCGCAACCGTGTGCTCGGCATCACCGGCTGATCCGGACAGGATCCTTGAGATACGAGGGGCGGTGCTTCGGCGCCGCCCCTTTTTTGTTCTCGGGCGCCGCACGAGAAAGGCAGATGGCAAGCGACTTGCCTACCCTGATCCCACCGGAGATCACCACTGATCCGAAGCATCCTGCAGAAACCTGGCGCGGCAGTGGCCGGTTCTGGAACCCGAACAACCTGCTTCGATCTGATCGTTTCAGCTGTTGTCGGATGCCGTTGCCGGAGCGCCAATTACCCGATCATCGATGCAGCCGGTCCGAGGATTCAGACGCACGTTCCATCTCCTGAGTTCCACATCGTGCGGGTCATGAAACTCTGCACAGATGGAGAAGTCCCAATCGGATCTCCTCAGATAACGATAGTGCTCGCCAGTCTCGTCATCCGTCAGATCAGTCTCGACTAAATATTTTGGGCGGTGGCAGTACGCGCCGATTGATTCAACATTCAGCGTTTCGGGCAGAACCTGTGCAGGAGCCTTCGATCTGACGCACATCAGGCTGGATGCGATTTCGCGCAGTTCCTTAATGCGTTTCACATCGAACCTCTTGTGCCGCGCGTCTTCGCCGCCACCGACCGTGATCAACCCAGCCACAACGGCTGTAGTGGTGACGACACCGGCAAGCACCGGGAATAGGCTATGCGCCTTCATGTTTGCCTTCGACCGTTCGCAAGTAATGCAGGAAGATGAGCCCCGCGATTACCGCGATGGCACCTGCCTTCAGGATGAATCTCAGCGTGAACTCGCCATTCAGGAGTGCGTAGATCACGTAGGTCAGGTCCGCGAAGATCACGAGCGCGCAAATGAACAGCGCCAGATAGGTCAGCCACTTGCGCACCGGCGATCTCGCATGGCCTGGGTCAGAGCCAGCCCTGCGATCCGTGACGATGCTCAGCCAAACATAGACCGGGACCGAGACGATCAGCACGGCGATGGCCCAGCGAATGCTGCTTTCAGCTCCCCGACGGACGTATTCGCTGTCGGCCGCGTCGGGCAGCCAGATGTCGAGCAGGCTGTGGACGAGCGCGATGAGGTAGCCCGAGGCGAACAGAAGCGCCGTAAACAGGATCGCGTAGAGGAAGGTGTCCCGGGCCGTCACGCTGCCGCGCGGTCTGGGAACGGGTGGGATGAAAGGCGTGTCAGAGAAGTCGGACAATGCCGTTTCGATCTCGCCCCGGCCCCATCCCGCCGCACTGAGAGCATCCGCGATCTCGGCCCGGCTGCGACCGGCGACGAGCGCGTCACGAACGAAACCCTTCAGTTCATCCCGAGTGCCCATGCGCCTCCCGTGATCCGACTGCTACATTGATTTGGCAGCGTCGCCGGAATCCGCGAAGACATCAACGCCCGGACGCCGCAGGCCACTTGTCAATCAGACTTGCCGAAAGCCACTTTCGGGTGCGTAGACGTGCAGGGTCCCGTCTGCAATATCGAGCCAGGTGCCGTGGAGCGTCAACGTGCCAGTCTGGACGGCCGCTTCGACGAACGGAAATCCATGCAGATTGCGCAGCGAGGTCAGGACCGCTTCGCGCTCCATCTCGGTCTTCTGATCGGCCTCGCCATCGATCCGCTCGATAACCGAGGCATATGATGGGCGCAGGATGTCCATCCAACGGCCGATGAAACTGGATGTGTCTTCGAGTTCCGGCGCGTTGCCCGCGCACATGTCATAGCAGGCGCGCGCGCCGCCGCAGTTCGAGTGACCGACGACGACGATGTGGGCAACCTTCAGAATGGTCACGGCATATTCGACGGCCGCCGACGTTCCGTGGTGCTGGTGATCAGGGTTGTAGGGCGGCACGAGGTTCGCGACATTGCGCACGACAAAGAGGTCACCGGGTTCAGCGCCGAACATCTGGACGGCATTGACCCGGCTGTCACAGCATTGGATCACCATGGCGCGCGGATGCTGCCCGACCTCGGCCAAGTGTGCGAACCATGCCTTGTTCTCGGCAAAATCCGCATCCAGCCAACGCTGGTAACGCTTGAACAGATATCCAGGCAAAGGTGCGCAATTCGGCGTGGACGTCGGATCCGTCATGCTTGTATCTGCATCCTGTCTTTTCGGCGGTGCAGTTAGCGTCCTTTCCAGATCAGCGCAACACGCTGATTGGCGGAATCCGGTTTCGACGTGACGCGACGCAATGGTAGGCCGGGGGCATCACCGTTGCGCGCGTCCGTATACCACGGGGTCTGAGGGTTGCTTGCCTTTGTCCGTATCGGCGTCTCCGAACGGCAATTCCGCGGCACGGCGACCGGCCCTGCGCATGCGTGTCAATCGCCGCTCGAGCGCCCACCAAAGCAGAGCAGAGATTGCCGGAAGTGCGAAGAATGAGAACCGCCGGAACGAATCGCCGCTTAGAAACTCGCCGGATATGACCTCACGCAGCAGCAATTCGATCAGCAAAAGGTTGATCAAACCCGCGAGGATGACGATTGCGGCCGCCGCAATCGTACCCGTTTCGATCCACGCGATCTCTTCGATCGTCGGGCTGGTTCTGCTCGCGATGTTCGCGAGAAGCGCGCCCACCAGCGGATAGACTAGTAGAACCCAGGTTGGCACGGGATCATCCCTGATCAGGAGGATCGCAATCATCAGGATGGCAATCGCCACCGAAAATAGAAGGCTCCAGAGACCGTCTCGTGACAGCATCGTTTCCACACCATGACGTCCGGGCAATAGGCCGGAGTTTAACACGCCCCCCTCGATCCAGCGACCCGTGAAACGCTGAATCTGTATCTGCTGATTATCTAGGGTTGCATTATGGCTGAAATACGGCGTGAAAGGACGTATCCACACGCACACTGCACGACCAGTACAAGTGAATCTAACCAACCCCATGAACAACTGCACAAAAAAAAGAGGCCGGGCGCGAAGCCCGGCCAGTTCAACAGGGAGGTATCAAGAAGCGATCAACGCTTCGATAAGAGAAATAGAACCAACCTTGGTTTTTTTCAAGGCAGGGCCTACTCAGGTGCTTGCAAACCAGCTATGCAGCGGGCGCATATGGTGTGGTGCGAGTCTGCGATCCGCGGCTGAGCATACGCGCGGTCTTGGACGACCGTGCGGGATACTGCGATGTCAGCCTCGACGGGCCGGAGCCGTGCCTTACTGGCCGTCGCCGGCTTTGTTGAATGCCTCGACCTCGGCCAAGAGAAAATCGCGAAATGCGAGCACGCGCCGAGATCTGCGCAGTTCCGGTGGATAACAGAAAAAGGCCGTGAAGGACGGTGAGGTGTCATCGGGCAGCACGTTGATCAACTCGGGGTACCCGCGCGTGACATAGTCCGGCAGCGCGGCGATCCCCAGTCCGGCCAAAGCCGCGTTCAAGATCCCGAAATAGCTGTTCATCGTCAGATGCGAATAGCGTTCGGACGTGAATTTGGACGCGACCCAAACGCGCGAGGCTTCGGGCTGCGGTGCATCCGGGCTGAAGCTGATGAACCGCCGCTTCACAAGATCGGCAGCGGACTCGGGTGCCCCCCACTCCCCGATATAGTCCTTCGATCCGTACAACCGCATTCGGATCGGCATGAGCGGGCGGCGCACGAGATCGGCCTGGGTGGGCTCGCCAAGGCGAATGGCGACATCTGCTTCCCGCATCGACAGGTCCAACGTCGATTCGGTTAGAATCAAGTTCACGCTGAGGTCGGGATGCTGCTGAAAAAGCGCCGACAGGCGCGGAGCGAGCCATGACGTGCCGAACCCCGCCGTGGTGGTGACGCGCAGGTCACCAAACACTTCATCCTTCGAATCCTTGATGCGCGCGGCCGCCTGTTTGAGGCGCTGCGACATCTCATGTGTCGCATGATACAGAAGCTCTCCCTGCTCGGTCAGCAGCAGCCCGCGCGCATGGCGGTGAAACAGCGTCGCCGAAAGCTGCTCTTCCAGCCCGCGGATCTGCCGGCTGATCGCGGACTGGCTGAGATGCAACTGATCACCGGCATGCGTGAGCGATCCCGCATCCGCGACCGCATGAAAGACGCGCAGCTTGTCCCAATCCATGTCCCGCCCCAGTCCAACTGGTTTTTGTTGCATGGTAAGGATTTCCAGCAGAAACGGAAGCTGGACCAAAGCCGCATGCTCTGGCGCAGCTTGGATGCGGGTTTGAAGCCGGGTGCCTGGAGGCATAAGGTGCGGACGGCGTGTCGAGAACGGGAGAAACACATGCGGTCCGTTTTGGTCGCTCTAATCGTTGTTGTGCTGTGGGCGGCAGGGTCGCCGGTTCGGGCATCGGATTCCCTCAACGGATCCTATTTCGGGGTTGACGATGCGGATGGCGCATCGATCCTGATCGAGCCGGACTCTGGCGGATTTCAGGGGGTTTTCTACGACCGCCTGGGCAACAGCCAGCGTTTTGAAGCGGATAGAATGGACGAGATCGCCGAGGGCATCCTGGACATGGATGGCCGGACCGTGCTGCTGCGCATGGCGCCGCTCCCATACGGCGCCGAGGTCGCGATCATTCCCTTCGATGGAAACGGTCAGTTGATTCTGGAAGCCTCGCGAATGTTGAACTTCGTGCGTCAGGGCGTCAGCCTGCCGGACTTGCCGGCTGAATACCGCGAAGCGCCGCGCACCCCTGGAGAACGTGTCGCGGCGAACAGCTTCCTCGCCAGCTACCAGTTCTGGGAGCCGGTGGGCGTCGTGAACGGGTATCTCGGCCTTCCGGAACGGTTCCTGCCCTTGGTACGTATGTTCCCGGCCGTGCAGCTCGATATCATTTGGAAACTGTGTCTTGCGCCGTCCGCCGACCAGGCGCTGGCGCTGGCGCTGCGCGGCCAAGGGGTCGACTGTCCTGGCGTGCTGGAGGCGATTGCCTCAACCCAGCGCAACGGACGCTTCAAGGACTACAAGGCCGAAGTCGAGCGTGACCGGGAAACGCTGCGCATGGTCGTGCGCTGCGCGGACGGATACCTTCAGACAAAAGACGAGTGTGATCAGGCCTCGGAGCAACTTTCGCAAGCCGCCGTGTCGCTGCGCACAGCGGCTGGCGTTCTGGCCGATTACCAGTAACCCGGATCGCCCTTTCTCTCGCCCAGGAGCCGCCTCATGTCTGTTGACGGACTGAAGATCCTTGTCACCGGTGCCTCCAGCGGGATCGGAGAGCACCTTGCCAAGTCACTTGCCGAAGCCGGTGCACGCGTCGTCGTCGCTGCGCGGAGGCTGGACCGCCTGGAAGCGCTGGCAGCAAGCCACGACGCGATCACACCGGTTGCCCTGGACGTTGGCGACCCGGACAGCGTGAAACAGGGTGTTCGTGCCGCCGCCGAGGCGATGGGAGGCCTGGACGGGCTTCTAAACAATGCCGGGGTGGCGTGGGGTGGACACGCTCTGAACATGTCAGAGGATGACTGGACCCGTGTGATCGACATCAACGTCAATGGGGTCTTTCGCGTGGCGACCGCCTGTGCGCCGATCATGGCGGAGGACGGTGGCGGCGCGATCGTCAACACGGCGTCCGTGCTGAGCTTTCGGCCCGGCGAGAAGGTTGCAGCCTATGCGACCTCCAAGGCCGCCGTCGCCCATCTGACCAAGAGCCTCGCGCTCGAGTGGGCGCCGATGGGCGTGCGCGTCAATGCAATCGCGCCGGGCTACTTTCCGACCGAAATGACCAGTCCTTTCCTCGCGACGCCGAAGGGTCAAGCCTTGGCCGAAAACGTGCCGATGCGCCGGTTCGGCGAGATGCATGAGCTGGAGGGTCCGGTCGAGCTGCTGCTGGGCTCTCGCGGATCGTTCATCACCGGCGCGACGCTTGCCGTGGACGGTGGTCACCTCTGCCAGTCAGTATGATTGGCGACACGGTTTCTCGGCGGATGGTCCGACACGTCGAATCTGCTGCATCCATTGGTTGACAGGCCCGAGCCGCGAACCTATCCCCGTCGGCGGGCAGGTGGCCGAGTGGTCGAAGGCGCTCCCCTGCTAAGGGAGTAGGCCCCAAAAGGGTCTCGTGGGTTCGAATCCCATCCTGCCCGCCACATAGTCCTGCTATTGTCTTGGGTTCTTTGGTGCTGTCGGAATTGTCGGGTGTTTCTAGGGGTTAGGGCGACTGGGTGCACGGCAGAGACGGCGGTTTGAGACTGAAACGGCCGGAAAAGGGCCTTGGTCTCAGTCACGGGATTTGGCGGGTGCGTTTGGGCGGTCAGTGATCGCTTGCGGCAGGCGCGAGTTGGAAGTCTACGCCAGCGAGGTGCGCTGATCGCTCCAGAGGATCGGTGTCGGCGTTTTGATCAGCCGCTCGGTAGGTTGTCGGCCTTCGGTGATGCTCTGCACGATGTCGGGCGCGAGGAAGGCGAGGTCGATGATCGCCGTGACACGGCTCCGGGTCGTCCCTTCGCGTTCGGCGATGGTTCGGATGGTCGTGCCGTGCTTGATCTCTTTGAGCCAGGCGTGGGCTTTGGCGAGGTTGCGCAGCAGTGTTTTGTCGATCTGGGGTGCGCCGACATCTAGGATCAGCTTTGCCTCGACGCCGCGGCGGCGGAGTTCAAAGCCAGAGCTCAGCTGCAACGCATCAGGATCAAGGCGCTCAGATGCGACATCCAGAGTCGTCGCCAGGGCATTTGGATCAAGGACGAGCGACAGCCGTCCCGGTTCGATCTTGCCGCTCGCGACGAGCTCGGTGAGCACGAGGCCAGCTTGATCTCCGGCTAGCTCCTGGACCAGTCCACAAAGCGATGTGCGGAGCTTTGCGACGTCGTTTGCGCTGGCGTTCAGAAGCAGGCGCGCGGCTGTTGCCGGATCGCCGAGCCGGGATCGGAGGATCTCTGCGACCGCGTCTTCGAGCATGCGCGCCGGGAGGCGCCAACCGCCGATGGTCTCCTCGCCACTCTGTGTGATCAGGCGCCGCGAGATGTAATAACGGTAACGTTGGCCGTTCTTAAACGCGTGCGAGGGTGTCAGCAGGTTGCCGATCTCGTCGGTGAACGTGACGGCAAACGGCGAGGGTGATGAGGTTGTCTCCTGGCGCCGGGCCCGGGATGCGTTCTGAGATAGCCGCTGCTGCACGCGATCCCAGAGGTCTTGACCGATGATGGCAGGGTGCTGGCCCACATGGCTCTCGTGGCGATGCTTGACGCGGCTGATTTAGACCGGGTTCGCCAGCAAGTGGTAGATCCGCCCCCGGCTGAACGGGACGCCGCCCACGGACTTGCCACAGGGATAGGCGCGCTGCTTGGTGATCAGGCCCAGGCGATCCGCCTCCACCTTGACCGCTCGGACGCAGCACAGCTGATCGTAGAGGTTGAAGATCCGCCGGACGGTCGCCGCCTCGACGTCGTTGACGACCAGCGTCTGGCCCTGCGCGTCGTATCCCAGCGGCGCCAGCCCGCCCATCCACATGCCCCTCTTCTTCGAGGCTGCGATCTTGTCCCGGATCCACTCGGCGGTGACTTCGCGCTAGAACTGCGCGAAGCTGAGTAGCATGTTCAATGTCAGCCGACCCATGCTGGTGGCCGTGTTGAAGCTCTGGGTGACGAAGACGAAGGAGCAATCGGCTGCATCGAACCGTTCGACCAGCTTGGAGAAATCGGTCAGCGACCGGCTGAGCCGGTCTACCTTGTAGACCACGACCCGATCGATCTTGCCCGCATCGATGTCCGCCAGCAGGCGTTGGACCGCCGGGCGATCCAGCGTGCCACCCGAGATGCCGCCATCGTCATAGCGCGCGGGCAGGAGCACCCAGCCTTCATGCTTCTGGCTGGCGACGTACGCCGCACACGCCTCATGCTGCGCGTCAAGCGAGTTGAAGCCCTGCTCCAGCCCCTCGTCGCAACCTCAACGCTGGTCCGACCTCGCAAGAGCCAAGGATCCTGATCGCCGCACCATCCGGACGACGATACCGCATCGGGCACCGCGCGCCGGATCATGGTGGCCCGAAACGGTAGCGTGGCAGTCGGAGCAATCAGACGGAATGGTCTCGCCACCGTCGTTCGCCAAAGAGAGCACATCGTCAAGGCGTCAGCACTCGCGCCCGGCATCTACGTCCATATGGTCAGACGACTGCACCGCTTTCTGCAACCAACACTTCTGTCCTTGCTGCGCAGCCAGCGACCACCATGGTATGAATTGCGAACCACGCCTGACGTGCGTCAGATTACTCAGTGAAGTACGTGTTGCCGAACGCGCCGATAGATCACCTAGAGCACCCAGACCAATCGCTGAGCCAAGGTGTGCTCTCGACGATTGTCGAAGGTCTCGCGGCGGAACAGGGTCGTGAGCGACTATCGGTGCAGGACCTGCTGGATAGGCTGGGAGATCGGGCCCAGAGCACCCTTATTTTCATCTTTGCCGCGCCGAACGTGCTGCCTATTGGTGTCCCTGGCATGAGCATGGTGCTTGGCCTGCCTCTCTTCTTTCTGACTTGGCGGATGATGACGGGTCGTTCCGGCGCGTGGCTCCCCGCGAGTATTGGGGCAAAGAGCTTCAATCATGCGGACTTCGTCCGGGCTGTCGACAAAGTCTTACCATGGCTGCAACGTCTGGAAGCAATCACCCGGCCCCGGTTCCGATGGTTGTCCGGAACGTTCGCCCAAAGAGTGTTCGGTGGTATTGGCGTGATCCTCTCCGTTATCATCTCGTTGCCAATCCCATTTGGAAACGCATTACCCGGTGCAACGCTCGCCGTGCTGTCACTCGGGCTGGTCGAGCGTGACGGCATCGTTGTTGCGATCGGCGTCTTTGCGACGGTCCTCTCTTTCAGTGTTACGGGGTTCATCCTCTGGAGCCTGGGGTCTGCCGGGTTATGGCTTCTGGGCACATCGCTTTGACTATCATCGGGGGTGTTCAGCTCTGAATGCGATCGGACAACTGATGGGACGTGAGTGGAATGCAATCCTCTGACGGAACCTGTTCCACGCACAGCTTGTTCCGACTTTGTGTTTCGGATCAGGAGGTTCGTGCCTCCGCACGCTGGACGTACCGAATTGCAGCAAGCGTACAAGGCGGGCCAACAAGCTCGAATACGACCGTTGCAGCAACCGTGAGTGTCATGATCGTCGGTCCCCATTGTGGCAGTGTCTCCGACGCCACAAGCGCCATGCCAACCGCGACGCCCGCTTGTGGCAAAAGTGCGGGGCCAAAAACATGGCGTTGTGCTTGCGGCACTTGGCCGATCGTGGCGCCAATCTCTGCGCCCACGATCCGGGAGACGATGCGAAGCGCAACGTAGGCCGCCGTGATCCAGCCCAGGCTCCAAACGGTGCTCAACTCAAGCGTTGCCCCTGCAAGAACAAAGAACAGCAGAATGAAGGGCCATTCGATGTGCTCGATCTCCTTGAAGGCATACTCATGGTGCCGGGCCAGGTTTGCGACGATCGCACCGGCTGTCATTCCTGCCACCAGGAAAGACACCCCCAGCCAGATCGCAAGGCCAGCCGTGAGAAACACCAACCCAATAGCCTCTGTCTGAAGAGGCTCTCCAGGTTTCAGCCGGCCGGTCAGATAGGCAGCGCCGACACCCACTGCCGCGCCGAGCAGCGCTGCACCCCCAATATCGCGAACCGCGTGGACGAGCGGGTCCGTCCACCCGCCCGAAGACTGCACAAGGGACAGGCAGAGGCTGAACACGATCAGGCCCCAGACATCGTCAACCGCCACGATCCCAGTGAGCGTCTCGCTGAAACTATTTCGAACACCCGACTGACGAATGACGTCGGCGATCGCAGCCGGCGCAGTCGCGGTCGCGATGGCACCGAGGAGGAGCGCGACCGCTGGATCAACACCGACGAGCGCAAGGCCCAGGCCAACGACAACGGTGGTGCCGACCACGACGGCAACTGAAATCGAGAGTATTGCGCGTCCATGGCTGACCAGGTTCTCGCGCGTCAGTTCTCCGCCAAGCAGGAATGCCACCATCGTCAGCGCCAGAACCGACAGCGGCTCGAACCAGTCCAAGGCCATCTCGGGCAACAGCGCAAGTCCCGATTGCCCAACCAACAAGCCGAGCAACAAGAGCATGGTCACGCGAGGAAGCCGCGTAAGCCTTCCCAATTCGTGTGCAGCGAGCCCTGCGAGAAACAGCACCCCAAGCGTGATAAAGAGCACCCCATCATGCAAGTTGCACCTCCTGATATCTGCGGCTCGCGCCTCTTGAATGGACACCCGCCAGCCGAGACCGGACGATAGCACGCTTGGAGTCCGATTATCTAACGCGATCCAACTGGTTGTGCCTCGAACCGCGCGTCCCGTGTCAGGTCACTCGGCGGCGTTTGCCCGTCGACCAAACTTCCGCCAACCAAACAACGGGTTGATCGAATAGGTGAGCGGATTGACATGTGTCAGCGCGTCAACGTTCGCGAGCTGGCAGTCTGCGTGAAGATGAGACCACGGAGACCGACGTGACGGCTGCACACAAACCTGAGGACTGGAATGCTTACCGGCCAGCCGATATGGCCAAACTGGTCGAACAGAGCGGCGTGACGAAGGCGCATCTCGAGCTGGTCCCCTTGCTCGCATTGGCAGTACTCGCTGGCGCGTTCATTTCGCTGGGGGGCGGGGTCTACATCACGGCATTGAACGGCATCGAGACGATAACCGGGTTGCATCGGTTGGCGGCAGGCATGGCATTCTCGCTGGGCCTCATTCTGGTGATCGTTGGCGGTGCCGAGTTGTTCACGGGCAACGCGTTGATGGTCATGGCCTTGGTCGACAGGCGCATCCCCGCTCGGTTGTTGCTGCGCAACTGGATCATCGTCTTCGCGGGCAACACACTCGGCGCGTTCGCGGTTGCAGCGCTGTTCTGGCTTGGTGGCCTTATCCAGGGAGATTTTGCGGTCCTGGCGCAAACCATCACCGAAGCAAAGCTCTCTCTGTCTGCTCTGTCAGCGTTTGCTCGTGGTATCCTTTGCAATGCCCTGGTGTGCTTGGCCGTCTGGTTGACCTTCAGCGCCAGAACCGCCGCGGGGAAGGTGCTGTTGATCGTACCGCCGATTGCGGCGTTCGTCGCGATGGGCTTTGAGCACTCGATCGCAAATCTCTTCTTCCTGCCTTTGGGCATCATTGCCGGAGCCGACTGGAGTTTAGGCGCCGTCGCAATGAACATCTTGCCAGTAACGGCGGGAAACATCATCGGCGGAGCGGGAGGCGTCGCACTTGCCTACTGGGTCGCCTTTGACCGCAAGCCAGAAACGGGCTGAGCGATTGCCATCAAGAGGTGCCGTTCCTTGGAAACTCGCTCAGGAACAGCTCATGCCGAAAATTGATATCGCGCAAGGCAACTCGCTTCGGGGTGCCGTAGGCAGGGTTGATGAAATCGCCACGGATACCGGATCATGTCTGACGTCAAGGACCGGTCACATGTCCCGCCGCAACCGGACTTCGATCAGGATCGGATCGTCGAGTTCATGCTCGATCCCGACACGCACGACGGAGCGTCCGTCGAGCACATCGAAACGCACATAAGCCACGTCTTCCTGGCGGGTGAGCACGCCTACAAGATGAAGAAGGCTGTGGTGCTGCCTTTCGTCGATTTCAGTAGCAAGACAGCGCGTTTAAAGGCCTGCCACGGCGAGATCGAGGTTAACCGGCGCACGGCGCCGGACATCTATCTCGACGTTTTGACGATCAGTGCCTTCGAAGGCTCACTCAGCTTGGGTGGGCCCGGCGAGCCCGTCGACTTCGTCGTTCGAATGCGCAGGTTTCGACAGGATTGCCTCCTGGACCGCATTGCGGCAGAGCACCGTTTGACGCCGCCCCTTGTCCACGGGATTGCCGACCAGGTCGCGGCGCTGCATCTTGCTGCGGATAGGCACTTACCCGGAACACTGTCGGAGGACTTCGAGAAGACGGCAACAGACCTGCTGCGCCGTCTGAACGATACCGATTGCAGCGATGTCACCCGCGCACGCCTGCACGTCTTGGAGAAGTTGATCCTCGGCGCACTCCACGACCAGATACCGGAAATTCGTGCGCGGGCACGCCACGGGGCTGTCCGCCACGGTCACGGAGACCTGCATCTCGGCAACTTGTGCGTCTTCAATGAAAGTATCCGGCTGTTCGATGCCATCGAGTTTGAACCGAGGTTCAGCCACATCGATGTGCTGTACGACATCGCCTTTGTTACGATGGATCTTCTTCATCGGGCCTGCAACGCGGAGGCGATCACCATGCTGAGCCGATATCTTTCGGCAACGCGCGACTATGCGGGTGTGGATAACTTGCGGCTCTTCATGGCTGTCCGCGCAGGTGTCCGGGCATTGGTCGCACTGCTTGCAAATGCATCTGGACGGGAGGCGCAGGCGCAGGAGTTCATCGAGCTTGCCATCGATATCCTGGATCGTCCTCGAACACGGCGTCTGATCGCGGTTGGCGGGCGGTCCGGCACAGGCAAGTCCACGCTCGCGTTGTCGCTGGCACCCGTTCTCGCGACTGCGCCAGATGTTATCGTGCTTCGCGCAGACGAGCTGCGCAAGCGCATGTTCGACACCCCGCCGGAAGACCCGCTCCCGGCATCCGCCTACTCGGACAGCGTGACAACCCAAGTCTATCGCAGATTGTTCCGCGACGCCGCACGAACCGTGCGCAACGGCGATCCTCGACGCCTCGTTCCTCGAGTCACAGAACCGATCGGCATTCCGGGAGCTGGGACGCAGACTTGGTGTTCACGCGACCGGCCTCTGGCTGTCCGCACCCACCGAGGTGCTGGCCAGCCGCTTGTATCAGCGTCGGCATGACGTTTCCGATGCCGATCCTGACGTGATGCTGGGGCAACGGGAACCGGCTGCCGATGACGCCTGGCATCGGATCGACGCCAATCGGGGCTCGGATGCTGTCCTGGTCGAAGCGAAGGCGGTGCTACGGGTCGACATCAGCGATGGTTGACCAAGCCGAAAGCAATCAAAACGGCTTCGCAGGATGGTTCGGGAAAATATTTGTCGATCTCGCGGACCAAATGCGGTGGTCGTTTCTACCCCCACTCATGGTGTATCTGGCAGCAGGCGTTTCTGGCCTGACATCCATCGTCGGAACCTTCTTCATCAAGGATTTCCTGGACCTGTCCGCTGCCTTCGTCGCCGGACTTGCGTTCTGGGCCGGGTTGCCTTGGGTCATGAAGATGCCGCTTGGCCACCTGGTCGACCTGATCTGGCGATGGAAGGAAGCGCTCGTCTGGCTTGGTGCCACGCTGATCGCCGCGTCGATGTTGATCATGTACGCGCTTCTGTCGATGCCCGAATTCATGGAACCGGTCATGCCAGCCGAGGCATGGTACGTTCTGGCAGTCATTCTCGCGCCCACTGGCTACGTTTTGCAGGACGTCGTGGCGGACGCCATGACGGTCGAGGCTGTGCCGACCCATGCGCCGGACGGCACCGAGTACCCGGAAGTTCAATCAAAGGCCATGCACACGACGATGCAGACCCTTGGGCGCATCGCGATCATTTCCGGTCTCGTTCTGGTGGCTGTTTTCAACCTTGTTCTGTTCAGCGGCATTGGTGAGATCGGTCCCGCCGAGCAGGCCGCCGTCTATGCCAAGGTCTATCTTGCCGCCCTGATCATCCCGCTAGTCTCGATCTCGGGCGTGATGCTGCACCGGTTCCTGTTGCGGCGGTCCCGCCAGCCCTCGGCAGCGGAAACCGAGAAGACCGCTCCCGACTGGTACCTGCTTGGTGGCGGCCTGATCTTCGCGGCTGGATCTGTCACGCTCGGCCTTCTGGATTTCGACTATGGTCAGGAAACCATCTTTCTGTGCTCGCTGGCCATCATCTCGTTCCTGATCGCTCGGCTCATGCGTGAACTCAGCCCCGAGAGTGCGAAGGCTCTCATAGGTACTGCGCTGATCATCTTTGTATTTCGTGCCGTACCTTTGCCCGGGCCTGGCTTGAGTTGGTTCGAGATCGATGAACTGGGCTTTGATGAACAGTTCTTTTCGCTGCTATCGCTGATTACGGCCTGCCTGACGATGGTGGGCCTGTTCGTGCTTCGGCCAATGATGGCCAAGCGCTCGATTGCCTTTATCGTGGTGGTCCTGACGATTGCAGCGGCAGTCCTCTCGCTGCCGAACATATCGTTGTATTACGGCCTGCATGAATGGACTGCGCCACGGTCAGATGGGATCGTCGACGCGCGGTTCATTGCGATCCTCGATACGGCGATCGAATCTCCGTTGGGGCAGATCGCCATGGTTCCCATGCTTGCCTGGATCGCCCGGAATGCCCCGCCCCATCTCAAGGCAACCTTCTTCTCGGTCATGGCATCGTTTACCAATCTAGCGCTGTCGGCGAGCAGCCTCGGCACCCGCTATGTCAACGACTTCTTCGTCGTCACCCGCCAGGTCACCGATCCCTTGACCGGCGCGATAGAAACATCAGCCAATTATGAGAATCTCGGGCATCTGCTAATCTTGGTCGCCGTTCTGGGGTTGGCGTTTCCGTTGATGACGGTCGCATTGATCCAGGTTTCGCGCTTTCGGACCAATGCCTGATCGCCGTGCTTTTCGGACGGCACAGTTCGGCAAAGCACGTCGGACCCGGCTTCGGGTCCTGGGAACAAGGTGAATATGGAACACGATGAGAACCTTTCCCTGATCCGACGAGTGGCACTTCTGGAACAGGTGACGGGGCCATCGCGCGGCGACGTCGCCTGGCTGCTGGATGAGCGCCTGTTCGTGTCCGCCAATCCGACCGAGGGTTTGTGCCTTTCGAGCCAGCCCGGGACTCAGGCGCCGCTGGCCGAACTGCGCAAAGACGAGGGAACTTACCGTCTAGAGGTGTCTGCGGAGCAAAGTGTCTGGGTCAACGGAAGACCAGTGCACTCTGCGGTGTTGAGAGACGGGGACACGATCGAGTTTGGCGAGACGGGCCCGATGGCACGGCTGAGACTGCTGCCGTCCCGACATCCAATCTCCAGATCCATCGACAACATGATCGGCGACATGACCGCCTATCTCAAGTCGAGCCGCAAACCCTTGGGACCGCGGGTGTCCCGTGCCGTCGAGAACTTCGGTCGTCAGTTTGCTCATGAGACGACGGTTGCCTTCAGGATCACCGTGATCGTTGCACTGATCGTCCTGTCGACCGTCGCAGTGCTGCAGTATCGCAGCACGTCCGACCTGCGGGAAAGCTTTCGCCAGGAAGCGGATGTCGTAGAGCAGGTGGCCGCAGAGCTGGCCCGTACACGTCGCGAGGCACTTCAGCCGGGAGATCTGACAGCGCTGCGCGATGACTTCGATCGAAAGGTATCCGCCAGTCTGGAACGGTTGGACGCGTTGGAGACTGAAACCGGTGCGATTCCGCGCGTCATTGCCAGGTCGTTCAGATCCATTGCGTTCTTGCAGGGCGCCTACGGATTGCGCGACGTTGAGTCCGGCGCGATGCTGCGGCACGTCCTCGGACCTGATGGTTTGCCCATACTGCTCCCGACGGGGCAGCCATTGCTGTCCATGCAGGGCAATGGGGGCATCGCCGAGGTTCAGATGACCGGCACCGGTTTCCTGATCGATGACAGCGGGACCCTGGTAACCAATCGTCACGTGGCCCGTCCTTGGGAATCCCGGATGGGAAGCGGCGACCAGGCAAAGGGTCCACTCGAACCGGTTCTTCTGAGGTTCATCGGGTATCTGCCCGAAGTTGCAGGCCCGATGGAAATCGAAGTCCTGAAGATCAGTGATGATGCGGATCTGGCCATCCTAAGGCTCACGAACCCGCCTCCGGACTTGACAGGACTACACCTGGCGCCGAACGCCCCGGCTTCTGGGGACGACGTCATCCTGATGGGGTATCCGACGGGCTTGCGCAGTTTGCTGGCACAATCTGGGCAAGTGTTCCTCGACGACCTCAGTCAGGCGAAGGATGTCGATTTCTGGAGCGTTGCCCGGCGCCTGTCCGCGGCTGGTCTGATCATTCCGCTCGCAAGCCGCGGTATCGTCGGTAAAGTGACCCCGGATGCCATTGTCTACGATGCCGAGACGACGCACGGCGGCAGTGGCGGCCCCGTGCTGAACCGCGACGGAAACGTCGTTGCGATCAACGCCGCGATCCTCCCGGAGTTTGGCGGTTCAAATCTCGGTATTCCCGTGGAGTGGCTTCGGCAGCTTGAACGTCAAAGAACGAACTGAGCCTAGCGCGTGTATGCTAAGTGTCTCTCTCCGTTTCTGACAGTGCGGACAGGACAGCGTGGATTGCCTCGGCAATGATCCCCCTGGGGTCGCGGCTTCATTGATTTGTCTTTGAGCGGGATGCGTTCAGGTGGGAACCTATCCAGAGTTTCGAAGTATACTGCAGGGTGCTCTGCTTCGGTGCACTCTAGAATGCCTGCAAGCCTAGATCAAAGGCCGTCAACTCGTGCAGGAAGGTTGCGACGGATCTCGTTGCCGGGGGTGCATCCTGGCTTACGATCAAGCTTCAGAGCGATGGCCGGAAGTGATGCCTCCTCTCAGGCTTTATCGTCTCATCGAGCCTAGCACCGATGCTGAGCGGTCTGAAAGCGTCCGCTCACTCCCAAGACCGAGAGGGAGAGGGGCACGCCCGCGCAGTGCTCCATGGTCAGCGTGCGCCAGCGATGGGTCGCGCTGAAGGTTCGTGCGGTATCGATACCGGCCGAGAGGCAGAGCTCGGTTCCGGCAAGGCGCAAGCGGCCCTCGGCCATGCGCTCGAAGACTTGCAAGCGGCTCGCGGGCAGAAAGCTCTCCTCCGCGCCGCACGGGTGGAGGATCATCGGTGCGCCCGGCAGCGGGCTCACGACCCCGAAAGCGGTGACGCAGGCCTCGAGGGCGACGAAAGCGCGACCTTGCCAGAAGCGCCAAACAACTGATCCTTGATGTAGCTATTGAGCGACTGACCATCGGCAGCAGCCTTCAACTCGGCGCGCTCTGTTTCGGTCAACCTGATCGAGAGAGGTGGCAACCGCTTGCGCCGGAGCTTCACGAACCACTGTGTGGCGCTATTGTACTCCGCGGCCATCGTTTCCAATGCGGCGTTCTTTGTGGAGATATCGCTCATGGATCCATCTCCAGGCTCGGAAACTCATTCTGCTTGAGTTCTTCTTCCCACTCAGATAAATTATCAAAAAGACAATTAGTGGTGTTCGAGCTTTCTCCTGAAACGCGCACCAATAAAATCGATGGTTTAGACTAGGGGCGGTTCATTGCGGCTGCTGTCGCCATTGTTGCGCGGCTCCGCGATATCTCTTGCCAGTCAACTCCGAAAGAAGCGCCATCGTGCCGCCAGCGTACTCTGGCACGTAACCCTCCGGCAAACGGCGGGAACTACAGGATAACAGAGACGGCTTGCCAACGTTCCCAAGCGGATTGGCATCCACCGACAAGAGTATGGACAGAAGTGCTCCAAGCAGGACGCCCTCTCTGTCGCAAAACGAACCAGCTTTGCTGGCAAGCCCGCATTCCTTGGATCTTTAACTGTCAGGCTTACGTCAGCTCCAGTTCCTCGATCATTCGGTCACGCATCACGAACTTCTGAGGCTTGCCGGTGACCGTCATCGGGAACGCGTCAACAAAGCGGATGTAACGCGGCAGCTTGAAGTGGGCGATCTGGCCTCGGCAAAAGTCCAGCACCGCCTTCGAGCTCAGGCCCGGATCTCGAGATATAATCCAGGCGCAGGCTTCCTCTCCGAATTTCGCGTCGGGAACGCCAAATACCTGAGCTGCCGAGATGTCAGGGTGGGTCATAAGGAAGTTCTCGATCTCGGCGGGATAGATGTTCTCGCCGCCCCGGATAAGCATGTCCTTGATGCGACCTGTAACCTTGCAATAGCCGTCCTGGTCGATCACGGCCAGATCGCCCGTGTGCATCCAGCCGTCGCGGATCGCCTCGGCGGTGCGCTCCGGATCGTCCCAATAGCCCTTCATCACCAAGTATCCTTTGGTGAGCAACTCACCCTGCTCGCCGACCGGCACAGAGTTGCCGCTAGTGTCCACGACACGCACCTCGACATGCGGTTGAATCGTTCCCACGGTCGAGACCTTGTGTTCCAGGCTGTCGCTGACCGAGGTCTGGAAACTGACAGGAGACGTCTCGGTCATGCCGTAGGCGATCGTCATCTGGTCGCAGTGCATTTCATCGATCACGCGGCGCATCAAGGGTACCGGGCACGGCGCACCGGCCATGATGCCAGTTCGCAATCCCCTGAGATTGAACCGTTTGAACTCTGGGTGGTCCACCATCGCCTGGAACATGGTCGGCACGCCGTGCACGCCGTTGCAGCCTTCGGCCTCCAATGCCATCAGCGTCTCGAGCGGGTCAAAGCCTTCGCCTGGAAAGACCATTTTGACGCCGTAAGCGGTGGACGCAAGGTTCCCCAGCACCATGCCAAAGCAGTGGTAGAAAGGCACCGGAATGCAGAGCGCCTCTCCGGTCTGCAGGTTCATTGCCCGTGCAACCGAGATCCCATTGTTCAGAATGTTGTGGTGGGTCAGCGTCGCGCCTTTGGGGGCGCCCGTCGTGCCCGAGGTGAACTGGACGTTGATCGGGTCATGGGGTGACAGACCGACCGAGATCGCGTCCAGCCGGGCCACGCCTCCCGCAGCACCTTTCTCCATCACTTCATCGAAGTGGAAACATCCCGGCGCCGGACCCTCAGCCAATTGCACGATTGTGCGCAATTGCGGCAGCCGAACAGACTGCAATTGCCCGGGCCGGCAATCGGCCAACTCCGGCGCCAGTTCCTTAAGCATCTGGATGTATTCCGACGTTTTGAAGCGCGTCGCTGCCAGGATTGCCTTGGCCCCGGTCTTGTTCAGCGCGTACTCCAATTCAGAGAGGCGGTAGGCCGGGTTGATGTTGACTAGGATTACCCCAATGCGGGCAGTTGCGAATTGAGCCAACAGCCATTCCGGCCGGTTCGGCGACCAGATCCCGACCCGGTCACCCTTGTAGAGCCCCAGCGCAAGCAGCCCGGCTGCCAACTGATCGACCTTGTTCGAGAACTCCTCGTACGACCAACGGTCGCCGGTCGCTTGGAAAACCGCCGCTGGGCGGTCGCCATGCCGGCGAACCACCTCGGACAGAAAGGTGGGAATCGTCGCCTCCAGCAGCGGGCGGTCGGTCGGCCCCTTGACATGGGAGAGGCCATTCACTGGCCGGACAGAAGGGGCCGGGGCATCCATTTCGCACTCCTTTGGGTTCTCGCATCGATGGAATTCTGCGAAATGGTGGAGGGAGTGGCAAGGGCCCGGAGATATCGCGCACCAAAGCGCTGAGAGCATTACGTTGGAGCAGGTGATGGCCGATTTTCTAAGCAAGCACGACGATCATTGGGCGCGCGGCGGCCGCTGGCGGTGCAGAGAGCCGATGTCAGCCTTGGGCAGACTTCAATTCGTGAGCCTCTACAGGCCGTAAACCCCACGACGTTTTTCTGCGCAAAGGGTTTCGGGCACTGAACAACTCATTCGAGATCAACGTTGAAGTCCGGGTCGATGAGATGTCGTCGCGGAGCGGCGAAAAATTGAGACGGATCAAATCGTGTCACAGCGATTCGCAGTATGGTTCGCAGCATGAACGTCCATTCAGACACCAAGATCCCCGGTAAGGCACCGGTGGAGATCCCGACAGGGACCAGCGCGCACCCTCCCGGCCCGGCGCATCCCTATGAGAAGATCGATCGCGCCACACGTGCCGCGCTCGCGCAGATGACGGCTGGCGTCTCGCCACATTCGATGCTCGCAACCTGGATGGACTGGACCCTTCATCTGAGCCGCTCGCCCGGTCGGCAGTTGGAATTGGCCGAACGCGCTGCGCGGAACGCAGCACTCCTCTTCGAGCATATGTCAACTTCCTCGTCCAATCACACGACCTCGCCCCCGTTCGGACCACGTCCTCACGATCACCGCTTTACAGATTCGAGCTGGAACGCTGGACCGTTTGCGGTTTGGAAGCAGGCCTTTCTCGCCGCCGAAGACTGGTGGAACGCCGCGACTGAGGAGATGCCCGGTCTCGCCAAGAGAGATGCAGATCGGGCGCGTTTTCAGGTCCGGCAGGCGTTGGATTTGTTGTCGCCCTCGAATTTTCCCTGGTTGAACCCAGAGATCCTCCAAAAGACGCTTTCGAGCAGTGGAGAGAATCTTGTCGAGGGAAGCCAGCACTTCTGGTCGGACGTGGTGCGAACCGCCACGCAGGCGCGGCAACCGGCACCAGAGGGCTTTCGTGTCGGAGAGGACCTGGCCTGCACGCCCGGCAAGGTCGTTTTCCGAAACGAGTTGTTCGAACTGATCCAATACGCACCCACGACCGAACTGGTGCATGCCGAGCCAATCCTGTTCGTGCCGGCCTGGATCATGAAGTATTACATACTCGACCTGTCACCGCACAATTCGATGGTGAAGTACCTCGTCGATCAGGGCTTCACGGTCTTCATGATTTCCTGGTTTAATCCGTCCGCGGAGCAGGCAGAGACGTCATTCGACGACTATCGGGTGAAAGGCGTTCTGGCAGCGCTGAACAAGATCGAGAGCATCGTTCCCGGACATAAGGTTCACTTGAACGGATACTGCCTGGGCGGCACGCTGCTGGCGATCGCGGCAGCGGCGATGGCGCGCGACGGCGACGATCGCATGGCCACTGTGACGTTGATGGCAGCCCAGGTCGATTTCGCGGAGGCTGGCGAACTTCTGCTCTTCGTCGATGATAGTCAGGTCGCGTTCGTCGAGGATCTGATGTGGCTGCAGGGATATCTCGACCGGCCGCAGATGACACGGACATTCGCCTCGATCCGGGCCGAGGATCTGATCTATCATCGCGCCGTTCGGCGATACTTCCTCGGCGAGGAAGATCTACCCTCGGATCTGACGGTCTGGAACAACGATACCACACGGATGCCGGCGCGCATGCACTCGGAGTATCTGCGCGGACTGTTCCTCGAGAACCGGCTGAGCGCAGGTCGCTTCTCTGTCGAGGGGCGGGTCGTGGCCTTGAAGGACATTCAGGTCCCGCTGTTTGCCGTCGGGACCGAGACCGACCACATTGCCCCCTGGAGATCAGCCTACAAGCTCAGGCTGTTCACCGATTGCGACCTGACCTTTGTCCTGACAAACGGTGGCCATAACGGTGGTATCCTCAGCGAACCGGGACATCGAAATCGCCATTACCGGATCGGGCACCGGCCGCCGAACTCGCTCTACCAAGCGCCGGATGTCTGGCTCGAGCAGCACGAACCAAACGCAGGGTCATGGTGGCCGGAAATGGCAGCATGGTTGGCGGCGCATTCCAGCGCGCGCGTGGCAGCCCGGTTGTTGGATGAGGAAACAACGTCTGTCGGCGAGCATGTGCCCGCTCCCGGCACATATGTTCACATGATCTGATCGAGCTTTGCGCGGTGGAAAATCCTTTCGGAGAACGACGTTACGGAAGGACTGACCACCTCGCTCGTCCAAGCTCTGGGGTTGCAAAGCCGTTTGAACGGCCCGATCACGACACGCGAACCCGCAGGTCGCGCGAGGTTCCGGTATCGGCAAGATGGGCGCTTGCTTGGCGGAAGTACCCCAACGCTGTCGAAAGCAACGTGGGTCCCGAGTGCGAGATCCTGCGATACAGACAACTCAGATGTTGTGAGGGCTTGGAGCGTCACGTGCGCGATCCAGTCTCCTTGCCTCAGATACGTTAGTAACAAATGCAACTTTCTAGCGTCAGGAGCCATGGTAGGATGTTTCATCTTTCTGAAGGGGAAACCGAACATGAGCAACGACACAAAGGCCGGTCAGTCGGACGCCAATCTGGCGGATGCTGAAGAGATCCAAGACGAGGCGCTGGACCAAGCCGAGGGCGGGTTCGCGCTATCCGGTATGTTTACGAAAACCGTTTCGACTCCCGTCCACAGCTTCACGAATTTGAACACAAACTGGACCAGCACGATCAACGCACCGGATCAAAGCTTGGACGATGCGGCAACCACCTTCGTGCGGAAGCGCCCGGGCAGAAAGTCATTCTGATCGGCGGCGTCCACGGCGCACATCGCGGCTGCCGATGAAGTAACACGCGGTGACCGAAACGCCACGATCAGCCGATTAAGGTCGCGAAAGTCTCGGGCTTGGCCAAAGCGAGCCGCGAGGACTGCTTGGCTGGCAACGGTGAAACGGCAGATCCGCCTGTGTAAAGAACCTCGGTCAATGGAATTCGTGGCGCGCCCAATCCTGCGCGTCTCTTCACGGCGTACGCAAGTTGCGCGACAAGCGATTGCAGAACCAAGCATGCATCATCCACTTGCCGAACCCGTGCCGATGGACCTCGAAGGCACCGATTTCCCACCCGGCATCCGCGACGAGGCCATGCGCTTGCTTGCTGGTCCCGACGGATACGACGTTGTGGCGGAGCTGTTGAAGCAGTCCATGGGCGACTATCCGCTAGCCGATCTGGCGCAGGCGGCCATTGCCCTGCGCGCGGCGGCGCCCACCCGCCGCAACGTCTGGGCCGTTACTGACGACCTCGTCTATTCGCAGGTACCGGACTGGCATTGGAAGATGCTGCGGGACCATATGCGGACACGGGCCTACCGCGATGCGATCCGGGCCAATGTGATGCCAGGCATGCAGGTGCTTGAAATCGGGGCTGGTACCGGTGTGCTGGCCATGATGGCGGCAAAGGCCGGAGCGGAACATGTCTGGACGGTCGAGGTAAACCCGCTGCTGGCCAGAATCGCCGAGAAGTGCATTGCCCGGAACGGTTTCACGGACCGGGTCACAGTGCTGAACATGCATTCTTCCCAGGTCATCCCTGGGCGCGATCTGCCCGGTCGGGCGGAGCTTCTGGTGCACGAAATCCTGTGCCGTTCCGCGCTGACGGAGGGGCTGGCGCCGACACTGCACCATGCGCAGGAGGAGTTGCTCGTGCCCGGGGCGGCGCTGTTGCCTGACTTCATTGGGTTAGAGGCTGTCCTCTGTGGCGATGTGATCACCGGGGACCCGCCCTGGTGGGAGGTTGAGGCGTTCGATCTGTCGCCACTGGCCCTGCTGGATGCAGCGGCGCATCAGGTTCCCGAGGCGTCGCCGCACCATCGGTTGTCTTTGCCCGTAGGGATCGCCGAGATCGATTTGCGGGGCGCGGACCTGATGACGCCGCGTAGGTTCTCGGGCCCGTTGGAAGCTCACCGCCCGGGGACAGTGGCTGGCGTCGAGCAATGGATGAAGATCTGTTTTCCTGGCGGCACGGTGCTGTCGAGCGACGATCCAAGCTCGAGCTGGGGCACGTGCTACCATCCGTTTGGCGCATCGCGGCAGGTCGTGCCGGGCGACCGGGTCGATGTCGAGGTGTCGTTGGGCATCGATGTGCTCTCGATCGGTCTTGCCGCCGAAGCCTGAGTTGCGCACTCGGGCTGAGCCGGAAAGCGGCGCGGCGCTTGGAACTCATCGCATGCCACAGCAACCCGGTTGCGGTCGATCCGCAACAGGCGAAGAACCGCGCTGTCGACGTTCGGCATCCAGTACCGGATGCCATTGGTGCTGGACGCGAGGAAGCGTTGAGTTAACCGTCTCAGTCGTGTATGAATACGTATACAGAACGGAAAGGATCGTGAGTTTCGCCATCCGATCCTGACTGCAAGCGGGGCGTGAACAAGATCATGAACTCGAAAGCGCGACGGACCAGCAGCACCGAGATCGCAAAGCTTGCTGGTGTCTCACAGGCGACGGTCTCGCGGGTTCTCTCCGGTGCCCCATATGTCAGCGAAGCCACGCGCACCAAGGTCATGCAGGTTGTCGAGGCAAACAGCTATCGGCCGAACTCAGTCGCCCAAGCCATGCGGACACGCCGTAGCGATACCATCGGAGTTGCTGTTTCGCGCGTCACGAACCCGGTTGTGCCAGAAATATTGGAGGCGCTCGGCCCCAAACTCACGGCGCTCGGACGGCGCATGATCGTCTGGAACACCGAAACCGAAGGCGCTGACGGGGTAATCAACGCCATCTTGCAAGGCACGGTCGATGGCGTCGTCTTTACAGCCGCAGACGATCAGGCGTCGGCGATCGCGACGGCGATCGAACGCGATCTCGCCGTGGTCGCGCTGAACCGACCTGTGCCGGGCCGCTCCTGCGCACAGGTCGTCTCGACGAATTACGACGGGTCGGCCGAACTGGCACGGTATCTGCTGGCTGGGCGACGGCAGCGGATTGCCTACATCAACGGCCCCCGTGAACGGACCACAATGGCAGAGCGCGAGCGTGGATTCCGGGAAGCGCTAAAGGCCAGAGGCGTCTTGATCCCATCCGAGACTCCATCCGAACCCGACTTCAGTCATGCGCGTTTCCGGCAGATCGCCATCGATCTGATGAAACGGCCAGCCCCACCGGACGCCATTGCCTGTGGAAACGATCTCATAGCCTTCGCCGTGATCAACGGACTGAAGTCCATCGGCATCCAGGTTCCAGAGGATGTCTGGGTCGTTGGCTTCGACGGCGTAGAAATGAGCGGCTGGGATGTCTTCGACCTGACGACCATGCGCCAACCGCTGGATCGAATGGTCGCGGAAGCCGTGTCCCTGCTGATCGAGGGCATCGAGGACAGGGACCGCGAACCGCGCGAGATCCAGTGCCCCACCGACCTGATCGTGCGGGGAAGCACGGCGCACATGCCGCCTCCGGGCATCTAGGAGACCAAACCAGAAACCAAAAACGGACATCAAAGGGAGAAGACGATGACCACTAAGACAACCCGCCGGGCTCTGATTTCGACTGCGGCTGCCAGCGCCGCTGCAGCTCCGCTCGCCGCACCTGCCTATGCGCAGGGAAAACGCGAACTGAAAATGGCGACAGGCTGGCCAAAGAAGTTTCCGGGCCTCGGTGTCGCCTCTCAGCGGATCGGCGACGCGATCACCCAGGCCACAGACGGCCGCCTGACCGTAAAGGTTTTCGGCGCCGGAGAGCTGGTGCCGCCGTTCGAAGCCTTCGATGCCGTCGCCAGCGGCGCTGCTGACCTCTACCACGCGGCCGAGTACTACTGGCAGGGCAAATCCACGGCGTTCAACTTCTTCGCGGGCGTGCCGTTCGGCATGACGACTGCCGAGCACAACGCCTGGGTTTACCATCGCGGCGGTCAGGAACTTTGGGAAGAGGTCTCGGCCGGTTTTGGCATCAAGGCCTTCATGGCCGGAAACTCGTCGGCCCAGGCCGGTGGCTGGTTCAACAAGGAGATCAACTCGGTCGACGATCTCAAGGGCCTTAAAATGCGGATCCCGGGCTTTGGCGGCAAGGTGATCGACGCCGTTGGCGGTACCGCAGTGACCTTGCCGGGCGGCGAGATCTTCCAGGCGCTGCAATCGGGCGCAATCGATGCAGGCGAGATGGCCGGGCCTTGGATCGATCTGGGCTTCGGCTTCTACAAAGCCGCCAAGTACTTCTACAATCCTGGCTTCCAGGAACCGACATCGGCAGAGAGCCTGGGGATCAACCTCGCGCTGTGGGAAGAGCTTTCACCCGCGGATCAGACCATCATTCGCATGGCGGCAGCACAGGAAAACGTCATGAATCCGGCAGACTTTATCGCCAATCACTCCCGTTCGCTGGATATCCTGCTGACCGAGCACGGGGTCGAACTGCGCTCGTATCCCGATGACGTCATGATGGAACTTGGCGCGGCCGCCGAACAGGTCCTCGCAGATGCGGCGGCAGCGGATCCAATGACGAAGAAGGTCTATGACAGCTACATGGCCTTCCTGGCCGAGGCGGCATCCTGGACCGAGCAGTCCGAGCAGGCTTATCTGCGCGCGCGCTCGATGGTGCGGGCCGGCTAACGGAAAGGCCAGCGCGGGGCTTACGCCCGGCGCTGGCGTTCCGGATCAGAGAATGGACAGCATCATCGACCTTATCGAGCGGTGCAATCGCGTGCTGGGGCGTGCGGCGGCCTCGTGCGCGCTGGTGATGATGTTGGCGCAGGCGTTCTCGGTGATCGCGCGCTACGTCTTCAGCTACGGCGTCATCTCGGTGCAGGAAGCGGCAATCTACGGCCACGCGCTCATCTTTCTGGCCGGTTCAGCCTTCGTCTTGCAGGTGAACGAGCACGTTCGGGTCGACGTGTTCTATGCGCGATATCGTTCGGAAATCCGGCGCCGCGTCGACCTGATCGCGCTTCTGGTCTTCGTCCTGCCGGTTGCGGCAACGATCCTCTGGGTCAGCTATCCCTATGTGGCCCGTGCATGGTCGGTGCTGGAGGGATCCCGTCAGGCTGGTGGTATCCCCGCCGTGTTCCTCCTGAAGACCGCGATCATTATCTTTGCTGTGTCGGTTGGCCTGCAGGCGATTGCGACGGCGACCCGTCTGTTCGCCCGAAAGAGCACACCCGCCTGGGACACAGACGATGTTGGTGGCACCTGATAATGGACGATCTGCAACTGCTCTTCGTCCTCGTTCTTTTCGCTGCAGCCTTCGGGGCGGTTCTGTCCGGGATTCCTGTGGCCTTCGCGCTGTCCGGATCAGCGCTGATCGTTGCGACGATCGCCAGCGTCTTCGGCGTGTTCGATTTCTCGTACCTGTCGGCGATCCCGTCGCGCATCTTCGGCACGGCGATGTTCAACGAGGTGCTGACGGCGGTGCCGCTCTTCATCCTGATGGGCGTTATCCTGGAACGCAGCCGCGTTGCCGAAGATCTGCTTATGAACATGGCGCGTCTCAGCCGTGGTGTTCCGGCGGGCTTGGGCATTTCTGTCACGCTGGTCGGCGTTCTTTTGGCGGCTTCAACCGGGATCGTCGGTGCAACCGTTGTCGCGATGGGGCTGCTCAGCCTGCCGACGATGCTGAAACAGGGGTATAGCCCATCCCTTGCCGCCGGATCGATTTGTGCCGCCGGAACTCTGGGACAGATCATTCCGCCGTCGATTGTGCTCGTCTTCCTGGGGGACCAGTTGTCCGGGGCCTACATGGAGGCCCAGCGCGAGATCGGCAACTTCGCGCCGGACCCGGTATCGGTGGGCGACCTGTTCGCGGGGGCACTGATCCCCGGCGTCGGTCTCGCCTTTCTCTACATGGTCTATCAGTTCTGTATCGGCATCCTACGCCCGTCGGATTGCCCGGCCATGGTTGAGGAGGACGGCGAAGACCTGCGCCTGATTATCATCCTTGCCAGCCTGTTGCCGCCGGTCATGCTGATCGTCGCTGTCCTAGGGTCAATCCTCGCGGGCGCTGCGACGCCGACCGAAGCGGCGGGCGTTGGCGCGTTGGGGGCCTTGCTGCTGGCAGGCGTCAGACTGGCACGCGAGACCGAGGGCACGACCTCGGCCCGCGCAATCGTTCTGGCCGGGCTGGCCGCCGCGTTCCTGCTGATCATCCTACGATCCATCGCCGATCTTCGGCTCAGTGCCCAGGACATCTCGGCCTTTGATACCGGGGCCATCGTTGTTGCTCTGATCTCATCGGCCGTCCTGCTTGCCGGTGTCGCCGCGGCGCTCTGGATCCTGCGCTGTGCGGGAACTCTGTCCGATACCATGATGGCGACCATGCGCATCTCGACGCTGGCATTCGCGATCCTGATCGGGGCCACAATCTTCTCGCTGATTTTCCGGTCGCTGGGTGGCGACGAGATCGTTCTGGAAGCGATGCAATCGATCCCCGGCGGGGCCAACGGCGCGCTGCTTGCCGTCCTTTTGCTGGTCTTCGTCCTGGGGTTCTTCCTCGACTTTATCGAGATCGTTTTCATCATCATGCCGATCGTGGCGCCGGTCATCCTGCAATCGGATATCAACCCGATCTGGTTCGGCGTGCTGATCGCGCTGAACCTTCAAACCTCGTTCCTGACACCGCCCTTCGGCTTTGCGCTTTTCTACTTGCGCGGCGTGGCACCGCCCGAGGTCCGCACGACCGACATCTATCGCGGCGTCCTGCCCTATATCGCGATCCAGCTTCTGGCACTGGCCACGGTCTTTGTGTTCCCCGCGCTTGCGACGTGGCTGCCCTCTGTTCTCTTCCGGTAAGGAGACCCGCCCAATGCTTGCGCCCAACTGCACGATCCCGGCAACCGGTGGAGATATGGACGCCTATCTGAGCATGCCCGAAGGCAAGCCCAAGGCCACGGTCCTGATGCAGGTCGAGCTTTGGGGCATGACGGCGCATATGGGCGAGGTTGCGGACCGGCTGGCGGCAGAGGGCTACGCTGCTGTCGTCTGCGACCTGTTCCGGGGTGCGAAGCCGCCGGTCCCGAGCGACCCGTTGGAGACATGGGGCGAGACGTTCGAAGGTTTCGACGACGTGCGGGCGACACGCGACTGCCGCCATGCGCTGGATTGGGTGTTCTCCTCTCCGGGCGACCACGATTTCGGGCGCGTCTTTGCATGGGGCTTTTGCATGGGCGGACGCTTCGCGCACAATCTGGCGGCCTTCGACACACGGCTTGCGGGGGCGATCAATTTCTATGGCCGGATCAACTTCCCGCGCATGCACAACAAACCATTTCTGCCCATCGAGATCACGCGGATGATCGCATCGCCGTATCTGGGCGTATTCGCGGAAACGGACGGCCTTATTCCACCGGAAGACGTCGAACGCCTGCGCGCGGATCTGGCAGCCAACCCGGAAACGGAGATAACGGTCTACCCGGGCACCGAGCACGCATTCTTCAACGATCATCGCGACGCTTACCACGCTGACGCGGCAAGTCAGGCATGGGCAAAGGTGCTTGCCTTCCTTGAACGGCATCGCTGAATTGAGAATTCTATCCATTGCAGAGACATCCGGTCAGCAAAAACGCAGGCGGATGGCTCCGATCATTGGGTGGAATTTTAGGACCGCCTGATCGATCCGCGCCCGGTACCGCTCCGTTGGCGCAGAAAAATCTACCCTGTCGTGTAGGCCCCGAGTTTGGGCTCTCCCGGTTTCGTGGACGATTGCGGGCCAGAGAACGTCGGGAGTTCGACGGCGCTCCTTTCATCGTCGATCGCAGAGGAACAGCGCAGACCGAGTGACCGCAGCCGGGAGTGCGGCATCTGCCCGCGGAGCTCGCGCGAGGCCCGTCGGAACTACATGGCCCGGCATTGGAAGAACGCGAGTAGTCACGAGAAAACCATTTCTTTCAGGGCACAGACCGCCGTGTGCGCCGAACTCAGATCACATGTGTCTCACTTTTCCGGCCAAATTCGGGACAAATTCTACCAGTTACCGTGCAAATACGCCCAAAACAAAGCATCACCCAGGCGCAGACACTCCAACCCCTTAGCAAAACGCGCCCCTTACATGTGCAGAACCGGGACAGTTTGGGTGTCCGTGCGCGTGCTCCGCATGGAGTCTGTCTCCAAACGTCGGAGAATCCGACTAGACCCAATAGCTCAAACGAACCGCATCACCCTGAAGAACCCGTTCAACGCCCCACCGCGTAGGCCTGCATGAACCGCGGCGTTGCGGCCGCCCGGATCATACCATCGCTTCTAAATCCAGCAGCGCAGAGGCGCCCGAGCGACCAGGACGGCTGTTCATTGACCGCATGACCGCGCTCCCGCAATTCGGTCAGTATGGCCGCGTCGAAACGGTCCTCGATGTGCAGCGCGGCAGGGGTGAAGTGCCGGGGCGCGAACGAGTTCACATAGTGCCCCGTATGAAACAGCGGCGCGTCAATGGCGGCCTGAAGGTTCAGCCCCTGCACCAGATGGCGCAAGATCAGGCCCAGCGCCCATTGGTCCTGCTGATCCCCGCCGGGCGACCCGAGGCCGACCAGCGGTTTGCCGTCGCGCGTGATCACGGTCGGGGTCAGCGTGGTTCTGGGGCGGCGCCCCGGTGCCAGGTGCGAGGGCAGCCGATCGTCCAGCCAGAACATCTGGCCCCGCGTCGTGATGTTGAAGCCAAGGCCCGGCACGGCAGGCGCCGATTGCAACCACCCCCCCGAAGGCGTCGCCGAGACAAGATTGCCCCAACGATCGACCACGTCCAGGTGGCAGGTGTCGCCCTCGATCTCGGGCAGATCGGCGAAGGTCGGCTCGCCAACGCCCTGCGCGGCTGCCTCGGGCGTGGCTGCAAGTTCCGCAAGCAAAGCACCGCGATCCTGACCATCGCCGCGCGGATCGCCCGGCGTCAGCGTTTGCGAGGCCTCGGCACCAATCGCCGCGGCGTGTGCTGCGATGTAGTCCTTCGACAACAGCGTCTCGAGCGGCACATCGACATGGTCGGGGTCGCCGAAATAGGCGTCCCGATCCGCGAGCCCGCGCTTCAAAGCCTCGACCGTCAGATGAACCCATTCGGTGCTTCCGGGGTCAACCGAGCCGATATCCAGCGCATCCAAGATACCAAGCGCGATCAGCATCGCAGGCCCCTGCCCCCACGGGCCGGTCTTGTGAACGTCGACATCCCGGAACCTGGTGCTGACGGTATCCTCCCAACTGGCCTGCCATCCGGCCATGTCCTGCCCGGTCAGCAGGCCACGCACAAGATTGCCCGCGCCATCGGCCTGTTCACCGCCGTAGAAGCCATCCACCGCGTCCGCGACAAAGCCTTGATACCAGGCATGGCGCGCGGCCTCGATCTGGGCGTCACGGTCGCCTGCCGCCGCTTCGGCCTCTGACAGGATCCGGTCATAGGCGTCGGCGATCTGCGGTTGGGCGACGCGTTGGCCCGGCATCGGCGCGGCGTCGCCAGGCAACCAGACTTCAGCCGAGTGATGCCAGTCAGACCGGAAAAGCTGTGCGATTGCGTGGATCGACTCGGCAGCCCGGTGCGGCAACGGATAGCCATTGCGCGCATAGAAGATGGCGGGCTCCAGCACATCGCGCAGCCGCATGGTCCCGTGTTCGAGCAACAGACGCATCCATGCGCCGAACGACCCAGGCACCACCGCCGGAGCCAGACCCATCCCGGGCATCCGGTCATAGCCCATTGCCCTGACCGCATCGATCGTCGCTGCTGCCGGCGCGGTGCCCTGACCGCAAAGCACACGGGGGCGGTCCTCTCCTGCAAGATGCAGGATGATCGGAACCTCGCCGCCCGGTCCGTTCAGATGCGGCTCGACGATCTGCAGCGTGAAGCCGGTGGCAACGGCCGCATCGACCGCATTGCCGCCCTTCTCCAGTATGCCGAAGCCAACGGTCGACGCGATCCAGTGGGTCGACGTGACGGCGCCGAAGGTGCCACGGATCTCGGGCCGTGTGGTGAAGGATTGCGGCATCTTCAGACCTCCGGGATTTCAGGGTTGGCGATCAACGGCTGGCCGGCGTCGCGCTCGATGATGGCTTCGATCACATCACGGTCGAGGATGCCATACGGGCGGCCCGCGCGTGGCATCCCGGTCGAGAACGGAATGAAGCGCTCCTGCGCCACGCCGTACAGGCGGCGAAGTTCCGGGATCGGGTCGGCATGGTCGTCGACGCGCAGGTCAAGGCGCGGGAAAACCTCGGGTCCCTGGATGCGCAGGGCGATGGACTGCTTGCCGCGTTTGTCGCCGCCTGCGTCCTCGCCCGCCTGCATGGCGGCAATCAACCGCTCGACAATCGGCAGATCGGTCCGGTCCTGCCAGCAGGTCAGAGTATCGGCGACGACGGCTTCGCCCGCCAGCATGTTGCCCGCCACTGACACGCCCGGTGCCGTCTTGTGCCCGCACCAGTCGACGCAGTTCGTTCCTGTGTGCGCCGCAGATCGACCAGCGGCGTCGATGACGTGGAACTGGCGTTGATCCAGCCCGTCGTCCATGCCCTGCAGCATGGTGATGATGTCCGGGGCGTGATGACCCTCGGCCAGCAGACCCAGCGCGCGATACCCAAGCTCGGGGTTCGGCAAGGCCTGGCTCATTGCCGCGCCATGCGACCCGCCGCTCCACGGGCAGATTGCACCGACGGCAAAGAACTTCGAGGCGACCGCAAGCCCAAACAAACCTTGCGCGGCATCATGGGCCAGAATCGAATACGTCATCTTCGCCTCCGTCTAAAGGTTGGCACCTTCGCGCACGTCCAGGTGATCGCGCAGCGCGTCACCCAGGAAATTGATCGCCAGCACTGTCAGCATGATCGCAAGGCCGGGATAGACCCCCAGCCACCAGGCACGGCTGATGAAGCTGCGCGCCTCGGACAGGATCAGTCCCCAGGTCGGCGTGTCTGAACTGACGCCAAGGCCCAGGAAGGACAGGACCGCCTCGGCAAGGATGGCGTTCGAGACACTGACGGTCGCGAGCACGATCACCGGTGCGAGAATGTTCGGCAGGATGTGGCGCACCATGATCAGGAAGTCCGAGGCGCCGTAGCTTCGGGCGGCCTGAACAAAGAGTTCCTCTTTGACCTGCAGGGTCATGCCGCGCGCGATACGGGCGAAATCGTCGAGATAGGCCAGTGTGATCGCCACCATGACGTTCAGCAGGCCGGTTCCGAAGACGGCCACCAGGTAGACCGCGATCAGGATGTTCGGGAACGCCCATTGCAGGTCGATATAGCGCATGATGATCGTGTCGATCCATCCGCGATAGTACCCGGCCAGGATGCCCATGCCGACACCCAGCACCAGCGCAATCCCGACCGTGACGAGCCCGACAAACAGCGACACCCGCGCGCCGTGAATGATCCGGGACAGCAGATCCCGGCCCAGATCGTCGACGCCAAGCGGATGAAGGGCCGAGGGTTCCTCCATCATCATGTAGTCCATGGCATTCGGGTCGTGCGGTGCGATCCAGGGCGCGAAGAGTGCTGCGACCGCCAGCATGCTGAGAAAGATCGCCCCGGCCAGTGCGCGCGGGTCGCGACGGACGACCATCAGGAACGTTCGGCGCTGAACCGTGTCGGCGGTGCTCATCCCTGCACCCGGATGCGCGGGTCGATCACGCCGTAGAGGATGTCGACCAGCAGGTTCACGAAGACGAAGATGAACGACACGGCCAGGATCGCGCCCTGCACGACCGGATAATCGCGATTCAGAATGCCCTCGATCAGGATGCGCCCCAGCCCCTTGATGGCGAAGACGGTTTCAACAACGACGGTCGAGGCCATCAACAGTCCAAACGCGATCCCCATGACCGTGATCACCGGGATCAGCGCATTCGGGAAGGCATGTCCCATGACGACCTGTTTCGGCCGCAAACCCTTGGCATAGGCGACACGCACATAGTCGGTTTTCAGGACCTCCAGCATCGACGACCGCACCATGCGCGCGATGATCGCCGAGAACGCCGTGCCAGCGGCGATGGCCGGCATCAGAAGGTGGCTGAGCCACGTCCAGAAACCCTCGGACATCGGTTGATATCCGATCGCAGGCAGCCAGCCCAGATTGGCGGCGAACAACAGGATCAGCAGGATCCCCAGCCAGAAATCCGGCATCGAGAGGCCGATAAACGCCACAAAGGTCACGCCGTGATCAACCGGGCGCCCGCGCCGCAGGGCCGAGAGCAGCCCTGCCGGGATCGCGATGACGACGGCGACAACGAAGGAGAGGAACGCCAGCGACAGGGTCCGCGGCGCGGCCTCCATCAGGATCTGGCTGACCGGCACGCGGCTGCCGTAGATCGACGCCCCCAGATCGCCCTGCAGCATCAGCGTGAACCAACGCCAGTATTGTAGATACACCGGCTGATCCAACCCGTACTTCGTCCGCAGCACATCCGCCGCCGCCGGATCGCCCGCGTCGAACATCATGGCCGCCAGCGGATCGCCCGGCAGAAGCCGCAGCATGAAGAAGACCAGCGTCGCGACGGCCCACATCACGAGGACGGCGCCGAGCACGCGCTTGAGGATGTAGAACGTCATGTGCGTCTACGGCAGGCGGACGGGGGCGTTGCTCCCCCCTCGGGTCGAGGGAGGAAGCGATCGTGCCAGGGGACGTCCAAAAGGATCAGCTCAGCGTGACGCGGTCCAGATCCACAAGTCCCGGAATCCGGCTGACGTCCGGGAAGTTGACCTCCTTGCGCCAGACCATGGTGTCCGACGGGTGATAGAGGAACGCCTGCGCAACCTTGTCCGAGCTGATCTGATTGGCCTGCTGGACCAGCGCCTTGCGGGCATCCGGGTCGGCCGTGATCGATTGCTCGGTGACCAGGCGGTCGACTTCGGGGTCCGAGAAGAAGCCGAACGGCATCTCTTCCTTGTTGCGGTCGCGCCCATTGAACTTCGACGCCGTCTGGATCCAGTCGACAATCCCATCGTCGGGATCGAAATCACCGCCCGAGCCCAACCGGCAGAGATCGAAGCTCATCGCCCGGAACTCGTCCAGCAGGACGGGGAAGTCCTTCACGTCCAGCTCGATATTGATGCCCAGGTTCTTCTTCAGGATGTTCTTGATCACCAGACAGTCGCGGCGCGTCGACGCGGTGCAGAGGATCCTCAGCTCCGGGAAACCCTCGCCGCCCGGGAAGCCCGCTTCGGCCAGCATCGCCTGTGCCGCCTCGGCATCGAAGCGCTGCTCGGACGTCTTGGCAATCGCGTCATCGTAGTAGAAGCCCATGGCCGGGTTGATCGTCCCGAAGGCCGGTGTCGCGCGCCCGAAATGCGCCTGCCGGATATAGAGGTCGCGATCGATCGCCTTGGCAATCGCCATGCGGACCATGAAGCCCTTCTCTTTCTTCAACTCATCAAGCGGCTTCGAGAAATCCGTGACCTTCATCGGATCGCGCCACGGGTTCATGAAGACACCCTGGAAGCCCGGACCCGGAATGATCGAGGTGACAAGATCCGGGTTCGACTCGAAACGGTCCACCAGTTCGGGCGGGATCGCATTGCCACCGGAAATCTGGATGTCGCCCGCTTCCATCGCCGCTGCGAAGGGCTCGGGATCGATGATCGGCGTGATGATCACCTTGTCGACGCCGGGGCGGTTCGGATCCCAGTAGGCCTCGTTGCGCTCCAACGTCATCGACTGGCCAAGCTGGTGATCGGTGACCTTGAACGGACCGGTGCCGACAGCTTTCAGGCCGTACTCGGACAGGCCCATGCTCTCGATCGCACCGCGCGAGACGATGGTCATGGCCCGGCCCGAGGACCGCTCGAGCGTCTTGACCAGCAGCGATGCCTGCGGCGCGCCGAGGACGATCTTGACCTTGTAATCGCTCAGCTTCTCGATGTCCTGGATGTTGGCAACGACACGCGAATGGATCGACTTCTCCGGATCTCTCGAACGCTGATAGGTATAGATCACGTCATCGGCAGTGAACGCGTCACCATTGTGGAAGGTCACCCCCTCGCGCAGATTGAACGTGTACTCGGTGCCGTCGCCGTTCACCTCCCAGTCCAGCGCGAGGTCGCCCTCGGCCTGGAGCGCCGGGTTGATATGGGTCAGACCACTCAGCACGTTCGACGAGATCTGGAACAGCAGAACCTGATTGATCTGGGCCGGGTCGATGGTGCGGAACTCGCCAACGCCGGACCAGCCCGCGCGCAAGGTGCCCCCGGTCGCGGCCTGCGCCTGCGGCGTCACGCCCGGCAACAGATGCGTGGCCGTCAGCGCACCGGATGCAGCCAGCAGGCGCAGCACGGCACGCCGCCCAAGCTGCGGCCCGGCCAGATCAGATCTGTTCAGACCCACCATCGGATCTGCTGGATCGAAATCGTTCGCATCGTCCCAGCTCTGTTTCATGAAGGATCTCAGGTCTGAACGCGTTCTGATCGTCATCGTGTCACCCCTTTCCGGTCGCCCCACACGCGAATGGCAGGACTGCTGTCCTAATTAGTGTCCCAACTGCGCGTCAGGTCAAGCAACGCCGGATCAAATGACGGGTTTATCCGCAGCCGAGCCGTCGGAACGGCAACACAGTCCAAACGGGTGAGGCGGACCACAGGCACACCATCGAACACCATCGTCCAACCAACCGGGACGGATTTGCGCAGACCGAAGCCCGCGATCACCGAAGCCATGAAGACGAGCACCGGCTGACCTTGATAGAGTCCATGATCGGATTCGCGACAGACCAGAACCCCGGGCAGCGCACACAGTACATCCCAAACAGCATGCCGATGAGAGTGGAGCGATACCGCCCGCCCCGCCCCCCGCGCGCCTACTTGTTCTTCGAAAGACCGTCGACGTAAGCCTGAATTGCTTTCTCAGGGGGCAGAGCCGTCGACAGGAACGTGGCGACGCCTGACGATCGCTCGACCGCCAGGATGCCAACGCCGGGTATCCGATGCCGGGAATCACCCGTTTCCAGAAAGCGCTTGGTCTCGGCCCGGAACAGCCAGCCGAACGCGCGCGTTTGCGTCCGCTTGCGATCGACGACCATCTCGCCCGGCGTGCCAATCGCGTCGATCTCGCGCTGGGCGATCGCCTCGGCCTCTTGCAACGTTAGTTCCATCATCTCGACCTCCTACAGATCCGCCTTGGTGACCCGAGACTCGTGGCCATACACGGCTTTCGCTGAATCCGGGTGCGTGTGGACAGCACCACCCCCCTGCCCCTCGACAATCCCGACCGATCCCTTGTTGTTCGTCAGCACCACGACATGGCAGTCGCCATCGGGATAGTGAATCCCGACCAGCGCCTTCGTGCCGTCCCCGCCATTCTGAACTTCGCGAAACGCATCGTCGAAGCTAGACTCGCGGAACTGGGTGTTGTGACGCGCTTCGATGTCGGCCCAGGACCCGTTGCGCCCGCGCGGAGCAACCGCATCGGAATTGCGCCCGGTCAGGCGGTCCAGCACGGCGTCGATGATCTTGCCGCAGTTCACATTGCCGTTCTCCGGGTTCACCGCGCGGGACATGTCGTCCAGTTCGCGCAGGCCCTGCATCCAGGGCGGGTCCGGCAGATCGTCGACCAGGGTATCCGCCCGATTGAAGACACCGGTGTCCGCGGCCTCATCGACGATGTCGTCCACTTTCATGACCAGCGTGTCTGCGGCCTCCTCGGCCACGTCATCTGCGGTCTTGGCCAGGCCCTTGAGCTTCCCGAAACCCTTGAACACAGCCTTGAAAGCCTTGCCCATGGCCATGCCGGTCAGCGACGGCAGCGGAACGCCGCCGATGATCACGTTCGGGCTGGCCGAGACGGTGGCACCGACCATCGGGCCAAGCGGCGGGTCCGAGGGACGCGGGGTCGAGAACACGCAATGCTTGGTAATGTCGACGGCGACCCGAGCCGCCCGTGCGCCCTCCAGCCAAACCGATGACGACCCCAGGAAGATCTCGTACATCGGGAAATAGCCGCCACACCAGATGCCCAGGCCCATGTCACCGCAACGCGCGGCGGGCAGATTGTTGATCAGCACCGATCCCGCACCCGAGATGAACGGGATCGGAATGATCGGCCCGGCGCTCGGCAGCGGGATCGGCGTGGGACTGGGCGGTATCAGGTTCGGCGGATGCATATGCGCATGCGGCAGGCCGATTGCCTGATCCGTCACCCGGACCGCAGGAAGCGCTGGAAACGGGATCATCGAGAACGGCACCGAAAGCGTCTGCTCGATGGCGGTCAGAACACCGACGGCAGCGCCGAACGTCGCCAAGCCGCCTTTTGCCTTGGCAACCTGGTCGGCGGCATCGACGACCCCTTCGGCCGAGGCGATGAAACCGTCGACCGCGCCTTCATGGCTGGTCGGATCGGCATCGCCCGAGACGATGGATTTGGCGACAGCCCATTCGCTTTCCAGCGATTTCTTCATGGTGCCCCAGGGATCCGCCTTGAAGGCGGCATCGTTCGCCTCCACACCCTTGTTGGTGTTGGTCCAGACGGCCCAGGGATCGGGCGCGGTCGGGCGGTGCCCGCGCGCATTGCCGCGCGCGATCAGCTTTGTTGTCCTGGCGGCGGCGGCCTGACTAAGCGGCATGACGGGCTCCGAAATGTTCGAGCTTCTGGAGAATCGCCGCGCGCCCGCCCTCGCGGACATCCTGCATCAGCGGGTCAGTGATCCGGTCGTAGAGCGAGAGCGCATAGCTCCAGATGCCCTCGGCCTCTTGCTGGCGGCCATCTTCGTAGTAGAGCAGCGCCAGGCAATCGCAGACATGGGCCTCGGACGGGATGTTGTCTTCGGCCCGGAACATGTCGCGCGCGATCTTGAACGACGCGAAGGCATCGTCCTTCTGTCCGCTGCGATGCAGGGCGACGCCCAGATTGCAATAGACCAGCGCCAGCATCTGATCGATGCCGTGGAAATAGCAGCCCTCCAGCGCCGATGTCAGGGCCTCGACCGCACGCTCCGGCTCCTTGCGGGCCAGGTAGGTGTTGGCCAGATTGTAAAGCGCTGTCGCAACCTCGACCGGTTCACGGGCTTCTTTTGCCTCGCGCACCAGGCGGGTCTGCACCGCCTCGGCACGGTCGTAATCCTTGCGTCCGAAGGCCATCACGCCAACGGTGGCAAGCGCGCGGCGCCGGGCGCCGCTGTCAGGTGTCGACTGGGTCATTGCAGCCTCGCGGTTTGCGTTGCCAGCAGCACGTCATTCGCGCGCTGCTCGATTTCGGCGGGAGACATCCAGAACAACTGGCTGCCGATCCTCGGGTGCTCGCAGGCATCGTCGAGCACCGGGGTCAACCGCGGCTCGATGATCAGATACTTGACCCGATCGGAGCGCGTGAAATCGGCCAGAAAGCGCAGGGCCTTGTTCCAGACTGATGCGTCGGCGACCGCGCCCGGCTCGATCAGAAAGATCAACGCCCCGGCGTGCGCAGGCAGGCTGTCGGCAATCTGGCCCGTCCAGTCGATCCAGCTTTCCCAGGGCTTGTTCGCGCGTTCCTGACGTTGCGGCGGAACCTCGACATTGACGCCCGCAGCGGCCAGGTCTTCGCGCGCATCCGCGATCTGGGCATGCAGCATCGAGGTCAGCCGCGCGAACCAGGCCTCGGCCGAGGTGAACGGCTCCTGATGGGCAAAGATCAGATGCGGGAACGTTGGATCCTCGTCGCGCCGGGCCAGATAGTTGTACGGCATCCGGCGCATCTCGGGATCGATGCGGACCACGTGACAGGTCCGCCCGGGGTCGCTGAAGAACGCGTCCAGCATCGCCAGTTGCTCGGAGAAGAAGGTCTCGGGTCCCATGGCGCCCTCCCTCAGTTGATCTTCACGAGCGGGCCGACGATGGTCACGCCGGTCGCGTTCAAAACGATCGAGGATGCACCGCACGACAGGACCAGTTCCTTGGTCGCCGCGACCTTGATGTTCTGGCCATCGACCTGGACCGAGGTCTTGCCGATCTTGGTTTCGGTCCGCCCGATGATCTCGACGAATTCACCGTCCACCTTCAGCGCCTTGTCGGCACGGTGGGTCATCTCCTCGGCTTCCAGGCCCATGTACTTGGTGACCTTGACCCGGCGCTCGCCTTCGACCGTCAGGACATCGTCCGACTCGACATGCGTAGTGCGCCCGCCCGTCTCGATCTTCAGGTCGTAATTGCCCTCGGTCACCTTTTCGGTGCGGTTGTGCAGCACATCGAGCGCGTAGTCGCCGCTGTCGCCCCAGCCATACCCGACCTTGGTGACCGCGTTGTTCTTCACCGTCAGGCTGAAGTCGCGCTCGGCCGTCATGTCGAAGCGTTCGGCAAAAGACTTGTCGTCGAACAGGATCTCGTTGGCACCGCCACCGCCTTTCGACGTGTTCGAGCGCATTCCCATCTTGGTCTTGTTCGCCGGGTACTCGACGGGCGGCTTGTTGTTCGAATTGTAGACCGAGCCGATCACGACCGGACGATCGGGATCCCCGTCGATGAAGGTGACCAGAACCTCGTGGCCGACCCGCGGAATGTTGGTCGTACCGAAACCACCCCCGGCCAGGGATTGCGCGACGCGCACCCGACAGGACCACGCGCCGTTCCGGTCCCAGTGGAAGCGCACCAGGATGCGCCCCTGCTGATCGACATCGATCTCCTCGCCCTTCTCGCCGACGACGGTGGCCGTGTGCGTACCGCTGATCCGCGGCCACGGCGTCACGCGCGGCGCACGATAGGGACGGATCCAGGGCACCAGCTGATACCGGCCCGTGTAGAAATCCTCGGGCGTCAGATCATCACCGGTCGCAAAGCTCTCGGCCACGATCTTGTGCTCGATCGAGCGCACCATATGGAACTGATCCGGCTCGGGCAGCGGATCGAACTCGATCCGCAGCTTCGCGCCCGCCCGCAAGCCCGCAGCCGTCCCCGTCACGTCAACGATCTGCGCCTGGGCACGCTCCGCCTCGAGGAACACCTGAGCAAGACTGTCGCCGCCATCGCGGTCCGCATGCGCGCTGCTGACATCATAGCGCACGTTCCGGGCACGCCCGTGCTTGACCCGGTCCGATTTCGTCGCCTCGAGCTTCCCGTTCGCCCGCTCGTAATTGTAGGCGTTGATCACAACCTCGTCGGTGCGCATCTGCCCCGACTGCACGATGGTCCGGAAATGATCCCGCATCGCGATCACGCTCTGATCCGGCTCGAACGGGATCAGCTCGTACCCGGCAACCTCACGCGACGCATAGTTCGTGTTGGTGACGATCATCCGGTGACCGTCAGCCCAGTGCTCGAAGAAGAAGAAGAACCCGTACTTCTCCATCATCCGGCACAGGAAATCGTAATCCGTCTCCTGATACTGCACGCAGTACGGGATCTCCTCGAACTCCCCGTCCGTGTCGACGTGGAACGGGCCGACCTCGGCCTCGGACAGAACGTCCTTGATGATCTGCACAATCGTGCGCTTCTTGAAGATCCGACTGTCCGAACGCAGCGTCAGCAGCCAGTGCTGTGGCCGCAACACCAGCTCGAACCGATGCGTCTCGTCCTGCTTGCCCAGCCAGCGCACGTCCGAGCAGATCCCGTGGAAATGCCGCACCCCGTCGTGGACGTCGACCTCGACACAACAGTCCTGGCCGATCAGCGCATCCTCGGCGATCATCTCACCTTCCGAGATCGCCTCGACGCGGTACTCGTACAGCTCACTCAACGCCTCGCGGCCCTCGAGCGCGCGAAAGCACATCACATCATCCTCGAGCGCTGTGAAAAGACGGGCCCTGCGGTGGGCCTGAACGGGGGCATCAAAGCTCATCGTGATCGGTCCTTCGGTTTCGATGGGCCAAAGGATCGAAGACGGATGTATCATCGTCGCGTCCGGCAGACGCGCGAAGTGTTTCAATTGTTCTCAGCGGCGTTTCAGAAGCGTGTCGGCGATCACCGGACGGCACGCAGAGCGATCACGCGCCGCCCCCCGCTTACCCATGTGAACATTACTTTCCACAAATTTTAACGATTTTGGATCATCTTCAGCCGTCCTCACGGGCGCGAGGGTTCCTCACCGCGCCGTGTCCTCATCCGGAGATCCCCATGTCCTCATCCAACCGCCTCAGCGGTGCCGTCGAAGTCTTCTTCACTGAACTCGCCGAAAGCCTCGACTGGCACACCGAGCTGCAACGCGAGACCGACCGCGCGCACCAGAAATGCCAGAGCCTGATCACCACCGCGCGCGCCGCCATCGAGTCCCTGCCCCAGTCCGAGCACGCCCGCCTGTTCGAGCGTCTCCGCACGCTCGCCGGAACCGTCACACCGAAGGGCACCGACATCCGCCGCCCGACCGAGCGCACAACGCTGGTCCGCACCTGGCTGCACGACCACGCCCCGACCGAGTTTCATACGTCAGACCTGCGCGCGTATCTTGAGAAACACGGCCATCGTACCCGCCACAACTATGTCGGAACACTCATGGGTAGATTCGCCGACCGGGGCGTCGTCACCCGCACCGGTTACGGCACGTATCGGGTAAATCGGGAGCATGGGGAGTTGGCTGGATCTTAGCGCGGCGGCACAGCACCAAACTGCTCATCCCAGATGGAACATGACCTGACGTCTCGAGTTCAATCGAAAGCAAGCTGATTGGAATGCCTGATCGCCTCTCTCTTCTCCGGATCGAGGTACTGAACGGCGTAGTCTCCGGGCGACTTCGGTGCGCGAAAAACAGCAGAGATCGGGCCTTGCTCGTCTCCTTCCCCAGGCAGGCGTACAAGCTCGCGACCCTCTCCAACATTGAAAAGCCGGAACACGAATCCGGGCTTGCGTGTCCCGGTCCATACGACGCGAAATTTCCGACCAGGAATCACTTTCCTAGGGGTAAGAAGCTGAACTGCGTTCAATCGGGTTGGAATCACAACCAAGTCGCGTTCAATGAGCACTGTTTCCCGAGCATCGACATACCTTATCGAGAACATTCCGGCTCGGTCCGGAGCGTTGAAATTCGTGGCAGTCCGACGAAGACCTGACCGAATTGCAGCTGCCTCAGCGACAACTGTTTCTTCAACCTCATCAACGATCTGAATGCGGTCTCCCGGTGCTCCGGGCCCTTTCCAGATCAACGCGATTTGTTCATCCAAACGCGCCTCGTCAACCGCACACAAACTCAAATCATGAGCAACGATTTCAAGCTCTCCTTCGGCCACAACTTCACCGTCGGAAAGAAGGCGTAGGGCATAGCTTCCGGGCAAACTCGGAGCTCTAAAAGCCCTGCCTGCCGGTTCATCGACCACGGCCGCACGCCACGGACCCGTGTTCTTCGGACCGGTGATTGGCCCAGAGATTTCTAGCGCGCTCGTGCTCTCGATTGCAGAAGCCGTCAACACGAAAGTCTGACCGGGATCCAGCGCATCAGCAATCTCGATTTGCTTGCTGGAAAGATCTAGCGATCCCATCGCTACGGAAAGCTCAAGCTCGGGTTCCGTCAGCGAACCACAGTTTCCAGCAGTCGGTTCCGGTGGTGGTTCAGAGCTACAGGCGCTCAGGAACAGCACAACGCAAAAGGGAGCACGCAGAAAGCGACTGATCAGGTTCTTCTGCCGCATAGATCGGTCGATCGATCCTATCCTCATTTTTTCCCACGCAACGCAAGCAAGAGCTGCTCCCGGTCGAGTTCGATACGATCTTCTTGACCCACTCGTTCCTCCAACCGCGCTATGTCACCTGTCTGCAAAATGAACTCCTCTCGCGTGTTTAATTGCACGAATCTAAAGCTGCCTTCTCGGTGCCGGAACAGATCGCGTTCCGAAAATCCGTCTTGGAACTGGATCCTCAAACCATCGTTCAGAACCTCCTCGAAGAAGTAGTAGAATGAATAAGCGGTACCGTCGATTTCGGTATTTTTGACCGCCCAGAAACCTGGACGGATCGGACCAAAGTCAAAACCATCATCGTCCGCATCGATGATTTGAAGGAAAGCGCGGCGGCCAAACCCACCTTTGTTGAAGATCAAAATCAATGAGTTCGAACCATAGGTCCTTACACCCATCGTGGAGTTCTCAAAAATCGGCGTGGAGTCGCTCAAGCGCAGGTTCTCGCGCTCTGCACTACAGCCTATCAAAAAAAGCAGAAGCAGACTTACTAGCCATTTCATATCGACACCGCTACACTCAGAGCTACATCTTACGGTAAGGTAGTTAGGTGGAGTTGTCATGAGATTCGTTTGCGGCGCGTTTGCCTCTATTTTCATGCTACTGACAGCATGCGGAGGCTCTGATATTCAGTACGAAAGACCTGACGGGTCGCGCGTTGAAATCAATGTCGAAGCTTCTTCTTTTGTGGACGCTGACGCGCGGCGCCTTGATGAAGTCGTTAGATCTCGTGGTGGAGTATGTCGGGAAGGGTCGTTGAATCGGCGCGCGCTCTCCACTCTCGAACAGGTTCTGCCGCTGTTCGACGTCCGCCAAGACATTAGAATAACGTGCATTGACCGGCGTGATCCAAGCGCATTCGTTTCTGGCACGCGGGATATCTTAATCAGTCGCGGAATGATCGAGCGCATGACAGGACATGGCCAACTGGAATTTGTAATTGGCCACGAGCTAGCGCACCTTTACTGGGCACATAGAGAGAAATTTGCGCGCCTTGAACGCCTCGCAGACGAATTCCTCTCGAAAGAAGTGACACCCGTATCGAGCAATGTGCAAGCAAGAGCTGACCTTCTTGGCGAAGCCAACGCAATTCGCAATCTGTTTCTTGATATGGAGTACAAAGCAGACACCCTGGCGATCCGGCGACTCAGCAAGACGTCCTCTTCACCCTGCTTGGGTGCGGGCCTCGCTTTCATCGAGAACATGTCAAATCGCTTTCGCGAGGTACACCCTTGGATGTTGCGCGCGCCACAAGAAGAGCTGCTGCGATCATGGCTCCAAACCGGTAATAGGTCCGTGGACAGGTACAAAGTCCATCCGTTTCTGGCGCAACGCCGAGCAAACATCGTCGAAGCTATGAAAAGGTATTGCCCAAGCCAGGAACTATGAGCGCGCCTGCATTTCAAATGTGAAGATAAAATAACCTGAGAAGGAAATCTGTGGCAAAGCTATCAAATGCATATCACTCTGCACGCAAGTTTTTAATTCTGCCTTCAAACGCAGCAACGCATAACTTCATACAAATCATAGTTCTTGTATTTATTTTATTACAATTTCTGAACCAAGAACGCACGTTGAAGGTTGTGGAGCGTGATCATCATATATCCAGAAGTCATCTTACCATGGAACTGATTCATCGCGGGCAAACCGAAGACTTCGTACGGCATATTTTGTTACTAAGCCGAACCCACGATGAATACGATGGAGGACTGGCGGAAGGCTTGGCTGTCGCCAGCCTGATTGAGCCATCGCAGCCAGATTATCGGGAACGCTTGGCAGACTACAACCGACTGATGACGAGTACCATTACAACCCTAAGCTATCTCCAAACACTGTCCCTTTGTTTCGAGGAAAAGATCTGCAGTGAAGAAGTACGTCCAATCGCGATTGAGAGCTTTCGCTCTCTTTCCGGGGTTTTATGTGGCGTGGAGCAGCTCGTATCCGCTTCGACCGATGCCGCTCTCTATCGGGACTCCTATGGTGCATACATCAGCATGTTTGGCGCTTGCCCAAGCAAAGATAGTTCCAGTCTTTAGTCTACGGACTTCGCAGGAAAGGCCTACCTCACATCCCCGCCCACGGCCGCAGGCATCTGGGCCTCTTCGTCCACCTGATCGGCGGCGCGGCGGGCGGCGGCGCCGATGGCGGACTTCTCCTCCTGGGTCAACTGGCGGTTCTCGTCGAGGTCGGGGATGCGCACAGTGACCTCGCGGTGGGCGAACTTGATGCCCTCGCGTTCGAACAGCTCGCGGATTTCGGCATAGATGCGTTTGCGCAGGACCCATTGCTCGCCGGGGTAGGTCATGAACTTGATGCGCACGATCATGGCGCTGTCATCCATCATGATCACGCCCTGCGATTTGACGGGCTGGATGAACTTCTCGCCGATCTCCGGGTCCTCGAGCAGCGCGAGGCCCAGTTTCTTGACCAGCTTGCGGACGCGCTCGACATCGGTGTCATAGGTCAGGCGCAGCGGCAGTTTCATCATCACCCAGTCGCGTGAGAAGTTGGTCAGGAACTGGATCTCGCCGAACGGGATCGTGTGAAGCATCCCCAGGTGGTGGCGCAGCTGGAACGAGCGGAGGCTGATCTTCTCGACCGTGCCCTTGACGTCGCCGACGTCGATGTACTCGCCCTTGCGGAAGGCGTCGTCGGCCAGGAAGAACGCGCCCGACAGGATGTCGCGCACCAGCGCCTGGCTGCCGAAGCCGATGGCCAGGCCGACGATGCCGGCACCGGCGAACAGCGGGGCGACGTTGACGCCCAGGTCGGTGGCGATCAGCAGCAGCACCGTGACGACGATGACGATCAGCACGAAGTTGCGGATCAGCGGCAGCAGGGTCGCCAGCCGCGTGGCCCCGGCGCCGCCGCCCTCGCCCTCCATGATACTGCTGTCGTCGGGCTCATCGCCGACTTCCTCGGCGATCTTCTGGTCGATCCAGATGCGCACGGCGTGGTAGATGATATAGCCGACGAACAGCGTGTCGATGACGTCCTCGGCCAGCGCCAGGCCCGGGATGCGCTCGAAGACGTCCTCGCCGCCCCAGAACCGCGCCAGGAAGTAGGCGACCGCCCCCATGGCAAAGAGCGAGGCGACCCGGCGCGCCAGGTCCTCCATGGTTCGCATGCCAGGGCGCTGATGGACGATGATCGCCGTGTTCGGGTCGGGTGTCTCGATCGGCGCGCCGCCGGCTTCCTCGTCACCGTCGTTGTCGATGTCCCCGGCACCGTCCGCCCGCGCCATGATCTCGGCCCGCAGCGCCGCGTCGGCCGCTTCCTCCTCCCGCGCGCGCTGCTCATCCATCTGCCGGTTAATCTCGGCTATCTCACGACTGCGGGAGAACAGTCTTTCGATGATGTAGGCGGCAATGGCGTAGACAAGCAGGCCCGACATGAAGATCAGATACGGCATCATCAGCCGGAGGGGATCGGACGAAATCCCCATGATCAGGCGGAAGCTCATGTCACCCCAGGTGACCAGCAAGTAAATCGACACCGCCGGGGCCCAGAGCGCCACAGCCAGCAGCGAAAGCCAGCTCGCCTCGGCCCGGGCGCGGCCGCCGAGGATGACACCCGAGATCGTGTGGCGATGGATCCGGATCATCACCAGCAGGAGAAGCACCGTTATAAACGACAGGCAGACCGTGATTGCCGTGTGCATCTCCGGCGAGAGGCCGAGCGCTTGCATCCAATAGGTGAAGCCCATCGAAACCAGGCCGAAACTGGTCGCGGCCGACAACCAAGTATAGAGATGCCGCGCTGAGACGTCATCGATGTGCGGCAGGCGGTACTCGCTGAGATAAGGTGCAACGATCACGCGCCAGAGCGTGTCCAGAAGCAACGTCGCCGCGTAGACCACGAAAACGACCACGACCGTCGTCTGGGTCGCCTTGTGCTCCTGATAGAAGAACAGGCCCACCGTGGATGCGACCGACATCGTGATGACGACCGCCACGATCGTCAAAACTTGCCGATAGAACAGGATCGGCATCTTTCCGTAGTAGCCGATCGGGTTCGGTTTCTGCGCGGCGATCATCAGCGGGCGGCCCACGTAGTAGGCAAACAGCAACGCGACCGAGCGCCCGATGATCAAGAGCAAGCCCGCGAACAACGCCACGCCGATGAAATAGCGCGGCTCTCCGGTCGGTGCTGCGGCGGCGAGGGTTGTCTTGATGTCGATCCAGGCCTCCGGCAACCGTTGGACAATCGATCGAACCCGCGCACGGAAGAGCGAGATGGACTGACGCGCCTGATCAATCATGGAGTCAGGGTTCGTCGTCGCGACGCGCGCATAGTCATCGATGGTCGGCGCAGGTGTCAAAAGCGCGTTCGGGCGCGAGATCGTGCCGGTCCCGTCCGTGATGATCGACGACCGCCGCGGCGGAGAGGTCTGAGTCTGTGCGGGTTGAGACTGTTGCGGACGCGACTGTTGAGGCTCGTCTTCCGTCGTTGTGCCGAGGAGCGAGCCATAATCCAGCAACAGGCCTTGGGCCTGCGCAGCCGTCTGCACGCCGATCCATCCGGCAAGGACCAGACACAGCACGACAGCAAGCTTTGTCACGGACGGTACGTCCCGTCGGGCGTGACGCGCCGCGTGCTCTGGCCTGGTCTTCGACATCCTGTCCTCCGTGCCGTCTCGGTCGTGCAGTCAGCACGATAAACTCAAAACGCACAATCTGCCCTATCCGTTCACACATTTGTCGACAAAGGTGCATCCGGCGGGAAACTCTGGCATATGCTGGCGCACGACGCTAAGCAAACGCCCCAACGGTTTCCGGGGAAAATCTGACCGAAGCCGGTCGGGGGTGACTATGGATGGATCTGCTGATGTGCGGCGCGGCGCCGGAGACCACCGCACGCTGCTCTACAGCCACGATACTTTCGGATTGGGCCACCTGCGCCGATCCCGCACGATCGCGACGGCCCTGATCGGTGCGGATGACGAACGGTCCGCACTGATCGTGACAGGTTCGCCGATTGCCGGGCGCTTCGACTTCGCCGAGCGGCTTGACCATGTTCGCCTGCCCGGCGTCGTCAAGCTTCCCGACGGCAGCTATTCGGCACTGAACCTGAAACTGCAGATCGACGAGATGGTCCGCCTGCGCGGATCCATCATCGCAGCGACGGCGCGCGAGTTCCGGCCGGATCTGGTCATTGTTGACAAGGAACCCTGGGGCTTTCGCCAGGAACTGGCCGAGACGCTCGTGGATCTGCGCGCCGCCGGAAGCCGCATTGTCCTGGGAATCCGGGATGTTCTGGACGAAGGCGACGCGCTCTCGGCGGAATGGGAGCGCAAGAACGCCACCGAGGCGATCGAGCGATTCTATGACGAGATCTGGGTCTATGGCATCCCGGAGATTTGCGAGCCTCTGCGCGGGCTGGGACTTTCCGACAGGATGTCCAAGCGAGTCCATTACACGGGATATCTGCGCCGGACCGCGCCTGACTGGCCCGCCGAGACGGGCGCCGACCTGCCGGATCAGCCTTATGTTCTGGTCACGACCGGTGGCGGCGGCGACGGCGTCGAAATCCTCGATTGGGTGCTGCGCGCATATGAAGGCGACTTGAGCCTGCGGCAGCACGCCTTGCTCGTCTATGGGCCGTTCCTGGATGCCACCGCGCGTCTTGATTTTGATGAGCGGGTCGCGCGGCTTGATGGTCGCGTGACGGCCCTGAGCTTTCATCCCCGCCTGGAACGCCTGCTTGCCGACGCCGACGGTGTTGTCGCGATGGGCGGCTACAACACGTTCTGCGAGATCCTGTCGATGGACAAACCGGCAATCATCGTGCCGCGAACGAAGCCGCGGCGCGAGCAGGAGATCCGGTCGGCGGCTGCGGAAAGACTCGGACTGGTCCGTATGCTTCTTCCCGAACGCGACGGCGAAAGTGCGCAGATCATGGCCGAGGCGATCAAGGCACTTGCCTATCAACGGCGCCCGTCCGAGAACCGCACGAACGGGCTGTTGGATGGCCTGAACAACATCAAGAAGCGCGCCGACGCCGTAGCACGACACCAGCCTACCAAAGGCGTCTGACGCATGGACGGCCTGAGGTCTGAACTGGATCTGAGCGTTCAGACCCGCATGGCCGTTGTCCTCAAAGGGTATCCACGCCTGTCGGAGACGTTCATCGCTCAGGAACTGTTGGCATTAGAGCGACGCGGTTTCCGGTTTGACATCTGGTCGCTCCGGCATCCCTATGATGGCGGGCGGACGCATCCGGTTCACGATCAGATCCAGGCAACACCGCGGTATCTGCCGGAGTACCTACACAACGATCCGCTGCGCGTTCTGAAAGCTTGGAGAACGGCGCGGCGGCTGCCCGGATACCGCCGTGCACGCACTGCTTGGCTAAAGGATCTCTGGCGTGATCGAACCCGGAACCGCGTTCGACGCTGGGGGCAGGCAATGGTGCTCGCCGCGGAGTTGCCGCCCGAGATCGACCTGCTTTACGCGCATTTCCTCCACACGCCGTGCTCGGTGGCGCGCTATGCCGCAATGATCCGGAGCATTCGGTTCGGGTTTTCAGCCCATGCAAAGGATATCTGGACGACGCCCGACTGGGAGAAACGCGAGAAAATCGCTGAAGCATCATTTGGAGTAACTTGCACAGGGACCGGAGCGGAGCACTTGCGAGGTCTCGACCCTGCAAGCGGAAAGGTCGATCTGGTCTACCACGGTCTGGATCTCGCCAGATTTCCGCAGCCTCCCAAACGACGTGAACCGGGAGCACAATTCCGCCTGATGTCGGTCGGCCGTCTGGTGGCTAAGAAGGGCTACGATGATCTTCTTGACGCGCTCGCACGCCTGGAGATCGACTGGCACTTCACGCATATCGGCGGGGGCGCCTTGTCGGATCAGACCAAAGCGCGGGCAGCGGACCTTGGCCTGACAGATCGCATTGATTGGTTGGGCAAACGCGACCAGACGGATGTCATCGCAGCGATGCGTTCGGCGGATCTGTTCGTTTTGCCGTCCAAGATTGCCGACGATGGCGACCGGGACGGCTTGCCGAATGTGCTGATGGAAGCTGCGTCGCAGAAGCTCCCGATCCTGTCGACGCGCGTCTCTGCGATCCCGGAATTCATCCACGATGGCATTCATGGAGTGTTGGTATCGCCGGGAGACCCAGAGAGCCTGTCGCAGGCAATTTCAGATCTTGCAGCCGCACCGGAACGCCGGGCGCAGATGGCTGAATTGGCCTACGAGCGGCTGGTTGCGGAATTCGGCATCGAGACCGGTATCGACCGGCTCGAGGCACACCTGCGCGACGCTCTCGTGGCCGGATGACAGTGAGGTCGGAGCCAACGGCGCGGCCGCGTGTCGCTTTCTATGCGCCCATGAAGTCGCCCAATCATTCAACCCCGTCCGGCGACCGGGAAATTGCGCGTTTGACCCTGAAAGCACTCGATCTTGCAGGGTTCGCGCCCGCACTCGCATCAGAGCTTCGCATCATCGATCTGGCAGGCGACCGTGAGGTGCAAATCGCTTTGATGGCCAACGCGAACGATGCGGCTGCTGCCCTGATCGACCAACTGCGCGACGATCCGCCGGATCTTTGGTTCACCTATCACTGCCACTACAAGGCGCCGGACTTGATCGGTCCGGTCGTTGCCCGCGACCTGAGCATTCCTTACGCGATCTCGGAACCATCGATCTCGCCGAAGCGTCGGGACGGCCCTTGGGCGCAATTTGCTGCGGCGTCGGATGCGGCCATTGCCCAGGCAGATGCTCTGTTCTGGACGACCGAGCGCGATCGGCCCGCATTGTCCAACGCCGGACACTCTTCGAAGATGACCCACCTCCCCGCGTTCACCGAACCGGGACCAGATCCGGCGGTTCGGCCCAAAAGCAGCCCGGTCCTGCAACTCTTGACGGTTGCCATGATGCGGCCAGGCGACAAGGTCGAGAGCTATCTTCGGCTCGCCGCTGCGCTGCAACATCTCTCCATTTCTTTTCATCTGACCATCATTGGCGACGGTCCAGCGGCGTCCGAGGTCAAGGCGCTCTTCTCTCCGTTCGCTGAAAACGTAACGTTTGCCGGACGCATCGATGACCGGACGCAGCTTCGCGCGATCATGGATCAGGCCGACCTGTTCCTCTGGCCCGGCGTCGGGGAAGGCGTGGGGATGGTTTTTCTGGAAGCTCAGGCCGCCGGACTGCCGGTCATCGCCGAGGATCACGCGGCTGCCCGCGAGGTTGTCCATCACCCTTGCGCGCCGCCGCCAAACGATCCGAATGCATACGCCAAGGCCATCACCTATCTGGCTGATGCCGAGCGTCGCGCAGCGGCCTCGGCATCTGCGCGCCAACACGTGCTTGAAAGGCACAGCCTTGCGGCGGCCGCTCGGATACTCCGCAACACGCTTGAGCCGCTGCTCCGATGACCCGGATCGCGCTGATGCGGCATTACCCGACGGCCTGGAACGCAGAGGCCCGCCTCCAGGGTCACACGGACATCCCGCTGACCGACAAGGCACGGGAAACACTGGCAGCGCTGCGCATGCCCGCCCCATGGGATCGCGCCCACTTGATTGCCTCGCCGCTGTCGCGCGCGTCGCAAACCGCGCACCTCTTGGCAGAGGGGCGTGATGTGGCGCATAGTGCACGGATAATCGAGCTCAGCTGGGGCGAATGGGAGGGCGCTTTGGCGAAGGATCTGCTCAGGGACCCGGCAACGGGGTTCCGTCCGACGCATGAATGGGACCGGGACACGGCGGCGCCCGGCGGTGAAAGTATGGCGCAGGCATGGGACCGTGCCCGTCCGCTGCTTGCTGAAATCGCATCCCAGGGCGAAGCGGCGGTGCTTGTAACGCACAAGGCGTTGATGCGGGTGATCCTGGGGATCGCCTGCGATTGGCAAGGTATGCCCGAGATCAAGCGCGGGCGCCTCTATCCGCTGACCATCCGGCCATCGGGGCTGCCCCGTTCACCCGAGCCGCCCGTCCGGTTGGAAGCCAGGTCTCCATGAGCCGCATCGCTTTCCTGACCTGCCATCTGACCGGAACCGGGCACCTTGTTCGGACACTCGCACTGGCCAGAACCGCACAGCGCTTAGGGCATGAAGTAACGGTCATTACGGGTGGCCGCCCGTTGCCCCACATCGATCATGGGGGCCTGAACGTCGTTCAACTGCCCCCTGTCCGCGTCCACCGGCTTGAGTTCACAACGCTGCGTGAGCCGGATGGCACACTGGTCACCGACGCCTTCATGGCGGAACGCATGTCGCGACTGACCGAGGCGCTGCGCGACCTCAAGGCGGATGCACTTGTGACCGAGCTTTTCCCTCTGGGGCGCCGTATTCTGACCTCGGAGTTCCTGTCGGCCATAGAAACCGCGCGTGTCGCGAACCCGCAGGTCGCCGTGATATCCTCGGTCCGGGACATCCCAGAACCCAAGCCGAAGCGGCTGACCGAGACGGCAACACACCTACTCAAGCGCTATCACGGCGTCCTTGTCCATGGCGACGAGGGATTTCTGCCGCTCTCGACAACGTGGCCGCTGCCTGACGACGTGGCACCCATGATCTATCATGTCGGCTATGTCGGTGGCGGCGTCCGGTGGCCAGAACCCATGGAGCGCCGCAATGACGTGCTCGTCGGCGTTGGCGGTGGCGTGCTGGGCCGCGCACTGATCGATATGGCCGCAGAAGCCGCCAGGCATTCGCCCCGTCCCTGGCATCTGCTGGTTGGCGGGTCAGACGGGCCCGAGATCGTCGATGATCTGAAAGCGCGCCATACATCGGACAATCTGACGATCGAGACGGCGCGTCCCGATTACCACAGACTTCTGGCAAGTGCTGGCTGTTCAGTCAGTCTTTGCGGTTACAACACAGCCGTCGAGCTTGCTGCCTGTTGCGTGCCCGCGATCCTTGTCCCCTCGGAGGAAGCGGACGAAGCTGAGCAACGGATCCGCGCCACGAAGCTTGCCGAGACTGATGGAATCGAGATGCATCGCCTGCCCTTCCTGACCCCGCGGGGGCTGGCGGAAGCGACGGATCGCCTGGCCTCGGGTCCGATCCGGGCGGCGCTACCGCTGACCGGTGACGACGGGACGCGGGCGGTGCAAACGATCGACCACCTGATCCGGCTGCGCTCTGCATGACCGAAGACAATGCCGCGCCCGATGCGGCCACACGACCAAGGCGGATCCACGATGTGGATCATCTCAACAACCGGCTGCAAGAGATCACAGGCCGGGCCTCGATAGACTTGCGGTTTCTTCATGACGACCAGACCCGCGCCTTCATCGCCGAGGAGCTTCAGGGCGCGGGGCGCATCCTGGATGTTGGCGACGGAATGCGCGCGCTGCGGGGAACGCTTGCGGGTCAGACAGAAACGCTCGATCTGAACGACATCGATGAGGCCGAGACGAACCTGACGCGCCCGGACATTCTGGGCGATGTCTGTACGCCGTTCCCGGATTGGATGCACAACCGATATGATGCCGTCATCGCGCTTGCGATTCTGGAGCACGTCTACGACCCACAAGCTGCGGTCGCGAATTTCCGTGCGGCACTGAAACCAAGAGGCCGATTGTTCCTCTACGTGCCATGGATGTGGCGCTACCACGCGCCGAAATCGCTTGTCTTTCAGGATTACCAGCGGCTCAGCCGCGATGGCATGGCCTACCTGCTGCGCAATTTCGAGGACGTGACGCTTTACCCTATCCGCGGCAAGTACTCAGCAATCCTGAACATGCTGAAGTTCTGGAAACGGCGGGTCGAGCGGCCGTTTGGCGGAGCCATCAACAGGATCGTCGACGCTCGCACCTCGCCCTGGCGAAACACGATGCAGGCGAGCGGTTTCTTCGCCGAAGCACGCAAACCGCTCGCCGATGATTAGCGTCGATCGGATCGGCAGCGGCCCGATCATTCACCAAGACCTGCATCCGAGCCTGGGTGACAACATAAACGGACCGTCTCTGGTGCGCGTTCCGGATGGTTTGGCGGGTGCGCTGGGCCGGTACTACCTCTACTTCTCGCATCACAAAGGGCAACATATCCGGCTGGCCGTCGCTGATCGCATTGAAGGACCGTGGCAGATCCATAGCCCCGGTGTCATGCCGTTGCGCGAGACACCGTTCACACTCACGGTCCCGAATGCTCCGCAACCGAATTGGGCAATCTCCCAGGGTACTGACGGGCTCTATCCGCATCTGGCATCACCGGATGTCCGGATCAGGCATGATGGCGCGTTCGAGATGTACGTTCACGGGCTCGACGCGTCCGGGGAGCAGGTCACATGGCGCGCCCAATCGGCCAACGGATTGTCGTGGCGGTTTACAGGGAAACCCATCGTCGACAGCTATCTCCGGCTGTTCCAATCGGGCGGCACGACCTATGCAATGGCGCGTTGCAGCCGCATCTGGCGGCTGGATCAAGCCGGTTGGCAGCGCGGAGGTGTCGCGATTTCAGATACGGTCCGTCATGTCGCCGTTCTGATCCGCCGAGATCAGCTTCATGTGCTGTTCACACGGATCGGAGACGCACCCGAACGCATCCTTCACACCAGCATTTCCTTGAATGGCGCATGGCGGCGATGGCAGGCAGCGTCAGACCCAGAGCACGTCCTCAGCCCAGATCTGCCATGGGAGGGTTCGAACGAACCAGTATCACCCTCAAAGGTCGGAGCCGTGTCATTCAGCAACGCTTTGCGAGATCCCTGTCTCTTCGAGGACCAAGGGACAGTCTGGATGGTCTACGCTGGCGGCGGCGAAAGTGCTCTCGGCTTGGCGCGAGTGACCGGCCTTTGAGGGCCGGTTAACGAAGTCACTCAGGCCTCCTCCACTGCCACCGTCTTCACGCCTATGAACGCGAGAGCGATGCGAGCTGGCTTGTCGGCCTCGGGCCGACGCAATCCCCAGGACAGAGTGCGGATCAACGGTTTCAAGTTATCCGGCACATCGTGCATCGAATTGCGCTGATCTGCATCTGCGGATCCGGCAAACTCCGGCAGAGCAGTGACGTCGATCATCCAGACCGTGTGTTGATCCCGATGCTGCGGAAGGACAGGCAGGATCTCTTGCAACATCCGCACGTCTTGTCCCGCGCGCATCGTCTCTGCTTCGCGCTCTTCGAGCTGCTGCGCCTCGGCGGCATCAATGTCCTCGACCTCCGGGTCGGGAACGCCCGGCAGGGCGAGGTTGATATCGTCGACCACAAGCACGTCTGCAGGACCGGGCCACTTGGTATCCGGATCCGCGTCCGGCGCACGCGGCAGCACACCGACGGGATTTCGCTTGGCCCACTCGCTCCGCAGAACCCGGTTGGCGGCTTCGGCTGGCGGCCGACCCAGGAAGCTGACCAGCGTGTATAGATTCTTCAGCGTAATGTAGCGGGCATCGCGCCGACCGGCTTCGACATAGGATCCATCCGGAAGCGGAGTCTGCGTGTAGACGCTCTTGCGCGGCCGTACCTTGTCATTGATCGGCAAGGCGATCTTCGCTTCGAGATCGCGCAACGCCGCCTCGCTCGAGATTGCGATACCGAGCGGTGTCTTCCCGGACCCGAGCGGGCCAAGGATCACCAGGTGATCGAAGTTCACCAGGCTTGTCGGATCCTCGTTCGCACCGGGCCTGCGCATGCCGCCATCGGCAAACTCCTGCAAAACCGTGAGCGGCATATCCCGCGGCGGACCCAACCGGTCACCCAACAGGACCCGCAATTCGACCGCACCCTGAAAGACCGCCAGGCGGCTTGCATATGGCGATCCGACCAGATCCAGCGCCTGCTGCCGGTAAGCCCAGCGCCGACCGGAAATCAGGAAGATCACCCCGAAGAACAGCACACCAAGAAAGTCGGGGCCGGATGCCCAGGTCGTCACCATGGTGCCCGTGTCCGTCAGCAGTGCAATCGCGATCACAGCGCCCGTGACGTAGAATGCACCATCGGTCCGCGCGTCCCAGACAGCATCCATGAAATAGCTGCGCTCGATCTTCTTGTAGGTCGCATGACCGTAATCCGAACGGCGCTTTGCCGCCCGAGCGACCTCGACACTCACCAGCGGAATGTCACTGCCGAACTCTTTCACAAGCCAGAGCGCGAGTGCAGCCAGCGCCGCCCCGAACGCAATACGCCATTCCGGTTCGCGCACCTCGGCCAGTTCGGCCGCCATCGCATCCTGGTGGCTCGCAACCGCGTCCAACACATAGAACATCGCGATTGTCAGGACCAGTTGCACACCGGCGCTCACAAATGAAGCGCCGCCGCCGACCATGTCGTTGTTCTCGTCATAACGGCGCGCCGTTGTGAACAGGACTGCGCCCAGCAGCACGAACAGCACCATCGCGACTGTCATCTTCGACCCGGCCAACAAGGCCATCTCGGACGCGATCAGCCAGAAGGCTCCCGTGAGGTAAAGCGCCCCCAGAGCCAAGGCGCGCCAATCCTTCGCCAGGATCATAATAGCTGCCATGATGGTCAGGGAAGCGGCGACGAGTGCATAGATATCGAGCAGCGAGCGATCGACGACCGTCGCCGGATCGATCGCTTGAATCCGCAGATACAGTGCCACCAGAAACACCGCGAGACCTGCGCCGACCCATAATCCGACCTTCGGCGGCAAAGGGTGGATCCGATCGCGATGATCCCAGTCGTCCTCGGCGAAGGACGCCTGATATCGGATGTACGCCACCAACGCGCCGGTCCCGCACAGCATCAGGAACCCGGCGGTGTGAAGCCAGAAGGCGCCAAAGCCCGAAAACAATCCACCACCGGACCACCCCGCCACTTCGTGCATCGTCTCGTAGATCCAGTAGAACGCGAGCGCCGTCGCAAGCCCCAGCGTCATGTGGCCCAACTGGTTGGCCATCCAGGCATAGAGCCGCGAGTAATTCGCCTGCACGTCGGAGTTGCCGAACTCTGATGCAAACACATCCTGAATCCAGATGAACCCCTTCTTGGGTTCGGCAGAACCCTTGGTCTCGCTTGCCATGAATCGGCGCCCCTCTGCCGTAAAATCTCATTGTTGAGAGCGCCGCCAACCTTCGCGCCGCCGTCCCGAATAAACACATTGTACGCGAGCGTCGCTTGCCTGCCAATTGTGCAGGCAAAACTTCACGCAACTCTCACGCTTGAAAGACTGTTAACAGTTAGCTCCGGCAGCGCGGGCCACGCGTCAGACGCGTACCTCGTCGCGCAACTCGACGCCTGGGATCTCGTCCGTCGGCACGATTGGATAATCGCCAGAGAAGCAGGCATCGCAGAACTGCGGCCGGTCATTGTTGCGCCCGGCGGGATGGCCGCAGGCCCGGTAGAGGCCATCGAGAGAGATGAACCGCAGCGAGTCCACGCCCAAATGTTCCCGCATCGCATCCTTATCCATGCGCGCCGCGAGGAGTTTCTCGCGTTCCGGTGTGTCGACACCGTAGAAACAGGACCAGCGCGTCGGCGGGCTGGCGATCCGGAAATGCACCTCGCGCGCACCCGCGGCCTTGACCATTTCCTTGATCTTCCGGCTGGTCGTCCCGCGCACCACCGAGTCGTCGACCAGAACCACGCGTTTGCCCTCGACCAAGGCGCGGTTCACATTCAGCTTCAGGCGCACACCCATGTCGCGGATATGCTGCGCCGGTTCGATGAAGGTGCGCCCGACATATGCGTTGCGGATGATGCCCATCGCATAGGGGATGCCGCTTTCCTGCGCGAACCCGATCGCCGCGGGCGTGCCGCTATCGGGGACCGGGCACACGATATCCCCTTCGACCGGTGCCTCCCGCGCCAGTTCGACACCGATCTTGCGGCGAGCCTCGTACACGCTCAGACCATCAATCACGCTGTCCGGTCTTGAGAAGTACACATACTCGAACACGCAGAACCGGCTTTCGGCCGGGTCGAAAGGACGAGAAGACTGCACACCGTCTTCGGTGATGATGACCATCTCGCCCGGCTCGATATCTCGGACAAAGTCAGCCCCGATGATGTCCAGCGCACAAGTTTCAGATGCCAGAATCCAAGCCCCCTGATACTGGCCCAGCATCAGCGGCCGGACGCCCATCGGGTCGCGCACCCCGATCATCTTGGTTCTGGTCATCGCGATGACACTGAAAGCACCCTCGACCAACCGCAAGGCGTCCTTCATACGGTCTGGGATGTTCTTCTGGATCGACCGGGCCATCAGATGAACGATGCATTCGGTGTCGGACGACGACTGAAAGATCGATCCGCGTTCCTTCAACTGCTCACGCAAGCTCGGCGCATTCGTCAGATTGCCGTTGTGCGCAATCGCGCAGCCGCCCATCGAAAAGTCGGCATAAAGCGGTTGGACGTCGCGGATCGCAGTCTGCCCCTTGTTGCCCGATGTCGAATATCGCGTATGGCCCATCGCGATGCGCCCGGTCAGTTGGTCGATCACATCTTTTCTGGTGAAGTTATCGCGGACATGGCCAATCCGGCGCACAGTGTTGAAGCCCATTTCGGGGTTGTACGAGCAAATGCCCGCCGCCTCCTGACCGCGATGTTGCAGTGCATGCAGGCCCAGGGTGACGTAAGTGGCTGCGTCATCCAGCCCGAAGACCCCGTAGATGCCGCATTCCTCACGCAGTTTGTCGTCATCGAACGGGTGCGCAAAAGACTCGTCGCGCGCCAGTTCGGCGTCAATCCTGTCATCCATCCCGAAAGGCTCCGCTGGCTCCACGCGAGTCGCGCCTGACTATATGTGACTGAGGTAGTCGAAGTCATCAATCTGTCATTGGCCGTTCAGTGTCGCACCGTCCCAAATCCTGACAGGGGAGGTCATGGGGGCACCCGGGACGGCGGCGATATCCGACTGTTTTCATAGATTCGCCCGAATGGGATCTCTTTCCATACTTGTAGGTTTTGATTCATTGATTCCCGTTATCCGTGCACCGAAACGCATTGCCGAGCTGATGAGAGAGGTGCCGATCATGTGGAATTCCTTAAGCGTTCAAAGCAAGATTTATGTGTCTTTCGGCGCGATCTTACTGATGCTCGGCGGTCTGGCATCTTACTCTGTGTACTCGTCGGATAATATCGGCGACATTTTCTCCGATTATCGCAGCACCGCGCGGCAAACACTCGCATTGTCCGTCGTTTCAGAAGATATCGCAGCAGTTCGCACGAACGCATTGAAGTACCGCATCTCTCCCAATGCGGAGAGCAAGCAGGTCGTAGACGAAACCGTCGATAAAGTTGTCGCACAAGTGGCGCAGAGCCTTCCGCTGTTCGCAGACGTTCCGGTTATGTCGGAGCGCCTGGGTCAGATCTCTGCGCTGATTACGGACTACGAAGCCGGTTTCAAGAACGTTTCGGACCTGCAGGCTCAACGAAACGGGTTCGTTACGACGCTCAGCGAAACCGGGCCCACGACGCGGAAGAAACTCAGCGAAATCATGGACACGGCATACGCGGACAACGATCCGACGGCTGCGTTTTACGCAGGTCGCGCTCAGGAGCAACTGTTGCTCGGGCGCTTTTATGCAGAGCGGTTCCTTTTGAACAACAACGAGGATGCGTACATCAAATCGAACGAGCACCTGGAGAAAGCTGCATCCGAAATCACCACGCTTCTATCGGAACTGGAGAACCCACGGAGACGCGAGTTGGCTGCGGCAAGTCAGGCAGGGATTGCAACTTATCTGGAGAGTTTCGCGGCCGTCGCCGACGTCATCCGGGACCGCAATTCGATCTTCAGCGAGCGTCTCGACAGCATTGGGCCGAACATGTCCAGCTTGATCGATGGCATGACTGACGACGTCGTTGCGCGTCAAAACACGCTTGGCCCCGAGGGTGCCACGTCGATCGCGGCGAGCGTGCGCGAACTGCAGATCGGCGCGGCGCTCTGTATCATCTTCGGCGTTCTCACGGCGTTCCTCTTTGGACGCGCGCTATCAAGACCAATCAAGGCGATCGCCGCGGCAATCCAGCGCGTCGGAGACGGCGATGTGGACTTTGAAGTCACCAAGTCGACGCGTCGCGACGAGATCGGTGTGGCAGAGAACGCTCTGAGCGAGACGGTTCTGGCCCTCCGCAAGAGCGCTGCTGTCGCAGAACAGATCGCAAATGGCGATCTTGGAACATCCATCGAGCCCCGAACTGACAAAGACACGCTCGGGCAAGCACTGAAAACGATGCTCTCCAAGCTTCAGCACGTCATAGGCAACGCCAAGGATGGCACCACCGGCGTGAAGTCGGGGGCGGATCGGATCCGTTCGTCTGCCGCTCAGATCTCTGCCGGAGCCGAACGTCAAACCAGCGCCGTACAGCAAGCGTCAGCAGCCATGGTCGAGATCGCCGCAAACCTTCGGCAGACAGGTGACAATGCTGTTGAGACTGAAAAGCGTGCTCTGGAAGCGGCGGAGAATGCCGAAAAAACAGGCGACTCGGTGCGTGCCTCACTACAGGCGATGCACGAGATCGCCGACAAGGTGGGTGTCGTCAGCGAGATCGCCCGGCAGACCGATCTGCTGGCGCTGAACGCAGCGGTCGAGGCCGCGCGAGCCGGCGAGCATGGCAAAGGCTTCGCCGTCGTGGCATCCGAGGTTCGAAAGCTTGCCGAACGCAGCAGTACATCGGCACATGAAATCAGTGAGTTGGCGATCAAGACCGTCGATATGTCTGTAAAGTCGGGCGAAACGCTTGATGCGCTTATCCCGACGATCAAACAGACCGCTCAGCTCATGCAGAACATCTCCGTTGCAACGAGCGAACAAAGCATCGGCGCCGACGAAATCAACCGCGCCATTCAGGATCTCGATGCGGTGATCCGGGAGAACTCCGTGGCGATCGGATCCGCTGACGAGGTGATCCAGGAACTCCACGAACAAGCCGACGATCTTTCGAACGACATGGAGTATTTCCAGTTGAACGGATCGAGCATCGTTCGACAAGCGGCGTCTGAGGACTCACTCGGAGGAAACCAAGCTCGGGATGACATTACGTTCGGCGACGATGGTGCAGAAGAATTCGAGGAATTCGATCTCCGCCCAACGGGATAACGAAGCCGTCAGCGAGACCTGTCCTCGCGCTGAACCGCCCCGCTGAATCAGCTATCTGTCGAGTCTGCTGTGGGCGCTGACGGCACTGGCGTCTCGCCCGTGCACGGCGCCATCAGCGCATCGATGCGGTCCGAAAACCAATCCGGCATCTCCTCGGGCCGGTAGGCATCTATCAGCCGGGCGGCCTCATCGAAGATCGGCTTCGACGCTGCATTGTCCAACGCTGGAATTGCCTCGGCACCCGACAGGTTTGTGTAAACGAGGTAAGCAACAGCAATCAGGACGATCCCTCTTGCCACGCCAAAGAGGAACCCAAGCATTCGGTCCAGCGGCCCGATCGCAGAGTCGAGAATGATCGAACTGAAGATCGGTGTAAACACGGCGAGGATCAACAACGCCGCCGCTACAATGAGTGAAAACGCAGTGATCATCGAGATCACGCAGCTCGAAGCCAGGAAGCTTCCAACCACCGGCGCCTCTCGGATCAGCGGTTCAACGATCGGCGCGAAGTAGAACGCCGCAAAGCCAGCGAGGATCCACCCTCCGATCGCAAACAGCTCTCGCGTCAGCCCTCGGGTATAGGCAAGAAATGCCGACAACAGCGTGATCACGGCCACCGCCGCATCAACATAAGTAAACTGCATGCCGTTACCCCCCAGCCTCGTCACGGTCGCCGAAAAGCGACTTCATTGTTTCTCGTAGTTCCGCTGCCGATTGCACGGATATGCCTGATTCGCTCAACGTCTTCATCTGAGAAGGCAAAATCGCGGCAGAAAACCCCAGTTTTTCGGCCTCTTTCAGGCGAGATTCAGGTTGGCTTACCGGTCTGATTGCACCGGACAGGCTGATTTCCCCGAAGATCACGAGATTGGCGGGTAGCGTCCGATCCGTCAGCGCCGATACCAAAGCAGACGCGGCGGCCAGATCTGCTGCGGTTTCACTGACGCGGAGGCCGCCTGCAACGTTCAGGTAAACATCGTGTCCGGTGAAAGAAATGCCCGAACGCGCTTCAAGCACTGCGAGCACCATCGACAACCGCCCCGGATCCCAGCCGATCACCTGGCGGCGCGGCGTCCCCAGACTTGAGGGCGCGACCAGCGCCTGAAACTCGACAAGCACCGGACGCGTCCCCTCGATACCGGCAAACACAGCTGCACCCGACGCTTGATGCCCGCGCTCGCCGAGGAAAAGCGCCGATGGATTGACGACCTCTCCCAAGCCTTCCGGCGTCATCTCGAACACGCCGATCTCGTCCGCCGGACCAAAACGGTTCTTAACCGCGCGCAGAATGCGGAATTGATGCCCCCGCTCGCCTTCGAAATAGAGAACTGTGTCGACCATGTGCTCGACAACGCGGGGACCGGCAATCTGCCCTTCCTTGGTGACGTGTCCCACGAGAACAACGGCAACATTCCGACGCTTCGCAAAGCTCACCAGTTCGTGGGCCGACGCGCGCACCTGAGCGACCGACCCGGGTGCCGAGTCGACATGGTCGGCCCACATCGTCTGGATAGAATCGATGATGACGAGATGCGGGCGCTCGGTCTCCAGTGTTGTCAGAATATCGCGCAGATTGGTCTCGGCCGCCAATTGCACCGGGGCCGTGCGAACGCCAAGCCGGGCTGCCCGCATTCGGATCTGGGCCGGGGCTTCTTCTCCCGACACATAAATCGTCTTCGCGCCGTGCCCGGCGAAGGCTGCCGCCGCCTGTAAAAGCAAAGTGGACTTTCCGATCCCGGGGTCGCCTCCCAACAGGATCGCCGAGCCCGGGACCAAGCCTCCCCCCAACACACGGTCCAGCTCTCCGATTCCGGACGTCCCGCGTGGCGGCGGAGCCTCGTCGCCGTCCAGCAGGCTGAGTTGAACCGTCCGCCCCTTGCTTTGGCCCAGGGTCTTGGCCGCAGGCCCGGCAGCACTCAGACCCAGATCTTCATCCAGCGTATCCCAGGCGCCGCACCCGGCGCACTGGCCTGCCCACTTCCGATGGGCGGCACCGCAATCCCGGCAAACATAGGAAGTATTGTTCTTCGCCACGCAGGTGTCCTCAGATCGGCGTCAGGGCGGCATTTCCCGTGATCAGGAGCGCCGCCAGGCCACCGATCAGAAGCGGGAAGACCCGATACCAGCGTACCTCGAGGACGAATGTCCAGAGAGCCGCGCCCAAAAGAGGGACCGCGATGATCTGTGCCGTCGGCACGTCGCGATGCCAGTAAAGCGACCACATGACTGTCAGAAGCAGCACAAGTTGGATGAAGTGGGCGGCCCGCGGCCAACCCTCGAGCAACAGAACCTGCGTGACGGAATACATGGTGGCGAGCATCAATGCGATGCCCGCGAAGATCCCGGCAATGGTGAGGATTATGCCGATCATCAGTGGTCCCTGTTTCAAGCAGCGCGTCTGCGCTTAGCACTCGTCGCTCGAAGATGGAATCCATCCGCTGCGGTCGGCACGACGCAGTTTGGACGCCACGATGATCCGTTCCGGCTATGCCACTCTCGGGCCGAACAGCGCGATCGCGTTAGCCGAAAGTCGGGTAAAACTTGCCGCCTGGCGAGAGCGTGAAAATCTCGCAGCCGTCCTCGGTGACGCCGATCGAATGCTCGAACTGCGCCGACAAAGACTTGTCCCGCGTCACAGCCGTCCAACCATCCGACAGGGTTTTGGTCTGCGGCGCCCCAAGATTGATCATCGGCTCGATCGTGAAGAACATGCCCGGACGCAACACGGCGCCGTCACCTTTCCGACCATAGTGCAGCACGTTCGGTGCGTCATGGAACACGCGGCCCAGGCCATGACCGCAAAAGTCCCGGACCACACCGCAACGTTCCCCTTCCGCATAGCTTTGAATCGCGTGGCCAATGTCGCCGAACGTGTTGCCGGGCCTGACTTCGGCAATCCCGCGCATCAACGCCTCGTGCGTGATCTCGATCAGCCGTTCTGCACGGCGGTTCGGATGTCCGGCCACGTACATGCGCGACGTGTCGCCGTACCAGCCGTCGATGACCGCTGTGACGTCGATATTGAGGATGTCGCCATCCTTCAGTTTCTTCGGACCCGGAATGCCGTGACAGACGACATGATTGACCGAAATGCAGCTCGCGTGCTGATAGCCCCGATAGCCGATTGTCGCCGACGTCGCCCCGCCAGCCTCGACGAATTCCCGGATACGTGCGTCGATATCCTCGGTCCGCGCGCCGGTCACGACATGCTCGCCGATCATGTCGAGACACTCGGCCACGAAGCGGCCAGCCCTGTGCATGCCCGCAAAATCCTCCGGGGTGTAAAGGCGGATGCCCTCTGGCGTGCGCCGTTCGCGGCCCTCGGCTATGTTCATTTTCATCCCGGCTTCACCCCGGCAGTCTCAGGATCAGCCCCAAGCGGCCCGACATAGGGCACAGGGCTCTCCAACGTGATTCGGTGAGTATCTAGCATACAACGCCAAACGAGAACCTCGACCCCCCGCGCCGTCGCAATCGCGAACGCTTTGGCATAGGCCGGATCGATGTCGCGCGCGAGGTCGAAACGGTCGGGCGTCGTCATCTGAATGACATAGAGCATGACAGCGCGATGGCCCGATGCGACCTCATCTGCCAGGTCTGACAAATGCTTGGCGCCCCGCGCGGTGACACTGTCCGGGAACTCTGCCAAACCGGCCTCGCGTTCGAGGTGAACGTTCTTCACTTCGACATATGCATCCGGCAGACCCTCGGCCTGCAAAAGGAAGTCGATCCGCGAGTTCTTGCCATAGCGCTGCTCGGGCCTGATCACGTCGTACCCGGCGAATTCGGGGATCAGGCGCGCGGCAAGCGCCTCGGCCACCACCTTGTTCGGCACGCCTGTATCAATCCCAGCCATCCCGCCTCCGGGCAGTTCGACAAGGCGCCACGTGTATTTCAGTTTGCGCTTGGGATCATCGTTTGGTTCAAGCCAGACATCCAGTCCCGGATCCGAAAGCCCCATCATCGAGCCCGGATTGGCGCAATGCGCCGTCACGACCCTGCCATCGCTCAACTCGACATCCGCGAGGAAGCGTTTATACCGGCGCAGCAATCGACCGGGGAGCAGTGGGCGCGCAAATTCCATGAGCCCTATCTAGCCACACAAGGAGCGAAGTCCATGACCCAGCCAACGGCGGCGATGCTGGTGATCGGGGACGAGATCCTCTCGGGCCGCACCCGCGACTCGAATGCCCATCATCTGGCCAACGTGCTCACCGACGCGGGCGTGAGCCTGACCGAAATCCGCATGGTTCCAGATGACCACGAGATCATCGCGACCGCGGTGAACGAACTGCGCGCGCGCGTCGATCATCTGTTCACCTCCGGTGGCATCGGCCCGACCCACGACGATATCACGGCCGACAGTGTGGCAGCCGCCTTCGGCGCGCATATCGACATCCGCCCGGATGCACGGGCGATCCTCGAGGAAGCCTATGCCAAGCGCGGGATGGAGGTGAATGAAGCCCGCCTTCGCATGGCCCGCATTCCGGACGGTGCGGCACTGATCGAGAATCCGGTCTCTTCGGCACCGGGTTTCACGATCGGGAACGTGCACGTGATGGCCGGCGTGCCCGCCGTTTTCACCGAAATGGTCAAATCGGTTGTCGCGACGATCGAGGGCGGCGCACCGCTGCTTTCATGGTCATTCCGATGCCGCATTGGCGAGGGTGATCTGGCAGGACCGTTGGGGGACTGCGCCAAAGCCTACCCCGATGTCTCGATGGGATCCTACCCGTTCGGCGGCGGCGCGGGCGCCGTGCTGATCCTGCGCCATACCGAAGTGACCCGGCTGTCCGAGGCGGCAAACGCCCTGCGGGTTGCACTGGATCCGCTCGGCGGGGCAGAGGCCGAAACGCCCCCCAACTGAGATGCTGCTTGTCCACCATATCGTGCGATGTTCATCGGCATGAAACCCACCGGCCTGTTCATCATATTCGCTGCTTGCTTGCTCCCCTGGGTCTGGCTGCCATCGATCGGACAAGGGCGCGATCTGATCGCACTCGTCAGCCAATACGTCGGCATGATTGCCCTGATCGTCATGGCGTTTGCGCAACTCATCGCGACCCGATGGCCTGGGGTCGAAGCCGTTTTCGGCCCGCTCGACCAGTCCTATCGCCTGCACAAGTGGCTGGGGATCAGTGCGATGGTCGCGATACTTCTGCACGACACGATCGATGCCGATATGCGCGGGCTCGGCGGCGAGACACTGTTGAACGAGGCCGCTGAGACAGCGGGCGAGATCAGTCTGTACGGGCTGCTGATCCTCGTCGTGATCACTGTCGCCACGTTCATCCCCTACCACCTCTGGAAATGGACGCACCGGCTCATCGGCATCTTCTTCGTGCTTGGGGCGGCGCACTACCTTTTCATTCTTAAGCCATTCAAGAACGGTGATCCGCTGGGTCTCTATATGGCGGCAGTCTGCGCCATCGGAATTCTCGCATACCTCTACACATCGGCACCGCGCGGCCTGCGTCCGGCCCGGCGCTATACGATCGAGAGCACCGAGGCGGAGGGATCGGCCCTGGCTGTCGAGATGGCACCGCAAGGCCGAGCGCTCCGTCACAAGGCCGGGCAGTTTGCATTCTTCGCGTTCGACGGCGCGGGACTGCCCGAGCCACATCCGTTCACGATCTCAAGCGGGCCGCGGTCAGACAACAGTCTCCGGGTCACGATTGCACCCCTTGGCGACCTGACCAACAGGTACACGCGGGCGCTCAACAGCGGGCAGAGCGTTAGGGTTGACGGCGCATTCGGTCACTTTGGGCGGTCGCTCAAGGGCCAGCAGATCTGGATCGGTGCTGGCGTCGGGATCACGCCATTCGTCGCTTTGGCGGAAGCGCTGTCAGACGGCGATGGTCCCGTCCAACTGATCTACGCCGTTCGCACGCTCGATGACGCAGCCCACGTGCGGCATCTGCACGACATCGCCGCTGGGAAGGCAAACCTGGACCTGACCATCTGGGAAAGTGCGGAACGGGGGCGGCTTGATCCAGATTCAATCGCTGAGATTTCCGGCCACACCCTCGCCGATTGCCGGGTTCTGTTCTGCGGTCCGGGGGATATGAGGCGCGCGCTTGCCGTCGGTTTGCAGCGTCACGGCGTCAGCCAGAGGCGTTTTCACTACGAGGAGTTCGAGATTCGCACCGGGTTGGGTGTGCGGGCGTTCCTCAGATGGCTCGGCGCTCGCATCTAGGCGGCGGGTCCATCTCGTCCCGGGGCGGCGGTAGGACCGCCCCGGAGAATTTTCAGAGTTCGCCTTCCAGTTCGGGCAGCACGTCGAACAGGTCGGCCACAAGGCCGTAGTCAGCCACTTGGAAGATCGGCGCTTCTTCGTCCTTGTTGATCGCGACGATGACCTTCGAGTCCTTCATCCCCGCGAGGTGCTGAATGGCACCCGAAATGCCCACCGCGATGTAGAGATCCGGGGCCACGACTTTGCCGGTCTGTCCAACCTGCCAGTCGTTCGGCGCGTAACCGGAGTCGACCGCGGCGCGCGAGGCACCGGTCGCAGCGCCGAGCTTGTCGGCGACCTTCTCGATCAGTTCGAAGTTCTCCTTCGATGCCATTCCACGGCCACCGGAGATCACGATCTTTGCCGACGTCAGTTCCGGGCGACCCGTGTCGACCGTCTTGTCCTCGACCCAGGTTGACAGAGCCGGATCTGCGGCGGCATCGATCGTCTCGACCGGAGCGTCACCGCCCTCGCCCGCTGCATCGAACGTCGCCGTCCGGATTGTCACGACCTTTGTGGCATCGGCGGATTTCACCGTCGAGATCGCGTTCCCGGCGTAGATCGGACGCACGAACGTGTCGGCGTCCACGACTTCCTGGATGTCCGAAATCACCATGACATCCAGCAGAGCCGCGACGCGTGGCATGATGTTCTTGGCCGACGCAGTCGCAGGGGCCACGATGTGGCTGTAGTCGCCAGCCAGACCGGCCACCAACGCCGCAACCGGCTCGGCAAGTGCGTTGCCATAAAGCGCGCTGTCGGCGCACAGCACCTTGGACACGCCGTCCAGCTTGGCCGCAGCGGCCGTCGCGTTGCCGTTGCATCCGGACGAGGCACACAGCAAAGTCACATCACCAAGTTGCTTGGCTGCGGTCAGCGCCTTCGCGGTCGCATCAACCGCCAGTTCACCCGCATTGATCTCTGCAAGAAGAAGAACAGCCATCTCAGATCACTCCCGCTTCGTCTTTCAGTTTCGTCATCAGTTCGGCCACGCTCTCGACCTTGACGCCAGCCTTGCGCGACGGCGGCTCGGACACCGACACGACCGTCAGGCGCGGCGCCACGTCGACGCCCAGATCCGCCGGGGTCTTGGTGTCCAAAGGCTTCTTCTTGGCCTTCATGATGTTCGGCAACGAGGCATAGCGCGGTTCGTTCAACCGCAGATCGACCGAGATGATCGCGGGAAGTTTGACGTCGATCACCTGAAGACCGCCGTCGATCTCGCGCGTGACCTTGGCATTGCCGTCGCCCAACTCGATCTCAGACGCGAACGTTGCCTGGGACCAGCCCAGCAGAGCCGCCAGCATCTGACCCGTCGCGTTCATGTCATTGTCGATCGCCTGCTTGCCGCACAGAACAATGCCCGGCTGTTCCTCGTCGATCACGGCCTTCAGCAGCTTCGCCACGGCCAACGGTTCGATATCCGTATCGACCGTCTCGGCCGCTTCGATCAGGATCGCGCGGTCAGCGCCCATCGCCAATGCCGTGCGCAGCGTCTCCTGCGATTTGGCGACACCGATCGAGACCGCGACGATTTCTTCCGCCTTGCCCGCTTCCCGCATCCGGATCGCCTCTTCAACGGCGATCTCGTCGAACGGGTTCATCGACATCTTTACGTTCGCGAGATCGACGCCCGTGTTATCCGCCTTCACACGGACCTTGACGTTGTAGTCGATCACGCGCTTGACAGGCACCAGCACCTTCATCGCGTTTGCTCCTCGGCTGCGGGGCACGCATGGCCCTTCTAAGACTGACGGCGATGTAGCGCCTCTTGCGTCCGTTCCCTACGGAAAAAACGACGCGGAAGGCTTGGGAATCGCCAGAGTGCTCGCGTGATAATTGTCGCTTACGTTAACGTCAATCGAAATGACGATCGCTGGACGGACAACAGGAAGGATGAATTTTGAACATGCAGAGCAAGCCGACGGATCTGAAACGGTTCGCGATGCGCTACCCTGCAGCACTTCCTGATGAAAGCCTTCTGCCTCTGGTCCGGGCACTGCTGGAGTAACGCACGCGCACGCTGTCGCGCGTCGTGAGTTTTGGAGCCTACGATCTCCTGGCGTAGTGATACGCTCCGAGGACGCCGTCCTGACGCGGCACACTGTCATCCTTCAAGAACTGGTCGATCTGGTTCCATTCATCACCCGAGATCGCATGCGCAAAACCAGTGCCGTCCTTCACCAGAGCAGTCCGACAGGTGTACATCATTTGAGCCTCGTCTGACTCGCGATCGAACAGGACAAGCCCAGGCAACGGCCCTTCCTCCATCCGATTATGGCCTCTGACCAGCATATGGTTAAACTGGTCGTTACTGATAACCATCATGTGCATTCTGTTGGCCCGCATGAATACGAACCCAATCCTGTTTATTGTTTCGTCCTTTTCAGTCTTAACCTCAACGCGAAACTTCGGATTATGACAGCGCTCACAATGATAGATAAACAGTCTGTGCATACTGATTGAGTTTCTTTTCTGCTCGCCCCGCGACTTTGGATTGAAGAACACCTCTCTCATATACAGCTTGTAGCTGCCAAAAAAGTGCTGGGGCACTGGCGGTACTTCATCACGATCCGTCAGACCAACGGCGCGGCGTGCGATGTCTTTGTACAAACCGCACTCGTCACAATTTGCCGCTTCAATCTTCGCGAGAGCCGATGCGAACAAACGAATGGTCCGCTGATTGGACCCTGCGATCGGTGCATGCCCGTTCAGTTTCGCCTGCAATGTGCCGATCGCAATGTCGTTGCCGAAGAAGACCGCGCGCAGTTCCGCCAGCGTATAGCGCTTCTCTCGATAGGCACGCAGCAATTGTTCCCGCGCGGCCTCTGCATCCGCTTGCATTGATCTATCGTCGTCCAAGCTCTTTCCCGCCCCAACAGACCACACCAAAAAATCCATCTCACACCAATTCTGTACGCTCCCTGAACGGGCTTGAAACTGAAAATATTTTTCAACTTCGAAAGTTAAAATTCAATTTGATCATTAGTCAAGCGATTTGTGCACAAGCGTTTCAGACTGCGGCGCCGAATTCAGAAAGATTGAGCCGTCCGCATTCCTTGCCGTTGAAAACCCAGTCAGCTCCGCGCAGGTCATTATGCATGTCAAAACGACATATATTTTGACCCGAGCGCTCATGGTGGCGCGCAAGGAGACAGGAAATGCAATCGACCCTTAACATGATAAACCTCTTCAAACTGAAGCAGGCCAAGCATTGTACGCGTTTGTTCAACTTCTGCTGTGACAACTGGGTGCCGCAAGAGGCGATCTTTTACCTCGCGGCCGAGCGGTACATTTTCACCCAGAACCCGTACATGGCCCGGATTTTCACCGATGTGCTTTGGTTGAAGCAGGGCGACCTCGCGCTGAACATGCAGTTTCAGGACCTGAATGTCATACGCCGGATGGTCTCGGAACCCGAGGTCAAGGTGAACATGGGCACTGCCAAGTACGCCACGATGAAGAACCGTGGCGGTATGCGGTTCGGCTCAGCCGGCGACTACAACATCGTCACCAAGGCCATCGAACACTGCACCACGCATGTTTCTCAGAGCACGATCCTCCAAGCCCAGCGTCACATCAAGAACGGCCAAAAACTGCCGAACGACGCCAACCAAGCGGCCAGGAAGGCTGCGCGAGAATACGTCAGCCAGCACATCGCTCCTTTGCTCGGCAACGACGCGCTCAAGAAGTTGAGCGTCTTCCACTGATCGAAACTCTCGGTCGTGCCCAGGCGTTTCTTTCCCTGGGCACGCTGACGCACTCGCCAGTGTCTCGCATGCATACTTCGGGGGTTCTCAGCGGTTCGCGCCGGGAACCCAAAGCACGTCGGCCCGTCCGTCATCATTGGCAATCCGCGAGGCGACAAAGAACCAGTCCGACAGGCGGTTCAAGTACTTCAGGGCGTGCTCGTTGACATCTTCCTGGGTGGCCAACTCCACCGTCAGCCGCTCGGCCCGGCGCGACACCGTGCGGCAAAGATGAAGATGCGCCGCCAGCGCCGATCCGCCCGGCAGGACAAACGACCTCAATGGCTCCAACGCGTCGTTCATCGCATCGATTTCGGCCTCCAGGCGCAGAACCTGAGCCTCGGTCATCCGCAAAGGCGTGTACTCCGCCTGGGCATCCTTTGCCATGTCGGGGCGGCAGAGATCCGCGCCAAGATCGAACAGATCGTTCTGGATGCGCGCCAGGGCCGCATCCATGTCGCCGTCCGCGTGCAGCCGTGCCATGCCGACAGCCGCATTGGTCTCGTCCGATGTGCCGTAAGCTTCGACGCGCAAGGTATACTTCGGCACCCGCGATCCGTTGCCCAATGCCGTCTCACCAGCATCGCCGGTCTTGGTGTAGATACGATTCAAGACGACCACGCGCCTGTCTCCCTTGATGTTGGACTATTGAGAGTGCCGGCGCAGAGCTATTTTCCGCCACCGGTCACGAGGAAAGCGATCAGCAGCAACCCGACGGCGGCTGCCTGGGCGATGATCCGGTAGCGCATCATCCTGTTCTGCGTCTTGGCGGTCATTCTGCCCGTTCCGAAGCCGCCGATGCCGAACATCAGCACCCCCAGAGTGACCAGTGCCGCAGCGATGCCGAGGTAGAAAAACCAGTCGCCCATCGGCTCAATTCCTTCTCAGCACGGCGTCGACCCACCGCCATGGCAGCAGCCGCTTCATCCAGTGCACGATATACGTCGGTGTCGTGACAAAGTAACGGGCTTTCGGTCGCGGGCTTTCCAGCGCGTGGATCAGCTTCGCCGTGGTCGCCTCGCATCCCAGTTCGAACCGGTCCTTCGGAAGATCTTCCGCATACAGCCGCGGATGCACGATCTTCGCGTAGAAGCCTTTCCAGTGAGACGCCTCGGGATCGATCCAGCGTTCGTAGTGCGCGCGCGAGTTCTGCCGGATCTTCGAGACGATCGGCCCGGGCTCGAGCAGGATCGCGTGAATGCCCGATCCGTGCAACTCGTAGCGCAGCACATCCGTGTACCCCTCCAACGCATGTTTGGTCGCGATGTAGGGTGCCCGCATTCTCAGGGCACAGAACCCCAGGATCGACGAACATTGCACGATCCGGCCATGCCCCTGATTGCGCATGACCGGGATCACCAGCCGCGTCAGTTCGTGCAAGCCAAAGAAATTGGTCTCGAAACACGCGCGGAACGCATCCGTCGGCATATCCTCGACCGCGCCGGGGATCGCATAGGCCCCATTGTTGTAGAGCGCGTCGAGCGTGCCGCCGGTCCGCTCGATAGCCTGATCGAAGCCTGCCCGGATGCTTGTGGTGTCGTCGTAGTCCAGAACCCAGCTCTCCAACCCTTCGCTCTCCAGCCGGATGCAGTCCTCGGGCTTGCGGCACGTGGCGAAGACACGCCAGCCCCGCGCCTTCAACGCGTGCGCCACATGGTGTCCGATCCCGGACGAGCATCCGGTGATGAGGATGGATTTTTGCGCCATTGGCCCTCCGATCCGGGGCACATAGCGCCCGCACGGGATCGCGGCCATGGGTCATCTTCGCCGTCTGCCCTTCCCAGCGCTTCGGCTATGAAAGGTCGGCGGTTTCTTCGCGACCCAGGCAAAGAACGTCGCCAGGCCCGGATGCGCGCGCAACGCCTCGGGCGTGTTGTAGGCGCGCGCCAGTTCCGTTTCGGTCAGGGCCGCATGGATCTCGTTATGGCAGATCTGGTGAACCAGAATCGTCGGCCCGCCTTTGCCGCCACGCAGTTTCGGGATCAGATGGTGAAGGCTCTGCTTGGCCTCCGGTGGAATGGGACGCAAGCACAACGGGCAGATCTGATCACCGGTCATCGCGACCTGCGGCTCGAGATCGAAGCAGGAAAAGCCGGATCGAACAGTCCCGCCTCACGTCGTCACCTGCAGCGCAAGATCCGTAAGGACACGTCGAGACACAATCAGATTTCGATTCGAAACCTCAGCGCACTTCCAGCGGCACATCGTACATGCCCAGAGCGATCAGCTTGTAATCGCTTTTGTCATCGGGGTTCGGCGAGAAGATGATCTCCATGCCGACGGACACGTTTGCTGGAGGCTCCTCGCTGGTCGACGACACGTTGAACGCAAGCTGCGCTTGCTTGCCGACGTCCAGTTCGGTCGCGCGGTCATTGTAGGCGAAGGTGCAATTGTACTTGTACGTGTTGCATGTCTTCAAACCCGACCACGCGTCCTTCCAGGGCATCATCGTTCCCAGATCGTCCGTCACCGACAAGGTGCGCGGCGTGTAGGCCAACCGGATCGGCTTGTCGCTGGTGTTTTCGAACCGGATCACAAAGGTCGCAGTCTTCTTGCTCTTGGAGTAGACGGCGCGCACCAGCTTTGCTGAGAAGCCATTCGCATCGAAATTGGCCACGGCTTGCCTTGGCGGCACTTTTGTACTCGGCCCCGGCGATTGAACGGCAGCTCCAGGCGTGGTTGCGGCTCCGGCAACGGCGTTGCCGATCAGTGAAACCCCGCAGGCCTCGGCGCTCCGGGTCGCGATCAACTCGTTCACCGAGTTGGTGCGCGGAAAGTCGGCCTCGGCGATGGCTTTCATGATCGCTGTCTCGGTCTCGATCAGCTCCATCGAGACACTGATCCGGTCCTGGCGCTCAAGTATGTTGCCGAACAGCAAAGTCTGGACGCCCGAGATCTTTCCCGTGTTCGGCGCCGTCCCCGGATCGACCGGACTGTCCGCCGCCGTATTGAACGCAATCTCGTTCAGGATCTTGGGCAACAGATGCCTGCTGACGACGCGCGCCTTGCCATCGCTTGCGCGAAAAAGCTTCGACTTCATCCGCGTGACCATCTCGTTCGACAAGTGCGAGCACGTATTGTCGACGTGATAGAAGTTGGTGATGCCGACCGTGAAAGCGCCTTCGATGGTTGACGTCTCCATGATCTGGTTTGCCAGCTCGGTTACGGCACCTTCGTACGTGTCGGCGGACTGTGCAGCCTGTGGGATCATTGACGCAACGGCGACAGCAGCAAGTGTTCGCTTCATGGGAGGGTTCCTGTATTCAACAATCAGGCATGCGTTGGCGAAGTTCGGTCGGCAAACGGGACAGAAGATCCTGTTGGCCCGCGGCCAAAGCGGCTGCACGCGACTCGGCACCGCCCTTGGATTTGATCGTGATGGGCTCCGCCGGCGCGGCGACGAGCGTCAAAGTGGTGTTTCCGAAGAACTTGCCGCCGCTGCGCTCGGTCGGTTCGGCGACCGCCTCGGTATAATCCAGGATACGCAGAACATCTTCGGGGCACCCAGCGCGTTCCCTCTCGTGAGCAATACCAAGTGCGATTGCCTGCGGGACGTCGATTTCCGGAACCGCTGGCGACACAGCGGTCACCGGTGCCGGAGGTGCGGTGAAGCCAAGCATTTGCTTCGCGCCTTTTACGGCATCCGGATACATCGCAAAGATCGAGACGACGGCTGCGATCGTGCCAATGATCGACGGGACATAGTATCTCGGTCGCATATCGCCCAACTCACACCACCAGCACTTCTAGTAGATCGCAGACTAGCGCATTTCAACTCGAATTGCAGCCGCTCCGGACCGATGCGATCGTGTCCGGCGAACCGCTTGGGCAAGACTTGCAACGGCGGGGTCGATCGTGCGCTGCGCTTGCCCGCGCCCCGTTACCAGATTAACGGCATGGTGTTCGCGCCGGGGGCTGCCCTCAAAGCCAGTCGATTGCCTAGCAGGACCGGTTCAGGTCACACCGGCAATGCGAACAAGCGCATTGGCAATCTCGGCAGCCGGCAGGACTTCCAGCGGTTCATCGTTCAGGATCACGCTGTTCGGCATCGAGTCGTGCTCGGCCTCGCAGGGCAACTGCACGAACATCTTCGAGCCACACCGGGTCAGGCTTTGCGCCCCCAGAACACCGTCGTTCAACATGCCGCTCATGACGACCGCAATGGCATGTATGCCGTGCTCGCGGGCCATGGACTCGAACAACATGTTGACCGAAGGCGTGAAGCGATCGCCTTGCCTGTCATCGGAAACCGTCATCCGGTCACCCGAGAAATAGCTCTGCTTCCCGCCCGGGCAGACATAGATCCGTCCGGCGAGCAAGTCCGAGTCATGCGAAAGCAACTCGGCCGACATCGCGCTCCGCCTGTCAAGAATTTCAGGCAGTTGCAGCGTTTCCTTCGAGTGGATTGCGACCAGAACCGGCGCGGCGAAGTTTGCGGGAAGACCGGCAATCAGACTGGAAACTGCCTTTATCCCACCGGCAGAGGCGCCGATGGCGACGACGTAAGACCACGTTCGTGGCATGGGAGTCCAATCTGGATTTGACTTGCGGCCCGTGAGTAAGCAATCAGCGCGCGGCATCGAAGGAAACTTATCATGAACAGCACGAAAGTCAATTCGTGGAACGAATGGGACCCGCTGAAGCACGTGATCGTGGGACGCGCTGACGACTGTCACATTCCGCCGGAAGAGCCCGCGTTGGATGCGAAAGTACCGGAGGATTCCGATATGCGCGGCCAATGGGGCCGCCGTCCGCAGGAGACGATCGACCGGGCGAACGCGTTGCTCGACGGGTTCGCAAAGCAGCTCGCGGATCGCGGCATCATCGTCGACCGCCCCACACCCATCGATTTTTCCATACCCGCGACCACGCCGGATTTTCACACCGCCAGCCAGTTCGGCTGCATGCCACCACGCGACGTTCTGCTGACCGTTGGCAACGAGATCCTCGAAGCCACGATGTCCTATCGCTGCCGCTGGTTCGAGTATCTCTGCTATCGCCCGCTGATGCAGCGCTATTTCGACGAGGATCCGAACTTCCGGCACGAAACCGCGCCCAAGCCGCGCCTGACGGACGCCGATTACCACCCGGATTATCTCTCGGACAGCATCGGCGTCGAAAAGCGTTTGCAGTGGGCCGCCGAGAAGTTCTTTGTCACGACCGAGGAAGAACCGCTGTTTGACGCCGCGGATGTATTGCGTTTCGGGAAGGATCTGGTCGTGCAGCACGGCTTCACGACCAACCTGAAGGGCATCGAGTGGCTACGCCGTCACTTCCCGGACCACCGGGTCCATACGGTCAACTTCCCCGGCGACCCCTACCCCATCCACATCGACGCGACGTTCACGCCGATCCGTCCGGGCCTGATCCTGAACAACCCGCAGCGCCGCCTGCCCGACGACCAGCGGACGCTGTTCGAGAAGAACGGCTGGGAGATTGTCGATGCCGCGCAGCCCGCGCACAATGCCCCGCCGGCGCTCTGCTATTCTTCGGTCTGGCTCTCGATGAACGTGCTTGTGCTCGATCCCAAGACCGTCTGCGTCGAGGCCTCCGAGGTCTACCAGATGGAGCAACTCGACAAGCTGGGTCAGAACGTGATCCCGGTCGATCTGCGCGACGCCTATGCCTTCGGCGGGGGCCTGCACTGTTGCACGGCGGATGTCTATCGCGAGGGAGCGCTCCAGGACTATTTCCCGCATCAATGACGCCTGCGACTTCTGTCCGGACGACCTCCATGTTACGCTCTGCCGCGTGAGAGCGGGGGACCGGTGCCATGAGTGAAGTGTTCTTTGCGGGTCTGCTCTGCGCGCTGTTGGGCGGCGCAGATGCAGAAACGGCCATGAAATTTGACAACCAGGGGTCCGAACGCGGAATCCGCGTCGATTGCGAGACCCCGACGCATGTCATCGAGATTGGCATGGACCACACCAACTCGTCCCGCGACAGCATCCATCAGGCCGTTTTCGCATCCGTCCTGACTGACAAGATACCGATGGTCATCCTGATTGATGCCGACGGAAACGAAGGTCGCTACGAACAGGAGATGCGGCTCGTGACCGAGCGCCTTGGCATCGCCTATCACCGGTGCAAGCGGGACTTTCTGGTGCGATGGTCAAGCACCTCGGCGCTGCGGGGTTTCAATCCGACCCAGGTCAACGATCTTCCGCGCAGCGGCTTTGCGAAGACCCATTGCAATCTCGATTTCTCGAACACATCCGAGAAGCTGGAAGGCGCGGCGACACAGTGATGGCGGTGGTACGAAATCCATTTGCGTCATATGTTCAGGCGATGCGCATCACAGTTTTCTCCGCGGTCGTCCTCGCCGGGTTCCTTCCCGCCTTCGCCGCCTATGACCCGACCGATCCCCGGCCAGATCTGGACGTCATCAAGGCGCAGATCGAATCCGGCGGCGCCAGCCATGCCATCACGCCGCTCTATGACTGGCTGGTGACCGACCCCAAGGATGCAGATGCGCTGAACCTGCTCGGCTACGCCTATCGCAAGCTGCAACAGTGGCAGAAGTCGCGCACCTATTACGAGCGTGCTTTGGCAGTCGACCCGGCTCACAAGGGCGCGCTCGAATACATGGGCGAACTGGAACTGCAGATCGGCAACCCGGACGCCGCGCGCACACTGCTGATAAGACTACAATCTGCCTGCCCTGACGGCTGCGAGGAACTCGACGATCTGCTAGAAGCGTTCCAGGAACACGACACACAGACGGGAGGATCATGATGGCACTCGAAGTCAAACCGCTCACAGGCGCGATCGGCGCCGAGATCATTGGCGCCGATGTCCGCGACCCGGCTCAGTTCGACACGATCTTCCAGGCGTTCACCGACCACTCGGTCATCGCCATCCGCGATCAGCACATCACGCCCGACGACCAGATCGCATTTGCCGAGCGTATCGGCCCGATCAACATCAACCGGTTCTTCGCGAAAGTTCCGGGCTTCGAGAAGATCGCCATGGTCCTCAAAGAGGCCGATCAGGCGCATGCAATCGGCGAGAACTGGCACACCGACCACTCCTATGACATGCAGCCCGCCCAGTGCTCGATCCTGCATTGCATCGAAACGCCCGAGATCGGCGGCGACACGATGTTTGCCTCGATCGGGGCCGTGTTCGATGGATTCTCCGATGGTTTGAAGGACACATTGCGCGGACTGAAGGCCTGGCATTCGTCGCGCCACGCGTTCGGGAAGAAAGCCGCCGGAGAGCGTGAGACGGCAAACACCGGCCGCATCGGCAATCCCGAACTGGCCACCCAGGACAGCCTGCACCCGGTGGTCATCCGCCACCCCCTGTCGGGGCGTGAGACGCTTTACGTGAACCCGGGCTTCACCACGCATATCGACGGCTGGACGTCCGAGGAAAGTGCGGCACTGCTGAACTTCCTCTACAGTCAGTGCACGCTGCCGGAATACACCTGCCGTGTGCGCTATCGCCCCGGCACCATCGCGATCTGGGACAACCGCGCGACCTGGCACAAGGCGATCAACGACTACCACGGCCATCGCCGCCTGATGCACCGCATCACTGTGGAAGGGCCCGGCCTGTCGGCCGCCATGGCGGCCTGACACAAACGAGAAAACCCGCGCGCATGACCCAAAATGCGCGCGGGCTCCCGTTCAATATGCGCAACCGGCAATGAAAGCATCCGGCCCATTATTCAAATACTTTGCAGAAAATAATTCACTCAAAAATCGCTTTGAATATACTTTCGCTACTCTCACCGCCACATATCACTCAGTTTGTTTACACAGGTAATAATTCGATACTCATTTTAAACTTGGGGGGGTGGGCCAGCCCGAATATAATAGACCGGCCCTCAGCCCCCACGCTGATCAATGATTTATTGAATTCTTCTTCCTCGGTTAATTTCTGTAACGTGACTTAGCAGGCAATCATGGTGCCTGAGAATCGACCGATCTGGCCGTTACGGTCGCGGAACACCATGCCGCGCTGCGTCTCTTGCAGGTTTCCATGACCGGGGTCGCAGACCATGATTTTGTCGTTCTTTACCCCGTCCACGACGACCCAGTGTCAGCCCGCGTTCGCGCCGTTCCACTTGACTTGCGCGATGACCGGCTTTTCGGCGCTAGCCGAGTCGAAATAGCTCAGGCAGGCTGCATCCGCAGTCGACGTGACAACCTTGGCATTCGGAAAGTTCACCTTGCGCAGGAACACTGCAATGTTGCCGGCGGCCAGACCTGTATCTCTGCCGTAAGGCGTGTACTGCTGGGTGCTGATTTTCGTGCCATCCTTGGCCGTCTTTTCGTACTTTCCTTGCTCGAAGTTCTTGGTGCCGTCAGAGATGACCCACTCTTCAAATTCCTTGCCGGTCTTGCGGTAGATCGCCATCAGGATGCATGCGCATCCGCACGAGTATGGATCGACTTGATGGTGAACGGCATGTTTCGTGCCGGCGGAAGATGTCACTATGGAAATGGTCATGATCTGTGTTCCTTTTGAGTATGGTCTCTGAACAAGTCTTCGTTTTTCGCGCCAACACCGGATCTCCGCGTCGGCGATCTGAATATGGAACTCAATTTGATATTTATCTAGAGCTGAATTCGAGGAAATTCTGGTTTCTGCTTAAGAGAATCTGGGCAAATCTTGGCAAATCTGAGTTAGCGTCCATTTCGCGCAGGGGAGATGCTGCGCAGGGGCACAGAATCACATGATTTACAGGTTCGGAGAACTTGAGATCGATACACGCGAGATGGTCGCGCGCCTCGACGGCGACGCGCTGCCGTTGACGTCCCGTCCGTTCGCGCTGCTCGTCTACCTGGCCGAGAACCGGGATCGTATCGTCTCCAAGACCGAAATCATGGACGCGGTCTGGGATGGGCGTGCCGTCTCGGACGCAGCGCTGACGACGGCTGTGCGCGATATCCGGCGGGCGATCGGCGACGAAAACTCGACCGACAGCCTGATCCGAACATTCTACGGTCGCGGCCTGCGTTTCATGTCACCGGACGAAAGCGAGGTCACACAGATCACGACCGAACCGGCCGGAGAGAGGAAGACGCTCCCCAGCACCGTCGCGATCCTGCCGCTCGATTGTCTGTCATCCGATCCGGACTTCAAGCTCGCCTCGGAAAGCATTGCGGACAGTGTGATTGCGCAGGCGTCCAAGTTCGGATTGATCCGCATGCTTGCCAGGAACTCGGCGTTCTCTCTGCACGGCCAGGGACTAACCGTGAAAGAGATCGGCGAGAGGCTATCGGCCGACTACCTGGTAGAGGGCAGCCTCAGGCAGCGCGACATAGGTGCACGCGTCACGACGCAGTTGATCGAGGTTGCTTCGGAAACGCATGTCTGGACCGACAGTTTCGATCTCTCGGCCTTTCACCTCTATGACAGTCAGGAGGACATCGCGACCAAGATCGCGACCTCGGTCATCACGCTGATCTACGAGCATGAATGCAAGCGTGCGCAATCAAGAGCCTTCGAAGACCTCACGGCATGGGAAGCCTACTGCCTGGGATACGCGGCGGTCTGCACGCTCGATCATCGGCAGCAGGACGAGGCCGTGACGATGCTCGAACGGGCGATCGAGCTGGAGCCAACGTTCACGGAAGCCTACGCCACGCTGGCCTATGCATACTGCGTTCAATACCGCGCGATCCGAGGATCGCCCGAGGAAAGCACGCTGACGGGCCGCAGGTCACCGCATCGGCTCAAGGCACTTCAGACGGCGCAGCGGGCGGTTGCGCTGGATGCCCGCATCCCTTTTGCTTGGGTCGCGCTCGCGCGTTGTCTCGAGGCACTGGGCGAGATCGACAATGCGATCTCCGCTGCGCAAAAGGCGCTCAGAATCAACCGGAACCTTGGCTGGGCGCACATCTTGCTGGGCCGGTGTCATCTCCAGAGGAACGAGCCGCATGAAGCGCTCGCAGCTTTCGAGCTGGGAGAGAGAACCAGCCCACAAGACTCCCTAAGGCTTGTGGTCATATGCAGTAAGGCGCTGGCGCACCTGTTGCTTGATCAGCACGAGGACGCCGTCTCAGCCTCACGCATGGCGCAACTTATGCCCAATGCCGGTCTGCTGGCTCATCTTGGGGAGGTTTGCGCCTTGGGCCATCTCGGTCAGGAAGACGCGGCGGCAGAAGCGATCTCGCGCGCCAAGATGGTCGAGCCTGACTTCGGACCGGATCTGGTCAACCAGGAGTATCCGATGCCTGATCCGGTCGCACACCTCAAGATCATGGAAGGTTTGCGCCTCGCCGGTCTGAAGTAAGCGCCTGCGTTCAGGACCACACAATACGTTACCACCCTTGGCATCTTCCGCCGTAGAACCGCGAGCGTGCCTTGAAACAAAGGAAAATTCGTTTTGCTCCGCATCCAAGACGAGACATCCGTTCTCACCGACCTCTGCGTCTGCCGGGGCACTGCCGTTCCGGCATTCGATGCTTTCCAGAACGCGCACGAAGAGTTCACCAAGTTCCCGATGCTGGCCTGGGACCGGGACAAGCTGCTCCGTCAGCAAGAGCGGTTCTACGCCCTCATGGACCGGTACGGCGTCCGCCTGCACTTCGTGCCGCATTCGGATGCCCACCCCTGGCAGATGTACACCCGCGACACCGGTTTCGTAATCCGAGACAAACTGTACTTTTCGAACACCCGCGAACTGCCCGAGCGTACGGATGAAATCGACCTCGTTCGCCAGTGCCTGCCGGATCTGTCGGACCAGGATGTTATCGAAATCTCCGACGGTCAGATCGAAGGCGGCGATGTGCTCGTCGACGGCGGTGGGGCCTATGTCGGGCTCGGCACCCGCACCACGCCCAATGCGGTCGAGGAGCTTGCCCGACACGTCGACGTGACGCCGATCCACCTCGGCCCGAATGTCATGCATCTCGACACGCGCATGACCATCCTGCCGGGGCGGCGGCTGTTGATCTGCCCGACGCCCTTCCAGCCCGCGGATCTGGACATGCTCGGGCACCGTTTCACGATGGTCGAGGTCACTGATACCGAGGCGCAAGCGATGGGCACCAATGTCTTCGTGATCAATCCCGAGACGGTGGTTGTGCACGCCGGGTTCGACAGAATAGCCGACGCGATCCGCACCGAAGGTTTGAATGTCGAGCCGGTCGACTATTCCGAACCGAATGCGCTGCTTGGGTCGTTCCGCTGCGCGACGATGCCCCTTGCGCGGGCCTGACCGCCCGGCCAACCGACCTCTCGGGTCCACCAGTCTCTCGGGTCCGCCAGTCTCGCGGAGTATCTCGACACGCCCGCTGTGATATTATAACATTTCACCATATTTTGACACGGTTTCGCAGGTCTTCGGCACGAGGATCAACCCCTCCGTGTGACCGTACCGACTGGTGGAGAACGCATGCTCGTAGATTTTCGAATGACCCGCGACACGGCAGCGGGCGTCGGCGTCGTTGACGCCCCGAACGGATTGTCCGATCTGGCGCGCCCGGAAATGGCCGCGGTGGTCTGGCGGCGTCAGCCGATGCAGACCTTTCAGGATTGGATTGATGATCTCGAGGCAGACGCCCTGCCGAACGCCCGCGTGATCCTGCGCCCAGAGGCGGTGCGCAGCACTGTCGCGGAGATCTGCAGTGTATCAGGGACCCCCGCCCATCCCGAACAGGACTGGTTGGTCGGCGATGTCGCGACCCTGGCGGACAGCTTCGCAGAAATGATGGCCGCGCCGTTCCTGCGCCTGCGGCTCGACGTCGTGAACACCAATGCCTGCCGCAGGTTCCACATCGACGCTGTACGGGCACGCCTGATCTGCACCTATCGCGGCACCGGGACGCAATACGGCACGTCGATCGATGGATCGGACCCAGAGCGCGTCTTCACCGTCCCGACCGGCGCGCCGATTGTGCTGCGCGGGACGCAATGGCCGGAAACCCCGAGCTCGGGCCTGCGCCACCGGTCCCCGCCGATCGAGGGCACCAGCGAGACGCGCCTCGTCCTTGTGCTCGATCCGATCTTCGATCCCGACGAAGAAATCTGATGCCCGCCAATCTCGGGACGACCAGCCTGCGCCGCAAGCGCCGGAATGCCGATCCGATGCGCGAGTTCGACCGTCTTCCGGTAGAATTGCGCACCTGGCTGGCTGTGGCCGACCTGCCATGGAGCCCGCGCTCGGCCCGACGTGCCTTCGACCGCGCACTTGCCCGAACCAAAGATCCAGCTCAGGCAATCCGGGAACTTGATCGCATTCAGACGAACCAGATCGCGCGGGATGCCAAACGGGTCTGGGGCACGGATTACCCGGGTTCGGCGACCTCCGTACAAGATGTCGGGCATTTGCCGCCCGCGTGAGCTTCGCACGCCCAGCCTCTCACAAAGCTGTGACCGGCGGGCGGCGTTCTACCGGGCATTTTTCGACCAAGCAGGTTCCTCACCGCTTTATCCCGCGCCTCGACATCCTATGTCTGCAGGGACAAGCGGTAAGATCCCGCACCGAACACCGTATGATCCCCCAAGCTCGGGCCGAGCGAAGGCTTCGTCCCGGCTAATCTGTGAGGAGAGACGACGATGACCAAAGCACCGCACACCCGCCGCGCCCTTCTCCTGACCGGCGCTGCCGCAGGCGCCGCCCTGACCACAACCGCATCTGGACTTCTGGTGCCCGCCCAGGCCGCTGGTCTTGCCCCGACCCCGACCATGCGCGGCGGCGCCAACAACTACCGCCCGGGTGCTGCTTTGATGGACCGGATCGGCGGCGGCGGTTTCGCGATGAGTGGCACCGTGCGCCGCGCGGGCGATGGCACGCCGTTGCCTGGCATCCGCATTCAGATCTGGGCCCATACGACCGAGGGCTACGAGAGCGATCCAGAGAGCCATGGCGCCACGCTGACCGATGCAGAGGGCGTCTTTCGCATCGACATGCCGCAGATCGTCCCGGCCTTCGGTCAGCCGCACGCTCACCTGGCCTATGACTCCGACTATGACGAGAACGGCTTCGAAACCGTCTTCCTGCGTCCGGTGATGTCCAGCTCTCGCGATACCAGCCTCGAGACGCACTTCGTCCTCCAACCCGCCTGAGAGAACGCCGCGTGGCCCGGACCATCCTGATCTGGGCAGCGCTCGCGGTCGCCCTGGTCCTGCCGGTCGCCATCGCGGCGACAAGCCCGCAACTTGCCTGGCGCGGTCCGGTCTACATCGCGGCGGGCTTTGCGGGCGTGACCGCGATGAGCCTCCTGCTGCTCCAGCCCCTCTTGGCCGGCGGTTACCTGCCCGGCCTGACACCGCGCCGCGCGCGCAGGCTGCACGCCTGGACAGGCGCAGGCCTCGTGACGCTGGTGATCCTGCATGTCGCGCTGCTCTGGGTGACCAGCCCGCCGGATGTCATCGACGTCCTGCTGTTTCGGTCGCCAACCCCCTTCTCGGTCTGGGGCGCGGTTGCCATGTGGGCCACGTTTGCCGCCGGCCTGCTCGCAACGCTGCGCCGCAAACTCAGGCTCAGACCGGCGACCTGGCGCGTCGCCCACCTCGCCCTCACCTCGATCGTTATCATCGGCAGCATCGTTCACGCCATGCAGATCGAAGGCACGATGGAGACGGTGTCCAAGATCATCCTGTGTGCATTGGTCCTGGCCGCGACCGTCAAGATCTTGGCCGATGTGCGACCCTGGTCGATCCTGGCGCGCCACTAGCTTCTAAGCAGGACTGTGAGTCTTGCGGGTGGCGGAAACCCAACACGCGCTCGAACGCCCAAGGCGCATATGACCACGAAACATCGGAGCCATGACTGTCATCTCGAGCAGATGGCTGGAAAGTCGAGAGGGGTCTCCACCCGGCCCCGCGGCTTGGCGGCACGAAGAACCGGATGGTACTGGGCGAAGGCGAAACCGTCCCCGGCGTCACGCCGAGGAGCATCCTGCGGTCAGGACCCGGGGATTGTGTGCAAAACGCGCTGCTCGACCGGCAGAACGTGACGACGATTCCGCGCGATCAGTCGGTCGCTACCAGGTCTTATATAAGACTGTTCACGGGGTGGTTCCTGCCTGGCCGCAGGCCCCAAAAGACCGGAGAAGTACGGCATTCAAATCGCATTACCCTAAAATTAAAGGAATTGAGCCAATCTGATGCCCCTCCGAAACGTGCAGAACGGGCACCAAAGATGACCTCCGAAAGAACTCCTGAAACCGGAACACCGGAACACGGCCTGGCCATCGCGGCGGACTCGCTGCTGTCAGAGCTGGAGCGCACCAACGCCTGGCTCGGCGAACTTGAAGAGGAAATCCGGACCGGGCTCGCGCGGCGTGCACGGCTGATGAACGCGGCAGACGACCTGATCCTGGCGCTCGAGCCCACGCAACAGCCGGGGTTCCGCCGGCGCTTCATCGCCGAGACGATGAAGGTCAAACCAAGGCCGCGCCGCCGGAACGCGACGCTGAACGAAGTGCTCGTGTTCCTCGCGGCACATGGTGCAGCGACCGTCGAGCCCGAGGACATACGCCAGCACCTTGCGTCCATCGGCAAGGCGCACGGCCGAGGATACGCCGTCAACACCCTGTTAAAGCTCGAAAAAACTGGGGCCGTGGTGCGGGCTGGCTATGGGCGCTACCGCGTCAACCGGCAACATCCCGAAGTTCTGGGCGCCGAGATGACCCAGCTTATTGCTGGCGGGACCGGGCCCGATCGTGCCCGGTCGCCGATGCCTGAATGCGCTGGGTTGTAGCGCGCGCCTACTCTGCGGCAGGCGTCTCGGGCGCTTTGGATTTCAGGGGCTTGTAGTTCGTCTTCTCGGCGATACGAGCCGACTTTCCGCGACGCGAACGCAGGTAGTAGAGCTTCGCGCGGCGCACCTTACCGCGGCGCACCACGCTGATGGCGTCGATGTTCGGTGAGTGGAGCGGGAAAACACGCTCGACACCTTCGCCGAAGCTGATCTTGCGAACAGTGAAGCTGGCATTCAGGTTGTTGCCGCCGCTGCGGCCAATGCAGACGCCTTCGTAGTTCTGCACACGGGTGCGCGTGCCTTCCGTCACCTTGAAACCGACACGGACAGTGTCGCCCGGTGCGAAATCGGGGATGTCCTTGCCCAGTTCGGCAATGTGCTCGGCCTCGAGCTGCTGTAGCAGGTTCATTGGTCCAAATCCTTGTTTTTGCGCGCCTTTTCGGCGGTCATTTGCGCGTCCGATTGCTCTGGAGCGTGCTCTGCCAGATGTGTTTCCACATGGGCAGCCCAGAGGTCGGGACGTCGTTCCCGGGTCAGCCGTTCGCTCTCGGAGGTTCGCCATTCGGCGATCCGCGCGTGATGTCCGGACAGCAGCACCTCCGGAACCTCGCGCCCCTCCCAGACCGGTGGCCTGGTATACTGCGCGTGTTCGAGAAGCCCGCGCGCGTGGCTTTCCTCTTCGGTGCTCGCCGCGTTGCCCAGAACACCAGGCCTCAGGCGGATCACCGCGTCCAACAGGACCATCGCCGCAGGCTCGCCGCCCGTCAGCACGTAATCTCCGATCGAGACTTCCTCGACCCCGCGGGATTCGAGAACCCTCTCGTCGACGCCCTCGTAGCGCCCGCAAAGCAACGTAACCCCTTGGCCCGCAGCGATTTTCTGCACCCGCTCTTGCGTCAAAACCCGTCCGCGCGGGCTTAGATACAGCACCGGCCAACGGAGCGGGTCGCTTACACTATCGCGGGCCGCAAAGTCCAGTGCTTTTGCCACGATATCGGGACGCATGACCATGCCCGCGCCGCCGCCCGCAGGCGTGTCGTCGACGGTGCGATGTTTGTCGGTGGCGAAGCGCCGGATGTCGATTGCCTCAACGGCCCAAAGACGGTCTTTCAGAGCCTTGCCCGTTAGGCCACTGCCCAGCACGCCCGGGAAGCATTCCGGGAACAACGTCAGGACCTTAGCGCGAAAAGCATCGGGCCGGCGCTTGTCCGGACCGATCAAAGGCCGCGGCTGCGCCGAGACCCGTGGCTGGATCATCCCGTGCGAGCGGGGCTTGGGCGGTTCAGTCATCTACCGTCTCTTCGATGTCGGACAGATCGGCGACGAGGCGCCCCAAGGTCAGGTCAACGGTTGGCACGGCGGACCGGGTGAAGGGCAGCATGAGCGGTTTGGAGCCGCCGACGATGTCCAGCACATCCCCGGCGCCGAAGTCGTGCACCGCTCGCACCTTTCCAAGGTCGGCGCCACCGGTGTCCAGGACGGAAAGCCCAATCAAATCCGCATGATAGAACTCGTCATCCGGCAACGCCGGCAATCGATCGCGCGGCGCATAAAGGCGCGTGCCCTTCAACGCCTCTGCCGCCTCGCGTGTCGGCACGCCAGCGAGCCGGGCGGCGAAACCGCCCTTGACCTCGCGCGTGATCTTGACGTCGAAGCGGCGACCGTCTTCGGCCGACAACGGGCCATAATCGGCGATCGCCCGCGGTTCGGCGCAGAACGATTTGATACGCACTTCACCGCGGACGCCAAACGCGCCCGCGATCGCCCCGACGCAGATCGATCCGTCAGACATGCCGCCTAACCCACTGATTTTACTCGGCTGCGGCTTCCTCAGCGGGAGCGTCTTCTGCGGGAGCTTCTTCAGCAGGAGCGGCCTCGGCTTCCTTGGCGGCCTCGGCAGCGGCAGCGGCCTTCTCGGCCTTCTGCTCGGTGCGAGCCTTGGCTTTTTTGCCCGGTTCGGCCTTCTGCGGGTTGTTCCGCTCGGATTTCTCTTTGATACCAGCGGCTTCCAGCATCCGGGCGATACGGTCCGTCGGCTGGGCACCATGGTCGAGCCAGTGCTGAACACGCTCCATGTCCATCTTCACGCGGTCCTCGGAGTCCTTTGGGAGCAACGGGTTATAGGTTCCCAGACGCTCGATATAACGGCCATCGCGCGCCATGCGGCTGTCGGCAGCCACAATGCGGTAGAACGGGCGTTTCTTCGAGCCGCCGCGGGCCAGTCTGATCTTCATTGCCATTGTGTTTCTCCTTTGAATGGCGGGGGCGCTGTCGCGCTATTTCTGGAACTGATGGTGGTGACGGATCACTTCATCGATGATGAAGCGCATGAATTTCTTGGCAAAATCGGGATCGAGCCCCGACTCGGCGCACATGCGTTCGAGCCGCTCGATCTGGCGTGCTTCACGCGCGGGATCCGCCGGCGGCAGGTCGTGCTCGGCCTTGAGTTTGCCCACGGCGGTCGTGCAACGGAACCGTTCAGCCAGCGTGTGGACCAGCACGGCATCGAGATTGTCGATGCTCTGGCGCAGATCGACGAGCACGTCCTGGGCGCGGTCGGCGTCTGTCAAATCCGCCATGGCGCTGCCCCCCAGGCCATACCGATTTGATACCGCAAACGTCGTGCAAACGTATTCCTTTGATACCGCATTCGTAACAACGCGGAGTCGACATGTATCATTTTGAAACTCCCGGCGCGAAATGACGGTACACAAGATCCATCGGGTCGGCCCGCGGGGCATCCGGATCCAGCACGGCTCCCATCCGTTCAGCGAGCCGGATCGAGCGGGCGTTTTCCGGATCGATGTAACTGACCAGCGTTGTGGTTCCGTAGGTCGTGTAATCGTGATCACGAGCAACGACCGCCGCTTCGTAGGCGATCCCCTGCCCTTCGGCGCCATCGAAGGCGAGCCAGCCTAGTTCACGCTCCGGGAATCCCTCGGGATGCCATGGCCCGATACTGGCGATCGCCTGATCCGAGCCCTTGCGCGTCACGACCCACGGTCCCCAGCCATGCAGAAACCAGTGCCCAGCCTCCATCGCGAAAGTCTTCCAGGCGTGAAAACGATTTGAAGCCTTGGTGACATACTTCGCCCGGTCCGACAGGAAGAAGTCGATATAGGTGTCCTTGTCCGCCGCTTTCGGCGGGCGCAGGATCAAGCGTTCGGTTTCGATGCTGGGTTGGGTCATGGCAGCGCCTCTGGCCCTGGATGGCGCCAGATCTCCATCTCGCCGAACCGGGAGTGGGTGTAATGTCGTTCCATCTCAGCACCGAGACGACGTGCGACACCGCGTGAGCCGTCATTGCCGATGGCAATAAGGCTGACCGTCGTCGTCCACCCCAGCGTACCGTAGACGTAGTCGCGCGCCGCGCGCCCGGCTTCGGTTGCGTAGCCCTTGCCCTCGAACCCGTTCATCAAGTCCCAGCCGATCTCAGGTTCCGGCCACCCATGCGGATTCCAGGGGCCAATCAGACCACAGAGCGCGCCGGTGCCCTGTTCCTCGACCCCGAAACGGCCATAGCCGCGCAAGGTCCAGTGGCCTATCTCGCTCGCGAGCGTTCGCCAAGTTGCCTCGGCATCCTTCGGACCACCCACGAAACGGGCACGGTCGGACGCGTAGAACTCGAAGAGCGGCGCAAAGTCGTCCGCCCCCAGCGGTCGCAGGCGCAAGCGTTCCGTTTCGATGATCGGCGCCAATGTCATGCTGACGCCTCCGGTCCGGGATGACGCCAGATCGTGAGAGAGCCGTGGGTCGGGTGCTCCCAGTTCGGGTCCTGCGTGCACCCCATGCGCTTCGCGAGTGCGATAGAGCGCGCGTTGTCCGGGGCGATCACACTGATCGCCGTGGTCCAACCCAGCGTTTTATAGGCGTACTGGCGCGACGCCCGGGCGGCTTCGAACGCATAGCCCTTGCCTTCGCCTGGGCCGGTGACAGACCAGCCGATTTCCCGTTCGATCCAGAGGTCCGGGTAAAAGCAGCCAACGCGGCCAACGTAGCGCCCGGTGGATTTCTCTTCGAGCGCCCACATGCCGTAGCCGCGCAGGACCCAGTGGCCAATGTAGCTGCAGAGTGCGGCCCAGGCGCGCTCGGGCGGGTGCGGCCCGCCGATCCCCTTGGCGCGATCCGAGATCTGGAACGCCTTCTCTTCGGCCAGATCGTCGATCCGGTGGCCGCGCATGATCAGGCGTTCGGTCTCGAGGACCGGGATATCGACCGGGATCGCGTTCATGCGGCCGTCGCTTCGGGGCGTGGCAGCGCGAAGACGTCGCGCGTGACGCCGTCCGGGAAGGTTTCGCGCCCAATGACAGCTCCGCCGAGGCGTTCGGCGAGCCGTCTTGCGGGACGGTTCTCGTCGCGCATATGCGTCTCGACCACTGGCCAGCCGAGCGTATCATACGCCCAACGCAGCACAGCGATGCTCGCCTCGGTCGCGAAGCCGGTGCACTGCGCGTCCGGCATCAGCCACCAGGTCAGTTCGTGTCGGGGCCAGTCATCCGCGTGGACGATCCCGGTTCCGCCGACGAATGTGCCGGTATCCTTGCGCTTGATGGCGAACATTCCGAAACCAAGCCGCTGCCATTCATCGACGGCACGGTGCAGGATTGCCCGGACGTCCGCGGGATCGCGTGGCGCCCGGTACCCACCCTTCTGATCGTTCGGAATCGCATAATACGCCAGATACCCTTCGAGATGGCTCTCCGACACAGGCTCGAGCACCAGGCGCTCCGTATGGAGGACTGGTCTCGTCACTTCTTTTTCCCAAAACCGCCAAGGCCCGGCGGCAGTTTTGCACCCCCGCCACCGCCCGGCAGCCCCGGGAAACCCGGAGGCAAAGCGGGACCGCCAGCAGCACCGGTTCCGCCGCTCGGCATTGGGGGCAGACCACCGGGCATTCCGCCAGGGGGCAGGCCCGGCATCCCGGGCATCCCGCCCTTGCCGCCCATCATGCCCTGCATCATGCCCATCAGACCGCGTTTGCCCTTCTTGCCGAGTTTCTTCATCATGTCGGACATCTGGCGGTGCATCTTCAAAAGCTGGTTGACGTCCTGCACCTTCATGCCGGAGCCGTTTGCGACGCGTTCTTTGCGGGAGGCCTTCATCAGGTCGGGCTTGCGCCGTTCCTCTTTGGTCATGGACTGAATGATCGCGATCTGGCGCTTGATGACCTTGTCGTCCATGCCCGACTCCTCGAGCGCCTTGGTCATCTTGCCCATGCCGGGCATCATCGACATGATCCCGCCCATGCCGCCCATCTGCTGCATCTGCTCGAGCTGTTTCTGCAGGTCGTTCATGTCGAAGCGGCCCTTCTGGAACCGCTTCATCATGCGCTCGGCCTCTTCGGCCTCGATGGTTTCCTGAGCCTTCTCGACCAGGGAGACGATGTCACCCATGCCAAGGATACGGCCCGCGACACGCTCGGCGTGGAACTCCTCGAGCGCGTCCATCTTCTCGCCAAGGCCGACGTATTTGATCGGCTTGCCGGTCACGGCGCGCATGGAAAGTGCCGCACCGCCGCGCCCGTCGCCGTCCATCCGGGTAAGCACGACGCCCGAGATGCCGATGCGCTGGTCGAAATTCTCGGCGGTGTTGACGGCATCCTGACCGGTCAGGCCGTCGACCACGAGCAGGGTCTCGTTCGGGTTCGCGAAGTCGCGGACCTGCTCGACCTCGGCCATCAACGCATCGTCGATCGAGAGGCGCCCTGCGGTGTCGAGCATCACGACATCATAGCCACCCAGCGTCGCCTGCTGCTTCGCGCGCTTGGAGATGGCGACCGGATCCTGGCCCATGACGATCGGCAGGGTGTCGACGCCGATCTGCTGGCCGAGCACCTTGAGCTGCTCCATCGCCGCCGGGCGGCGGGTGTCGAGCGAGGCCATCAGGATGCGTTTCTTGTCGCGGTTGGTCAGGCGATTGGCGAGCTTGGCGGTGGTGGTGGTCTTGCCCGAGCCCTGCAATCCGACCATCAGGATCGTGGCGGGCGGCGAGTCGATCTTGAGTGCACCGGGGTCCGGGTCATCGCCCGCAAGCACCGTGATCAGCGCGTCATGGACGATCTTGACGACCTGCTGGCCCGGCGTGACCGATTTGAGCACCGACTGGCCCGTCGCCTGGTCCTGGACGGTCTTGATGAAGTTGCGCGCGACCGGCAGCGAGACATCAGCCTCGAGCAGTGCCACACGGACTTCGCGCAGCGCGGTTTTGACGTCGTCCTCCGATAGCGCACCCTTGCCGGTCAGCCGGGTGAGAACTCCGGACAGGCGATCGGACAGCGCTTCGAACATGGTCGGTCCTCCACAACGACAAATGCGCCGGTGGGCGCAACGCGCTGACCGACGGCGATCCCGGGCACGCCCGGGACCGGAAGCTCTCACTTCCGGGACGCGCGGCGCATAGCGCGGTGCCGTTGCATTGTCAACATGAGCGCCTCGCGCCTGTTTGGGGGAATTGATCCAAGCACGCGAAGCGCGATATAGCGCCGATCATGATGCACATCGCAGCCTTCTACCAGTTCACCCCGTTCGAGGATCCGGATGGTCTGCGTCCGGGGATAAGAACGCTCGCGGAGGTGGCTGACGTGCGCGGCACGATCCTGGTGGCGCCAGAGGGGATCAACGGCACGATTGCGGGACCGCGTGCTGGGGTTGATGCGGTTCTTGCACATCTGAAGTCTCTTCCGGGTTGCGCCGATCTGGAATGGAAAGAGGCAACGGCCGAAGCACAGCCGTTCCGGCGCCTCAAGGTCCGGCTGAAGCGCGAGATCGTGACACTCGGCCAGCAAGTCGACCCGAGCGCGCGCGTCGGGACCTATGTGGCGCCAGAAGACTGGAATGACGTGGTGAACAATCCGGACACGGTCGTCATCGACACACGCAATGACTACGAGGTCGCCATCGGCTCGTTTGACGGAGCCGTAGATCCGAAGACCGCGAGTTTCGGCGAGTTTCCAGCCTGGTGGGATGCCCACAAGGACGGGTTCGAGGGCAAGCGGATCGCGATGTTCTGCACCGGCGGGATACGCTGCGAGAAAGCGTCAAGCTGGTTGCTGGGCCAGGGCGTCGATGAGGTGCTGCACCTGAAAGGCGGGATTCTGAAATACCTGGAGCAGGTTCCAGCCAGGGCCAGCACGTGGGACGGGGAATGCTACGTGTTCGACAATCGCGTGTCGGTCGTCCACGGGCTGGAGCGCGGCAGCCACACGATGTGCCATGCCTGCGGGCGGCCTGTCTCGCCGGAAGCGCTGAAGAGCCCGCACTACAAGCGCGGGGTGAGTTGCCCGGCCTGTATGTCGGAGTACTCTGACGACGATCGCGCACGCTTTGCCGACCGCCAGAGACAGATGGACGAAATGCGCGCGAAGCGCACCCCGCCGGAGGACTGATCAGACCGTCTGCCCGCTAGTTGCCCGTGGCCGCCGTGATCGTCTTGCGCCAGACCTCGACCTCGCGCAGGAATTTTGCGACCATCTCGAGTTCGTTGAACCGGGGCCCCGGACGATCGCGCGTTCCGCGCGCGACCTGGGCGTGTTTCGAATAGGCCGTGCGAAACTGTTCGTGGAACCTGCGCCGTGACGCATGATCCGTGGCATAGATGGTTCCAGCGAGGGCCGGTGCCCGCCGCGTCCCCTCGCCCAGATAGCCATGACAGCTTTCGCAATGGAAATGGTAGACACGAAGGCCGGACCGGCCGATGCCCGAGAGCGGGTTGCTCGCGGCGGTCAGCGGGTCAGGACGGTCGTTGGTCTCGGCCTCCGCCTCGGCTTCTTTCGGCGGATCGGCCGCCAGCGCCACGGATGTCGGAGAGGCGAGCCCCAGACAGAACGCCAGCGCAGCCGCGCCTAATGAAGCGCGAAGAACCTGCTTCGATCCATGTATCCGCGACTGCCTTGAAGTCATCTGCGCCCCCACACTCCCGACTGGTGAAGAGACGCTACTGGCCAAACGATAATAACCAGATATCAAGAAAGGTTAACGACCACCGGATGGTCAAGTGTTTGCCGCGTCGGCCAGTTCTTCAAGCTCGAGCCATTCGCCTTCGGCCTTCTCAAGCAGCGTCTGACGTTGTGACAGGGCGGCCGTAGCCTTTTCGAACTTGCCGGGATCTCGGGCATAGAGGTCGGGATTGGCGAGCAGGCTCTCGAGCCTGGAGATGTCGCCTTCAAGGCGCTCGATCTCCCCGGGCAGTTCGTCGAGCCGTTTTTGTTGCCGGAAGCTGATCTTCCGGGATGGCGCGGCTGCCTTCACCTGCGCCGGAACCTGCTTTGGCGTGACTGGTTTGCGATCAACGGTGTCCTCGGTCTTCAACCAGTCCGGTTTGCTGCCGCGCTGCGCAAGATAGTCGGTCCAGCCACCGGAGTAGATCACCGCCTCGCCGTCGCCCTCCATCGCGATGGTGGTGGTCGCAACCCGGTCCAGAAAGTCCCGGTCGTGGCTGACCAGCAGAACCGTGCCGTCGTACTCACCCAGGATTTCCTGCAGCAGGTCGAGCGTTTCGATGTCCAGATCGTTGGTCGGCTCGTCCAGCACCAGCATGTTCGACGGCCGCGCCATCAGGCGTGCCATCAGAAGCCGCGCCTGCTCACCGCCCGACAATGCCTTCACGGGCCCGCGTGCCTGGCGTTCATCGAACAGGAAGTCCTTGAGATAGCCGACAACGTGCTTTGGACGACCGCGCACCGTCACCTGATCCGAATTGCCGGAAACGCCGAGCGCTGGATCGGTGGTCAGCGTTTCCCAGAGCGATTTCTCGGGATCAAGTGCGGCGCGGGACTGATCGAAAACGGCAAGCTCCAGTCCCGTTCCGATGCGGACGGTGCCACTGTCTGGCTGGGTCTCGCCGATCAGAATCCGCAAGAGCGTCGTCTTCCCCGCCCCGTTGGGGCCGACCAGCGCGACCCGTTCTCCGCGCGCGATGCGCAGCGAGAAGTCCGAGACGATCCGGCAATTGCCGAACGCCTTGGTAACGCCCTTGACCTCGGCCACCAGCTTGCCCGACTTCGAACCTGACTCGAACGCCATGGCAGCGGCACCGGACCGGCGGATCTGGTCGGCGCGTTCCTGGCGCAGAGCGGACAGCTTGCGCAGACGACCCTGATTGCGCGTGCGCCGGGCTGAGATACCGTAAACGGACCAGTGTGCCTCTTGCTTGATCAAGCGATCGAGCTTGTGGCGCTGCTGGTCTTCCTCCTCCCAGATCTTATCGCGCCAGTCCTCGAACCGGTCGAACCCATGCGGTGATCTGTGCACGGTGCCGCGATCGATCCAAAGCGTCGCGCGTGCAAGCCGCGTCAGGAAAGCCCGATCGTGGCTGATCAGCGCGAAGGCCGCGCGGGTGCTTGCGAGATGATCCTCGAGCCACTCAATCGCCTGGATGTCGAGATGGTTGGTCGGCTCGTCGAGCAGCATCAGGTCGGCTTCCGCTGCCAGAAGGCGCGCGAGGGCAGCGCGGCGTTTCTCGCCGCCCGAGGCTGTCGCCGGACTTGCATCGTGCGCGACCTTCAGCCCGTCCATGGCGCTTTCGGCCTTCCAGCGGTCCTCTGGCGCCAGATCGGCGGCGGCGAAATCTGCAAGCGTCGCGAAACCCGACGGATCGGGATCTTGTGGAAGATAGGCAACGTGCCGTCCTGGCGGGACGAAGCGCTCGCCCGAATCCAGATCAACCATGCCCGCCATGATCTTCATGAGCGTCGACTTGCCCGACCCGTTGCGGCCAACCACGCAGAGCCGGTCCCCTGCCCCGATGGCGATCGAGACACCGGACAGAAGTGGGCGGCCACCGAAGCCGAGTGTTGCATCGGTGAGCGTGAGGATGGGTGGCGCTGCCATGGCGCGGTCAATGCACCTTTCTGCGCCAAACGGTCAAGATGTGTAGCATCCGTTACGGAATCCTCATCAATTTTGAGTAATGGTCCGGCCGGTCAGCAGGAGGGGTTAACTATGAACAAGCGCAAACCGGTCCGGAACAAAAGCCAGGACGTGATGCCAGTGATCGACACCAAGCCGGTCACCGTTGCGAGGAACACCGAGAAGGTCGCCAAGGCCAAGTCTGTCGATGACAACGGCTTTACGATTGTCGAGACGCAGACCGGCGTTATCCCGGGAACCTTCGGGTTGGACGATCCGCTCGCGACGTATTGATCGTCTTATTTAGGCCTCGCCAGGTTTCGATGCCAGAATCACAACCAAACCGACACCACCGATCGCAGCCTGAACCAGGAGCAGCAGACTCACAGTCGCGGCTCCGAACAGGCCGGCCAGGACGACACAACCGCAGAGATAAAGCTGTATCTGGCGCGCGGACGCGATCCCAAGCACCACGCTGAGAATCAAACCGACGCCAATGAAGCCGTTGTATAGTCCGAGGTTCTGAACAAGATCCTGGATCAGGGCCTGATCGGGCGAAAGACTTGCAAGGTCGACGTCGCAATGCAGGCCGGACAGCAGACATACCGGACCGAAAGACCGAAAGATTTCGAGCAGCATGGCCGCGACTTCCACCACGCCAACGGACACCGCCGCAACTGAATTCGAGCGCATGATTCATCCTTTCTGAACTCAAGCAATCGCCCGGACAACGACCCATCCGGACGCGATAAGACTACCAAAAGTCCAAGCCGTGCACGTCATCCAAATGGGTTAAATTCCTTCGGCACCCTTCGCTGGACCCGGTCGTTAGGCCGGTCTAGGTTCCCCGCAACGAACGAGCGGTATGGAGCCCCAGTGTGAACGCCCTGAATCCCAACCTTCTGACTGCGGCTGCGTCTCCGATCATGGAGGCGACGGGTTGGCTAGGCGAAACAACAATTCCCGCAGGCCGGGAGTTGCTCGATCTTTCGCAGGCGGCACCGGGTGAGCCGCCGCATCAGAGCATCTGCGAGGAACTGGCACGAGCGATGCTCGAGGACCCCTCGGCGCACCGATACGGCGATGTTCTTGGCAACGCGCCGCTGCGCGCAGAAGTGGCACGGCAATGGTCCGGGATCTATGGCGGAGGGATCTCCCCCCAGCAGGTCGGCATCACGGCGGGATGCAATCAGGCGTTCTGTGTTGCGATCCAGACGGCATGCCGGGCCGGGGACAGCGTGATGCTGCCGATGCCATGGTACTTCAATCACAAGATGTGGCTAGACATGGCCGGGATCGAGTGCCTGCCCCTGCCTTGCACTGCCGCCATGCTGCCTGATCTCGACGAGGCGCGCCGCCTGATGCATGCGGGTGTTCGAGCGATCGCACTGGTGACACCGAACAATCCCACGGGCGCCGAATACCCGGATGCTTCGCTGCATGCGTTCTTTGACCTGGCCGAGGAGCACGGCGCGCTGCTGATCGTTGACGAGACGTATCGCGACTTTCACTCGGTGGACGGTGCCCCCCATACCTTGTTCACGCGGGCAAATTGGCCGGAGGTGCTGGCGCATCTCTACAGCTTCTCAAAGACGTACCGGATCATGGGTCACCGCGCTGGCGCGATGGTGACGGGGTCTCAACGCATCGCGCAGGCCGAGAAGTTTCTCGACACGGTGACGATCTGTCCGAGTCAGGCAGGCCAGATCGCGGCCTTGCAGGGCCTTCGTACGCTTGGAAACTGGGTACAGATCGAACGGGCGAAATTCCGCGACCGCTGCGCTCTGGTGCGGCGTTTGTTCGCCGAGGTGCTGCCGGACTGGGAACTGCACGGCACCGGGGCCTACTTTGCCTGGGCGACGCCACCGCAAGGGATGGCTTCAACAGAGTTCGCCCGCGCGCTGTTGTCCGAGCAATCTGTCCTGGTTTTGCCCGGCGATATGTTCCTGCCGGAGGAGCAGCGGCCATCGCGTGCGGTGCGGATCGCCTTTGCGAATGCCGATGCCGACGGTCTTCACGAAATGGTGCGTCGTCTCGCAGCCTTCGGCGGCTGACGCACGCCGCGCCACCGCCTACGCTGTTTCCCCGCTTGCCGCGATCCTGCGGGGGCCGTATGTAGCGCCAACCCTGAGAGAAACGGACAACCGCAATGCTCGACTTTCTGCGCCGATCGATCAAATCCTGGGTCGCCAAGATCCTGCTTGCCCTGCTGATTGTCAGCTTCGCGGTCTGGGGTATCGGCGACATCTTCACGGGGTCGGCGTATTCGACCGTGGCGACGGTCGGAACCGCCGAGGTTGACTCGCAAAGCTTTGCCAATGCCGTGGTGCGTCAGCAGAACCAGATCAGCCGTCAGCGCCGGGCTGCCGTATCGCTCGAGGAACTTCGCGCCGCCGGGGTCGACGAGCAGACGCTGGCCGCACTCGTGCGCGATGCGGCCTTCCGCTCGGAGCTTGCGGAACTTGAGATCGCGGTGCCCCCGGACGCCGTGCGTGACAACATTCGTACCAATCCGGCCTTTCTGGACGGTCAGGGTCAGTTTTCACAGTTCGAATACCAGAACCGCCTGAGCCAGGAAGGCTTCAATGTCGTCGAGTTCGAAGACCTGACGCGGGCACTGCTGGGCCAACAGATCCTTGTCGATGCAACCGGCAATGGCGGGGCGCTGTTGCCGGGGGCCGCCGAACAGATGGCCAAGTGGCGGGGCGAGGAGCGCGGGATCCTTTATGCCGTGTTGCCACGTGCCTCTGCTGCCGAACCGTCGGAGCCTTCGGATGCTAATTTGCAAGCGTTCTTCGATGAAAACAACGAACTGTTTCGCGAGCCGGAGCGGCGCTGGGGTCAGATGCTGCACACGGATATCGCGGCTCTGGCCGGCGAACTGGCACCGACGGACGAAGAGATTCGCGCGGCATATGATGCCGACACCGATCGCTACACGCAGGACGCGACGCGAACCCTTGAGCAGATCGTGTTCGCAGACGCAACGGCTGCCGAAGACGCCGCCACGCGCCTGAAGGATGGTACTGCAACCTTCGCGGAGATCGCGGAAGAACAGGGCACATCCGCCGATGCGCTCTCGTTGGGCACGGTGCTGCAGGATGATCTGCCCGAGGCAACAGGAGAGGCTGCGTTTTCAGCCACCGAGCCTGGTATCTTGGGCCCGGTCGATGGCCCGTTTGGACCTGTTCTGTTGAACGTCACCGGCGTCGAACTGGGTGGCCAACAGACCTTTGAAGAGGTCGAGGATCTTGTCCGGACGCGTCTGCTGCAATCCCGGATCGGAACGCGCATCCCGGAGATTGCCAACCAGATCGACGAGATCCGCGCGGGCGGGGCCGAGTTGCCGGAGCTTGCCGACCAGACCGGTGTTCCGCTGATCGATCTGAACGGCATCGCGCAGGACTTCACGGTCGCGGGTGGCGAGTTCCCGATCGCCGCTTATGACCAACGCCTGCTTGCCGACATCATGGAAGCCGGCGAAGGCGAAGAGCGCGATTTGATCGAACTCTCCGACGGCTCGTATGCGCTGGTGATGATCGAACGGATCGAGGCAAGTCATCTGCCTTTGCTCGCAGAAATTCGGGACAAGGTGTCGGACGCCTGGAAAGACGATCAGCGCTTGATCGCGCTTGAAGGCCGGGCAGTCGGGATGTTGACGGGTGACGAGGCCGGTGCCGGTTTCACGGAAATGCTGACGGCGGCCGGTCTCGAGCCGGTCGAGCCCGAAACCTTCACACGCGAGAGCGCACCATCGATCCTGACGCCGGAACTGCTCGAGGCGGTCTTCACGGCCGATCAGGACGGCTATGTCAGTGGCCGCAACCGCACTGGCGACGGCGTGATCGTGGCACAAGTTGCGTCCGTGGCGAAACTTGAAGGCGAAGACCTGACTGCACAGACCGAAGAGATGGAGACCGCTTTGCAAAGCTCGCTGGCGCGGGATCATCTGGAATATTTCGCCCGCGCGATCGAGGCCCGTCAGGGCATCTCGATCAATCGCGGTGCAATCGAAAGCCTGTTTGAGCAGATGGGTCAGGCCCGGCAGGGATATTGATGGAAATCTTTCCCGAGATCGGCGCCTTCAACGCAGCCTACGCGAACGGACAAAATCAGGTTCTCTGGACGGAACTGGTCGCCGACATGGACACTGCCGTGTCCTTGATGCTGAAGCTCACCGCGGCACAACCGGACAGTTTCATGCTGGAATCGGTGACGGGCGGCGAAATCCGCGGACGGTACTCGGTCATCGGATGCAAGCCGGACCTGATCTGGCGGTGCCGGGGCGAGAAGTCCGAGATCAATCGCGCCGCCGGGCATGACCGTAAGCACTTCAAGGCGCAGGACGGGGACACGCTGACCAATCTGCGCGCACTTCTTGCGGAATGTGCGATGGAGATGCCCGAGGGTCTGCCCCCGATGGCCGCCGGTCTTTACGGTTATCTTGGCTACGACATGATCCGGCTGGTCGAGCGATTGCCGGATGTGAACCCGGACTCGCTCGGCCTGCCGGATGCGATCCTGACGCGCCCCTCAGTCATTGCGATTGTCGACAACGTCAAAGATCAGGTGATCCTTTGCGCGCCCGTGTGGCACGACCCCGGCGTCAGCGTGGATGATGCCTATCTGTCAGGGACGAACCGGTTGCAGGACGCGCTGACCGCGCTGGATCGGGCGCCGTCTTACACGCCTGTCACGCCACAGCCTTCGGCGCCGGTGCGCGAGGTCAATCCGATCTCGAACACGACGCATCCGGAATATCTGGAGATGGTCGAGAAGGCGAAAGAGTATATTCGCGCCGGGGACGTCTTTCAGGTGGTGCCATCTCAGCGCTGGGCCGTTCCGCTGGAGGTTCCTCCGTTCGCGCTGTACCGGTCGCTGCGGCGTCTGAACCCATCGCCCTATATGTTCTATTTCGACTTCGGCGGTTTTCAGGTCACCGGTGCGAGCCCGGAGATCCTGGTCCGTGTCCGCGATGGTGTGGTCACGATCCGCCCGATCGCCGGCACCCGTCCGCGCGGTGCGACACCGGCAGAAGACAAGGAACTCGAAGCGGATCTGCTGGCCGATCCAAAGGAGCGCGCCGAGCATCTGATGCTGCTCGATCTCGGCCGGAACGACGTTGGCCGGGTGGCCGAGATCGGCTCGGTCGATCCGAACGAGCAGTTCAACGTCGAGCTTTATAGCCACGTGATGCACATCGTCTCGAACGTCGACGGCAAACTGCGCGACGATCAGGACGCGCTTTCGGCGTTGCTGGCGGGGCTGCCAGCCGGAACGGTGTCCGGCGCGCCGAAAATCCGGGCCATGGAGATCATCGACGAGTTGGAGAAAGAAAAGCGCGGCGTCTATGCTGGCGGCGTTGGCTATTTCTCGGCCGGTGGCGACATGGACACCTGTATCGCGCTCAGGACCGGTGTGGTGAAGGATGGTAAACTCTACATCCAGGCCGGCGGCGGCGTTGTCTATGACAGCGACCCGCAATACGAGTTCGACGAGACGATTGCCAAGTCGCGGGCCCTGCTTGCCGCAGCACGAATAGCGCGGACCTTCAACTGATGGATTTGCCACCGGAGCGGATCGACCACCCGGCGGCGTGGCGCGGAACCGATCTGGCCCGGGATACCGATCGCTGGATCTGGACGCTAACCGACGTACAGGTCGCGGAAGTCGAGGCGGCGGCTGAGACCTATCTCTCGACCCATGACACGATCGGAGAGATGACACCGAACGATTTCCCGTTGCCGACGCTTGCATCGCATCTGCTACAGATGCGCCAGGACCTGATGCACGGGATCGGCTTTCGTCTAGTGCGCGGCCTGCCGATCACCCGATACACGATGGAGCAATACGTTGCGATTTTCTGCGGGATCGGGGCTCATCTGGGCAAGGCGCGCTCACAGAATGCCAAGGGGCACCTGCTCGGCCATGTGACCGATGTCGGTGCGGATCTGAGCGACCCGAAGGTCAGGATCTACCAGACAACGAAACGGCAGACGTTCCATACGGACTCGACGGATGTGGTCGGATTGCTCTGCCTGCGGAATGCAAAGTCGGGCGGGGACAGTTTGCTGGTCTCGACCCTGACGCTCTATAATGAGATGCGCAAACAGCACCCAAAATTGGCGCCGCTGCTGTTCGATCCGGTGGCGACAGACCGGCGCGGCGAGGTGCCGGACGGCATGGATCCGTGGTTCGAGATCCCCGTCTTGAATTGGCATGAGGGTCGTCTCACGGGGCTATACCAGCGTCAGTATGTCGACTCCGCTGCCCGTCACGACGCGGCACCGCGCCTCTCCGATCGGCACCGCGCCGCGCTGGATGCCTGGGATGCGCTGACCAATGATCCCGATCTGCACCTGTCGATGCGGCTGGAGCCAGGCGATATGCAGTTCGTCTACAATCACCACCTGCTGCATGACCGCACGGGCTTCGAAGATTGGCCCGAGCGCGAACGACGGCGTCATCTGCTGCGGCTTTGGCTGGCGATCCCCGGGGACCGCCCCCTGCCGCCGGTGTTCTCGCAACGCTATGGCCCGATCGACGTGGGCGAGCGCGGCGGAATTCTGGTCAAGGACACCAGGTTGCATGTGTCGTTGACGCCGTAGCGCGGTCTGAACGCAAGGACGGGCTCACGCCGCCTTTTTCGCATCCTTCGCGATCCGGGCCAGATCGCGCGCGATCGAGAACGCACCGCGCACGCGGTCGCGATCTTCGGTCCAGTCGCGCCGGACAATCAGTTTGTTGTCCTTGACCTTGGCCAGCCCGTCCTGAGCGCTGATGAAGCCGACCAACCCACCGGGGTCAGCGAACTTGTTGCCCCGGAACTGGATCGTCGCACCTTTCGGCCCGGTGTCGAGCCGCTCGATACCGGCGCGGCGGCACATGGTTTTGATCCGAACGACCGCGAGCAGGGTTTCAACATCCTTCGGCGGCTTGCCGAAGCGATCGTGCAGTTCTGCCGCAAAGCCTTCGAGTTCTGTCTTGCTCTCGAGCCCTGAGAGGCGACGGTAAAGCCCAAGGCGCACATCCAGATCGGTGACGTAGTCATAGGGGATCAGCACCGGCACACCGAGATTGAGCTGCGGCGCCCAACCGTCGTCGGTCTCGATCTCTGCACCGATTTCCCCCGCGCGAATCTTGGCGATCGCCTCCTCCAGCATCTCCTGATAAAGCTCGAAGCCGACCTCCTTGATGTGACCGGACTGCTCCTCGCCCAACAGGTTGCCCGCTCCGCGAATGTCGAGATCGTGCGAGGCCAGCGTGAACCCGGCACCCAGCGTGTCCAACGAGCCAAGAACCTTGAGCCGGCGCTCTGCCTGCGGTGTCAACGGTTTGCGCGGTTCGGTCGTCAGATAGGCATAGGCGCGCTGTTTCGATCGCCCCACACGTCCGCGCAACTGATAGAGCTGCGACAGCCCGAACATATCCGAGCGCTGCACAACCAGGGTGTTGGCGGTCGGGATATCCAACCCGCTCTCAATGATGGTGGTCGACAACAACACATCGTACTTGCCGTCGTAGAAGGCGTTCATCCGGTCATCGAGTTCGCCCGCCGCCATCTGACCATGGGCGACAACGTAGGACACCTCGGGGACCTGTTCGCGCAACCATTCCTCGGCCTGGCCCAGATCTGCGATGCGCGGACACACCATGAAGGCCTGGCCGCCGCGATAACGCTCGCGCAGCAGGGCCTCGCGCACCGTGACCGTGTCGAAGGGCGAGACATAGGTCCGCACGGCAAGGCGGTCGACCGGCGGTGTCGCGATGATCGAAAGCTCGCGCACGCCAGACATGGCCAATTGCAGCGTGCGCGGGATCGGCGTCGCGGTCATGGTGAGCACGTGGACATCCGAACGGAGTTGTTTCAGGCGTTCTTTATGCTGGACGCCGAAATGCTGTTCCTCATCGATGATCAGCAGGCCCAGATTACAGAACTTCACGGATTTCGCGAGCAACGCATGGGTTCCGACAACGATCGAGATCTCACCCTGCTGCAGCATGTTGCGCGTCTCGGCGGCATCCTTGGCCGAGACGAAACGTGAAAGCTGACGGACCCGAAGCCCGGTTCCCTGGAAGCGGTCGGCGAAGCTTTTGGCGTGCTGGCGCGCCAGCAGCGTGGTCGGCGCGACGATGGCCACCTGCAACCCGGCCTGGGCCGCGACGAAGGCGGCACGCAGTGCCACCTCGGTCTTGCCGAAGCCGACATCGCCACAAATCAACCGATCCATCGGTCGGCCTGAGGCCATGTCCTCCATGACATCGCCGATGCATTTGAGCTGGTCGTCGGTCTCTTGATACGGGAACCGCGCGCAGAACCGTTCGAACGCGCCGGGGTCCGGTTCAAGCACCTCGCCTGTGCGCAGCATCCGCTCGGCCGCGATGCGGATCAGCTTGTCCGCCATGTCGAGGACGCGCTTCTTCAGCTTGGCTTTCTTGGCCTGCCACGCGCCGCCACCGAGCCGGTCCAGTTCCCCGGCCTCGTGCCCATACCGTGAGAGGAGTTCGATGTTCTCGACCGGCAGGAACAGCTTGTCGCCCTTGTGGTATTCGAGCCGCAGACATTCGTGCGGAGCGCCCATGGCGGTTACGGTTTCGAGCCCCTGGTACCGACCGACCCCGTGCTCGATGTGGACGACCAGATCGCCGACGGTCAGCGACTGGCTTTCGGTCAGGAAGTTTTCGGCGCGCTTGGGCTTGCGCGCGCGGCGGATCAAGCGGTCGCCGAAGACGTCCTGTTCCGAGATCACTGTGACGTCGGAGGCCTGGAAACCCGCCTCGAGCGCCCAGATCATAAGGTTGACGCCGTCCTGCAGATCGGTCCAGCGGCTGATCGTGCGGCTTTCATCCAGACCGTGATCCGAAAGCAGATGCTGCAACCGGTCTCGTGCCCCATCTGAATAGGACGCGATTACCACCGGCCCTTCACGTCGACGCGCCTTGATGTGATCGACCAGCGCTTCGAACAAGTTGACGCCGTCTTGCTGGCGTTCGGGTGCGAAGGACCGCCCCGGCCTGGAACCTGCGTCGATCACGCCCGGTCCGAGAGGCAGCTTCATCGGCGTGAACCGGCGGATCATGCGGTCGTCCAGCGTCGCCGTCCAATCTGCGTCATCCAGGTACAGCAATTTCGGCGGGCACGGCTGGTACGGCGCCTCGCCCGTCGATCCGGCATCTTCCCGCGCCGCGAAGTGATCCTCGACCAGCTCTTGCCGTGCCGCACGGGCATCTTCGACATGGTGATCCATGCTGATGGCGGCGTCGGGCAGATAGTCGAACAAGGTCTCCATCCGTTCGTGGAACAGCGAGACCCAGTGCTCCATCCCTTGGTACTTCCGGCCCTCGGAGACGGCTGCGTAGAGCGGGTCATCCGGGCGGGCAGCCCCGAAGATCTCGCGGTAGCGTTTTCGGAAGCGCTGAACAGCGTCCGGATCCAGAACCACTTCGGAGGCCGGGGAAAGTTCAACCCGGCCAATCTTTTCGATCGTCCGCTGGGTTTCGGGATCGAACCTGCGGGCGCCATCCAGCACATCGCCAAAGAAGTCCAGGCGCACCGGGTGTTCCTGCCCCGGCGGGAAGATGTCGATGATGCCGCCACGGACAGCGAAGTCGCCATGTTCGATGACGGTTGACGTGCGGTTGAAACCTTTTGCGGTAAGCCATTGCACGAGCCCATCGATGTCGACGTTGAAATCCACATCGGCGATGAACGAGGCCCCCGCCACCGAGGCGCGCGCAGGCACCTTCTGGGTCGCTGCGTTGAGCGTTGTCAGAATGACCGACGGCCGATCCCAGCCATGCGCCAGCGCGGCAAGTGCTGCCATCCGCGCCGCCGAGATCTCTGGATTGGGTGAGACACGATCATAAGGCAGGCAATCCCAGGCCGGGACGCGGATCACCGGCAGGCCAGGTGCGAAGACAACCAGCGCATCTGCCATCGCTTCGGCCCGCGCGTCGTCGCGCGCAATGTGCAGGACAGGACCGGAAGTCCGCTCGACGAGATCCGCCAGAAGCTTGGCGTCCCAGCCTTCCGGTGCGCCGCAAACAGTGACGGCGCCCGGGGCGATTTTTGCCGCGTGCGTGTTCATGGCGCGCGGATTAGCGGGCAATGCGCGAATTCACAAGGTTTGTAATGGTCGCAATTCGATGCATGGCGAGCAGTAATATTGCGCGCTTATTGGCATTGATCTTTCAGGCCAGCGGGTAGCTTTATGTCGTTTCCGACCAGCGGAAATCTCATCCATTTACGCAGCGACCTCGGCGCCCCACCCTAGAGAGGTGCCGATAACCAAAGATCCAAACCATGGCGCGGATGGAGGAGACGATGGCTTACAAGATGCTGATCCTGGGTGCGTCCTATGGTTCGTTGCTCGGGACGCGACTGGCGCTGGCCGGTCACGACGTCACGTTGGTTTGCCTGCCCGAGGAAGTGGCGCTGTTCAACGCCGAGGGTGCACGCGTCCGCCTGAAGCCGCGGGGCTATGCCGATTTCATCGAGTTGAACAGCGCGGCAGGCCCCGGAACGCTGGACGCCTGCGGACCGGACGACGCTGATGTCGATGCGTATGACATAGTCGGGCTGGCGATGCAGGAACCGCAATACCGGGCCGAAACTGTCCGAAACCTGCTGGCGCGGGTTGCGGCGGCGCGGAAACCGGCGGTGTCGATCATGAACATGCCGCCCCTGCCCTTCCTGGCGCGGGTGGCACCGGGTGCGGTGGACAAACTGCGCGCCGCATTCACCGATCCCTCGGTGTGGGATGACTTCGAGCCGGGCCTGGTCACGCTGGCCAGCCCAGACCCTCAGGCGATGCGTCCGCCGGGCGAGCCGCTGAACGTGCTGCAGGTGAACCTGCCGACCAACTTCAAGGTCGCGGCCTTCGAGAACGCCGAGCATACGACGATGCTGCGCAAGATGCAGGCGGACATCGAAGCCTATCGGCACGGTCCGGACGGGATTGAATTGCCCGTCAAGCTGAAGGTCTTCGACTCGCTCTTCGTACCGCTTGCGAAATGGGCGATGCTGGTGACGGGTAACTACCGCTGCATCACCGAAGGCGAGCCAATCTCGATCAAGGATGCCGTCCACGGCGATGTCGAATTGTCGGGTAGGATTTATCAGGCGGTTTGCGATCTTTGCGTCCGGCTCGGTGCCTCGCCGAACGACATGGTGCCATTCCAGAAGTACGCGAATGCTGCTGAAAGCCTGATCCGGCCGTCCTCGGCGGCGCGGGCGCTGGCTGGCGGGGCGCCGTTCATAGAACGTCTCGACAAGGTCGCGGCGGCATTGGCGGAATCCCAAGGGATCGACATTCCGACCCTCGCCGGAACGGCCGCTTTGGTGGACGCAAAGCTTGCAGCCAACCGCATGTGACGCAGAGCGGGGTGCGCGGTGCGCACCCTACGGCGTCGTTGCCGGAGTCCGTGCCTGTCGGTAATGCTCGCGCATTTCTACCTTGCGCAACTTGCCGTTCGGGTGCCGGGGCATCGCGTCGACCACCTCGTAGTGTTTCGGACGGCGAATGGTCGGCAGGTGCTCGGCACCCGAACGGCAAGTTGCGCAAGGTAGAAATGCGCGAGCATTACCGACAGGCACGGACTCCGGCAAC